>CAWHEZ010000023.1:0-20859 GCA_963828345.1 uncultured delta proteobacterium
CGGCGCCCGGATGGCTGATCACTAGACAGGATCGAACATGCAAAAAATACTGCTTACCGTCGACAGGATCAGCACGTTTGTAGGTAAGACGTTTTCCTGGCTCATCGTGTCGCTCACCTTTCTCATCACCTATGAAGTGTTCTCGCGCTACGCGCTCGACGCCCCGCACGCCTATGCCTTCGATGCCATGCTCATGATGTACGGGACCCTGTTCATGATGTCGGGCGCCTACACGCTGTCCAAGAACGGCCACGTTCGCGGGGATGTCCTTTACGGCTTCTTCCCGCCGCGGCTGCAGGCCGGTTCGACCTGACGCTGTACATCGTGTTCTTCCTGCCCGGGGTGACCGCGCTCTGCTGGGCCGGCTACACCTATGCCGCCGACTCCTGGGCGATCTGGGAGCACTCGAGCATCACCACGGAGGGTCCGCCCATCTACCCGTTCAAGACCGTCATCCCGGTGGCGGGGGCGTTTATCCTGGTGCAGGGCATCGTCGAAATCATCCGCTGCGTGCTCTGCCTGAAGCATGGCCGGTGGCCCTCGCGCCAGCAGGACGTCGAGGAGGTCGACGTCGAGAAACTGAAGGCACAGATGAACGTCAAGGACGAGGATATCGCCAAGCTCGATGCGTTCGTGACGGCCAAGAAAGGGGGCGACCAATGAGAAAAGAAGCCTGGTTCGGACTCTCGATCATGGCCGCGGTGGTGATTGCCCTCTTCGTCCTGATGCCGCCGGTATCGCAGATAACCAACGGCCACCTGGGGCTCCTGATGCTGGCGCTGATCGTCGTGGCGATCATGCTCGGCTTTCCCACGGCGTTCACCCTGATGGGTCTGGGGACGATGTTCACCTGGTTCGCCTACAACAGCGTGGACCCGTCGCTGGCGGTGCAGCAGACGCTCGATCTGATGGTCCAGCGGGCCTATTGGGTCATGACCAACGACGTTTTGATCTCGGTTCCGCTGTTCGTCTTCATGGGCTATCTGGTCGAGCGCGCCAATCTTATCCAGGCTCTGTTCAAGGGCCTGCACCTGGCGACCACGCGCATTCCCGGGTCGCTGGCGGTTGCGACGATCATCACCTGCGCGATCTTCGCCACCGCTTCCGGGATCATCGGCGCGGTGGTGACGCTGATGGGCCTGCTCGCCTTTCCGGCGATGCTGAAAGCCGGATACAACGTCCGGGTCGCGGCGGGCTCCGTGACTGCGGGCGGCACCCTCGGCATCCTGATCCCGCCCTCGGTCCTGCTGATCCTCTACGGCGCCACCGCCGGCGTCTCGGTGATGCAGCTCTACGCCGGCGCCTTCTTCCCCGGCCTCATGCTGGCGGGATTGTACGTCGCTTATGTCATCGTTTACGCAAAAATCAAGCCCAGCATCGCTCCGCCGCTCTCGGCGGAGGACCAGTACGTGCCGCTGCCCAAATTCGCGGAGGTCATTACCAAGCTCGGGAGCAGCAACGTTATGCTGGGGTTGATTGGCGCGATCAAGGGCAAGCGCAACGCCGACGTCCCGATGCGCACCCTGCTCAACCACCTGGGCATTGCATTGCTGCCGGCCCTGGCGGTCGCGCTGCTCATGGGCTCGATCTATGTTGCCGTGACCGCTCCGGACTACGTGGTGCCCTCGGAGTTGGAGGAAATGGGCTTTGCGGCGACGGGAAGAGCAAACCGGGGACTTGGAGGAGCCGGCAGAAGAAACCGGCGGGCTGCAGGAGCCTCCGGCCGAGACCTTGCCAGGAGCGCCGGCCGCCGCCGCAACCACGGCCGAAAGCCAGAAGGCGCCCGCCGAGGGGAAGTCGGACGCGCCCAAGGAGGACGCGGTCGCGCCGGGTGAGCGCAAACCCGTCCCCACGTGGTGGTGGATCACGCTTGGCGTCTTCGCGGCGGGGCTCGCGATCTTCTATGCGATCTTCACCTTCGTGCGGCTCGAGATCTTCAAGATGCTGCTGGCCTCCTTCTTCCCGCTGGCGCTGCTGATCATCGGGGTCCTCGGCTCCATCCTCATGGGGCTCGCGACGCCGAGCGAGGCGGCGGCGATGGGATCGTTCGGGGGGTTCGTGCTGGCGATCGCCTATGGACGCTTCAACATGACGATGCTCAAGGAGGCGGTCTTCCTCTGCGCCAAGACCAGCGCCATGGTGTGCTGGCTGTTCGTCGGGTCGGGCATCTTCGCCGCGGCGTTCGCGCTCCTGGGCGGGCAGGAGATCATCAACGCGTGGGTCCAGTCGCTCGACATGTCGCCCGTGCAATTCATGCTCCTGGCGCAGGTCATCATCTTCCTGCTCGGCTGGCCGCTGGAGTGGACCGAGATCATCATCATCTTCCTGCCGATCTTCCTCCCGCTGCTGGCGCAATTCAACATCGATCCGCTCTTCTTCGGCCTGCTGGTGGCGCTCAACCTGCAGACCGCGTTCCTGTCCCCGCCGGTAGCCATGGCCGCGTTCTACCTGAAAGGCGTCTCGCCGCCACACGTGACGCTCAACCAAATCTTCCTGGGGATGATGCCGTTCATGGCGATCCAGGTGTTCGCGATATTCCTGCTGTACATGTTCCCGGCGATCGGTTTGTGGCTGCCGAGTTTGGTGTACGGCCGTTGAGGACTGCGGCCGCGCACACCAACCCCATCCCTACCCTGCCAGGCTTGAAGAGGAGGGGAGAGAGGTCCAAGAGCGACTTCCTCCCTTTCACGGGGAGGTCGGGAGGCGGATAGGGATCGAATGAACAGAAGGCCGCTGTGCCTGAAATTGCACATAACGAGGTGGACCAAGCCATGAAACCGAACGTACTGGTGACCCGCGAGATTTTCGATGATGTCCTGGATTATCTGCGTACGCACTTCGACGTGACCGCCAACCAGGCGGACACGCCCATGGACGCCGAGGCGCTGGCGCAAAACCTCGCCGGCAAGACCGGGGCCATGACCACCCTGGTGGACCGGGTCGACGCGCAGCTCCTCGCACGTTGTCCTGACCTGAAGGCCGTCTGCAACATCGCGGTCGGCTTCAACAACATCGACCTGCCGGCGTGCTCCACGGCCGGGGTCATGGCAACGAACACGCCCGGGGTGCTGGACGACAGCACCGCGGATTTCACCTGGGCGCTGATCCTGTCCACGGCCCGCCGGGTGGTGGAGTCCGATGCGCACGTGCGCGCCGGGCAGTGGAAGGGCTGGTACCTGAAGCAGTTCCTGGGCGCGGACGTGCACCACGCGACCCTGGGCATCCTGGGCTTCGGCCGCATCGGCCGGCGGGTGGCCCGCCGGGCCGTCGGGTTCGACATGAAGGTCATCTATCACGACGCGCAGCGGGCCGACGCGGAGGCGGAGCGCCACGGCAACGCGGCCTTCGTCGGCATGGACGAGCTCTTGGCCTCCGCCGACATCCTGACCATCCACGTGCCGTATTCACCGGCGACTCACCACATCGTGGGCGCCCGGGAGCTTTCGAAGATGAAGCCCGGGGCCATCCTCATCCACGCCTCGCGCGGCGGCGTCGTGGACGACGCCGCGCTGGTCGCGGCCTTGAAAAGCGGCCGGCTGGGCGGCGCCGGGCTGGACGTCTTCGAGAACGAGCCCGCTCTGGACCCGGCCTTTCTCGGTCTGAAGAATGTCGTCCTGACGCCCCACATCGCGAGCTCCTCCGAAGCCACGCGCCACGCCATGGCGCTGCTCGCAGCGCAAAACCTCGTGGCCGCCTTGACCACCGGCAAACCACCCAATCTGCTCAACCCCTAAGCCGGGCATTTCAGTCGAGCCGGCTGTATCCGCTGCCCTATCGGGCCATTCGCCGTACGCAGAGTACGGCGAATGGCCCGCCGCCCCGCCCCGTCTTCACTACCGCATGGGCCCAACGCCCCCTTGCGCCTCCCAGCCCGGATGCTTAGAAGTACTTCCACGACCTCATGTGGGCAGTTCGGGCTTACGCCGGGCACCCCATTCGAACCCCATCTCGAAAACGTGTCGGACGGTTCCATGCAACGAATCCTCTCGGCTCCACCTGCTCTCATGCAGAACGTATGCTGCGTTTTTCTGCGACCGACGCCGGGCCGAGCCGCTGACACGCGATTTCCGAGATAGGTCATAGCTCCGCCCCAGGTGCTGCATGCGGGCACGGGAGCCCGAGGGCCGGCGCTTCACATGAATCGCAGAAGGCCGGCAGGTTGGGGGAAAGGCAGTTCGAATCATGGCGCGGCCGACCGCAGAAGCGCGGGCTGCTGCAAGTCGACGCCACTCGAATCCGGAGGCGTCGGCCAATTCCGAAAAGGAGAAAGCGAAATGAAAACGACGAAGTCGATTTTGACAGCCGTTGCGGTCACCCTGGCGGTCCTCGGGTTCATCCCGACGGGCAACGCCGCGGAAATCATCTACCAGGAAGACATCGCGCAGAACGTCGTCACCAAGGACGTGCTGGTGCGCACGGCGGACAACGTGATCGTGCTGGTGGACGCCTCCAGCTCGATGGAGACCACGCATCGCAAGTTCAAGAAAACCAACTACCAGATGGAGAAGGAGGCGCTGCAGGCCGGGTTCACGCGGCTGCCGGACCTCGGCTACAACGTCGGCGTCTACACCCACAGCCCCTCCTGGAAAGAGATCTACCCGGTGCAGAAGTACGACGCGGCCAAGCTCTCCGCGGCCATGAACCAGCTGCCGGCCAAGGGCTCCGGGAACACCCCGCTGGTCGCCGGCTTCGAGAAGCTCGAAGGGGTGCTGAAGGGCCTGTCCGGCAAGACCGTGGTCTACGTCTTCAGCGACGGCGGCTGGGAGAAGGCGGCCGGCAAGAAGGACCCGGGTGACAAGGTCGCGGAGCTGGCCCGCAAGTACAACGCCTGCTTCATCGTGATCACCTACGCCGAGGACCCGGACGGCGTGAAGCGCGTCAGGGACATGGGCAAGGCCAACGCCTGCTCGCGCGTGATCCCCTTCGACTCCTACATCACCAACCCCTACTACGCCCTCGGCCCGCTCTACTACACGAAGGCCGAGACCTCGGTCGAGACGATGGCCGAGAAGAAGATCAAGGGCATCAAGGTCGGCAACATCAACTTCGACTACGACAAGTTCGATCTGAAGCCGCAGGAGAAGGACGAGCTCAACCAGCTGGGCAAGTTCCTGCAGAGCTACCCGCAGGCCTTCGTGGCCGTGCAGGGCTTCTGCGACAACCGCGGGACGCCCGAGTACAACATGAAGCTCTCGCGCGAGCGCGCCGAGGCGGTGGCGGCCTACCTGGTGAAGAACTTCAAGCTGGATCCCGGCCGCGTGGCCGCCATGTGGTACGGCGAAGGCAACCCGGTGGCCAGCAACGACACGCCGGAAGGCCGGGCCAAGAACCGCCGGGTCGAAGTCGCGGTTTCCGGGCTGTAGTCAGAGCATAAGGATGGCAATAACGCGAGGGGCCGATGAGTGTGCAGACTCAAAGGCCCCTTTTCTATCCGGGCTGCGAGGTGAGAGCCTCGACCGCAGCCCGGCGACCGGCGAGGCCCCCGAGAGGGGCTGTCGTTAAACCGGAAGATCGGACTCCAATATCGCGAGGGTCAGTTGAAACAGATCAAATTTTTGGCGGCTGGAATGCTGCTGCTCTTTGCGAGCAGCGCGCACGTGTCGGCAGCGGATGACATCCGGAAAGAGCAGATCCAGTTCAAGAAGGGCACATCGAGCGCCGCCATCACCGGCCGGATCAAGGGCTACCAGGCCGTGGATTATCAGCTGCGGGCCGGGGCGGGGCAGACGATGACCGTCAGCTTCAAGCCGAGCAACCCGTCGGCGTATTTCAACGTCCTGCCGCCCGGCACGGATGAGGCCATATTCGTGGGCTCGATCTCCGGCAACCGCTGCGAGGCCGCGCTGCCGGCCGACGGGGTCTACACGATCCGCGTCTACCTGATGCGCAACGCGGCCCGGCGCAACGAAACCGCGAATTACACGCTCGCGGTCGCCGTTGCGGACAAGGCCGCGTCGTCCGCAACCTCGCAGCCGTCGCCAGCGCCCGCGGCGCCGTTCGACAGGGCGCTCGAGCTCCAGGGCATTCGGTTCCGTGTCACGAGCGCCAACGGCGGCTCGGTCAACACGCTGCGCATCGTTCCGGCCGGTCTCGCGATAGACAACTCGCCGATCGAGCGGACGGTCGAGGGCCGGGTCACGGGGGCCGAGGTGGCAGACCTGAATGCGGACGGCTCGCCCGAGGTCTATGTCTATGTGGCGTCCGCGGACAGCAGGGCGCGCGGATCCCTGGTGGCCTATTCGTCCAACCAGCGTAAATCGCTCAGCGAGATTTACCTGCCGCCCATCGCCGAGGACAAGGCGGCGTCCAAGGGCTACCGGGGGCGCGACGAGTATGCCGTGCTCGAGGGCGTGCTCGGTCATCGGTTCCCGGTCTACCGCGATGGCGACGCCGATGACCGACCCACCGGGGGCATGCGGCAGCTCCAGTACAAGCTCGTGCCCGGCGAGGCGGGTTGGCTTCTAAAGAAAGACAGGATGGTAGATTTCTGAAGGCGTTCACCCCGGGACAATGCGCAAACATCAAAGGAGGTTTTCATGCGGTTCTCGTTTAGAATCACATCCGTGATGCTGGTCCTGGCCGTGTGTCTCCTGACGGTCGGCTGCGACAACCTTTCCCAGGAAAACTACAGCAAGATCAAGGTGGGGATGAGCCTGCAGGAGGTGGAGAAGCTCCTCGGGTCCAGCCCGACCTGCGACTCGGCGGTGGGCATGAAGAACTGCACCTGGGGGACCGCGGAAAAGCACGTCAAGGTCCAGTTCGTCGCCGACAAGGTCGCGATGTATTCGGCCAAGGGGCTCAAGTGATTTCTTCACCGAGCTGAACGACCCGATCGTCGCCTTTGTCTTCGACGTCAAGGGCCTGATGGTCGACGTCTCGCTGAAGGGCGCCAAGTTCACCACAGATAGCCAAGAAATAGCATCCGTGGTAAACCATCCCCGTCGTCCGCGGCGGGGATGGTCCATCGGCCCCTGCCGCTCAGCCGCGCACGACGCCACGATCGGACAAGGACGAGCGCTATGAAGAAATACGCGACGATGGCGATGGCTGCAGCCGTTTTCCTGCTGTATGCCTTCACGGCAGCTGCGATCAACCTGAAGCCCGACAAGCCGCAGGAGCACACCGGCAGCCTCACGGTCGAGCACTCCGGCAAGAAGAAGAAAGTCGAAGGCGCGCGGGTGGTGGTGTCCAGGGAGCAGATCCGGATCCTGCCCGGCAAGAAAAGCGGGGTGGCCAGCCGCACGGTCACGGCCAAGGGCGCAGACAAATATGTGGACGAGAAGGGCCAGCCGGTGAGCGTCAAGGTGCTGGACAAGAACAAGGGGCTCACGTTCAAATTCAGCAACGGGGCGGTCTGCACCTTCCTCAAGCGGGATCCGTAGCGCCGGGTTCACGCATGCGCCTGCGGCGCGGCCGACCGGTATCGAAACAGACAGCAGTCAACCCTTGCAACCCCTTAATCAAAGGAGGGTCTCCATGTTGCGATCAAAAAGGCTCGGCGTTGTGGTGGCGGTGGCTTTTTCGGTTTTTATGAACCTGGCGGCTGCATCCGCACAGACGACCGCCGCGGACGTCTCGAAAAAGACCGGCGAAGCATGGGATACGATCAAGGCCTACGGGGCCGACAAGCAGAAGGAAGCCGTCGCGCACGGCAAGGAACTGATGAAGGAGGCCGGCGCCAAAATCGCGCAGCTGGAGGACAAGTCCGCCAAGGCCTCCGGCGATGCAAAGGCCCGGTACGAGAAAGAGATCAAGGCGTTGAAGGCGTCGCGCGACCAGGCGTCGGCAAAACTGGCCGAGATGGAGAAGTCCTCGGCATCGGCCTGGGATGCCACGAAAAATGGTTTCGCGAACGCTTACAAGGACCTGCACCAGGCCTATGGCAGGGCGGTGGCGCAGTTCAAATAGAACCCGTAGCACGGGTGCCGGGGGGACCCGCCCGGTGCGGCTGGTCCGGGGCGCTAACGATGCCCTCGGCCAGGAGCGATTCCTCGAACAACCGGACTCCGACATTATTTCGCCAAACGGGGCCAGGCGCCAACGCGCGCCGGGTGTCATCCCCTCGAGGACAAATCGAACACCGCTCTGGCAGAAAATGACCGGACTTGGACATCCGACATTCTGCGTAGCATCTGCATGCTGCTGATCGTTGCGTTTTCGGCTATGGCAACGTGTCGGGTGCGATGATCTCGACCGAAAGGCACATGCGACCTCCCGTCCGCATGAAAAAGGAAGTCCCGACCCTGAAGCTGAAGGATCTGAGCCCCGCCGTTTCTGGAGTATGCCTATTTCGAGGATCACGATCTTTGTCCCGTTCGAGCCCGGTGCGTCGACGTTCAGCCTGGTCAACGCCTGGTGGCTGGCGGAGGCCGCGACGCTGGCATACGCCGACGAGGATTTCGCGGCCCGGCGGTTCAAGGCGGCCGGCCTGGACGAGGTCCGGTTTTTCGACCGGACGCTCCACGCAGTGCTTCGTGGCCAGCAACCGGCAGGTGGCCGTTGGTGGCCTTCAGGGGCAGCGAGGTCTGGAAGCGCAGAGAGCGGCCGGACGAGCCCGTCGCCGTCGCCGATTTCATGACCAACGTGAATTTCTGGCTGACCGACTGGACCAACGGCAGCAAGGTGCACCGGGGGTTCAAAAGCGCGTTGGAGGAAGTCTGGGACGACCTCTTTCCGTATCTCAAGGCGCTTCAGGACCGGGGATGCCGGATATGGATGACCGGCCACAGCCTCGGGGCGGCGCTGGCGACGCTGGCCGCGGACCGCTACGGCGAGGTCCAGGGCGTCTACACCTTCGGCTCCCCGCGCGTGGGCAACAGCCGGTTCAAGGAGAATTACACGATCCGGACCTACCGGTTCGTCAACGGCAGCGACATCGTGACCGGCTTGCCCCCGGCCGGTTTTTATGTGCATGTGGGCGAGCCGAAGTTCATCGATCCCGAGGGGCGCATCCTGGACCGGCCGGCTGCAACCGAGCCGGTCCTGACTGCGAGCCAGGGGGAGCGCGGCGAGAAGGTCACCGTTGAAAACGGCGGCTCGCCGAAAGCGCCCGTTTTCGTGCCGGATGCCGTCATCGACCACGTCCCCGTGCTCTATGCCATCATGATCTGGAACCGTCTCGTCGACGTTCGCTCCGATGCCGAATAGAGAGGAGCAGCTGCCGTCGGGGTCTGAAGCCCGCATCTTGAATTCGATCGCGTATGACTGACCGGCATTCCACCAAAGGACCAGGGGGAAATGAAAACACTCGGCATGAACAGATTTGCCCGCACGGCGGTCCTGATCGGCGCGTTGGCGCTCGTCGTGTCCTGTGCGGGGGCGCACAAAGAGCTGCCGCGGCCGCCGGCCGGCTACGCCCAGCCGCCGCGGGCCACCGGCGCCTTCAGCGCCCTCGAGGCGAGCGTGCGCGAACGCGGCGGACCCGATGCGTCCGGCTTCATGCTCCTGGACCGGAGCGAGGAGGGCCTGCGCTGGCGCCTGGCGCTGATCGACCACGCCCGGCACACCCTGGACCTGCAATACTTCCTCTGGTACGGGGACGCGGTCGGGGTGCTGATGATGCAGCGGGTGATGCAGGCGGCCGACCGGGGGGTGCGGGTGCGCCTCATCGTGGACGACCTGCTCACCTTCGGCCTCGACGTGGACACGGCCAAGCTGGACGACTACCCGAACATCGAGGTCCGGCTGTTCAACCCCTGGCACTACCGGCCGCTGTTCGGCCGGGGGGTCGAGATGGCGGAGAAGATGGAGCGCCTCAACCACCGCATGCACAACAAGCTGATCGTCGCCGACAACCAGGTGACCATCCTGGGCGGGCGGAACATCGGCGACGAATATTTCGGGATGAACGAGCCGTTCAACTTCCACGACCTGGACGTCGTCGGTGTGGGGCCGGTGGCGCGCCAGGCCTCGAGGGTTTTCGACAACTTCTGGAACAGCGAGATGGGTGGCGTCCGCCTCCGCCCTGAGGCCGCCTTTTTCGATTTACGACCTCGACCCCATATTGAACCCGGTGGAACGCCGGCTGCAATCCCACCAGCTCAAGCTCGTCGGCACCGAGCCTCGGCGCTGGGACCGGGAAATCGAGGGCCTCCCCGCCGACCTCAGCATCGGGACCAGCCGCGTCATGACCGACCTGCCGGACCGGGACTCCGTCGCCCACCACATGCCGACGGCGGTGCGCGAGCTCATGTCCACGGCGAGCCAGCGAGGTGCTGCTGGTCAACGCCTACATCATCCTGGACGAGAAAACCCTCGAATGCATTCGCGGGCTGACCGCCCGCGGGGTGCGGGTGCGCATCCTGACCAACTCCCTGGCCTCCCAGGACGTGCCCGCGGTCAACAGCCACTACAAGCACTTTCGCAAACCGCTCGTCGAGGCGGGGGTGGAGCTCTACGAGATTCGGCCCGACGCGGCGATCCTGCGCACGGTCGTCGACACGCCGCCGACCCGGGCGGAGTTCATGGGGCTGCACACCAAGGCCCTCGCGGTGGACCGCCGGCGGGTGTTCATCGGGTCCATGAACCTCGACCCCCGCTCCATGGAGCTCAACAGCGAGATGGGCGCCGTGATCGAGAGCGCCGATTTCGGGGAAAAGCTGGCAGGGCTGATCGAGCGCAACCTGCAGCCGGAAAACAGCTGGAAGGTCGAGCTGGATCCGGAAGGGGAGCTGCGCTGGGTGGCCGGCGACCAGGTGCTTCACCGACCAGCCGGCGCTGAGCTTCTGGCAGCGGGTTCAGGACGTGCTGTTCATGCTCTTCCCGAAGAGCCTCTATTGACGGGAACGGCGCAGCCGCACGCGTCACGCGCCGGACCCGGTCAATCCATGCCCACGGTCGCTTCCACGCGGAAGAAATCCCGGCCGCGGCGGCGCTCTTCGGTGGTCCCCGGGCGCTTGTCCTCCGGGGTCAGGTCGAAGTCGTCCTTGGCCGCGACTGCCGCGCGGCAGGCCATGTAGGCCTTGGCCCGCCGGTCCGTGACGTCGTCGAGCTGCTCGCCGACCTTTTCGACGAATATGGCCTTCTTACGGTACAGCTCGATGGACTCCGCCAGGTTGTCGCGGGGTACGCCCATGAGCGCGGCGGCGCAGCTCTTGATGTTGCCGCCGACGCAAAAGCTCGGAGCCGCGATGTCGGCCAGCTCCGGCACCTGCCCGCCGAGGTCCCCGTAGGTGCTCATGATGACGTCCAGCAGGCCGTCCTGGTAGTGGTGGGCGTGCTCGTAGAGCATCTGGCGCGCCGAATCGGAAACCGCCTGCGAAGCTTTCGAACGCCCACTCGACCAGGGTCCCCCGCGACTCGCGCTGGGCGACGACGGTGGCGTGATCGCGGCGGGCGATGCGTTCGAGGGGAACATCCACTTCCGAGCAGGTCTGCTGCACCCACGCATCGAGAATCTCGTTGTCGCTCTGCGGCGGCGACTGGAGCATGGGCATCAGCTCCGCGGTGACCTTGATCCGGTTGGCCTCGGGGTCGAATGCGAAGGCGACCCGCCGGTAGGCGATCGGCCAGTCGGCCAGCGAGCTCACGTTGAGCTCGAGCAGGCTGCGGTTGCCGAGGCGGTGCATCGCCCACCAGCCCTCGTGGGTGTGGGCGGACAGGTAGACCAGCGGGTGGTCCACGCGCTCCATGATCCTGGCCAGTCGGTTGCGGGATCCCACGTCGAGCTGCAGCCAGCTGTGGTGGCCCGCGAAGATCACCAGCTCGCCGGCGCGGCGCGCCTCGTCGACATAGGCCTCGATGATCCGCGCCTGGCCGTCGAGCACCCGCCCCGTGTCGCCCGGGCTTTCGCCCGCAAGCATGCTGAGAACGCCGACCAGCACGTTGAGCTGGCTGGTGTCGATGCCCACCATGACCGCCCGGCGCGGCGCCCCCGGGGCGGGCGGCAGGCGGAACTTCTGCGTGATGTAGGAGTTGGCGTAGCTGCGGCCGAACACCAGGTTGGCGTCGAGCTTCTCGACCAGAGCGCCCGCGTTCGGGTTGACCCAGCTCAGCTGGATGTCGCTCAGCTCCTTCACCCTGCCGGGCGAGGGCATACCGAAGGTGGTGCCCGGGCCGGCGGCCACGGCCTCGATGTATTTCTGGATGAACATGCGCTTGTTCAGCGCCGGTCCCCTGCCGTCGGCGTCGGCCGCGACGTCGTCGTACTCGTCGACCGAGCGGCAGCCGCGCTGCCACTCCAGGACATCCCCGTTCAGGTAGTCGGTGAGCAGGTCGTGGTTGAAAACCCCGAACAGCAGCCCATCATGGTTGCCGGGCAATATCGCCTCATCCTGGGGTGCGGATTGAAAGATCCGGCGCATCCGCAGCCACTCCGACTTGCAGGACATGTCGACCACGTCGCCGAGGTGGATGAGCGGCGCGTCGGGGTGCTGCTGGATGGCCCACTCCAGAAGCCTGCGCCCGAAGAGCGGCTGTTCCGGCGGCCTTTGGGCGACCTCGACATAGCTGTCGACGGCGCCGTCCTCCTGGTGCAGCGGAAACCCCGTGGCGTTGTGTTCCTGGGTGTCGCCGACGGCGATGATCGGCCGGGTCAGCGGGATATACCGGCCCGGGAGGTCCGCCGTGATGCGCCCGGGCGGGGTCGCGCAGCCGGCGACCGCCAGGGCGAATGAAACCATGCCTGCCAGAAGATATAATCGGTGGTGCCTCATCCGGGGCTCCTGCGCGATGGAAAACTCGGGGTCGAGCCGAGACTGAATCTTTTACTGTTCGCGGCAATCAGGAACAGGTCGCCGGCCGCTCGGTACGGTCGGATGCGATCCTATTTCCGCGTGACTATAATGTCGACACACCATTTATCAACGGGCACCTGCCCCCGCTGCCACGGAAGATACATGGTGCACGTCATATTCTCCGCGCAAAGATCTCACGAGGGTGACCAGCATTGGAAAAAGGGGGCGAACCGGATATGAATATCCATCCGCAACGGCTTTCCGGACAATCTCGGACCGGCCCCGGGGTCAAGGAGACGTGAGATGAAAAGAGTGCTGGTTGCCTTCATCCTGACGGCATGCGCCGTTTCATTCGCCCAGGCCCAGACGATCCGGATGCAGCTCGGGCATTATGCGGCCGCGACCCACCCGGGCACCGTGGCGAGCAAGATGTTTGCCGAGGGGGTCGAGCAACGCACGCAGGGGAAAATCAGGATCGCCGTTTACCCCGACAACGAGTTGGGTACGCCGGACGACGTCCTGTCCAAGTGCATCCGCGGCAATGTGGCCATGGCGCTGCCCTATCACGGCCATCTCGGCAAGTATGCCAGGAAGTTCTACAGCGCGATGCTGCCGTACGCATTCGACAGCTATGCTCAGGCGGACGCGGTCCTGGATGGCCCGTTCATCGCCTGGGCCGCTCCCGACCTGGAGGCCATCGGTCTCGTTTTCCTCTCGAACTGGGAGTGGGGGTTCCGCCATGTCACCAGCGGCAGGAGGCCGGTCAACTCAGCGGCCGACATGCGCGGCCTGATGGTGCGGACCCCGCCGGAGCCGCCCCTGCGGATAACCCTGGAGGCCATGGGTGCGGTGGTCGCATCGGTGAGCTTCAACGACTTGCGCAAGGCGCTGGCCGAGGGCGTGATCGACGGGCAGGAAAACCCCGTCGCGGTGATCTATGCCAACCGGCTTTACGAAACGCAGAAGTACCTGGCGATGACCGGCCACTCCTACAGCACCATGGTGCACGTGATCAACCGGAAGGCCTGGAGCAAACTGACCCCCGAGCAGCAGAGCATCGTGAGGGAAGAGAGCGCCAAGGCGGGCGAGTGGATGCGAAAGGCGATCCGGGAGGCCGAAGCCGAGCAGATCGAAAAGCTGAAGCAACTCGGGGTCCAGGTGACCTATCCGGACAAGGCCGGGTTCAAGGCCCTGATGAAACCCGCCTACACGCGGATGGCGGCGGTAGCCGGTGAGGAGAACATCCAGGAATTTCTGAAGATGGTGGAAACCGCGCGATAAGTCGCGGCTGCCTCTTGAACGGATATGGAGGCAGCTTTCGGGATTGCGATGGGTGCCTCACGAAGCAAGGCGAGGCGGTGGAAACCACCGCCTCGCCATTTTTTTCAGCAACGGTCCGCACGATCGGTCACCCGCGCGCCGCTTTGAAGTGCTCGTTCACCTTGTCCCAGTTGATCACGTTGAAGAAGGCCGCGATGTAATCCGGCCGCCGGTTCTGGTAGCTCAGGTAGTAGGCGTGCTCCCAGACGTCGATGCCCAGGATCGGGGTTTTCCCCTGGCTGATGGGGCTGTCCTGGTTCGGCGTGGTCGTAATCGCCAGATCGCCCTTGCTCGCCACGAGCCAGGCCCAGCCGCTTCCGAAAAGAAGGGCCGCTGCGCTCGAGAACTCCTCTTTGAACTTGTCGAAGCTCCCGAACTTTCCGGCGATGGCGTCCGCCACCGGGCCTCCCGGCTGGCTTCCTTTTTTCAGGGTCGGCCAGAAGAAGCTGTGGTTGACGTGACCGCCGCCGTGGTTGCGCACGGCCGTGCGAATGTTCTCAGGGACCTGGTTCAGGTCGCGCACGAGTTGTTCGGCGGAGAGTTTCTCGAGCGCGGCGTTGCCTTTGACCGCGGCGTTGAGCTTGTCGACGTAGGTCTGGTGGTGCTTGGTGTGGTGGATCTCCATGGTGCGCGCGTCGATGAACGGCTCCAGCGCGTCGTATGCATATTCGATTTTAGGCAATGTGTAAGCCATTGGGTGCCTCCGTTTTCTGTAGCGATCAGGCCGCCGGGGCGCATGGCGATGCGTGCCCTCAAAAGCGACCGGTCATCAATCATTTGGAACGGCAAGGGCGCCTGTCAAGGCTGTGCGCGCCGGCCGGTCGGCCCGCCCGGCCACCTCTGCGGAAACTAATGCTTGACCTGAAGCGAATCCGGCATTAAAATGGTCCCAACACTCGTAGACCTTTGGGACTCGGGTGCGTCAAGGTGGGATTAAAACATGTCGCCGTGCGTGTAACCGCCACAACTCCAACGTGGTGGTTTTTTTATGCCGTCGTCTGAATCCGCCCTTGAAAATCAGGAAAGGAGGATGAAGGCGACGATGCAAGGCAAAGTCAAGTGGTTCAACGAGCGCAAGGGCTTCGGGTTCATCGAGGCCGAGAACGGCACGGATGTTTTCGTGCATTTCAGCGCGATCCAGAGCAGCGGTTTCAAGACCCTGCAAGATGGCCAGTCCGTCAGCTTCGACGTTCAAGACGGGCCCAAGGGTCCCTCTGCGACCAACGTCAAGGCGGTCTAGCCCTGCCGTCTGACCGGGCGCTCCCCGCGCGGGGGCGCCCAGCTCCAGATCTTCTTCCGGTTTCAGGTCCTCACCGGCCTTCAGTCGGATGACGCTTCAACGCCGGCACGTCCGGACACTTTTTTCGGAAAGGAACACACCATGAACAAAAGACTATACGTCGGGAACCTGTCCAACGAAGTCACCGAAAACGACCTCACGCACAACTTCTCGAGCATCGGCAAGGTGGTCTCGGTGGCGATCATCAAGGACAAGTACTCCCGCCAGAGCAAGGGGTTCGGCTTCGTCGAGATGGAAACCGAGGATGAGGCCAAGAAGGCCATCGAGCAGTTCAACGGCGGCGAGCTTCAGGGCAAGAAGATCGTGGTCAGCGAGGCGCGCGAACCCCGGAAGGATGGGGAAGGCGGCGGATTCAATCGCGGCGGTGGCGGTGGCGGCGGGCGTCCGGGCGGCGATTTCGGGCGTGGCGGGCCGCGTCGTGGCGGCGGCGGGGTGGATACGGCGGCGGCCGGTACTAGCGCTTTCGGGCGCCTTGCACACGTGCAGGGCGCCCGCGCATTTCCTGTTTCCGCAGAACGCTCAATCTCCCCCTCGCGACCCCCCCACAGCGCCCCCAGAAGCGTCACACCCCAGCCAATAGCTCATAGCCGACAGCTGCGGGCGAGGGCATGGGACGGGCTTTGGGGCCATGCGCATCAGGCAACGTGAACCCGTCTCAAGAATAGCGGATTACGGCCACAGGCAAGGCGTCCGGCTGCCGACATCGCGCCCCCGTGTTTGAGCATGGACGGAAACGGCATGTCGGGCCGTCAGACAAGGCACGTGGACTTGGGCAGCGCAGCATACATTCAGTATGTGAGCACCAGCACAAGGCCGCGCAACGCCGGATCACGGCCCGAGACGCCGTTTTCTATTTGCGGACGAGGCGCTGGACGTCCGGCACCTGCAGGTTGCGCCCCAGCACGCGCCACTCCCCGGATTCGGCCTGCACCCCTTTGAGCCTGCCGATTTTCAACCACTCGGCCACACCCTTCTCGGTCAGGTAGGTCATGGTCGAAAACTCGGCGATCGAGTAGGTCGCCTCCGCGGGCTCGGCCGGAGGGGCCGGGGTGGGCGCGGCGGCCGGAGCCGTCGGCGCCTGGGGCCGGGGGGCGGCCGCCTTGGCGACGGGAGCCTTCGCCCGGGGCTTCGGCGCATGCGCTTTGGCGGTGGAGCGGGCTCGGCCGGCGGCCGGTTTCGGTTTGGCCTTCACCCATTTCGAGGACAGCTGGCTCTCGGGGATCGCCCACTTGCCGCCTTCCTTCCGCGCCTTCAGCTTGCCGTCGCGGATGAGGTTGGCTACCTCCACCGGGGCGAGCCCGGTGCGCTCGGAGAATTCGCCGGTGGTCATGGTTTTGGGAGGAGTGCCCATACGGACCGTTTCCTTTCGGGGTTACCGGTACGGGTTGGGATGGAGGCTCGAGAAACCGCCGTTCAACCGGATGGTCAGTTCCGTCTCATACTAAAATCGAGATGCTTCGTAAACCGTCGGGTTGTTTGGGGGCTCTCGCTTGCTTGACAGCGCCGCCGCGGATATACTAGAACCAACCCAAGCGTCCTCCGCGGTCCACCACCGTTGCGACGGATCTGACCGGGACCGCCTCCAGCCTGTGTGAAACGCAGCGCACCCCCCTCGGCGCGTGGCGACATGGGACAGCCCCGCAGAACCCTTCTGGCCGTTTGCCTCCTCCTCGCGGCCGTTTCCGTCGCCGGGTGCGACCTCCACCGCCTATCCCCGCCGCAGGCATCCAAGGGCGTGCTGGACCTGCGCGGCTGGGACTTCACCCGGGACGGGCCGGTCGAGCTGGCCGGCGAGTTCGAGTTCTACTGGGGTCGCCACATAGACCCCGGCCACATCGACCGGGCGGCGCGCGGGGCCGCCTTCGTCACGCTGCCGGGGTACTGGAACGGCCAGCGGGTCGACGGCGAGACGCTGCCCGGGGAGGGGTTTGCGACCTATCGGCTCACCGTCCTGGTCGCACCGTCCAGGATCCCTCTCGCCCTCCAGGTGAGGGAGGTGTCCACGGCCTACCGGCTCTTCGTGGACGGCGAGCTCCTCGCGGCGGCCGGGGAGGCCGGAACGACCGCCGAGACCAGCGTCCCCGAATACCTGCCCCAGGTGGCGGGCTTCAAGCTCGCCTCCGGCCGCATCGACATCCTCCTGCAGGTCTCCAACTTCCACCACCGCCGCGGCGGTCCCTGGGACGTCGTCACGCTCGGCGCCGAGCGTGACATCCTCAAGCTGCACGAGCGCATGCGCCTGTTCGACTTTTTCCTGCTCGGCGGTATTTTCATCATGACGCTCTACCACCTCATGCTCTTTCTGTCCCGGCGCCAGTACCGGCCCACCCTGCTCTACGGGATCTTCTGCCTCCTGATTGCGCTGCGACTGCTCACCACCGATGCGCGCTACCTCCTCCACATGCTGGGCCACATCGACTGGTCCGTCCTGGTGAAGCTCCAATACCTGTCGTTCTACCTGGCCGTCCCGGTGTTCTGCCTCTTCCTCAGGGCGATCTTCCCCGAGTTCCCGGAGCTCCTGGTCCGGACCGTGGTGGTGCTATGCGGGCTGTTTTCAGCGGTCGTCGTCTTCACGCCGGTCAGGATCTTCTCCCACACGCTCACCCCCTTCGAGGTCGCCACGCTGGGCCTGATCGCATACGTGGTCTGGAAGATCGCCTCGCTGGCGGCGCAGCACCGGGTCGAGGCCACCGTCTTCCTGCTCGGGCTGAGCGTCCTGTGCCTCGCCGTGGTCAACGACATGCTGTACGTGGAGAGGATCATCCGGACCGGCTTTTACGCCCCGTTCGGGCTGCTGTTCTTCATGGTCTCCCAGGCCTTTCTGACCTCCTTCCGGCTCCTGAAAGCCTTCACGGTGGTCGAGGAACGCAGCCTGGAGCTGCGCGACACCCTGGAGTCGCTGAAGCAGGAGGTCCTCGACCGCATTCGCATCGAGGCGGCGCTGCGGGAAAGCGAGGAGAAGTACCGCACCATCCTCAACAGCATCCAGGAGGGCTATTACGAGGCCGATCTCTCGGGCAACCTGACCTTCTTCAACGACTCGCTCTGCGGCATCCTGAACCACACGCGCGAGGCCATGCTGGGCATGAACAACCGCCAGTACATGACCCCGGAGGCGGCCCGGCGCGTCTTCGACACCTTTACCCGGGTGTTCAACACCGGCGAGCCCGCCAAGGCCTTCGACTGGGAGGTGATCGCGAGCGACGGCTCCCGCAAGACGGTCGAGGCGTCGGTGACCCTGATGCGGGACGCCCGCGGGGCGCCGATCGGGTTCCGCGGGGTGGTGCGCGACATCACCGAGCGGCGGCGCGCCGAGGAGCAGACCAAGCTGCACCAGCAGCAGCTGATGCAGGCCGGGAAGATGGCCGCCCTCGGCGTTCTGGTCTCCGGCATGGCCCACGAGATCAACAACCCCAACAACTTCATCATGCTGAACGCGCCCATCCTGCGCGCGGCCTGGGAGAGCGCGCTGCCCATCCTCGACGAATACCACCGCGAGAACGGCGACTTTCTCATGGGCGGCATGCGGTACTCCGAGCTGCGCGAGCAGATGCCCAAGCTCCTGGCCGGGGTCTCCCAGGGGGCCGAGCGCATCAAGCAGATCGTCGCGAACCTCAAGCACTACGTGCGCGGCGACACGGGGGGGCCGGACCAGCTCGTGGACGTGAACGCCGTCATCACCTCCGCGGTCTCGCTCATCTCGAACGTGATCAAGAACGCGACCGACCACTTCGCGGTCGACCTCGCGAAGGACCTGCCGCCGGTCCGGGGCAGCTTCCAGCGCCTGGAGCAGGTCATCCTCAACCTGATCCAGAACGCCTGCCAGGCCCTGCCGGACAGGACCCGCGGGCTGTTCATCGCGACCGAGACCGAAGCGGGCGGGGCGGGTGTGCGCGTCGCCATCCGCGACGAAGGCGCCGGCATCCGGGCGGCCGACCTGCCCCGGGTCCGGGAGCCGTTTTTTACGACCAAAGCGGACAGCGGCGGGATCGGGCTGGGGTTGTCCATCTCGTCGCGCATCGTCGAGGAGCACCGCGGCAGCATGCAGTTCAGCTCCGAGCCCGGGTCCGGGACCACGGTGACCCTGCACCTGCCGTCGGCGGCGCGCCCCGAGGTCGCCGCCGGCCCGGCGTCGGACGTCGGCGAAAGGAGCGTTCCATGAGCGAAACCCGCCACCCCCCGTGCCCGATCCTGCTGGTGGACGACGAGGCCCAGGCGCTGACCAGCTTCGAGATGGCGCTGCGCACCGCCAGCCTGAACCACTTCATCGCCTGCAACGACAGCCGGGAGGTCATGGCGATTTTGGGGCGCCAGGAGATCGAGATCATGCTGCTCGACCTCTGGATGCCCCACCTCTCGGGCGAGGAGCTGCTGCGGCAGATCGCGATCGACCACCCCGGGCTGCCCGTGATCGTGGTCACGGGCGCCGACGACGTCGAAACCGCGGTCAAGTGCATGCGCGAGGGCGCCTTCGACTACATCGTCAAGCCGGTGGAGCGCAGCCGCCTGGTCGGCAGCGTGAAGCGCGGCATCGAGCTGCGCGAGCTCCACCGCGAGAATCAGCTGCTCAAGGCGCGGGTCCTCTCCGGCCGCCTGAACCGGCCGGAGGCCTTCGCCGACATCATCACCGTCAGCCCGTCGATGCGTGCGATCTTCCAATACGTCGAGGCCGTGGCGGCCAGCCCGCGGCCGCTCCTGATCACGGGCGAGACCGGGGTGGGCAAGGAGCTCGTGGCGCGCGCGGTGCATGTCCTGAGCGGCCGCAGGGGGAACTTCGTGCCCGTCAACGTGGCCGGCCTGGACGACCACGTCTTCGCCGACACCCTCTTCGGCCACAAGAAGGGCGCTTTCACCAACGCGCTGGAGGCCCGCGCCGGGCTGCTCGAGCAGGCCGCCGGCGGCACGCTCTTCCTGGACGAGATCGGGGACCTGAGCGCGGTCTCCCAGGTCAAGCTGCTGCGGCTGCTGCAGGACGGCGAGTACCTGCCGCTCGGCTCGGACATCGCCAAGCGCTCGGACGCGCGCGCCGTGGTGGCCACCAACCAGGACCTCGAGTCCGCCCGCAACGCGGGCAGGTTCCGCAAGGACCTCTACTACCGGCTCTGCGGCCACCGCGTGCATATCCCGCCCCTGCGCGAGCGCCGGGAGGACCTGCCGGTGCTGCTCGACCACTTCCTGGACGAGGCCGCCCGCAGCCAGGGCAAGCGTCGGCCGACCCCGCCGGAGGAGCTCCACAAGCTGCTCGCCGCCTACCACTTCCCGGGCAACGTGCGCGAGCTCGAGTCCTTGGTCTTCAACGCCGTCAGCCTGCACTCCGCGGGCAAGCTCTCGATGGATGCCTTCAAATCCGAGATCTTCCGGCGCCAGCCGGACCTGGCCGGCGAGACCCCCGAGGCGGAACCGGCGGCGCCGGGGAGGGTCGCCTTCCACGAGACGCTGCCGACGCTCAGGCAGATCGAGGCCGCGCTGGTCGAGGAGGCGCTGCGCCGCTCCGGCGGCAACCAGGCGATTGCCGCCACCCTGCTCGGGATCACGCGCCAGGCGCTCAACAAGCGCCTGAACAAG
>CAWHEZ010000024.1:0-15863 GCA_963828345.1 uncultured delta proteobacterium
CGACGCTGAACTGGTCCTCGGGACACCCCTGGGCCCAGAGGAAATCGTAGTAGTCGCCGCCGATCTCCTGGCAACTCAGCGTCCGGCCGGCGATGTCCAGGCCTGGGATCGCGGGTGCGGCCTGCGGCAGCAGGCTGCGCTGGACTTCCCCGGCCAGCGAGAGCGAGCGCTTTTGCAGGGTGAGGTCGATCACGAACACCATGTTGCCGATGATTCGGCTGTTCCCGTCCCGCAGCGACATGCCGTGAACCAGAACCGGAATTCTGCGGCCCGAGCGGTGAACGATCGTCCCCTCGTGCTCCACCAGCTCCTGCGCGAAAAACTCGTCTTTGTGCGCCATCAGGTAGGCGCCGTAATCGTCTTCGGCGTACCGCATGGGGCTGTGGCCGATGATGTCCTCGCGCGCGTAGCCCACCATCCGACAGAAGGCCTGATTGACGTCCGTGATCGCGAAGAGGCTGTCCATCAGGAAGAAGCCGTCCATCGATGTCTCGACGATGCGGCGGAATTTTTCCTCGCTCTTGCGAAGGGCCCGTTCCGCGAGCATGCGCTGCAGCTCGGCCGAACCCCGCGCGGCGAACACCTGGAACACCGCCTTGGCGCGCGGGTCCGCAGCCATCGGCCGGGTATCGAGGACCGCGAGGTTCCCGATCACGCGGCCGGCCTGGTCGAGCAGCGGCGCACCGAGGTAGCTCGATGCCTGGATCGCGGTCAGATTGGGATTGTCGGGGTAGAGCCGAATGATCTGGTCGGGGTAGTGCACCAGCTCGGAGCGGCGGATGACCGCTTCGCAGGGGGTCCCCGCGATGTCGATCAGGAAGTCCTTGGTCAGGCGGCCGTCGGCCCAAAACGCCAGCGCACGCAGCTGCTGACTCGTTTCGAGGTACTCCGTCGCCCAGGCGCTGTGCGTGTTCAGGGACTTCGCGAGGTTGGCCACGAGGGCGTCGAAAAAGCGTTCCCCGGTGACGGTGGCCGTGCCTTCCAGGATGGCCCGCAGCGCCGCGTTCTCGTCCTCGACGCGCACGGGTGGTGTGAGACCGTCTTCCATCATCGATCCTCGGCTGCATGGGTCAAGGGCCGGGTGCATTACCCGTTTAAAATAGGTCCGCTGGGTACCCGCTGCAATCACCCCCGCCCCGGGTGCCGGCGCTGAGGAACAAAGCCCAAGACATTTCAGCAGGATATGCTATAACCCCTCGCACTGATGGACCCGTTTTTCGACCAGATCGAGGACATCATCCTCTCCCACGGCACCCGCGGGATGGACCGCATCCGCGGGGCCGTCCCGGCCGGGTACTGCACCCGTGCGGGGAAGCTGCTGCTTGAGAACCGGGGCCGGGTCCTCATCGGCACCGGGTTTCCGGTCGGCGGCAGCTTCGAGACGGACGGGCCCGTCGGCGCGATCGCGCTCTACCGCGTCCTGGAACGCCTGGGGCACGAACCGATATTCGGCTGCGCGCCGCCGATTTCCCAGGTGCTCGCCCGCGATTTCCGGACCCTGGAAGTCCCCATCCTGAGCTGGGAGGCTACCGTGCCGGTCGTGCAGGCGGCGCTGGCCGAGATCCGGCCGTCGGTGATCGTTTCCATCGAACGGCCCGGGGTGGCCGCGGACGGCCGCTACTACAACATGCGCGGCCGGGACATCAGCGACTTCCTGGCCAAGTTCGACCTGTTCTTCAACCTCTGTGAATGCCCGACGATCGGGGTCGGCGACGGCGGCAACGAAATCGGGATGGGCAACGCGCTCGCGGAGCTCGTCCACCTGCCCATCGTCCCGTCGGTGACCTCCTGCGACGAGCTGGTCATTGCCACTGTCAGCAACTGGGGCGTCTACGGGGTCATCGCGGCCATGAGCCGCGAGCTCCGCCAGAACCTTCTCGACTGCTTCGACCCCGCGGAAATCGTCCGGCACCTGGTCGACCGGGGCGCCGTCGACGGCAAGACGGGCAACCCCGAGGGCACCGAGGACGGCTTCCCGCTCAGCGTCGGGCTTGCGATCATCGGCCGCCTGCGCGCGCTGCTGCCCGCGTCGACGGCGCCTTGACTTTGCCCCCCCACGCTCGCCAGCGAAACCCCACTCAGCGAAGGGAAAGCCCGGCCCCGGAGGGTGTGCACGCACAAATGGAGCCGGGCCCATGTCGTGCGAAGGCCCACGGGGAAATGAACGCCGGTCCCGGAGGGGCACCCGCTCCCGCTGGGCTCGATTTATCCGGGTCACGTTTTGTGGTAGGGTCAGCATAACAACCCATTCATGGAGGAAGGCTCATGACGATCGACCCCAAGGAGCTCAAGGGACTGGTCGACTCGACGCCCAATGCGTCGATCCTGCTCAACCTCGCCACCTATTACGGCGGCCGGAAACTGCCCGAGAAGGGGGTGGACAGCGAAGTGGTCTACGAGTGCCCGCGCACCCAGCTGATGGTCCGCACCGCGGTCCAGGGCACCCAGATCGGCCACCACTTCCACACGGTGTCCGACGAGATCGTGGTGGTGGTCGGCGGCCGGGGGGAAATCCTGATCAACGGCGAGTGGAAGCCGGTGCAGACGGGCGACATCCACGTCTGTCCGCGCGGGATCGTCCACGACACCCGCGCGACCGAGGAGAACCTGCAGTACCTCTCGATCTTCACCCCGCACCTGCCGCCGGGCACGGACATCAACTGGGTGAAGTAGAGGGCGGGGTGTTTGGGGTTTAGTGTTTGGTATGTGGTGGGAGGCGTCGTGGGGGAGGCGTTCAGCCTCGATCGTCGCGGCTGGAAAGCCGCTCCCACAGAAAAAACATCAACCGGGCTGGAAGTACTTGAGGGCGGCCGCGCGCTACTGACGCGCGGCAGTCGCTTTTGCGCGATGAGGGGCACGACCATGTTTTGCAAAGCATCCGAGGATGGCTATCGGCCGGCGCTGGAGGGCATCCGGCTCAAGGCGCTGGTGCAGGGCGAGCGGACCCTGCTCGTGGAGTTCCGGCTGCAAAAGGGCAGCGCACTGCCGCGCCACTCGCACCCCTATGAGCAGACCGGCTATCTCCTCTCCGGCCGCATCCGGCTGTTCATCGGGGATCGGGTGTGCGAGGCCGGGCCGGGGGACAGTTGGAGCATCCCCATGAACATCGAGCACCGCGCCGAAATCCTCGCCGACTCGGTTGCAATCGAGGTGTTCTCGCCGGTGCGCGAAGACTACCTGCCGGCCGCGGGGAGCTGAAAAACGGCGTCTCGGGCCGTGACCCGGCGTTGCGCATCTCAATAGCCGGCGCGCCTGGGCTGACGGCCCGAGACGCCGTTTTTCAAGACACAGTTGGAGTGGCGGGCGGGAAGGCCGTCATCTCATTGCAGATGAGCCCGTCGACCCCCAACTGCAAAAGGGCGTCGGCCTCGCTGCGGGTGTTGATCGTCCAGGGGAAGATCTTCATGCCCTCGGCGTGCACCCGCTCCACCTGCTCGCGGGTCAGCACGGTGCGGCGCGGGTGCCAGGAGAAGGCCTTGATCGTCCGCAGAACGCCCATGACCTCGGGGTCGGCGCCCGCGTCGGAGATGTAGGCCAGCGCCGGCGGGGCGGGCATGCGGGCGAGGCGCTCGAGGATCCGGCGGTCGAAGCTGGAGACGATCACGCGGTCCATGGCCCCGCCGGTTTTCACGAGCTCCGCCACCTGGTGCTCGATCGCGTCGGCGGGATAGCCCTCCTCGAAGGCGCTCTCCTTGATCTCGATGTTCAGCATGCACCGCCCGGCGGTCAGCGCGATCACCTCGTCCAGCAGCGGCACGCGCTCGGCGGCGAAGCGCGGCGCAAACCAGCTGCCGGCGTCCAGCTTCCTCATCTCCTCCACGGTGCGGTCCCGCACCGGCCCGCTCCCGTTCGTCGTGCGGTCGAGCGTGTCGTCGTGGATGACGACGACACGGCGGTCCCGCGTCAGAGTGACGTCCAGCTCGATCATGTCGCAGCCGGCGTCCATGGCCCCGGTGAACGCGGCCAGGGTGTTTTCGGGGTACCGCGCCGGATAGCCGCGGTGGCCTATAAGCAGGGGACGGCGGATATCAGACAGCTCCTTCGGCTTCAGCATTACCCAAGATCACCCTTTCTGAGAAATTCGAAATTCGAAGCACGAAATCCGAAACAAGAAGAATAAAGGCACAAATCCGGAAACCTGAAGTTTTGGATTTCGGTCATTGGGATTTGTTTCGAATTTCGAAATTGGTGCTTCGGATTTTCCTGTCATCATCCGATTCTCCGGCCGGTCTCCGGGTCGAACAGGTGCAGTTTCTCGGGCGGCACCCGCAGATCGACGATGGCGTGCTTTTCGATGCGGTGCACGTCGTTCAAGCGCACGGTGAGCGCGGTCCCGTCCGGCTCGATGCGGCCGTGCACCAGGGTGTCGGCCCCGAGGAGCTCGACCTGGTTCACGGAAAGGCGCACCGTCCCGGGCCCGGTGCCCTCGAGCTCCAGGTGCTCGGGCCGCACGCCGAGCGTGACCTTGCGGCCGGCCCACCCCGGGACCGCCGACCCGTTCAGCGGCAGGCGGATGTCGCCGGGCAGGCGCACCGCACCCCCGCCTTCTTCAACCAGCGCATCGACGAAATTCATGGCCGGGGAGCCGATGAACCCCGCCACGAACACGGTCGCCGGCCGCTGGTAGACCTCGAGCGGGGAGCCGATCTGGGCTGCGTGGCCGTTGTCCATCACCACCAGGCGGTCGCCGAGCGTCATGGCTTCGACCTGGTCGTGGGTCACGTAGATGCTCGTGATCTTGAGCTCCTCGTGCAGCTTGCGGATCTCGAGGCGCATCTGCACCCGCAGCTTGGCGTCGAGGTTGCTGAGGGGCTCGTCGAACAGGAAGACCTTGGGCTCGCGCACGATGCAGCGTCCCATCGCCACCCGCTGCCGCTGGCCGCCGGAGAGCTGCCGCGGCTTGCGGTCCAGCAGCGCGCTCAGCTCCAGGATCTTCGCGGCGGTGCGCACGCGGCGGTCGATCTCGTCCTTGGGCATGCGGCGCATCTTCAGCCCGTAGGCCATGTTCTTGAAGACCGTCATGTGCGGGTAGAGGGCGTAGTTCTGGAACACCATGGCGATGTCCCGGTCGGCCGGTTCCAGGTCGTTCACCACCCGCCCCGCGATCGCGACTTCCCCGCCGCTGATCTCTTCCAGGCCGGCCACCAGCCGCAGCAGGGTGGACTTCCCGCATCCCGACGGGCCCCAGGATGACGATGAACTCGCCGTCCCGGATGTCGCAGGTGATGCCGTGGATGACTTCGGATTTCCCGAACCGCTTGATCACATTCCGAATCGAAACGTCTGCCATGAGTACCTAAAATAGTGTGTTTAGTGTTTAGGTGTTTAGTGTTTGGTGCATGGGCGGCTGGTGCCTGCGTTCGGGTGTTTGGCCTTCGGGTTTCCAAACACCAAAACACGAAACACCAAACACAACCATCATTTCTCCGTTTCCGTCATTCCCCGCACAAACTGCTTCTGCATGAACACCACCACCAGCACCGGCGGCAGCATGGCCAGGATGGTGGCGGCCATGATGATGTGCCACTCGGCCTGGCCCTCGCCCACGTCCAGCATGCGTTTGATGCCGATCAGCAGCGTGTAGTAGCTCTGGTCGCTCGTGATCAGCAGCGGCCAGAGGTACTGGTTCCAGCCGTAGATGAAGAGGATCACGAACAGCGCGGCGATCGAGGTGCGCGACATCGGCACCAGGATGTCGAAAAAGAACTGCATCGGGCTGCCGCCGTCGATGCGGTGGGCCTCGCAGAGCTCGTCCGGGATCGTCATGAAGAACTGCCGGAACAGGAAGGTCGCCGTGGCCGAGGCGACCAGCGGGAGGATCAGCCCGGCGTAGGAGTCCAGGATCTTCAGGTCCGCGGCGACCTTGTAGGTCGGCAGGATGCGGACCTCCACCGGCAGCATGAGCGTGATGAAGATCATCCAGAAGAAGGTCATGCGCAGGCGGAAGCGGAAGTAGACGATGGCGAAGGCCGCCAGGAGCGAGATGGAGATCTTGCCGAAGGTGATGCCGAGCGCCATGATCAGGCTGTTCAGCATCATGGTGCCGACCGTCGCGCCTACGTCGCGCGGCCCGACCGTGAGGGCCTTCAGGTAGTTGTCGATCAGCTGCGTGCCGGGCAGGAGCGGAAAGCCGCGCGTGACCTCCTCGAGCGTGTGCGTCGAGGCGACGAAGGTCACGTAGATCGGGAACGCCAGGACGATCGCGCCCAGGACCAGGACCGCGTGCGCGACGAACGTGAGAGCCGGGCGATGTTCGACCATCATGGGGCTGGGCCTTTCAGTAGTGGACTTTGCGCTCGATGAAGCGGAACTGGACCACGGTGAGCGTGATCACCACCGCCATCAGCACCACCGACTGGGCGGCCGAGCCGCCGAGGTCGAGGTTGATGAAGCCGTCGTTGAAGACCTTGTACACCAGGATGTTCGTGGCGTAGTTCGGCCCCCCGCGGGTGATCGCGTGCACCACCCCGAAGGTGTCGAAGAAGGCGTAGACGATGTTGACCACGATCAGGAAGAAGGCCGTCGGCGACAGCAGCGGGAAGACGATCGTCCAGAAGCGCCGCCACGGGGAGGCCCCGTCGATCGCGGCCGCCTCGATGAAGGACTGCGGGATGGCCTGCAGCCCGGCGAGGAAGAAGAGGAAGTTGTAGGAGATCTCGCGCCAGGCGGCCGCGACCACCACCAGCGTCATCGCCTGGTTGCCGTTGAGGGTGTGGTTCCAGGCCACGCCGGCCTGCTTCAGGAAAAACGTCACCATGCCGACCGTGGGGTTGAACAGGAAGAACCAGAGCACCCCGGACACCACGGGCGCGACCGCGTAGGGCCAGATGATGAGCGTCTTGTAGAACGTCGCCCCCCGCAGCACCCGGTCGGCCATGACCGCCAGCAGCAGCGCCGTGCAGAGGGCGCCGGCGGCCACCGCGAAGCTGAAGAGCAGCGTCACGCGGAAGGACGCGAGGTACTCGGAGCTCGTGAAGATGTCGACGAAGTTTTCAAACCAGATGAACTGGGACGAGGTCCCGAAGGCGTCCTCCTGCAGGAACGACTGCAGCAGCGCCTGCGAGGCCGGCCAGATGAAGAACACCAGGGTGATGGCGATCTGGGGGGCGACCAGCAGATACGGCAGGAACTTGTGGCGGAAGACGACTCGTTTTTCCATGGGGTCGGTGGCCTGTGGGCGCGGCTTTCCAAGCCGGCGATCCCGCCGGAATGATCGCAGGACGCTCCCGTACGCCCCCTCCCCCGGCCCCTCCCGCAAGGGGAGGGGGTATGATAAACGGGGGAGGGGCGGATGGGGGTGAAGCGAAACGCCTACTTGTTGGCCTTTTCGAATTTCCGCAGCGAGTCGTTGCCGGCCTTGACGGCGTCGTCCAGGCCCGACTTGGCGTCTTTCTTGCCCGCGAAAATGGCCTCGAACTCGTTGTCCATGATGTCGCGCGTCTTGGCGTGATCGCCGAAGCGGATGCCCTTGGAGTTCTCGGTCGGCTTGTGCAGGGTCATCTGCTTGAGGGCGGTTTCGGTGCCCGGGTTCTTGTCATAGAAGCCCTGCTTCTTGGTCAGCTCGTAGGCGGCCAGGGTGACGGGCAGGTAGCCCGTGGCCTGGTGCCATTCGGCCTGGACCTCGGGGCGCGAGAGGTAGTTGAAGAAGGCCGCCACGCCCTTGTAGTCCGGCGCCTTGTGCCCCTGCAGGACCCACAGGCTCGCCCCGCCGATGATGGTGTTCTGGGGGGCGCCCTTCTGGTCCGGCCAGTAGGGCAGCATGCTGGTCCGGAACTCGAACTTGCAGGTGCTCTTGAACCCGGCATACCCGGCCGAGGACTCGGTGTACATGCCCACTTCCCCGGACGAGAACTTGGCGTTGCCGACGTTGGTCCGCCCGCCGTAGACGAAGATCTTCTCCCGCTGCCAGTCGGCCAGCTGCTGGATGTGCTTGACGTGCAGCGGGCTGTTGAAGGTGTAGGCGGCGTCCAGGCCGCCGAAGCCGTTGGCCTTGGTCCCGAACGGGACGTTGTGCCAGGCGCTCAGGTTTTCGAGATGGATCCAGCCGTTCCAGGCCGAGGAGAAACCGGCCTGGGAGGCGCCCGCCGCCACCAGCTTCTTGGCCGCTTCGGCCACCTCGGGCCAGGTCTTGGGCGGCTTGTCGGGGTCCAGCCCGGCCTTCTTGAAGGCGTCGGCGTTGTAGTAGAGGATCGGGGTCGAGCTGTTGAACGGCATGGAGAGCATCTTGCCGTCCGCGGTGGTGTAATAGCCCGTGACGGTGGGGAGGTAGACGCTCGGGTCGAAGGGCAGGCCGGACTGCTTCATGACTTCGTGCACCGGCTTGACCGCGCCCTTGGCCGCCATCATCGTGGCCGTGCCCACTTCGAACACCTGCAGGATGTGGGGCGGGGTCTTGGCCCGGAAGGCCGCGATGCCCGCGTTCATGGTGTCCGAGTAGTTGCCCTTGTAGGTCGGGACCACCTGGTAGTCGGACTGGGACTTGTTGAACCCCTCGCAGATCCCGTTGACCCGTTCACCGAGGGCGCCGCCGTGAGCGTGCCACCAGTTGATGGTGACCGGCGCCGCGAGCGCCAACGCCGGGACGACCAGGACCGCCATGAGTGCCGCTGCCATCCGCCATTTCCAGTTTCGCATGAGTCCCTCCTTGTTCGGGTGTGTTGGCCGTGAGCCCCGAGCGACGGGCGATGGTTGGATATCGAAATCGAAGCGTGTTATGGGTCAATTAGCTTGGTGTTAACTCACCGCTAGCGAAAGGAAACTATTCCATGAACGGGAAGAGAGTCAAACGAATTCTCGTCACGGTTGCGGCGCTGGGACTGCTGCTCGGCCTGCTGGCGCCGGCCGGGGTCCTGGCCGCCGGGCCTTTGGTGATCGGCCACCGCGGTGCGGCCGGCCTGGCGCCCGAAAACACGCTGGCGGCCTTCACGCGCGCCTGCGAGCTGGGGGTGGACGCGGTCGAGCTGGATGTCATCGCCTCCGCCGACGAGGTCCTCGTCGTGCACCACGATTTCCGCCTGAAGCCCGAGATCGCCCGCGGCCCGGACGGCGCCTGGGTCCCGGCCGGCGCGCCGGCCGTCCGCGAGCTCAGCCTGGCCCGGCTCAAGAGCTACGACATCGGCCGGCTGCAGCCGAAGACGGGTTACGCCGGCCGCTTCCCCGAGCAGGTGCCGGCGGACGGGGAGCGCATCCCGACCTTCGCCGAGGCGATCGAGCGCTTCAAGACCGCCTGCGGCGCGTCCACGCGGCTGTTTGTCGAGATCAAGACGACACCCGAGGAGCCCGCGCTGACCCCGCCGCCCGAGGTGCTCTCCGAGCGGGTGGTGAAGATGGTGCGCGAGGCGGGGATCGCCGGCCGCACCTGGATCCTCTCGTTCGACTGGCGCAACCTCGCCCACGTGAAGAAGATCGCGCCCGAGCTCGAGCTCGTCTACCTCACGATCACCGGCTCCGGGATGAACACCCTCAAGCCGGGCCAGCCCGGCGCCTCGCCCTGGCTGGCGGGGCTGGACGTGGACGACTTCGGCGGTTCGGCCCCGCAGCTGGTGAAGGCTGCCGGCGGTCGGGTGTGGTCGCCCTTCTACCGCAACGTGACCGCGGAGTCCCTGGAGGAAGCGCGGCGGCTGGGCCTGGTGGTCTCGGTCTGGACGCCCGACAGCCCGGATGACCTGAAGCGCATGATCGAGATGAAGGTCGACGCCATCACCACCAACCGGCCGGACGTGCTGAAGAAGCTCCTGGCCAACCCGTGAAGAACACCCCCTCCCCCGGCCCCTCCCGCAAGGGGAGGGGAGAGATGTAAATGACCCATGAGAGGGATAGAAAGGCGTTGGGCACTAAACGCGCGGATTCCCTTTCACAGCCTGCCGTATTGGAATCGCTGCAGAAGCCGACCGCAAGACGAATCTGTATGTCGGTTTCCCCTCCCCTTGAGGGAGGGGACCAAGGGGAGGGGGATTTCAGTGCCATCCGCTTCGACCGCCGCAGCCCGTAAACTCAGGAAGAATGCCACGCGGGTTGAAACCATCCTGTGGAACCAGCTCCGCAGCAAGCAAATCGAAGGCGTCAAATTCAGGCGCCAACAGCCCATAAGCGGATTTATCGTCGACTTCATCGCTTTCGAGAAGAAACTGATCGTAGAACTGGACGGCGGCCAGCACGCCGTATCCCGCGAAAAAGACTGCGAGCGGGATCGGCTGCTCGCGGAAGCCGGGTACAAGGTCCTCCGGTTTTGGAACAATCGATGTGTTGCAGAATCTGCCCGGCGTTCTGGAGACCATTCGCAAGAACCTGCTGCCCTGAACCCCCTCCCCCGGCCCCTCCCGCAAGGGGAGGGGAGAAATACCCAAAACCGAGTAACGTTCGTTCTCCCTGAGCTGCGGGAGCGTGAAACACCCGAGGGCCTACCATGCTTGTACCCTCCCTGTCGGGAGGGGAGAAATACCCAAGACCGAGTAATGTTCGTTCTCTCTAAGCTTGCGGGAGCGGGAAGATACCCGAGGGCGCACTATGTTGTTCCCCTCCCCTGGCGGGAGGGGGCAAAGGGGAGGGGGGTATCACTTGCTGCGGGTCATCAAATAGAGCCCCCCGATGGCCGCCTGGCTGGCGGCGCAGATCAGCAGCGCGGTCTCGAAGGCCTGCGGCCCGCGCGAGGCTTCCGGGTAGAGCCCCTGCATGACGATGCCGAGCCCCTGCAGGAAGACCGCCGGCCCCAGCATGGTGAAGAAGTTGGTGCCGCTCATGGCCGCCCCGGTCATGCCCTTGGGCACCAGGGCCTTGATGTGCGCGTAGACGTGCAGGCCGCTGGCCGAGGCCAGGCCGAAGGCCAGGAACACCGCGCCCGCGGCCGCCGGGCTCGTCCCCGGGGGCAGCGCCCGCATCAGGACCGTGATCAGGGCGAGCAGGAGCAGGCCGCAGGCGATGCACCACTTGGGCGTGCGGAACACCCGGTCCGCCGCCGCCCCCCAGAGCGGCCCCCCGACGATCAGCCCGACGTTCATCAACAGCAGGATGTTCCCGGCCTGGACCGGGGTGAAGGCCAGGGCCTCCATCAGCAGCGGCCCGGCCCAGAGGGTCTGCAGCGCGGCGTGGGTGCCGTAGCGCACGAAGGTCCCGGCCGAGATGATCCAGTAGTCGCGGCTGCGCGCCAGGACCCCCAGGCTGCGGAAGGAGCCGAGGGGCAGGCCCGCGGAGGCCGGCGCAGGCTGCGGGTCGGGGCGGTCGCGCACGATTGCGATCAGCAGCAGGGTCAGCAAGAGGTGGAAGGCGACGATCGCCTGGAGGCTCAGGCGCCAGCCCATCTGCTCGACCATCAGCACGAGCGGGGTCGCCGCGACGATGTTCCCCAGCGTGCCGACGGCGTAGAGCAGGCCCGACACGGTCCCGAAGCGGCCCGGCGGGAACCAGTCGCCGATCAGCTTCAGCGGCCCCATCAGGTTGCAGGCCATGCCGACGCCGAGCAGCAGGCGCCCGGCCAGACCGCCTGCCAGGCTTGAAGACAGGGAGAACATCAGCGCGCCGCCCATGCCCACGAAGGAAAGGACGGCCATCAGGCGCCTGGCCCCGACCCGGTCCAGCAGCAGGATGATCGGGATCTGGGTCACGGCGAAGGCGTAGAAGAACCCGGCCGAAAGCAACCCGATCCCTTCGGTGTCGAGCCCCAGGTCGCGCAGCAGCCAGGGCGCGAGCACGGCGTTCGTCGTGCGGTAGAGCTGGGAGACGAAGAGGTGCAGGGAGCAGACGGCGAAGATCAGCCAGGCGCGCAGCATCAGGCCGCTCGGTCTACCCGCGGGCGCCGGGAATGTCAAAAGAAATGACCTGCCGTCGCGTGCCCTCACGGACGGTTGTCGTTGACATCGGCCCGTGAAATTCTATAGGTTGCCGACCGCGACCGCACCTACACCCACCGAGGGTGGCGGGCATCGTCCCGATCCCGTCGCCGCGATCGTTCGGGGCCGCGCTGTGTGCAACCCGTTGCCGGAGCAATCCGGGCAGGGCCGGAGGAGTTTGCTTGCGCCGGCCCGGATTGTCAGCAGGAGGCGTATGGTCTCACGGGAGCTCATCGGCGAACTGCGACGCATCGTCGGCGACCGGCACGTGTCCGAGTCGCGCATCGCTTCCGAGCTTTACTCCTACGACGGCTCGCTGGCCAAGGGCGCACCCGGCGCGGTGGTGTTCCCGGCCGACGCCCGGGAAACCGCCAAGGTGGTCAAGGCGGCCGCCCGGGCCGGCATCCCGTTCGTGCCCCGCGGCTTCGGGACCAACCTGTCCGGCGGGACGGTCTTGCCCCACGGCGGCCTGACGATCTGTCTCTCGCGCCTGAACCGCATCCTCGGCATCAACCCCCAGAACCGCACCGCCGTCGTCCAGCCCGGCGTGACCAACCTGGAGCTGCAGAACGCGCTCGCCCCCCTGGGTTTTTTCTACGCCCCGGACCCCGCCAGCCAGAGGGTGGCGACCCTGGCAGGCAACGTGGGGGAAAACTCGGGCGGCCCGCGCTGCCTGAAATACGGGGTCACGACCAACCACGTGCTCGGCCTGGAGATGGTTCTGTCCGACGGCGCGGTGGTGCGCCTGGGCGGAGCGGCCCACGACCCGCCCGGCTACGACCTGCGGGCGCTCATCATCGGCAGCGAGGGGACGCTGGCCGTCGTGACCGAGATCACGGTGCGCATCATGCCCAGGCCGGAAAAGGTGCTGACGCAGCTGGTGGTCTACGATGCCGTCGAGGACGCCGCCCGCTCGGTGGCCGGCATCATCGCCGCCGGGATCGTGCCGGCGACGCTCGAGATGATGGATGCCCCCATCATCCGGGCGGTCGAGGACAGCATCGCCTGCGGCTATCCCCGGGACGCCGCGGCGGTGCTGATCATCGAAGTGGAGGGGCCCGCCGCGGGGCTGACCCGGCAGGCCGACCGCATCCGCGAAATCTGCACGGCCAACGGGTGCCGCGAGGTCCGTGACGCCGCCGACGCCCAGGCACGCAACCGTCTCTGGGAAGGCCGCCGCGGGGCGTTCGGGGCGGTGGCGCGCCTGGCGCCGAACTACCTCGTCAACGACTGCACCGTGCCGCGGACCCGGCTGCCCGAAGCCCTGGCCCAGGTCGCCGGCCATCACGAAGAAACACGGGTTCGAGCACGGCAACGTGTTCCACGCCGGCGACGGCAATCTGCACCCGCTGATCCTCTTCGACTCGCGCGACCCGGGTCAGCTCGAGCGCGTGCACGCGGCCGGCTGGGAGATCATGCAGGCCTGCGTCGCGCTGGGGGGCACGATTTCCGGGGAGCACGGCATCGGCATGGAAAAAATGGAGGGCATGCGCCTGGTGTTCTCGGACGACGACATCGCCGCCCAGCGCTCGCTCCAGCAGGCCATCGACCCCCTCGGGGTCCTGAACCCGGGCAAGATGTTCCCGGACACGAGCCGGCCCTTTGCCTTCAGAGAATACGCGGCGTGGGCGGCGCCGGCCGATCGCCTGTCGGCGGCCGAGGGCGACGTGGCGGCCGCCGTCGGGCATGCCCTTGCCGCCGGAGAGGCGCTCGTGGCGATCGGAGGCGACTCCCTCGGCGGCTTCGGGAACGCCCCGGCCAGACCGTTGACGCCGTTGCGTACGGATGGCCTCGATGCGATCGTGGATCTCGACCCCTCCAACCAGTCCTTCACCGCCGGCGCCGGGATGACGCTCGGCGCGGTCCAGGCCGCACTGGCCGCCCACAACCAGTGGCTGCCGCTGCGGCCGGCCTTCGGGTTGACCCGGCGCACCCTGGGCGGGATCACGGCCACCGGCGCCTGCGGCCCGGAGCGGCACGGCTTCGGCGCGCCGCGCAAGCTCCTGCTCGGCCTGCGCTTCGTGGACGGCCGCGGCCGCCTGATCACCGCCGGCGGCCGGGTCGTGAAAAACGTCGCCGGCTACGACGTGACGCGCCTGGTAGCCGGCTCGGCCGGGACGCTGGGCGTCATCACGCGCGTCACCTACCGGACCGCCACCCGGCCGGAGCGCTGCGCCATGATCTCGGCCGCCGGGGGGCTGGAGGCCTGCGCCGGCCTGGCGGCGCAGGTGCTCGGATCGAGCCTCGGGGCCGTGTTCGCGACGGCCGAGCCCGACGACGGCGGCGAGCGCTGGCGGCTGCGGATCGGGTTCGAGGGCTTTCCGGAGACGGTCGCCGCCCAGCTGGCGCGGGCCGAGGCCCTTTTCGAGGCGGCCGACTTCAGAGCCGTCGCGGCAGCGGACTACGACGTGGTCGACGGGCCTTTTGGCGTGCTTTACGCCCGCATCGCCGGCCACCCCTACGTGTTCCGGGCGGGCGCCCCGGCGGATCGGGCGGCGGAGGCTACGCGCATGCTGGGGCAGCAGGCCGGCAGTGGGCCGCAGTTGGTCGATTTCGGGTTCGGGCGAATCCTCTTCGGGTGCCGGGAGCTGACGGACGCGGCCTGGTGCGAAATCGGACAGCGGATGCAGGCCATCGACGGGCACGTCGCCCTCGAAAAAGCCCCGGACGAATTCAAGGAGCGCAATGACGTCTTCGGCCCATCGAGACCGGAGTGGCCGCTCATGCACCGGGTCAAGGATGCCCTCGACCCGCAGCGCATCTTCGCACCCGGGAAGATGCCGGGGAGGGTCTAGCGCATGAACGTGTCGGAGCGCTACGATGACATCGCTCACTGCAACGGCTGCGGCTTCTGCCAGACGGCCTGCCCGATCTTCCGCTCCACCGGCTACGAAGGCGGGGTCGCGCGCGGGCGGCTGGCCTTGCTGCGGGCCGTGATCGAGGGCCGCCTCGAGTGGAGCCCCGAGCTGGAGGAGCCCCTCTACTCCTGTCTGCTGTGCGGGGCCTGCACGAGCAACTGCTTCGGGGCGATCCCGACCGCCGAGCTCGTGACCGCGGCGCGCGCGGAATACCTCGAAAAGGTCGGCCGCAAATCCATCCACCGCCTGCTGTTCGACACGCTGCTGCCGTACCCCCGGCGGCTGCACCTGGCCGCCCGGGCCGTGGCCCTGGGCAAGAACAGCGGCGCAAGCGAGCTGGCCCGCGCGCTGGGGCTGCTGCGCATTTTCGGCCGCGACCTGTCGCGGGCCGAGGCGATCGTCGACCGGCTGCCGGCCCGGCCGTTCCGGGAGCGCTTCAAGCCCGGGGTGTACGACGGGCAGGGCCGCGGCCGGCCGGTGGCCTATTTCGTGGGCTGCGGGGTCGACGTGGTCAGCCACGCGGTCGGGGAGGCCACGCTCGGCCTGCTGCGGCGCTTCAGCCGGAGTGTCCGGGTGCTGGAGAACAACTGCTGCGGTCTGCCCGCGTGGTCCTACGGGGACCTGGACGCGGCGCGCCGGCTGGCGGGGAAACACCTGCCGCTGATCGAGGCCGCCGGCGCCGATCTCGTCGTCACGGACTGTTCGAGCTGCACCGGCTTCATCAAGAAATACCCGGAGCTCTATTCCGAAAGCGACCCCCGGCGCAGCCTGGCCGAATCCGTCGCCGCCAAGGCCCGGGACGTCTCGGAGTGGCTTGCGGCCGAGGTCGTACCCATCTCCCGGGCGCTCGAGGGCAGACGGGTCACCTTCCACGACCCCTGCCACGCCGTGCGCGGACAGGGTCTGGGCAGGGAGCCGAGGGAGCTGCTGCGCCGCATGTCGGGCGCGGAATTCGTGGAGCTGCCGGAAGCGGACTGGTGCTGCGGGGGCGCGGGGTCCTACGCGCTGTCGCACTACGATCTCGCCATGCAGGTCCTGGACCGCAAGATGGGGAATCTCGAAAAGACCGGCGCCGACCTGCTCGTGACCACCTGCCCGGCCTGCATCCTGCAGCTGTCGCACGGCGTGCGGCGGCGCGGGCTCAAGGTCGAGGTCCGGCACCTGACCGAAGTGGTTTCAT
>CAWHEZ010000025.1:0-306731 GCA_963828345.1 uncultured delta proteobacterium
AAACAGGAAGACCGTGGCAAACGCGACCGCAAACCGGGCCAGGGCCGCCGGGCCGGGCCTTTCGCCGTTCGGCAGAGAAAACACCAGGGCCCCGAAGCAGACGGCCGCGATCAGCAGCCCATGCCTGAAAATCGGGAAACGTTCGCGTTGATAAACCCACCATCGGTTCGATACCATCCGAATCCTCCTTCCCGGGCCTCAGGACGGACGCGCCATCTGCTGGTGGGCCCGGGTGAACTCCCCGGCGCAGATGGCCCCCACGATGGAGATCTCTCCGGCCAGGCACAACGCCGCGGCCACCTCCGCCAGGGCCGGGGCCTTGCCCGGGCCGGAAAACCCCAGGATGTCGAGGCAGGCCTTCTGGCTGGGAAGAGCCGGTGCCGCCGCCGACGGTCGCCACCATCACGCCGGGCAGGGTGACGGAGCAGTAGAGATCCCCGCCGGGCAGGACCTCGAAGCGCGTGTGCCCGATGGCCGATTCGGCCACGCAGGCGACGTCCTGGCCGCAGGCCAGGTAGAGCCCGGCCAGGCCGTTGGCGAAATGGCCTTGGGTACCGAAAGTGCCCGCCATGGAGCAGGCGATGGCGGCCATGCGGTAGTAGCGCGCCATCTCGTGGGCGCTGGTGTGCAGGCATTCGGCGACCTGCGCCTCCAGGAGGGTCGCTTCGGCCGCGACTTTTCGGCCGCGAACCGATTGCAGCGCCCGCCGGCTGGCTTTCTTGTCTCCTGAAAGATTGGATTCGACGTAAATGGACAAAGGTCGAACAGGGCTGCAGCTGCGGATGTAGTCGCAGACCGCCTGGGCTGCGATCGTCACCATGTTCTGGCCGGACGCGTCTTGAGTGTTGAAGCGCAGCTCGAGAAAAACGTAGTTGCCCTCGGGGATGCACGTCATGCGGTCCAGCTGGCCGTGGCGGGTCGTTGCTTCCGCTACCTGCCGGATGGCTGCCGCCTGAGATTCGACCCATCCGGCAAACTCGCTCGCATCCGGCATCGAGGCGAACACAAAGCCCGGCGCGCGGCTGACGCCCTGGTCGAGAATTCGCACCCTGCACCCGCCAGCGTGGGTCAGGAGCTTGGCCCCGCGGTTGTAGGAGGCGATCAAGGCGGCCTCGGTGGTGGCGAGTGGGATCATGTGTTCGCCCTTGGCAAACTGTCCGTTGACGATCAACGGGCCGACGATACCGACCGGCACTTTCACCGTGCCCACGTAATTTTCGATGTTCCGGCGATAGACCGCGTGCCGGCGGATGCTGACGCCATCGCCGATCTCGAGCTGCGCGGTGACCGGCGCCCCGATGCGGCGCCAGAGAGCGCGGATCGCCTCTGCTTCGCTGCCCGGCTCGACGCCGCGGACTATCCTGCCCGCAGGCGTTTTCCCCGACACCGGGACCGGGCGACCCGCTGTGGAATCGCCTCCGGCAGCGGGGCACGGCTTTTTTTTGGCTGAAGAAAGGCTCATTGACATTTTCCTGCACGTTGGATGTTGACCATGGATTGCGCAAGACTCGTTCCAGGCGGTCATGCGGGAGGACGAAGAGGGTCGGTCTGCCGTCGTCGCCGCATGAAGGTCAGGCGTGAAGGGCTGAAAACTCCTTCTATTCGTTCAGAAAAATTTGGCTGGAAGAAATTCTAACCGGAGGGATGGAAATTCAGCCGGAGGCGGCCGCATGGCCTGATCCGGCGGCATGATAGGTGCAACCGGAATTGACAGCTATACCCCGGCTGCGAAAAGCAGATGTGCGTTTGGAGCAATGGAACCAAAGAAAAAAGCCGTGGCTCCGCGCAATTGAACAGGAAGATGTGAAGCTCTGCCGGGTTCACATATTATCAGCACGACGCGCTGCATCGGGCCAACGCCTAAAACCTGTTGTACATGCCACGACGAGAAAATACAGGATCAACCCCATATTTTTGCATCGCCGGCTTGAGTACGATCGGAAACGAAAGGGGCTCCCATAGTCAAACCCGACTCCGGTCCTATCGAGAGGGCTAATCCGAAATGAACGCAAGGCAACTCGACTATTTCAGGCAAAAGTTGGCAGACGAGATCAACCGGTTGGTTTTAAATGAAACGGCGGTGAAAGTCCGCGTGCAGGATCATTCCGTGGTGCGTCCTGATATGATTGACCGGGCCGTTCATGAGGAGCAGCTTTCATTTGCTTTGCGTATTCGCGAGCGGGAGAGATTGTACGGCTGGAAAATAAAGGATGCGCTGCGCAGGATAGAGGAAGGCACCTATGGGATCTGCGAGGGCTGCGGGGAGGATATCCCGATGGCCAGATTGAAGGCGCGACCGGATACCAATTACTGCATAGCCTGCAAGACCCATATGGAAGCCCAAGAAAGGTCTTCCGGCAGCAACCGCATGGGAAAAAGCAATGATCCGGTTTCCGCTTTCTCTTAACAATTGGGTGGCTTTAAAAATGAATTTTAATTTTCTGGATCGACGACAGCCGCATCGAGGCTTCACGGACCGATAACCCGCCCTCTGTCCCGGAGCGCACCGCTTCCCGCCGCAGTTCTTTGGTGTACTTGCTGTGTGGCAGCCTTTCCATCTTGACACCTCCGTTTGTCGCCCATCGTAGACTTTGGTGTCCATTTTTCCCAGCGTACCCCATACGGCATGGCAGCCCTGACCGCAGGTAATCTGCGTTATTTATAAAGCAATATGATACCTGCTATTAACGCCGCCATGAATGCAATTCAAAATTTCTCTGTCTCATAATCTAATATTTCGATCCACAGGCCATGACCAACATTACCATCATCATAAAACGGCGTCATATTCTAATAATATTTTCACATGTTAGCGGTGTTTTATGCTGATGTGGGTCAATATATCTCTACAATAATAGACAAACTTAGCTGCCATTTTTCCTCTTGCATTTCGGTTGATATCAATTATATTTTCCACATTCCAGTCAAACTATAACTCGGCGCGGGAGCTCTTATGTCTATGAGAAAGATGGCTCGTTCTAGGCGCAAAGGGCTGCTCTATTCAAACGGCAAAACAATGAAGCCTTATACCCAAGGGGCATTAGACGGTTTGTGCGCCATTTACAGCATCGTCAACGCATCTAGAATTATATCCGATATGGGGGATGAAGAATCAAAAGCTTTATTTAAAAACATCTTGGCTTACCTGGAAGAAAGTGAGGAAGATATCCGGAAGGTTTTAACCGAAGGTATTGGGCTCACCACTCTTGGCGGCATCCTGCGGAATGTCACCACTGAAGAAATTAAAAACAGGGCAATGCCATTCAAACATCATCCGGAAGCATCGTTAACTGAATTTTGGAATGAGATGATGTCGTTCCTTAATTCCGGCGAAAAAAAAGCCATTCTAATCGGGCTGGGCGGCCACCTGTGGGATCACTGGTCTATCGTGCATGCGATAACCGATAGGCAGATCTATTTTTTCGATTCTTACAAACTCAAGACGCTACCCCGGAGCCGTTGCTCGACAATTCATGCTACTGCCGCAAGGCCGCATTTGCTCTGCCCGACGCATACTTATTTCCTCTCATAAAATTTGCGCTTTTCTTAAATCCGTTGTTCCGTCACGAGCAACTCCTCCCGCGCAGGGGGCGGAATGGGCAAGCGAATGCAAAACCGGGAGCCTTGGCCCAAGGTGGATTCGACGACAATGTCCCCGCCGTGTTGACGGACAATTTTGTCCGCGATGAACAACCCCAACCCCGTTCCCTTGATTCCCTTGGTGGAGTAAAAGACCGTAAACAGCTTCTTGAGCTGGTCGGGGCTCATGCCGGTGCCGTTGTCCTCCACCGACATTCCGATCGCATCCGAACTGCATTGTATCTTCAACAGCACCCTGCAGTCGCTTTTGCCCTTGCTACCGACCAGGCAGGCATCGAGCGCGTTCTCCAACAGGTTGATCAGGGCGGCTTTGAGGAGACCGGAATCCACTTCGACTTCGCCGGTGCAGCCGTCAAGATCGGTTATCAAGCCGATGCATAGGCCCGCAAACCGCGGCTTCACCGTGGCGACCACCTCGGCCGCGAAATGCCGCATATCCACGCGCGACCGGTTCAGCTCCCGTTCCTTGGCATAAAGAAGGATGTCCAGGGTGATTTTGCGGATGCGCTCGGCCATGTGCTTGACCAGCGTCAGGCCTTCCTGGGCGCCCTCCGCATCATGGTTCGCCATCGATTTTCCCAGTGTGTAGACCCCGGCGTCCAGACCCGAGAGCACTCCCTTGATGCTGTGGGAGATGGAAGCGATCATCAACCCGAGAAAGGATAGATTGTTCTGCAGGTCCCGGATCTGGGTGATGTCGATGAATACCAGCAATACTTGAAGAAGTTTCCCGGCAGCTGACAGAATCGGAGAGGTCCAGACCATTGTGGCGTACCGGTGACCTCCGGCAGTCACCCAGGTCATTTCGCCATGGTGGGGTTTGCCGTCCTGAAACGTCTTGCAAATGGGTGTGCGCTGGAATTTCTCCGGATCGAACGGGAACGCATCCCGCAGATAAACACCGACCTGGCTTCCGAATTCCCGGATGAAATTGCTGTTGTTGGCCGTGAACCGCATTTCCGTGTCCAGCACCGCAACGTGGCAGGGCACCGCATCGAAGAGAAGCTGATAGCGCTGCTGCGTGTCACGCAGGTTATCCTTCAGCTGTTGGACATCCCGTGTGCCGGCCGAAATCTCCAGTACCAGTCTCACGGTCCCGTCGTCGTTATAAATGGGGGCCGTGTGGACGATCACGGGCACCTTGGCACCGCTCCGATAGCATAGGGTTTCGCGCAGCTTCAATCCCTGCTCGGTCACTATGGTTCGGCTTACCGGGCAGTTCTGACGGCTGTGGGACTCCCCTTCATATATCCCCCAGCTGTCGTCCCCGATTCGTCGTTCGAGCAGCGTTCGGTAGGCGCGGTTGGCGGCAACCACCCGGCATTTGCGGTCGTGAATGGCAATGAAATAGGGGATCTCGTTGAAATAGCGAACGCCCCCCTCCACTTCGCGGGCGAGCTCGCCGATGACGGTCGAAACCTTATCGAGGATCTGCTTGACGGTGAGGAACCGCTCCGTTTCAATCCGTTTGACATACCGGCGCCGGATCTTGCGGGCGATCTCACGGTTCCCTTGGCGCACCTGGCGCCGCAGGCGGAGGCGTTCCATCATGGCCCGTAAAAGGATGTCCAATTCATTCGGGTCGACCGGACTGCCGACGAGGCCGGAAACGAGGGACTTCAAACGGCGGGCCGCGCTCGGGAGGGACCTTCGGGGGCATATGACAATGGAGTCGAGCTCGCCGTTTGACTGCTTCAGAAGCTGCAACAGTTCGTGCAATTCCATATCCGGCAGTTTGTAGGAGGAGATGAATATGGCCGGATTCCGCTGGCGACACGCTCGCAGGGCCTCGGCCCCGGAGCGGGTGATGTGAGCGGCGGAATGCCCCAGATCGCGGAGGATCGTTTGGGTTCGGATGGCGTCGTCTGCCGAGCGGTCCGCGATGATGATCTCGTGGGTCATCTTAGTGTGGCTTTCTCTTGCTGGATGGGGTCCGATACCCCCGTGGACAGTCACGCATACCCGAGCGGTCTCGGATGATCAAGCCCATTCATTCGATGCACCCATTGGACGTGCCGCGCTGCGGGGCGCCGGGTGGTGTTTCGTCCCGGCATCTTCAATAGGCTGAAAAATTTTCATGAAATGTCAGGGTTAGCCCTCATCGCGGAAGTATTGGGAGGTGCGTCGGGAGAGCGATTGTGTGTTGCCTGTTCAAGTGCTAATAACTTGGACAACTAAATCGTCAAAATGTTAGACAGGTGAACATGGGGCTGCATGATTTGAACGCATACTGGAAGACGGTGGTGGATTCCATCCAGGATGGAGTCATGCTGGTGGATCCGGACGGAACGATCGTCTCCGTCAATCGGGCGTTCAGCCACATTACCGGCTATTCGCAGAAGGAGGTGTTGGGCAAACCGTGCTCGACCCTGAGCTGCAGCTCCTGCCGCGTTGTGCGCAAAGAAAAGGGATGCCACTGGTGCGGGCTGTTCCGGAACGGAAATCTGAGCCGGCAGCAGTGCAGCCTGATTCGAAAGGACGGCCGGCCGGTCATCATCCTCAAGAACGCGTCGGTCATCCGGGACAAGACCGGAAACGTCACCGGCGCGGTGGAAACGATGACCGACATCACCGATCTGCTCAGCAAGGAGATCCAGATCGAAGGCTTTCGCCGGGAGCTCCGCGCCGAAGACCGGTTTTACGGGATCATCGGGGTGTCGGCTGCCATCCGGCGAGTGTTCGAGATGGTCACGAACGCAGCCCGATCGGATGCACCGGTCATCATTTTCGGTGAAAGCGGCACCGGCAAGGAATTGGTGGCGCGCGCGATCCATGACGCCGGCAACCGGGCCCGGCAGGCCTTCGTCAAGATGAATTGCGCTGCGCTGAACGAATCTCTGCTCGAAAGCGAGCTCTTCGGCCACGTCAAGGGGGCGTTCACCGGCGCGATTCGCGACCGCGAAGGTCGTTTCGAGGCGGCGGACAAGGGGGACATCTTCCTGGACGAGATCGGCGACTTGCCGCCGTCCATCCAGGTGAAGCTCCTGAGGGTACTCGAGGAGAAAGTGGTCGAACGCGTGGGGGACAACCGGCCGCTCCGGGTGGATGTGCGGCTCATAACGGCCACCAACCGCGACCTCCCGCGTCTGATCGAGAGCGGTTCCTTTCGCGAGGATTTCTTTTACCGGATCAACGTCATCCCCATTTGGATCCCCCCGCTGCGCGACCGCCGCGAGGACATCCCCCTGCTGGCGGATTCCTTTTTTCGGCGGATCCAGTTGAAGAGCGGCAAGCCCATTCAGTCCATCAGCCGGGCGGCCCTGGATGCACTGGTGAGCTACCCCTGGCCCGGGAATGTCCGGGAGTTGCGAAGTTGTTTCGAATATGCCGTCGTCGCCTGCTCCGGCGTCGTCATTCAACCGGAGCATCTCCTCCTCAACTCCGCACGCAGTCGCATCCCCCCCGCGGGATGGCCGCATCGGCGGTCAGCCTGGACGAATTCAAGAAGCAACGTCTGGTCGAAGCCCTTAGAGACGCGGGCGGGAACCAATCCGAGGCAGCCCGGCGGCTGGGGATCTCCCGTGCCAGCGTCTGGAATCACATGAAGCGCTTTCGCCTGGGATGACGTGCCGGTGATGAACAGCGGGCCCGGCCCGGGTGGAGTATCCATCCGGGTCGAGGATTTTCTGGCACGGTTTTTGGTTGTCCCGGTATGCATCCAACGCGGAGGCGGACCACAGCTAATCGACCGGCCCTAGCGGACGGCCGGGAAGCCGGCGGCCGGCGTGTCGCGCACGGCCCATTTCAACCCGCTCATCAGGAGATCAGGAGCCCCCATGTGGCAGTTGCTTATTGCAGTGAATAAAAATCTGTTCGTGGCCATTCCCGTCATGATGCTGCTCGGATTCGGTTGCGGACTCATTGTCGAACCGGCGGCCTTGAGCCATGCGATCGTGCCGCTCACTTTCCTGATGGTGTACCCCATGATGGTGACCCTGAAGCTGCGCAGGGTGTTTCAGCGCGGCGATGGGAAAGCCCAGTTCCTGGCGCAGGCCATCAACTTCGGGATCATCCCCTTTGCCGTTCTGTTCGTCGGGCGGCTGTTTTTCCCGGAGGAGCCCTATTTGTTGCTCGGCCTTCTGCTGGCGGGCCTGGTGCCCACCAGCGGCATGACCATTTCATGGACGGGTTTCGCCAAAGGCAACGTGGAAGCGTCGGTCAAGATGACGGTGCTCGGGCTGATCCTCGGCTCCCTGGCGACCCCGGTCTACGTCGACTGCTGCTGGGCGCGGACATCGAGATGGACCTCTCGCTGGTCGTTCGCCAGATCCTGCTGATCGTGTTCGTGCCCATGGGAGCGGGCTACTTCACCCAGCGGCTGCTGGTCGGGCGCTACGGTCTGGACACCTTCCAGAAGCGGATCGCCCCGCGGTTTCCGGCGATCTCCGCGGTCGGCGTGCTGGGCATCGTTTTCGTCGCCATCGCGCTGAAGGCCCGATCGGTTTACCAGTCCCCTCAGCTGCTCGCCTCCATTATCGCGCCGATCGTGATCGTCTATGCCCTGAACTTCGCGGTCAGCACCTGGGTCGGCAGGCGGCTTCTGCCCCGCGGCGACGCGATAGCTCTCGTGTACGGTACGGTGATGCGCAACCTGTCGATCGCCTTGGCCCTTGCGATCAATGCGTTCGGTCCTCAGGGGGCGGCCGCCGCGCTGGTGGTCGCCATGGCCTATATCGTTCAGGTGCAGGCGGCAGCCTGGTATGTCCGATTCACCGACCGCATCTTCGGATCGGTCACCGGGGAAGCCGCGCCTATCACCGCACCGGCGGCTGCGGGAGCACCGGTTCCCATCCGCCCGATCCAGCCGTAGCCCCGCAGCGCAGCTGCAGGGATCACGAGGAAAGGAGTCAATGCCCATGGGGCGATGTGCCCGTCACCCGCAGACGGAAACCCGGTGGCAGTGCCTGAAGCACGGGATCTGGATGTGCGAGGAATGTCTCGGCTGCCGGGACCCCGCGCTGTACTGCACGCATCGATCGGCCTGCCTGGCCTGGTACCTGGAAAAGCGCGTCGGGCCACCCGGTGCGGAGAGTCGGGATTCGGCTGCTCAAGAGGGGGTTGGAAGGAGGCATTCATGAAGTCAACGATGTCGCGCCGGGCGTTCCTGAAGGGCGGGCTCGCCGCCGCGGCCGGCGCCGCTGCGGCTGCCGTGCCGGGAGCCCGGGCGCTCGCGGCGACGGCCGACGACAGCGGTTACCTGGCCACGCTGATCGACATCCGCAAGTGCATCGGCTGCGAGTCCTGCGTGGAGGCCTGCCGCGAGGCCAACGCCTCCAAGTTCCCCGAACCCCGCAAGCCGTTCCCCAAGATGTACCCGTCCCGGGTGCCGGTGGCCGACTGGTCCGGGAAGCGGGAGGTTACCGAACGCCTGACGCCTTACAACTGGCTGTTCATTCAGCACGCCCGGGTGGAGTACAACGGGGAGGGGTATGAGCTCACGCTGCCCCGGCGCTGCATGCACTGCGAGAACCCGCCCTGCGTCAAGCTCTGCCCCTGGGGCTCGGCCAAGCAGCTCGAAAACGGGATCTCCCGCATCGATCCGGACATCTGCCTCGGCGGCTCCAAGTGCAAGAACGTCTGCCCCTGGGACATCCCCCAGCGGCAGACCGGGGTAGGGTTGTACCTGAAGCTCCTGCCCGAGCTGGCCGGCAACGGCGTCATGTACAAGTGCGACCGCTGCTACGACCGCGTCGCCGCCGGCGAGCTTCCGGCGTGCATCGACGCATGCCCGGAGGAGGTGCAGACGATCGGTCCTCGGCACGAGATGATCGCCAGGGCGCACGCCATCGCCGAGGAGATCGGCGGCTACGTCTACGGAGAGTCCGAGAACGGGGGGACCAACACGATCTATGTTTCCCCCGTGCCGTTCGAGAAGCTCAACCGGGCCGTCACCGCCGGCGACGGCGCCCCGCACCTCGGGCCGGCCGCCGATGCCATGGCCGATGCCAACCACCTGGCGGCTGCCATGGTGGTCGCGCCGGTGGCCGGCATCGCGGCGGCGGCCCTTCGATTCGTCCGGGGCCGGAGCAGGGGGGACGGGCAGGGCGAAGGAAAGGAGTCCGGCAATGTCTGAGAACACCGCGGCCGCGAGGCCTTCTGCGCGGTCGGTCAAGGCCCTTTACATCCTGATCCTGTTCTTCATGGCGCTGACCGGGTTCGGGCAGATGCCGATCTACAACCGCTACTATATGAGCGACATCCCCGGGTTCGGGTGGCTGGCGGATTTTTACATCACGCGCTACATCCATTACCTCGGGGCGGTGCTGCTGATCGGTCTGTCGAGTTACGTCGTTACCGAGCTCGTGCTCTCGAGGCGGCGCGTGCGGCTCAACCCGAACGGATGGGCGCGCGCCGCGCTCCTGACTGCCATCGGTCTCTCGGGGGCCCTGGTTGTCGTCAAGAACTTTTCCTACGTGCACTTTCCGGACGGTTTCATCATCGCGGTGGACTTGTTTCACCTCGCCGCGGCGGTGGCCTTGCTGATGACCAATCTGGCCTGTCTCATCACGAAACGGAGGTGGGCGGGAGTCGATTAACCTCGGTGTTGCCGGATCTGCTCAAGGGTGCAGGCATGATATGGGCTTGCGAGCGTTCAAGCAGGCGCATGATCGCGGCGATCATCCGGTTGGTGACGGCACAAATTGCGGCACAATCGGCCATTAGCGTGGTCGGTGTACGAGTCAACTATTTGGATTTGTTCAGAATAAAAAATGGTGGAGGCGGCGGGAGTCGAACCCGCGTCCGAAAACATTCCACTCAAGCATCTACATGTGTATCCTGGAATTTGAATCTCGCCTCATGTGACTCCTCCAGGCGGGATGCACAATCGGCCAGCCCACTAATTTTCGCCAATCCGGCCGCAGGCGCACCGGAACAGCTATCCCGCTAGTCGACGCCCTTACCGGGTTTGCAGGAGGAAACTCCGGCAGGACGGTAGCTGCGCTAGGCAGCTACGGCGTACGCATAATCGTCTGCGATTATGTTTAGCCCCATCAGGATTTACGAGCCGACAGGACGCTCGACACGCAGCTTGAATTTCATTGTCCTCGTCGAAACCGTATCGCCCCCAATTCGACGCCCCGCAGCGGGGCCAAGCAGGAATAACCTTTGAATCGGGTTATATTAAAGAACTGTGGAGAACTTAAGGGATATCGGGAACTCTGTCAAGCCGCCGGCCGCGGGAACCCAGGCGCGGCCGGGGATCAGGCGCGCTTGCGGGCGCGGTCCATCTCGCGGTCGTGCTCGCGTTTGCGGATGCTTTCGCGCTTGTCGTACTCGCGCTTGCCCTTGGCGACGGCGATCACGACCTTGGCCTTGCCCTTCTTGAAATAGACCCGCAGGGGCACGAGCGTGTGGCCCTGCTCGTTGACCTTGACGAACAGGCGGTTGATCTCGCGCCGGTGCAGCAGGAGCTTGCGCGTGCGCAGGGGCTCGTGGTTGTTGAAGTGGGCGAAGGGGTAGGGGCCGATGTGCATCTGGTAGAGGAAGACTTCGCCGTTCTTGACCTTGGCGTAGGAGTCCTTCAGGTTGACCTTGCCCAGCCGCATGGACTGGACCTCGGTGCCGGTCAGCACCATCCCCGCCTCGAACTGGTCGAGGATCATGTAGTCGTGGCGCGCCTTGCGGTTCTCCGCCACGATTTTGATCGGGGCATTCTCCATGGGGGCCATCAGTTCCCGACCTCGGTGCGGGGGGTGGCGATCTGGTCGCCGTAGGCCTCGCGCAGCAGCAGGAAGGTGTCCCGCGCCGTTTTGTGGCTCAGGACCTTCTTGACCAGCTCGCGGGTGTCGGCCAGGCTGATCGTGCGGATCATGCGCTTGACCAGCGGGATCGCCTGCGGGTGCATGCTGAGCTCGTCCAGGCCCATGCCGAGCAGCAGCGGGGCGTGCAGGGGGCGGCCGGCCATCTCGCCGCACATGTGCACGGGGATGCGGTTGGCGCGCGCCGCCTTGCTCGTCAGGTGGATCATGCGGATGATCGCCGGATCCAGGGCCTGGTACATGTGGGCGACCTGCTTGTTGCCGCGGTCGATGGCGAGCCCGTACTGGATGAGGTCGTTGGTGCCGATGCTGAAGAAGTCGACCTCCTTGGCGAGCACGTCGGCCATGATCACGGCCGAGGGGACCTCGATCATGATCCCGACCGGGATGTCGCGCTTGTACGGCAGCCCCTCGCGCTCCAGCGACTCGGCCGCTTCGTCCAGGCAGCGCCGGGCGAGCTCGAGCTCGAAGCAGGCGGCGATCATGGGGAACATGAGGCGCACGTCCCCGTGGACGGCCGCGCGCAGGATGGCCCGCAGCTGCGTGCGGAAAACATCCGGGCGCTTCAGGCAGTAGCGGATCGCGCGCAGGCCTAAGGCCGGGTTGGGCTCGGCATAGTCGGTCGTCCCGCGGATCGCCTTGTCGCCGTTGATGTCCAGCGTGCGGATCGTCACCGAGCGGGGGGACATGACCTCGACCACGTCCCGGTACTTCTCGTAGAGCTCGTTTTCGGAGGGGAAGGTCGCCCGGCTGAGGTACTGGAACTCGGTGCGGTAGAGCCCGATGCCGTCCGCCCCGTAGTTGACGGCCGCGACCACTTCCTCCGGCAGCTCGATGTTGGCCAGGATGTCGAAGCGGTGCCCGTCGGTCGTCTCGGTCTTGAGCGCGCTCTCGCGCGCCGCGACCGCCCGGTCGCGTTCGAAGTTCGAGCGCTGCTCCTCGTATTCCTGCAGCGTGGCCTCGGCCGGGTGGACGATGACGACCCCCTTGACGCCGTCCAGGATCAGCAGGTCTTCGTTCTGGATCGTCCGGGTGGCCACCTCGAGGCCCACCACGGCCGGGATTTCCAGCGTCTGGGCGATGATGCCCGTGTGCGAGGTCTTGCCGCCCAGGTCGGTGATGAACCCCTTGACCCGCTCCAGGTTGATCTGGGACGTGTCGGCCGCGGACAGGTCGCGGGCCACCAGGATCACGCGCCGGTCGATCGTTCCGATGCTCTGAACCTGGGCGCCGAGGAGATTGCGCATGACCAGGTCGGACACGTGCACGATGTCCGAGGCCCGCTCGCGCAGGTAGGTGTCGGGCATCTCCATGAAGGCGGCCCTGATCTGGGCGACCACGGACTTGAGCGCCCACTCGGCGTTGACGCGCTCCTTTTCGATGCACTCGATCGTGCGGTTGTAGAGGAGCTTGTCGTTCAGCAGCGCGATGTGGGTTTCCAGGATGGTGGCCTTGTACAGCTCGGGCGGGCTGTTGTCGATGACGGCGCGCAGCGCGGTCTTGGCGTGCTGCACGGCGGACTTGAAGCGCTTGACCTCGGTCTTGAGGGCTTTCTCGGGGATGGCGTAGCGGCTGATGATCTCCACCCCGTTGCGGTCCACGACATAGGCCTTCCCGATGCAGATGCCCGGGGCGGCGCCCAGGCCTTTCAGGACGATTTCAGCCTTGCTGCTCTTTTTCATGCGGCCCGCTTCCGTCCTTCGCCTTTCCGGGGGTCATTCCCCGAAACCGTTCTCCACCAGCCGAACCAGGTCTTCCAGCACGGGGGTGTCACCGGGGTCGTCGATTGCCAGGGTGATGGTGGTGCCCTTCTCGCAGGCGATGCCCAGAAGTTCGAGGACGCTGGTCGCGTCCGCTCTCTCGGTCCCCCGCCACACCCAGATGCCCGCGCGCGCGTTCTTGGCCAGGTGCGCGATACGGGCGGCCGAGCGCGCGTGCAGCCCGAATTCGTTCACCACGACGACATCGCGCGAAACCGGGTCGGAGGAAGCGGGCATTCCGAGCCTTTTGGTTGTTTTTCCGCCTAAATAGCAGGCCGACTATAGACCAATCGCCCTGCATTGACAAGCACCGAAACCGCTGGTAGTGCTGGCCTCCACGCGCAATCCGCGCCGGGTTTGCCGCATCCGGCCGCTCGGCCGCACTCAGGAGGGGGACATGGCAGACACGGTTCTGATCTTCGGCAAGGACGCTTGACCCCACACCCGGGCGGCTCGTGAAGCCTACCAGCGCAAGGGGGTTGCGGTCGATTATGTGGACGTGCTCCGGGAGGGTCCCCGCCTGCCGGAGATGCTCAAGCACTCCGGCAACCAGCGCCGCGTGCCGGTCATCGTGCAGGGCGGCAAGGTCGAGATCGGCTTCGAGGGGCACTCCTGAGGCGTCTGAATCTTCGGCCGTGCGCCGATGAACTTGCCCCGGGGCCGAGGTCGGCCCCGCCTCGCAGGGCACCCTGTCCCCCATCGGAATGGGTCGTTCCCGCCGATCCCGCCTCCTCGGTCCGACCACTCCTTGCGATTGCATGAACCCTTCAAATCCGGACCGCTCCCAAGGCGGAAGCCCCAGGCCTTAAAGAGGCGCCTCGTCTCGGCGACGGCCCCCGGGGTTGCCTTTATTTGCCGAAGATTTTCCCCAAAAAACATGTTGACTAAACGGGAAACAACGCATAAAAGTTTCTACACCAAATGAATTGAATTCATATTCTGTTGGGAGCGCCATGGAAAAGACGGCATCTTCAGCGGCGGTCCAATCCCCCCCGGAAAGCGCAGTCCCGGACGGTCGGGCGGCACCTCGATCCGCCACTCTGAAAGTGGACGACATCACGCTTTCCTTCGGCGGGCTCAACGCGCTCACCGACGTCAGCATGGCCATCGAGCCCGGGCTGATCACCTCCATCATCGGGCCCAACGGCGCCGGCAAGACGAGCATGCTGAACTGCATCTCCGGCTTCTACCACCCCACCCGCGGCGAGATCCATTTCGGCGACCGGCGGCTGACGCACGCCTCCCCGCACCAGGTGTCCTGCATGGGGATCGCGCGGGCGTTCCAGAACATCGAGCTCTTCCGCGGCCTGACCGTGCTCGACAACCTGATGCTGGCGCGCCACCAGTACCTGAACTACTCCGTCCTGCACGCGGTCGTCTTCTTCGGCCGCGCGGCGCGCGTGGAAGCGGCCAACCGCAAGAACGTCGAAGAGGTGATCGACTTCATGGAGCTCGAGCCCTACCGCAAGCGGACCGTGGGCAGCCTCGCCTACGGCATCCAGAAGCGCGTGGAGATGGCGCGGGCGCTGACTCTCGGCCCGAAGCTGCTGCTGCTCGACGAGCCCATGGCCGGGATGAACGTGGAGGAGAAGGAGGACATGGTGCGCTTCATCCTGGACATCCAGAAGGAGCGCGGGACCACGGTCGTGCTGGTCGAGCACGACCTGGGAGTGGTGATGGACATCTCGGACCAGGTCTACGTCCTGGACTTCGGCCAGCTGATCGGGGCCGGCAACCCCGCCGAGGTCGCCAAGGACCGGCGGGTCATCGAGGCTTACATCGGGGAAGAGTGACACGCCATGGACGACCGTGATGCCTTGCGCGACATGACCATCCCGCAGCTGCTGCGCTGGCGGGTGCAGCGCTCGCCGGAGGGGGTCGCACTGCGCGAGAAGGAGTTCGGCTGCTGGAACAACATGACCTGGGCCCATTACTACGAGCAGGTCCGCCGCGCGGCCCTCGGCCTGGAGCAGGCCGGGCTCGCGCCGGGGGACACGTTCGCCGTCATCAGCGACAACATCCCCGAGATGCTCGTGATGGCCGTGGGGGCGCAGGCGGCCGGCGCGGTGTCGGCCGGGATCTACCAGTCGAGCCTCCCGGGCGAGATCGCCGCCATCCTCGACTACATGGACGTGCGCTACGTCTTCTGCGACGACCAGGAGCAGGTGGACAAGCTGATCGAGGTGCGCGACCGGATCCCGAAGGTGCGCCGGGTGTTCTACGAGGACCCGCGCGGGATGCGCGCCTACCGGTCGGACGACTGGTTCATGTTCCTGGACGAGCTGCTCGCGCTGGGCGAGCGGGCGGTCGCCGCCGACCCCGGGCGCTTCGACCGCCTGATCGACCGCGGGCGGCCCGACGACGTCTGCCACTTCTGCCTCACCTCGGGCACGACCGGGCTGCCCAAGGGCGCCATGATGACCCACCGCAACTACATCAACATGGGGGTCCAGCTCTCCAAGGTCGACCCGCTGCAGGAGGGGGACGAATACGTCTCGTTCCTGCCCTTCGCGTGGATCGGCGAGCAGATGAACTCCTTCGGGGTGGCGCTCGCGACCGGGGTGACGGTCAACTTCCCGGAGTCGGTCGAGACCGCCATGGAGGACCTCTGCGAGATCGGCCCGCACTTCATGTTCGGCGCCCCGCGCATCTACGAGACGCTGCGCTCGCAGATCTGGCTGAAGATCGACGACTCCTACCGGCTGAACCGGGCGCTGTACGCGTATTTCATGAAGGTCGGCGCGCAGGCGGCGGCCTACCGCATGTCGGGCCGGCCGATGCCGCTCGGCCTGCGCGTGAAGTCCTGGCTCGGGCGCGCGCTGGTCTTCCGGCCGCTGATCAACCAGATCGGGATGCTGCGCCTGCGCCGGGCCTACACCGGCGGGGCCGCGCTCGGTCCCGACCTCTTCACCTTCTACCAGGCGCTCGGCGTCAACCTGAAGCAGATCTACGGCCAGACCGAGATCACCGGCATCGCCTACATGCACCGCGACGGGGACGTGCGGCCGGACACGGTCGGGGTCCCGCTGCCCGCAACCGAGTGCCGCATCTCCGAAAAGGGCGAGATCCTCTCGCGCTCGCCCTCGGTCACCGCGGGCTACTACAAGATGCCGGAGCAGACGGCCGAGCTGCTCGAGGACGGGTGGCTGCACTCCGGCGACGCCGGCCTGATCGACGCGAGCGGCCACCTGATCGTGATCGACCGCCTCTCGGACGTGATGCACACGCGCCAGGAGGAGATGTTCAGCCCGATGTTCCTCGAGAACAAGCTCAAGTTCAGCCCCTACGTCAAGGAGGCGGTGGTGTTCGGGGACCGGGAGGACTTCATCGCGGCGCTGATCAACATCGACCCGATCGTGGTCGGCAAGTGGGCCGAGGACCGGGGCATCTCCTTCACGACCTACATGGACCTCTCCTCCAAGCCCGAGGTGGCCGAGCTGATCCGCGGGGAGGTGGCCGGTTTCAACCGCACGGTCGAGAAGCCGCACTTCCGCATCCGCCGGTTCGCCCTCCTCTACAAGCTGCTCGACGTGGACGACGGCGAGCTCACCAAGACCGGCAAGATCCGCCGCAAGTTCATCCGCGAGAAGTTCGGCAACCTCTACGACGCGCTCTACGACGTCTCGGTCGGCGAGCGGCGCGTGGAGGCCTTCTACCAATACCAGGACGGCCAGACGGCCACGGTGCAGACCGACATCCGGTTTCACACCATGAGCGAGGCGGCATGAGCTATTTCTTCCAGCTGGTGGTCAGCGGCGTCGTGGTGGGCTCGATCTACGCCCTGTCCGCGCTCGGCTTCGTGCTGATCTACAAGTCGAGCCGGGTGCTCAACATCGCCCACGGGCAGCTGATCGCCTCGGGCGCGTTCATCACCTACGCGCTGGCGGTCTGGGTGGGGCTGCCGATCGCGGTGGCCTTCTTTCTCAGCATGATCGCGCTCTTCTTCATCGCGATGAGCGTCGAGCGCATCTTCCTGCGGCGGCTGATCGGCGAGCCGATCATCTCGGTCATCATGGTGACCATCGGGCTGATGTCGATTCTGGACGGCCTGATCTACCTGACGCCCTTCGGCACGTACAATTTCTCGTTCCCCGAGTTCCTGCCCACGACCCCGATCCAGGCCGGCGGGGTGTCGATCTCCTGGACCCAGCTGGTCGGGGTGATCATCACGGCGCTGCTGATCGGGGGCTTCTCCTGGTTCTTCAAGAAGTCGACCCTCGGCATCTCCATGCGCGCCGTCTCCGACGACCAGATGGCGTCGATGGCGATCGGGATCTCCATCCCGCGCGTGTTCGGCCTGGCGTGGGCGGCGGCCGGCTTCAGCGCGGCCGCGGCCGGCGCGATCATCGGCAACATCACCGGCCTGAACTTCGAGACCCTGCACGCCTTCGGGATCACCGTCTTCCCGGTGGTGATCCTGGGCGGGCTGGACTCGATCTTCGGGGCCGTCGTGGCCGGGATCATCATGGGGCTGATCCAGCAGTTCGCCTCGGGCTACCTCGACGGGCACTGGGGCCTGTCGGGCACGGCCAACCTGCTGCCGTACATCATTCTCCTGGTCATCCTGCTCTTTAAACCGCACGGGCTGTTCGGAATCCACGAAATCGAACGGGTGTGAACGATGGCAGTCAATCGGTGGCTGGCGACCGGCAACTACTTCACCTCTTACCGGGATGAGCAACGGATCTTCCAGACGCACCTGGACCGCACGGTCCACGTCGCCTTCCTGCTCGTCCTCTTCGCGTGGCCGCTCGTGTTCGACCCCGGCAACAAGGCCATGCTGGTGGTCGACAACATCCTCATCGCGGCGATCGCCGTCCTCGGGCTGAACCTGCTGACGGGGTTCGCCGGGCTGATCTCGATCGGCCATGCCGCCTTCGTGGGGGTGGGGGCGTACACGGTCGCCTCCGCCTGTCGGGTGCTGGGGGACTCGCACCCGCTGGTCACGCACGCCTGGCCGCTGATGCTGCTTGCGGCCGGGGGGGTGGGCGCGGCGGTCGGGGCCTTCGTGGGGCTGCCGGCCATGCGGCTGAAGCACCTGTACCTGGCGATCGCGACGCTCTCCTTCCAGATGATCTTCCAGTGGGTCATCAACTTCATGAGCTTCTTCAACCAGGGGCAGACCATCTTCGTCGGCCGCGTGCGCTGGTTCACCGGCACGGTCTCGCGCGACGGCCACTACCTCTTCTGGTACTACGTCATGCTGGTGGTGGTGATCCTGTGCGGCTACGCCGTGCGCAACCTGCTGCGCACCCGCTACGGCCGCTGCCTCGTGGCCGTGCGCGACAACGACCGGGCGGCGGACGCGATGGGCATGCACCCGGGCCTGACCAAGGTCTACGCCTTCGCGCTGGCCGGGTTCTTCGCCGGGGTGGCCGGCGCGCTGCACGCCTACGTCTACCGCGGGGCGGGGTTCGAGTCGTTCACGCTGCACCACTCGATCACCTACCTGGCGATGGCGATCGTCGGCGGGCTGGGGACCCTGGTCGGGTCCTTCCTCGGCCCGGTGGCGATCATGCTGCTCGACCTGGGGGTCGAGGACCTGTCGAAGGTCGCCGGGACCGTGCTCGCCGGCGCCAAGAACCTGGCGACCGCGTTCAAGCCGCTGGCGTTCGGGACCGTGATCGTGCTGTTCCTGATGTTCGAGCCGAGGGGCATTGCGAACTGGTGGCGCATCGCCCGATCCTACCTCAAGCTGTGGCCGTTCCGGTATTGACGTCCGCGCGACGGACGGGAGACCACGCACCACCACAACACCAAGGAGGGCAACCATGAAAAAGGGTCAGTGGGTTCTCGTCACGATGGCCGTGCTGGCGCTCGCGTTCGCCGCGGACGTCCAGGCCAAGACCTACAAGATCGCGTCGTCGCTCGCCATCACCGGACCGACGTCCGACGCCGGCGCCCCCTACGCCAAGGGCATGGAGGACTACGCCAAGTACGCCAACGACCAGAAGCTGCTCGGCGCCGACACGGTCGAGATGATCATCCGGGACGACCAGTACAAGACCGACGTCACCAAGCGCAACTTCGAGGAGTTCCTGAGCCAGGGCATCTCGATCTACCTCAACTACTCGACCGGGAGCACCCTCGCGCTGAAGCGCGACTTCGACGAGGAGAAGATGCCGACGCTCCCCGCCTCCTTCGACCGCACCAACCTCGTGGACTCGACCTACATCTTCCTGCCGATCACCTCCTACTCGGGTCAGTGCTTCGGGCTGGCCGAGTACCTGATCAAAAACCACAAGGGCGGCGGCGTGCCCAAGGTCGCCATGTTCATCCACCCCTCGGCCTTCGGCCGGGCTCCGGTCGAACATCTGCGCAAGGGCATCGAGGCCGGCCTGCTGAAAATGGAGATCGTCGAGGTGGTCGAGCACGGGCAGGACCTGGACAACACGGCCATGCTGCAGCGCCTGCAGAGCAAGGGCGTCCAGTACGTCCTCTGCCACACCGTTCAATCTCCGGTCGCGACGCTGCTGAACGACGCGCAGCGCCTCAGCCTGACCTCCAAAGAGTTCGGCGAAGCGGGCAAGCTGACCTTCATGGGCGCCCACTACACGGGCGGCAACGACCTGATCGGCCTCGCCGCAGCGGCGGCCGAGGGGTTCTTCTGGACGACCTCGTACAAGCTCACCTCCGAGCACAAGGACCTGGCCGAGCAACAACTCGCCATTGCCAAAAAGTACGGCCGCGACGACAAGACGGCCAACTCGCACAACTACACCAACGGCATGATGGTGACCCAGGTGGCGATCGAGGCCATGCGGCGGGTGAAGGCCAAGAACAAAGAGATCACCAAGCAGACCCTCTACGAGGAACTGCTCGCCATGAACGGCCCGGGCGCCTTTGCCTCGTTCACGACCGTCGGGCCGGTGACCTACTCCAAGACGGACCGCGAAGGGGTTGACACCCTGCAACTCTATGTCGTGAAAGGCGGCGTTTTCCGTTCGGTCGGGCCCCCGTCCTTGCCCGAGTCCTACAAGAAGCTGTTTACCAACTGACCGGTCGCGGGTGGGCGGCCCCGGCCGCCCACCCGGGCCCTGAAGCGACCCGCTGCGGAGTCAGACCAGCGCCCCGAGAGCTGCGACTATGGAATCAACGCCCATGCCTCTGTTAGAGGTCAACAACATCGAGGTCGTCTACCACGACATCATCCAGGTGCTGCGGGGGGTGAGCCTCTCGGTCGCCGAGGGCAGCATCGTCTCGCTGCTGGGGACCAACGGGGCGGGCAAGACCACCACGCTCCGGGCGATCAGCGGGCTGCTCAAGCCGGAAAACGGGTTCATCAAGGACGGGCACATCCGCTTCCGCGGGGTCGACGTCACCAACCGGCTCGGCACCGAGGTCGTGCGTCACGGGGCGGTCATGGTCCCGGAGGGGCGGCGGGTGTTCAAGCACCTGACCGTCGACGAGAACATCCGCTCCGGGTCCATCACCCGCAAGGACGGCGCGGCCGGCGTGCGGCGGGACATGAAGCTCATGTACGAGCACTTCCCGCGCCTGTCGCGCGTGACGAACCGGCTGGCCGGGTACTGCTCGGGCGGCGAGCAGCAGATGATCGCCATCGCCCGCGCGCTGATGGCGGCCCCGCGCATGCTGATGCTGGACGAGCCCTCGCTCGGTCTCGCGCCGCTGCTGGTGATGGAGATCTTCGACCGCATCCGGGACATCAACCAGGAGCTGAAGACCACCATCCTGGTGGTCGAGCAGAACGCCAAGGTCGCGCTCGAGATCTCGCAGTACGCCTACATCATGGAGTCGGGCAAGGTCGTGATGGAGGGCCCGGCGGCGGAGCTCAAGCAGAACCCGGACGTGAAAGAGTTCTACATGGGGATCACCCGCGGCGGGGGCCGCAAATCGTTCAAGGAAGTCAAATCCTACAAGCGCCGCAAACGCTGGATGTGAGGGGAATCGATGAAATTTCTGGTCGCGTACACCGGGTCGCGGGAGTCCAAGGCGGCCCTCGAACTGGCCGGGCACATCGCCCGGGCCACCGGTGCGGTCGTGGTCGTGATGACCTCCATGGAGGGCGGCAGCGGCGAAACGGCCGACGAGGTGGGCAAGGCCGAGTACGAGCTGAGCTGGGCCCGGCGTTTCCTGCAGGACCAGGGGGTCGGCTGCGAGGTCCAGAGCCTGGCCCGCGGGCTCTCCCCCGGGGAGGACGTGGTGCGCTTCGTCGAGGAGAACGCCATCGACCACGTGTTCATCGGCATCGAGAAGAAGTCCAGGACCCGCAAGCTCTTCATGGGGTCGACCGCCCAGTACATCATCCTGAAGGCGCCCTGCCCGGTCACGAGCGTCAAGTGATCGGTCGGAGAGGGGAGACGGCATGGGCCTGCGCGACATCACGCTGCACGACCTGATCCGCCGCAACGCGGCTGTTTACGGGGGCCGCCCGGCCTGGATCGAGGCGGACGACGGCCGCGCGCTCACCTTCGCCGAGGTCGCCGAGCGGGTGGAGCGGCTGGCGGCCGGCCTGCAGCGGCGCGGGGTGCGGAAGGGCGACCGGGTCGGCGTGCTCGGCAAGAACAGCCTCGAGTTCTTCCTGCTCTACGGGGCCGCGGCGGCCTGCGGCGCCATCGTCCTGCCGGTCAACTGGCGCCTGTCGCCCGAGGAGGCGGCCTTCAACCTGGCCGACGGCCGCCCGCGGCTGCTCTTCGTCGACGCCGAGTACCAGGAGCTGGTCGGCGCCCACCGGGGGCGACTGTCCTCGGTCGAGGCCTGCTTCAATCTCAAGCCGCCGGGCGGGGGCTTCGAGCGCTTCGACGGCTCTGCTGGAGACCGGCGCCGCGTTCGCCCCGGTCGACGCGGCCGGGGACGACGGGTGGACCATCATCCACACCGCGGCCGTGGCCGGCCGGCCGCGCGGGGCGCTCGTGTCCCACCGCAACCTCGTCTGCGCCGCGTGCAGCTCAACCTCCTGCTGCAGATGACCCCCGCGGACGTGCACTTGAACCTGCTGCCGCTCTTCCACGTGGGCGGCCTCTTCATGGCCGTGCAGAGCTTCTGCGCCGGCGCGCTCAACGTGAACATGGGCCGCTTCGACGCGGCCGCGGCCGCCGAGCTGATCGAGCGCCACCGGGTGACGGTCCTGTTCGACTTCGCGCCGATCCTCGGAGAGCATCCTGGACCAGCACGAGAGCGGCGGGCGCAAGCTCGACTCGCTGCAGCGGGTGATCGGGCTGGAGCGGCCCGAGGTGATCGAACGCTACCGGAAGCTGACGGGCGGGACGTTCTACTGCATGTACGGGCAGACCGAGACCGCGGCCATCGCCACCTTCGGCCGGTACGACGAGCGGCCCGGGTCGGCCGGCCGCCCGGTGCCGTTCGCGCGGGTGGCGCTGCTCGACGAGGACGACCGTCCGGTCGCGGCCGGGTGCGGTCGGCGAGATCGCGGTCCGGGGGCCGCTCGTCTTCGCCGGCTACTGGGATCTGCCCGAGGACACCGCCCGGACCTTCCGGGGCGGCTGGCACCACACCGGCGACCTGGGGCGCTTCGACGCCGACGGCTACCTCTTCTACGCCGGCCGCAAGCCCGACAAGGAGCTCATCAAGCCGGGCGGCGAGAACGTCTACCCGGCCGAGGTCGAGACGGCCATCCTGCAGCACCCGGACGTGGAACGCGCGGTCGTCTTCGGCGTCCCCGACCCCGAAGTGGAAGGAGGCCGTCAAGGCCGTCTGCCAGCTCAAGCCGGGCCGGCAGCTCGCCGCGGCCGACCTCATCGCCTTCGTCGGCGGCCGGATCGCTTCCTTCAAAAAACCGCGCCACGTGGAGTTCGTCGCCGCCCTGCCGCTTGCGGCCGACGGCTCGCCCGACCGGAAGAAGATCAAGGACGCCCACGGCGGCGCGTCGGGTTGACCGGCACACCGTCGCGGACTGGGGGACGGGGGAGCGGGCCGGGGTGCGGACGTCCGCACCCCGGCGGCCGCGCTCATTTGAAGATTTTTGCGGCCAGCTCGATGTCCTCGGGGCAGAAGACGAAGAGGCAATGGGCGTCGGGGCCGGACACCGACCCGTAGACGTAGTTGATGTTGATGCCCTCCTCGCCGAACTTGCGCGTGACGGCCGCGAGCTCGCCGGGCCGGTTCTGCAGCTGGAGCGCGATCACGGGCATGACGTCGAAGATGTAGTCGTGCTCGGAGAGCAGGCTCACGGCCCGGTCCGTGTCCTGGACCAGGATGCGGATGAGCGCGAACTCGGCCGAGTCCTTGCGGATCGAGTTGTAGCTCGCCGCCGAGGCGATGCGCTGCAGCGACTTGCCGCGCGCCTGGAACAGCTGCTGCACGTAGGCCGAGGCGTCCTGGATCGTCAGCGCGTCGATGTTGATCCCGTTCTCGCCCAAGAGCGCCGACAGCCGCCCGAGCTCCCCGGGGACATTCTTCAGAAACAGCGAAATCTCCATTCGGACCATGATCGTTCCCTCCCGTTATCGGGTTCAACGGTTGCAGCGGTTCAACGGTTGAAAGACGTCGGCGCTTCAAACGCTTCGACCCGGCATCTGAACCGTGAACCATTTTCTGCGGTTCCGGGTTCAGCGGTTCAACGGTCGGACTGCGATGACATCGCCTCATGCCACAACCGTGAACCGTGAACCCGTGAACCGTCCTATGGTGTCCTGCGGTCTTTCAGCAGCTGGTTGGAAATCACCACCCGCTGGATCTCCGAGGTCCCCTCGTAGATGGTGAACACGCGCGCGTCGCGGTAGTAGCGCTCGACCGGGTACTCGCGCGTGAAGCCGTAGCCCCCGTGCAGCTGGACCGCGTGGGCCGTGACGCGGTTGACCATCTCGGAGGCGTAGAGCTTGGCGATCGAGGCCTGCAGCGTGTAGTTCTCCCCGTGGTCCTTCATCTGCGCCGCCGAGAGCATCAGCAGGCGCGCGGCCTCGATCTCGACGGCCATGTCGGCGATCATCCAGCGGATGCCCTGGAACTTGGCGATCTTCTGGCCGAACTGCTCGCGCTCCTGCACGTAGCGCACGGCCGCGTCGAGCGCCGCCTGCGCGACCCCGACCGACTGGGCCGCAATCCCGATCCGGCCGCAGTCGAGCGCCGTCATCGCGATCAAAAAGCCGTCGCCCTCCTTGCCCAGCAGGTGGTCGGCGGGGATCCGGCAGTCCTCCAGGATGAGGTCGCAGGTGTCCGAGGCGCGCAGGCCCATCTTGTCCTCGAGCGGCCCGTGCGTCAGGCCCGGCGTCCCCTGCTCGACCAGGAAGGCGCTGATCCCGCGGTGGCCCTTGGCCTCGTCGGTCTTGGCGGTGACGATGATCAGCCCGCCGTTGCGGCCCGAGGTGATGAAGCGCTTGCGGCCGGTGAGGACATAGCCGTCGCCCCGGCGCACCGCCTTCGTCGTCTGCCGGAGGGGGTCGGAGCCGGCGTTCGGCTCGGTCAGGGCGAAGGCGCCGATGATGTCGCCCGCCGCGAGGCGCTTGAGGAAGCGCTCCTTCTGGGCCGCGGTGCCGTAGGTGTTCAGGCTTTCGCACACGATCGAGTTGTGCACGGACATGACGACCGCGGTCGCGGCGCAGGCGTAGGCCACCTCCGCGAGCGCGAGCACGTAGCTGACCGCGTCGGCGCCCGAGCCGTTGTAGTCCGGGGGCACCATCATGCCCATCAGGCCGAGCTCGGCCAGCTTCTTGAGGTTGGCGGCCGGGAACTCCTTCTTGTGGTCGAGCTCCATGGCGCGGGGCGCGAACTCCTCGCGCGCCAGGTCCCGCACCATGGACTGGATCATGAGCTGCTCTTCGGTCAGCCGAAAGGTCATGCGGGCCTCCTTGGCCTATGGGGTGTAGATGACCACGATCAGCTCCGCCCGCTCGTCGCTGATGCTGCGCAGCTGGTGCGGGATCCCGGAGTTGAAGTGCAGCGAGTCGCCCGCGGAGAGCGTGTTCACGTGGTCGCCCACCGTCACCTGCACCTTCCCCGCGAGCACGTAGTCGAACTCCTCGCCTTCGTGGTGGTAGCCGACCCCGTGGTGCTCCTGCTGGGCCTCGATGACCACCCGGAAGGCCTTCAGGTGCTTGTTCTCGGCGCCGGGGGTGAGGGTGGTGTAGGCGTAGTTCTCGGTGCGCTGCGTGTGGGCCCGGATGCGCTTTTCCATGGTGGACTCCGTCTCCTTCAGCAGCGAGGCGGAGTCGATTTCGAGCGCGCGGGCGAGCTGCAGGATGGCGCCCACCGGCGGCGTGGCCTTGCCCGCCTCGACGTCGCGCAGGTAGGCGACCGAGAACCCGGTCTCGTTGGCGATGCGCTCCAGCGGGATGCTCTTGGCGTCCCGCGCCCGCTTGATCTTCTTGCCGATCGGATCCTTTTTGACCGTCTTGGCTGGCATGGCGTCTCCCCGTCTCCCGCGAGTCTTACCGGTAGTCGTAGAATCCGCGGCCGCTCTTGCGGCCGAGCCACCCCGTCTCCACGTACTTGCGCAGGAGCGGGCAGGGGCGGTACTTGGAGTCCTTGAAGCCGTCGTAGAGGGTCTCCATGATGGCGAGGCAGGTGTCCAGGCCGATGAGGTCCGCCAGCGCGAGCGGGCCCATCGGGTGGTTCATGCCGAGCTTCATGACCGTGTCGATGTCCTCGCGCGTCCCGACCCCGTGGTAGAGGCAGTAGACGGCCTCGTTGATCATCGGCAGCAGGATGCGGTTGGCGATGAACCCGGGGTAGTCGTTGGCCTTGGCCGGCGTCTTGCCGAAGGCGAGGGCGAGATCCCAGGTGATCTTGAGCGTCTCCTCCGAGGTCGCCAGCCCGGGGATGATCTCGACCAGCTTCATCACCGGCACCGGGTTCATGAAGTGCATGCCGATGACCTGGTCCGGCCGCCGGGTCTGGGCGGCGATGCGGCCGATGGGGATGGAGGAGGTGTTGGTGGCCAGGATCGCTTCCGGTTTGCAGAGCTGGTCGAGCTCGCGGAAGATCTGGAACTTGATCTCCTGATTCTCGGTGGCCGCCTCGACCACGACGTCGGCCGCGGCCATGTCCTTGAGGCTGACGCTGCCGCGGATCCGCCCCAGGAGGGCGTCCTTGTCCGCGGCGGTCATCTTGCCCTTCTCGACGTTGCGGGCCAGGATGCCGGCGATGGTCTTCAGCCCCTTGTCGACGAATTCCTGCCGCACGTCGTTCATGATGACGGCGAGCCCGCTGGCGGCCGCCACCTGGGCGATGCCGTTGCCCATCTGGCCGGAGCCGATGACGCCAAAGGTTTTGACTTCCATGTCTCTCCAATTCCTCCGATATCCGGGTCGAATCCGAATGTCAGAATTCAAGGCAATTCCGAATAAGAGGGTTCAACGGTTCAGGGTTCAGTGGTATCGATTCGAATTCGAATTGGCCGGATTGCGACGGTCATGCAGCTCCTGATCCTGAACCCCGAATCCTGACCACCTTCTTATCGCTTGACCACCAACGCCACTGCCTCCCCGCCGCCTAAACAGAGCGAGGCGAGGCCGGTGCGCCGGTCCCGCCGGATCATCTCGTGCAGCAGGGTGACCAGCACGCGGCAGCCGCTCGCGCCGATCGGGTGTCCGAGCGCGACGCTGCCGCCGTTGACGTTGACCTTCGCCGGGTCGAGGCCGAGCTCGCGCAGCACCGCGACCGTCGAGCCGCTGAAGGCCTCGTTGATCTCGAAGAGGTCCACCGTGCCGATGTCGACGCCTTCTTTCCGGAGCACCTTGGGGATGGCCAGGATGGGGGCGACCAGGACGTATTTCATGTCGAGCCCGGCCGAGGCCTGCGCGCCCACGGTCGCGAGCACCCGGCAGCCGAGCGCGCGCGCCTTCTCCGCGGCCATGACCACGACCGCCGCGGCCCCGTCGCTGATGACCGAGCTGTTGCCGGCCGTGGCGACGCCCTCCTTCTGGAAGGCCGGGGCCATTTTGGCCAGGGCCTCGTAGCTCGTCTCGCGCGGGCACTCGTCCTGGGCGAAGGCCAGCGGCGGACCCTTGCGCTGCGGGACCGGCACCGGCACGATTTCCGGCGCGAACCGGCCCTCCCGGATCGCCGCAAAGGCACGGCGGTAGGACTCGGCCGCGTAGCGGTCCTGGTCCTCGCGGCTGACCCCGTACTTGCGCGAGCACAGGTCGTTGGAGATGCCCATGTGGAAGTCGTTCACGATGTCCCACAGGCCGTCGTGGACCATGTGGTCCTGGATCGACCCGGGCCCCATGCGGTAGCCGAAGCGCGCCTTCTCGAGGTAGTAGGGGGCCGCGCTCATGTTCTCCATCCCGCCCGCGACCACCACGTCGGCGTCGCCGACCTGGATCGCCTGCGCGGCGAGCATCACGGCCTTGAGCCCGGAGCCGCACACCTTGTTGACCGTGAACGCCTGGACCTCCCAGGGCATCCCCGCGCGGATCGCGGCCTGCTTGGCCGGGTTCTGGCCGCTGCCGCAGGGCAGCACCTGGCCCATGATGACCTCGTCGACCGCCTCCTTCGGGACCCCGGCGCGCTCCAGCGCGGCCGTGATCACGAGGGCTCCGAGCTGGGTCGCGGCGACGGGCGCAAGCGTCCCGTTGAATCCCCCGAGCGCCGTGCGCACGGCGCCGACGATGACGGCTTGGCGCATCAGATGATCCTCCTTGAAACGGGTGTAATGTTGATCCGGACGTTGACCGCCTGCACCTAAGGGCCGAGGGTTACGAGGTCGAAGGTTCAAGTGAAGGCTGGCTCCGGTCTCATTTTCTTCCCCTTGAACCCTTGACCCCTCGAACTCCTCGACCCCTCCTCTCTACATGTTCCTCCGATACCGCCCACCCACCGCGTACAGCGCCTCCGTGATCTGGCCCAGGCTGCACGAGCGCACGGTGCGCATGAGCTCGGCGAAGATGTTGCCGCCGCCGAGGGCCGTCTCCTGCAGCCGCCGCAGCGCGGCCGGCGACTCGGCCGCGTGGCGCTGTTTGAATTCGGCCAGGCGCCGCAGCTGGGACTGCTTCTCGTCTTCGGTGGCCCGCGCGAGCTCGAGCGTGTCGGTCAGGAGGTGCTCGGAGGCGTGCGGGTCGCGGAAGGTGTTCACCCCGATGATCGGCATCCGCCCGCTGTGCTTCAGCGCCTCGTAGTGGAGCGACTCCTCCTGGATCTTGCTGCGCTGGTAGCCCGTCTCCATCGCGCCGAGCACCCCGCCGCGCTCGGTGATGCGGTCGAACTCGGCCAGCACCGCCTCCTCGACCAGCCGCGTCAGCTCCTCGACCACGAAGCTGCCCTGGTTCATGTTCTCGTTGCGGGCCAGCCCCCACTCGCGGTTGATGATGAGCTGGATGGCGAGCGCCCGGCGCACGGACTCCGCGCTCGGGGTGGTGATCGCCTCGTCGAAGGCGTTGGTGTGCAGGCTGTTGCAGTTGTCGTAGACCGCGCAGAGCGCCTGGAGCGTGGTGCGGATGTCGTTGAACTGGATGTCCTGGCTGTGCAGCGAGCGGCCGGAGGTCTGGATGTGGTATTTGAGCTGCTGGGCGCGCACCGAGCCGCCGTATTTGCGCTGCAGGGCGATCGCCCAGATGCGGCGCGCCACCCGGCCGATGACCGTGTACTCCGGGTCCATGCCGTTGGAGAAGAAGAAGGAGAGGTTCGGGCCGAAGCTGTCGATCGGCATGCCGCGCGCGAGGTAGTACTCGACGTAGGTGAAGCCGTTGGCCAGCGTGAGCGCCAGCTGGGTGATCGGGTTCGCGCCCGCCTCGGCGATGTGGTAGCCCGAGATCGAGACGGAGTAGAAGTTCCGCACGTGGTTTTCGATGAAATACTGCTGGATGTCGCCCATCATCTTCAGCGCGAAGTCGATCGAGAAGATGCAGGTGTTCTGGCCCTGGTCCTCCTTGAGGATGTCGGCCTGGACCGTGCCGCGCACGTTGGGCAGCACCTGGGCCCGGATCTTCTGATACTCGGCCTCGTCCGGCTCGCGGCCCGCATCGGCCGCGAACTTCTCCACCTGCTGGTCGATGGCGGTGTTGAGAAACATGGCGAGCATGATGGGCGCCGGGCCGTTGATCGTCATCGACACCGAGTTGTTGGGCGCGCAGAGCTCGAAGCCGCCATAGAGCACCTTGACGTCGTCGAGCGAGCAGACGCTGACCCCGGAGGTGCCGACCTTGCCGTAGATGTCGGGCCGGATGTCCGGGTCGAAGCCGTAGAGCGTCACCGAGTCGAAGGCCGTGGACAGCCGCTTGGCCTCGGTGTCGGCGGAGAGCAGCCTGAAGCGACGGTTGGTGCGGGCGGGGTCGCCCTCGCCGGCGAACATGCGCGTGGGGTCCTCGTCCGCGCGCTTGAGGGGGAAGACGCCGGCGGTGAACGGGAAGTGCCCGGGGACGTTTTCCTCGCGCATCCAGCGGTGGATCTCGGCCGGGTCCTCGAAGCGCGGCAGGACGATCTTGGGGATGCGCGTGTGGGCGAGCGACTCGGTCGTCAGCGGCAGGCGGATCTCGCGGTCGCGGACGGTGTAGACGAGGTGGTCCCGGGCGTAGGTGTCCTGGTGCCCCTGCCACTCCGCGAAGGTCCGGCGCGTGTCCGGGTCGAGGGCTTCGGCCGCCCGGCGCGCCTCGGCGCGCAGGCGCGCGGCGGTCTCCGACGGGTCGTCGCCGACGGATTTGAGCGTCTCCTCCAGGTGCCAGGAGCGGCGCAGCGCGTCCATCTGGCGGCGGGTCTCCCGGTGGTAGCCGCGCACGGTGTCGGCGATCTCGCTCAGGTAGCGCACGCGCTCGGGCGGGATGATGATGGTCTTCGAGGAGGAGGTCCGGCCGGCGGGGCGCGGCAGCCGCGTCTCGAAGCGCACCCCGGTCTTGGCCGCGACGGCGTCCATCAGGGCGTGGTAGAGCGCGGTCACCCCGTCGTCGTTGAACCTGGAGGCGATGGTGCCGAAGACCGGCATCTCGGCGGGGCTCTGGCCGAAGGCCTTGCGGTTGCGCTGCATCTGCTTGCGCACGTGCTGCACGGCGTCGTCGCTGCCGCGCTTCTCGAACTTGTTGACCACGGCGAGGTCGGCGAAGTCGAGCATGTCGATCTTCTCGAGCTGGGAGGCCGCGCCGTACTCGCTGGTCATCACGTAGAGGGACACGTCCACCAGGTCCACGATGCTCGAGTCGCCCTGGCCGATGCCGGCCGTTTCGGTGATGACGAGGTCGTAGCCGGCCGCCTTCACCGCCAGGATGGCGTCGGGCAGCGCCTCCGGGACCTCGCTCGCGGACCCGCGCGTGGCGAGCGAGCGCATGTAGACCCGCGGGGTGCCGATCGCGTTCATGCGGATGCGGTCCCCGAGCAGCGCCCCGCCGGTCTTGCGGCGGGAGGGGTCGCAGCTGAGCACCGCGACGCGCACCTCCGGCAGGTCGTGCAGGATGCGCACGATGAGCTCGTCGGTCAGCGAGGATTTGCCGGCCCCGCCCGTCCCGGTGATGCCCACGACCGGCACGGTGCGGCGGCCGATCCGCGCCCGGAATTCCGCCCGCAGGCGCGCGAGGTGGCCGTTCTCGCGGACCTTGGCCGACTCGGCCGCGGAGATGAGGCTCGCCACCAGGCGCTTGTTGTCCGGCGTGAGGCCCTCCAGCGGGAGCTCGCCCTCGCCGACCGTCGGGAAGTCGAGCGCCTGCACGAGCAGGTTGATCATGCCCTGCAGGCCCAGCCGCGCCCCGTCCTCGGGCGAGAAGATCTTGGTCACCCCGTAGCGCTCGAGCTCCTTGATCTCCTCGGGCACGATGACCCCGCCCCCGCCGCCGAACACCTTGACGTGCGCGGCGCCGCGCTCGCGCAGCAGGTCCACGAGGTAGGTGAAGAACTCGATGTGGCCGCCCTGGTAGCTCGACACGGCGACCCCCTGCACGTCCTCCTCGACCGCCGCGTCCACGATCTCCTGCACCGAGCGGTTGTGCCCGAGGTGGATCACCTCGACCCCGGTGTCCTGGATGATGCGGCGCATGATGTTGATGGCGGCGTCGTGCCCGTCGAAGAGCGAGGTGGCGGTCACGATCCGCACCGGGTTCCGGGGTTTGTAGATCTCGACCGACGCGCTCATAACGCCTCCTTGTGGGGCAACGGCCTCCGGCCGCGGCCGGAGGGGATGGGTCGATCAGGTCCGGATCAGCTGCCGCCCGTGCACATGCGCAGGATGGCCTCGGTCTGCAGCGCGATGTAATCCTCGATGCCGTAGTGCTGGGCCAGGAACCAGCGCCGGAAGGTCCACATCTGGCCCATGACCACGATGTTGTGGGCCGTGATCTCGAGCGAGCGCTCTTCCAGGTGCGGCAGCTCCCCCGCGGCGGACAGCCGCGCGAGCACCCCCACGAGCAGCCCGGTGATCCGCAGCTCGTTCTCGAGCACCCGCTTGCGCCACTGCGGCGGGAGCGAGCGGGTCTCCTGGTAGATCAGCAGGATGAAGTCGCTCATGCGGTGGCAGACCATGAAATACGCGCGGATGACCATGGCCAGGGCGTCGCGGCCCCCGGACGCCTCCCGCATGGCGCGCGCCACCCCCCGCTCCATCTCGGAGTGGATGAAGTCGCACACCACGTAGAGGATGTCCTCTTTGCAGTTGAAGTACTCGTAGAGGGAGCCGATCGAGATCTCGGCCGCGCGCGCGATCTGGCGCGTGGTGGTCTTGTGGAAGCCGTTGCGGATGAAGAGCCGCATGGCCGCGTCCGCGATCTGTCGCCGGCGCCGGTCGACCAGCTCGGGGTCTTTGACCAGGGTGGGGATCACGGCGGTGCGGTTCTGCGGACGGGTCATGGCCGACGGTGGCTCGCGTGAGGGGTTGCGCCGGGATGGCGCCGCGCGGGTTCGCCGAGCGAGCGCTCATTCGACAGCGGCATGTTTACACGCGGCGGCGAGGCTTGTCAAGCCGGTCAGGCGGTCGGGGCGGGCGTGCGTTTGAGCGTGGCGATCCCGATCGCGGAGACCACCAGCAGGGCGAGGTTCATGAGCCAGGCCACCCGGTACGAGCCCGTGAGGTCGTAGACGACGCCTCCGAGAAGCGGGCCGACCGCGCCCCCGACCCCTACCACGAAAAACGTCAGCAGCCCGAAAACGGCGCCGATGTTCAGCCGGCCGAAGCGGTCGGCAGCGATGATCGGCAGCAGGGGGCCGAGGCAGCCGTAGCCGAAGCCGAACACCGCGGCGTAGGCGTAGAGGGACTCCGGCGTGCGGCTCAGGAGCAGCAGGACCGTCCCGGCCGCCATGACGAGGTACCCCAGGACGGCCGAGTACTTGGGGTCGCCGATCCGGTCGCTGACCCAGCCGAAGAAGAACTGGCCGATCAGTCCGGAGACGCCCATGACGCTCAAGGAGGCTGCGGCCGCAAACCGCTCGATGCCGTTGCCGATCGCGTAGGGGACCTGGTGCACGAAGGCCATCATGGCGGCCATGACGGCCGTCCCGTGGCAGGAGACGAGCAGCCAGAAGCGCGAATCGCCCCGGATGCCGCGCCCGGTCGGGAGGGGTTCGGACGCGACGGTCCGGGACGCGGGCCTTGGCCGCGGGGTCGGCGGGGCGTTCCCGTCGGGCCGCAGCCCGTAGGCTTCGGGGACGGTCCGGCCGAGCATGATCTGCGCGATCAGGGTCCCGAGCACGAGCAGCAGCCCGCCCATGGCGAGGAAGCCCGCCTGCACGGAAAAGCGCTCGATCAGCCAGGCCGTCAGCGGGGTGATCGTGATCGTGCCGAAGCTCGTCCCCATGCTGGCGATGCCGATCGCGAGGCCGCGCCGCTCGACGAACCATTTCCCGACCGAGGAGTTCACGACCACCGTGCCCGTCCACGAGGAGCCGAACCCGTAGAGGACCCCGTAGGCCAGGTAGAGCCCGAGCGGGCTCGTGACGTACGCACACAGCAGGAAGCCCGCCGCGCCGATCACGGCGCCGGCGGTCGCGACCCACCGGGGCGCGGCCCGGTCCAGCAGCCTCCCGGACAGGATGCCGCCCAGGGCGTAGGCCAGCAGGTTGATCGAGGCGGTGATCGAGACGACCGAGCGGGACCACCCGTTTTCGACCGTGAGCGGCTGGACGAAGACGCCGAAGGAATAGCGTGCGCCGTAGCTCACGGACATGAGCACGAACCCGCCGACGACGACCACCCACCCCCAGAAGAGCCGGGGGGATTTGTTGCAGAGATCCGTCATGCAGGCTCCCATACACCAGCAGAGGATCGAAATCCACCTCGCAGGAAGAGGTGCACAGGGTTCGGGGTTCAGGGGTCAGGGAAAAATCCGAAATTGGAAAACGCTCACGGTCTTCCTTCTTTTTCCTGAACTCTGAACCCTGACCCCTGGCCCCCACGTTGAACCCATGGACGTTGCCTGCTGGCCCGAATAAGTGGTTGACAGCGGGGTGCGACATGAATTAAAAATCACGACTGAGCGCTCGCTCATAATCCTGCCCCGCTTCGACCTCTCTCCCCCGGGCGCTCGAACACCTGCGTCAACGACGGCGAAAGACGGAATCCCGGCGGCGTCCCGGTGCGGGCCGGCGCTGCGGCCGGGCCGCTCCCGCGTCGATGTGCCCGGAGTGCACCCCACTGCGAGAGGAGGAACGGATGAGCGCCGAAGTGTTGTTGAGCCGGGAGGAAGAGGGCATCCTCACCCTGACCCTCAACCGGCCCGAGGTCATGAACTCCCTCAATTTCGAACTGCTGCACCGGCTGCGCGATCAGGTCGACCAGGTCCGGCACCGCCGCGACGTCCGGGTCATCGTGATCACGGGCTCCGGTGAGAAGGCCTTCTGCTCCGGCGCGGATCTGAAGGAGCGGGCCGGGCTCCCGCCCGAGAAGGTGAAGGAGTTCATCTTCACCATCCGCAACCTCTTCACCGCCATCGAGCAGCTGGGCATGCCCGTCATCGCCGCGGTGAACGGCGTTGCGCTGGGCGGCGGGACCGAGCTGGCGCTGGCCTGCGACATCCGCATCGCCTCCACGGCGGCGACCCTCGGCCTGACCGAAACCCGCCTGGCCATCATCCCCGGGGCGGGCGGCACCCAGCGCCTGCCGCGCCTGATCGGCCGCGGCAAGGCCAAGGAGCTGATCTTCACGGGCCGGCGGGTCGAGTCGGCCGAGGCGCTGCAGATCGGGCTGGTGAACCGGGTCGTCCCGCCCGAGGCGCTGATCGACGAGTGCCGGCGCATGGCGGCCATGATCTGCGAGACCGGGCCGATCGCGATCGAGCAGGCCAAGTACGCCATCAACCACGGCCTGGAGACCGACCTCGCGACGGGGCTGGCGATCGAGTCCGCAGCGTACTGGGTGACCATCCCCACCGAAGACCGCCTGGAGGGCCTGACGGCCTTCAGGGAGAAACGCAAGCCGGTCTACAAGGGGAAATGAAGGGTTCGAGGGGTCCAGGGCCGGGAATCAGGGTTCGGGGGTCAGGGTTCAGGGGTCATCCCCTCTGATATGAGGTTTTGCCCCGGGTCCACAGCGGCTTCGGACGAGGCATTGCCGAACATTCTATTCGCACCACCATCACTCGAAAGGGGGCAAAACATCATGACCGAGTACGACTACTGGAAGATCTTCCCCCGCATGCCGCGCCAGGTCGCGATCGGCGACATCACCGTGCGCGACGGCTTTCAGCATCTCGAGAAGTTCATCTCCACCCGCGCCAAGATGTTCTACTCCGAAGAGATGATCCTGGCCGGCTGCAAACACATCGAGGTCACCAACCTCGGGAACCCCTTCCTCATGCCGCAGTTCGCGGACGCGGAACAGGTGCTGGCCAACCTGCGCAGCGACCGTTTCCGGCAGCGCTGCGCCAAGCGGGGCGTGAACCTCGACGAGGTCACCATCACCGCGGTCACCATCCGGGAGCCGCGGTCGACCGGGCGATCGAGCTGCGCAAGAAAGGCGTCGGGCCGGACCGCCTGCTGATGATGGTCTCGACCGAGGAGGAGCACCACTTCGCCAACTCCGGCTGCACGCTGCCGCAGTACTGGAAGGAGTGCGAGCGCGCGATCCGGAAGTGCAACGACGCGGGCATGAAGATGTGCGGCACGGTCAGCACCATCTGGGGCAGCCCCATCGCCGGGGCGACCGACATGAAGGATGCGGTCGAGTTCACGAAGCGCTGGCTCGAGATCGGCGCGGCCGACATCGAGCACGCGGACCACGACGGCAGCGCCTCGGCGCCGCAGGTCTACCGCTACTTCTCGATGATCCTGGACGAGATCCCGGACACCTCGCTGCACCTCGCCCACTTCCACGAGACCAAGCGCGTGGCCGCGGCCTCGATCCTGGCGGCGCTCCAGGCGGGGATCACGCAGTTCGAGGGCACCCTCGGCGGGCTGGGCGGGCAGCCGGCCAACTTCATGGACGACTGCCCGGTGCCGGGCACCGGGGACTACTACTACGAGGACCCGCGCTACGTCGGGCTCGCCTGCATCGAGGACCTGCTGGTCCAGATCGACGAGATGGGCATCGCGCACGGCTACGACGTGGACCGCGTGCTGTGGCTGGGGCGGCAGCTGGAGCGCACGGTCGGCAAGCGCCTGCGCAGCGAGGCCATCATCAACGGCCGCACGCTGAAGGAGGGCCACCCGAAATTCGCGCGACCCGGCCTGAAAAAAGTGAAGGACAAGCTGAAGGAAGCCCCGGGCCAGAAGCTGCCCGCGGACTGGGGCGCGACGGCGAAGCTGCCCGAGCGGTACCGGCCGCGATAGGGGTGAGGCGCGCGACGCCAGGGTTCAAGGGGTCCAAGGGGTCAAGGGTTCAAGGGAAAGGCGAGAGACGCGAGGAAACGACCTGCCTTTTCGCTATCCCCCGGGCCCCTTTTTTTCACTCGACCCCTTGGACCCTCGACCCCTCGAACCCTGCCCCCTCATTTGCCGCCCCTATCTCCCTGTGATAGAATGATCTACCGACCGCGCGTCCCGGACACCGGGCCCGCGGCATCTTTTCTCCCCACGAGAGGAGCCCGACCATGCCGGTGGCAGACTATGCCGTCTACTGCGAGATGATCGACCGCGCGGCGCGCGGGAAATTCGCCTACCCCGGGTTCAACGTGACCTCCATGGGCACTGCGAGCGCGGTGCTGCGCGGCCTGGCGGAATCCCGCAGCGACGGGATCATCCAGGTGTCGACCGGCGGCGGCCAGTTCGCCTCCGGGTCCATGGTGAAGGACATGGCGCTCGGCGCGGCCGCGATCGCCGACTACGTGCACCGCGTCGCCGACCGCTACCCGATCTACGTCGCGCTGCACACCGACCACTGCCAGGCGGACAAGCTGGAGCAGTTCGTCCTGCCGCTGGTCGAGGAAACCGAGCGCCGCCGCGCGGCCGGCCGCCCGAACCTCTTCAACAGCCACATGTTCGACGGCAGCGCGCTGCCGCTCGCGGAGAACCTCGACATCGCCGTGAAGCTGCTCGAGCGCTGCCACCGCAGCGGGATCATCCTCGAGATCGAGACCGGGGTCGTGGGCGGAGAGGAGGACGGGGTCAAGGCCCAGGCCTCGGCCAAGCTCTACACCACCCCCGAGGACACGCTCGAGGTCGCGCGGCGTTTCCGCGCCGTTCCGGGGGCGCGCTACCTGCTGGCGGCCACGTTCGGCAACGTCCACGGGGTCTACAAGCCCGGGCACGTGAAGCTCAAACCCTCGATCCTGAAGGACTGCCAGGACGCGGTGGTGAAGGCGCACGGCGCAGCGGCGCGTTTTGCGCTCGTCTTCCACGGCGGGTCGGGCTCCACGGTGGAGGAGATCCGCGAGGCGGTCGACTACGGGGTGGTCAAGATGAACATCGACACCGACACCCAGTACGCCTTCACCCGCCCGATCGCCGACCACATGCTCAAGAACTACGACGGGGTCCTCAAGGTGGACGGCGAGGTCGGCAGCAAGAAGGCCTACGACCCGCGCACCTACCTCACGGCGGCCGAGGCCGCCATGGCCGCGCGCGTGCGCCAGGCGGTCCGCGACCTGCGGGGCGAGGGCACGACTCTCTTCCAACCGGGAAAGGCCAGCGCATGAACATCGATGCCAGCAAACTAGACGTCCAGCGACTCGGGGACTGCCGCATCGCCTCCACCATCAAGGGGGCTCACTTCGTGGAGGACGGCGACCGGGTCGTGCTCCAGTCCAGCCCGGCGTTGCTGCGCCAGTCGTTCGAGGCGACCGGGACGGTGCCGGCCTTCGAGAAGGCCGGGCCGCGCTCGCAGGTCTACTTCGACCCCTCCAAGCTCAAGTGCGGCATCGTCACCTGCGGCGGCCTCTGCCCGGGGCTCAACGACGTCATCCGCGCGGTCGTGCTCAGCCTCCACCACAACTATGGGGTGCGCAACGTCTTCGGCTTCCCCTACGGCTACGAGGGGCTCACCTACCGCTACGGCCACGCCCCGGTCGAGCTGAACCCGTCGGCCGTCAGCCGCATCCACGAGTACGGCGGCACCATCCTGGGCTCCTCGCGCGGCAACCAGGACACCGGCGAGATCGTGGACACGCTCGACCGCATGAACATCGGCCTGCTCTTCGCCATCGGCGGGGATGGGACGCTGCGCGGGGCGCGGGACATCTCGGAGGAGGTCCAGAAGCGGGGCCTCAAGATCGGCGTGATCGGCATCCCCAAGACGATCGACAACGACATCTCCTACGTCGAGCGCTCCTTCGGCTTCGAGACGGCGGTCTCCGGGGCGGTCAAGGCGATCGACGCGGCGCACACCGAGGCCAAGGGGGCCCGCAACGGCATCGGCCTCGTCAAGCTCATGGGCCGTGAGTCCGGGTTCATCGCGGTCTTCGCCTCGCTCGCGCGTTCGGACGTCAACTTCTGCCTCATCCCCGAGGTCCCCTTCGGCATGGATCGGCTGCTGGAGCTCGTGCGCTCCCGGCTGGAGAGCCGCGGCCACGCGGTCGTCGTGGTGGCCGAGGGGGCGGGGCAGGACCTGCTGGGGGCGACCGGGGAGCGCGACGCCTCGGGCAACGTGCGCTTCAAGGACATCGGGACCTTCCTGCGCGACCGCATCGTCGACCACTTCAAGAGCATCGGGATGGAGTCGACCCTCAAGTACATCGACCCGAGCTACACGATCCGCGGGGTGCCGGCCAATGCCTACGACTCGGCGTTCTGCCTGCTCCTGGGCCAGAACGCGGTGCACGCCGGCATGGCCGGCCGCACGAACATGGTGGTGGGCTTCTGGATGGGGACGTTCACCCACGTGCCCATCCCGCTGGCGGTCTCGAAGCGCAAGAAGGTCGACCCGGACGGGTGGGTCTGGAGCAGCGTGTTGACCAGCACGGGACAGCCCAAGGACCTCCGCTAAAAAAACGGCGTAGCGGGCCGTGATCCGGCGTTGCGCGGCGCCGTGCGGTCGCTGCGGCGTACGGGAGTACGCCTCGCGCCGCCCGGCTTGCGCGCCTTGGCTGACGGCCCGCTACGCCGTTTTTCATCGGTCTGGGAGGTTGTGCTGCGGGGTTTCGGCGGCCTGCGTCTGGCCGCTGGCCGTGATCCGGCGTTGCGCGGCGCCGTGCGGTCGCTGCGGCGTACGGGGTGTACGCCTCGCTCCGCCCGGCTTGCGCGCCTTGGCTGACGGCCCGCTGCGCCGTTTTTCGACAGGCCCTTTCAAGCGAGCCGGCATTTCCCCTGTGGGAGCGGCTTTCCAGCCGCGACGATCGATGCCGGCCGTCTCTCCCACAACGATCCTCTTGTCCCGTTGCCCCGTGCCGGATGACCCGGGTGAGACGGGCGCACGGGCAAACGGGCCAACGTCCTCGCTTCTATTGTTGTCGACCTCACGCCTCCTTGGTCGCTGCCGTCGCCTCCGCGGGCCGGGCCGCCGCTTTCTTCCGCCCTCCGATCCAGCGGCTCAGCCGCACCATCAGCACGTAGTACACCGGCACGAAGAGAATCGCGATCAGGGTCGAGGCGAGCATGCCGCCGATGACGGCGGTGCCGAGCGCCTGCCGGCTGGCGGCGCCGGCGCCCTTGGCGATGGCGAGCGGCACGACGCCGAGGATGAAGGCGAACGAGGTCATGAGGATCGGCCGCAGCCGCCGCCGCGAGGCCTCGACCGCGGCTTCCATGAGCGGCATGCCGTGGGCCAGGAGCTCGCGGCCGTACTCGACGATGAGGATGGCGTTCTTGGCGGCCAGCGCGATGAGCAGCACCAGGCCGATCTGGGTGTAGACGTTGTTGTCGAAGTGCCGCGCAATCAGCGCCAGCACGGTCCCCAGCATGGCGAGCGGCACGACCAGGATCACCGCCGCCGGGTCGGTCCAGCTCTCGTACTGGGCGGCCAGCACCAGGAAGACCATGAGGGAGGCGATCGCGAAGACGATAGATCGCCTGGTTGCCCACGAGCTTCTCCTGGAAGGACATGCCCGTCCACTCGAAGCCCATGTCGGCGGGAAGCTTCTGGCGGGCCATGTCCTCCATGATCTTGCAGCGCCTGGCCCGAGCTGTAGCCCGGCGCCGCCATGCCGTTGATTGGGGCGGCCGGGAAGAGGTTGTAGAGCGTGATCACCGCGGGCGCGGTCGTGAAGCTCACGTCGGTCATCGTCCCGAGCGGGACCATCTGGCCCTTGGTGTTGCGCACGTGCAGCCGGCGGATGTCGTCGGGCTCGAGCCGGTAGCGGCTGTCGGCCTGGACGTAGACCTGGTAGGTGCGGCCGAACTTGTTGAACTGGTTGACGTAGTAGGAGCCGAGGTAGGCCTGCAGCGTGCCGAAGACGCTGCCGACCGGGACGTTCACGTTTTCGGCCTTGACCCGGTCGACTGCCGTCGTCGACCAGGGGGTAGCCCGGCCGGAAGGAGGTGTTCAGGCCGGCGAGGCCCGACTGGGTGTTGCCGTCGCTGACCATCTCGTCGGTCATCTGGCCGATCTTGGCGAAGTCGAACCCCGCGCCCTTGAGCTGGAGCATCATCTGGAAGCCGCCCGAGACGCCCAGGCCCTGGATGGCCGGCGGCACGACCGCGAACACGATCGCCTCCTGGACGGCCGCAAGCCGGCGGCGCGCCTCGCCGAGGATCTTCGCCTGGGTCGGCCCGGCCTTGCCGCGGGTCTCGAAGTCCTCGTAGATGACGTAGACCACCGCGCCGTTGGGCAGGCTCGCGCTGTTGTCCAGCAGCGAGATGCCGCCGATGGTGATCAGATGGGCGACCCCCGGGGCCTCCTTGAGGATCCGTCTCGACCCGGTCGGCGACCTCGCCCGTGCGCTCGATCGCGGCGGCGTCCGGCAGCTGGATGCCGACGATCGCGTAGCCCTGGTCCTCATCCGGGATGAAGCCGGTCGGGAATCGAGACGAAGCCCCAGAAGGTCACGGCCACGAGCGCGACGTACACCGCCATCATGACGCCGCTGTGCCGGACGACGAATTTCACGATGCCGGCATACCAGCCTTCGAAGCCGTTGTAGACGCGGTTGAAGCCGCGGTAGAACGCGTTGAGCCGGCCGGTCTGCGGTTTGAGGTACTGGGAGCACTGCACCGGCTTGAGGGTGAGAGCGTTGACGGCGCTGATGACGGCCGTCGCCGCGATCACGAGCGCGAACTGGCGGTAGAGCTGGCCGGTGATGCCGGGCAGGAACGCGGCCGGCAGGAAGACGGCCATGAGCACGAAGGTGATGCCGAGCACCGGCCCGGTCAGCTCGTCCATGGCCTTGATGGCGGCCTCCTTGGGCGTCAGGCCCTTCTCGATGCCGTGCGCCGCGCCTTCGACGATCACGATGGCGTCGTCGACGACGATGCCGATGGCGAGGATGAGGGCGAAGAGCGTCACCATGTTGACGGTGAACCCCATGGCCTGCCATGGCGATGAAGGCGCCGATGATGGTCACCGGCACGGTCGTCGCCGGGACGAGCGTCGCGCGCCAGTTCTGCAGGAAGACCATGATGACCAGCAGCACCAGCGCGGCGGCCTCGTAGAGGGTCTTGTAGACCTCGTCGATCGAGGCCCGCGTGAACTGGGTGGTGTCGAAGGGGATGGCGTAGGACAGGCCCTGGGGGAAGCTGCGGCTGAGCTCGTCCATGGCCCGGCGCGACCTCGTCGGCGACCTGCAGCGCGTTGGCGCCGGGCAGCTGGAAGATGGCGACCCCCGCGCTCGGCCGGCCGTCGAAGCTGCAGAACTGGCTGTAGCTCTGGGCGCCCAGCTCGACGCGGGCGACGTCCTTGACCCGGATGATCCGGCCGCCCTGGCCGGTCGCGATCTTGACGATGATGTTCTCGAACTCCTCGACCTCGTCCAGCCGGCCGGCCACGTTGACCGGGAACTGGAAGCTCTGGCCCGCGGGCGCGGGCGGCATGCCCAGCTGGCCGGCCGGCGACCTGAAGGTTCTGCTGCTGGATGGCGCTGACGACGTCGCTCGGGTCGAGCCCGAGGGTCTTGAGCATCTCGGGGTCCAGCCAGACCCGCATGCTGTACTGGCCCGCGCCGAAGACGGTCACGTCGCCCACGCCCGGCAGCCGCGCGATGACGTCGCGCAGGTTGATCCAGGCGTAGTTGCTCAGGAACAGGCTGTCGTAGCGGCCGTCGGGGGAGTAGAGGTTGACGACCTGCAGGATGGCGGTGGACACCTTCTTGGTGACGGCCCCCTGCTTCTGCACGTCGAGCGGCAGCTGGGGCACGGCGGTGGCGACGCGGTTCTGCACCAGCACCTGGGCCATGTCGAGGTCGGTGCCGACCTTGAAGGTGATGACGAGCTTGTAGGTGCCGTCGCTCGCGCTCGTGGACTGCATGTAGAGCATGTCCTGGACGCCGTTGACCTGCTGCTCGATCGGCAGCGCGATCGTGTCGGCCACGACCCGGGCGCTCGCCCCGGGGTAGCTGGCCGTGACCTGCACGGTGGGCGGGCGTGATCTCGGGGTACTGCGCGACCGGCAGCCCGAGCACCGCGACGACGCCGAGGATGATGGTCAGGATGGCAATGACGTTCGCCAGGATGGGCCGTTCGATGAAGAAGCGCGAGATCATGCCGGGCCTCCGCTATGGTCGGGCTGGGCGCGGCCGCCGCGGGCGGGCGCCGACGCCCTCCTTGACCGGCGTCACCTTGGCGCCGGGCCGGGCGCGCTGGATCCCGCTGACGACGACCCAGTCGTCGGGCCTTGAGGCCCTTCCTCGATCACCCGCATCCCGTCGACGAGCGCGCCGGTTTTCACCGGGCGCTGCTCGACGACGTTCTGGTCGTTGACCGTGAGCAGGTAGCGGCCGCCCTGGTCGACGCCCAGCGCACGCTCGGAGACGAGAAGCGCCTTGTCGCGGACGTCGGTGGGGATGCGCAGCCGCACGAACATCCCCGGAACCATGGCGGGTACGCCGGCCGCGCTCCGGGGGTTGGCGATACACGGCGCGCAGCAGGATGGTGCCCGTGCCCGGGTCGAGCCCCGTGGAGGCGAAATCGAGCCGCCCTTCGCTGGGGTACCCCTCCTCGCCCTCGAGGCCGGCGAAGACGGGCGGGGTGTCCCTGTAGGTGGCCTGCTTGTCCGAGGCACCCGACGAGGCGCAGCAGGTCCCGCTCGTTCATGGAGAAGTAGACGTAGATCGGGTCGATGCGCGTGATGGTGGCGAGCGCGGTGGGCCGGCCGGCGCCCACGAGGTTGCCGGGGGTGACCAGGTGGCGGTCCATGCGGCCGTCGAAGGGCGCGGTCACCCGGGTGTAGCCGAGGTTGATGCGCGCCAGCTCCAGTCCGGCCCGGGCCTCGACGATGCTCGCCTCGGCCGCGTCGCGCTCGGCCTTCCAGCGCTCGACCTCCGACTTGGCGGTGGCGTTCTGCTTCAGGAGCGCGAGCTGGCGGTCGTACTCCTGGCCGGCGCGCAGCAGCTGGGCCTGGGCGGCGGCCAGCTGGCCTTCGGCCTGCTGGACCTTCGCCTTGTAGACGTCCGGCTCGATGGTGAAGAGCAGCGCGCCCTTCTTCACGATCTCGCCGTCCTTGAAGTGGATCCCGGCCAGAAACCCCTCGACCCGGGCCTCGAGCTGGACCTGGTCCACGGCCTGGGTGTTGCCGGTGAGGTAGATGTAGTCGGTCACCGGCTGTTCGACCGGCCGGGCGACCGTCACCGGCGGCGGCGGGGGCGCGACGAACGTGTTCTCCTGCCGGTCGCAGCCGGCCGCGGCAGCGAGGGCGGCGGCCAGCAGCGCCAGCACGGGGGTCAAACGGAACAGGCGGCGGGTCATGTCGGGAGTCCTCCTACCAGTCGGGGGTCATCAGCTGGCGTTCGGTGCGGGGCCGGGTCGCCTCCGGCGCGAGCAGCCCGCCCCAGTCGGTGCGCTCGCCCATCGCGGCGGTGACGTCGGCCGGCAGGAAGCCCCGCCCCTCGCGCAGCTCCCAGCCGCCGCCGAGGGCGCGGTAGACCGCGATCAGCCCCTGGGGTACGTCGCCCTGCGCGTTGGCCAGGCTGTCCTGCTGCTGCAGCAGCGCGGCCTGCGCGGTCAGCACGGTGGTGTAGTCGGTCGCGCCTTCGCGGTACTGGATCAGCGCGAGGTCGGCCGAGCGCTTGGCCGCCTCGGCCGCCGCCTCCAGGCTGACGAGGCGCTTCTGGGACTGCAGGAAGACGGCGAGCCCGTCCTCGACCTCCTGCTGCGCGCGCAGCACCGCGTCCTGGTAGCCGAAGATCAGCTCCTGGAACAGCGCGTCCTGGACGCGCACGCGGTTGGTGATCTGGCCGTAGTTGAGCAGGTTCCAGGTGAAGGCCGGGCCGAACGACGCCGGTGCGGCTGTTCCACGAGGCGACGTCGGTCAGGCTGAAGCGGCCCACGTCGCTCGCGAGGAATCCGAAGGTCCCGTTCAGGCTGAAGGCGGGGTAGAGGTCGGCCTTGGCGACCCCGATCCGGGCGCACTGCGCCGCGGCCTGGAGCTCGGCCAGCCGGATGTCCGGCCGGCGGCGCAGCAGGTCCGCCGGGATGCCGACCGCGACCGTGAGCGGCGCCTGCGGGATGGCGGCGGCGGCCCCGAGGAGGCCGTCCAGGTTGCGCGGCGGCAGGCCGAGCAGGGTGCACAGGGCGTTGCCGGCCTGCCGCAGGCCGGCAACGAGCTGGGGGATCGTCCGCCTCGGTGGCGCGCAGCTGGGTGAGCGCCTGCTGCACGTCGCGCTCGCTGGTGGCCCCGCCCCGGAAGCGGGCCTCGGCGATGCGCAGGCTCTCCCGCTGGATCTCGACGTTGTCGCGGGCGATGCGCAGGCGCTCTTCGATGGTGCGGATCAGCACGTAGACGCGCGCCACGTCGGCCGCGAGGCTCACCAGCGCGCTGTCGTAGGCGGCGATGGAGCCGAGGAAGCCCGCGTCCTCGGACTCGACTGCGCGCCGGAACCGGCCCCAGAAGTCCAGCTCCCAGGCGGCGGATGCGCCCACCTGGAGCTGCCGGTAGTCGAAGTCGGCCCCGGCGGAGCGCTGCGGCGCGGACGGCGCGCGTTCGCTGCCGCGGACGTAGGCGGCGTCGCCCACGGCCTGCTGGAGCTGCGGGTACTGCTCGCCGACGGCGACCCCCAGGCGCGCCCGCGCCTCGAACACCCGGGCGCCGGCCACGCGCAGCGGGATGTTCTGCGTCGTGGCGGTCTGCACGAGGCGGTCGAGGACCGGGTCGCGGAAGGCCGTCCACCAGAGGCGGTCGTCGACGGGCAGCGGTCGGGTGCGGTCGGCGTCCTCCTCCAGCCAGCCGCTGCGCACGTCGGCGGGCGGGCGCACGAAATCCGGCCCGACCTTCACGCAGCCGGCGGCGGTCAGGCCGGCGAGAAGAAGCAGCCACAACAGGGGAAGGGTCCGCAGTTTCGGCATGGCAGGTCCTCGAGGCGTCGGATCGGCCGGTTGGCGATCCGGCGACGGACGGTAATTTTTGCGGCGGCATGCTATACTGAAGGCGTCTGCGGTTCAACTCAAAATCAGTGCAGGAGGGAGACGGCATGGCGATGCGACGGATTGCGGTGTCGACGGGGGGCGGGGACGCGCCGGGGCTGAACGCCGTCATCCGGGCGATCGTGCTGTCGGCCCTGAACCGCGGCTGGGAGTGCGTCGGCATCCGCGACGGCTACAACGGGCTGCTGGCCCCGGCGGATTACCCGAGCGGCGGGCTGGTCACGCTCGACCGCAGCGCCGTGCGCGGGATCACGCACCTGGGCGGTACGATCCTCGGCACGACCAACCGCGGCAACCCGCTGCGCTACCCGGTCGCCGGGCCGGACGGGCGCGTCGCGGAGAAAGACCGCTCCGGGGAGCTGGTCGACCTGCTGCGGCGCGAAGGGCTGGACGCGCTGATCTCGATCGGCGGCGACGGGTCGCTCGCCATCGCCCACGTCCTGTCGCAGAAGGGCCTGCCCGTCGTCGGGGTGCCCAAGACGATCGACAACGACCTCGACCAGACGGTCGTGACCTTCGGGTTCGACACCGCCGTGAACTTCGCCACCGAGTGCATCGACCGCCTGCACTCCACGGCCGAGTCCCACCGCCGCGTCCTGGTGGTCGAGGTCATGGGGCGTTACGCCGGCTGGATCGCGCTGCACTCCGGGGTGGCCGCCTCGGCGGACGTGATCCTGATCCCCGAGATCCCGTATGACATCCGCCGGGTGGCCGAAAAAATCGCCGAGCGGGAGCGCAAGGGGCGGTTCTTCTCGATCGTCGTGGTTGCCGAGGGGGCGGCCCCGGTGGGTGAGGGACGCACCCTGGCGCAGGCCCGGTCGGTCGGGACGGTCGAACGGCTGGGCGGGGTGGGCCAGAAGGTGAGCGCGGAGATCGAGGCGCTGACGGGCAAGGAGTCGCGGGTCGTGGTGCTGGGGCACCTGCTGCGCGGCGGGGGGCCGACCTCGCACGACCGGCTCATCTCGCTGCGTTTCGGCGCCGCGGCCGTGCGGGCGCTCGCCGAGGGCCGCAGCGGCGTCATGGTGGCGCTCGACCCGCCCGTGGTGAAGTACGTGCCGCTCGAGGCCGGCATCCGGCGCATGAAGACCGTGCCCCTGGACGGGGACACCGTCCAGACTGCGCGGGACCTCGGGATCAGCTTCGGGGATTGAAGTGTTGGTGTTGGATGGTGTTATGAGTCAGTGTAACGACTGAATAGGGGTTGATCAGTTTCGGTCCGTTTAGCCTCGAATTGGCCGTGTTTGCGGTCTTCGGAGATGTTGGGCTGCAGCCCGCTAGTTCCCGCAGCAAGCCACTTCCCAAGGTTTTTTCCAAACACCATACACAACAACACCAACACACCAAAATCTTTTCTCCCTCACTTCCAGCCGATCGGCTCGTAGCCTTTCTCGCGCAGGCAGCGGTCGACCCAGCCCTTGAACACCGGGTCCGGGTTGGATGAGCTGAACGCCCCGTGCACCAGGCCGCCGGCCGCCCCGCCGGCCGCCCCGGCCGCGGCCCCGCGCCCCAGGTTCCCCAGTACCGCCCCGGTTGCGGCCCCGACCGCCCCGCCGACCGCCGCCCCGCCGGCCGTGCTCTTGGCCACCTCCGCGCCCCGGTCGTCGTCCGCGCCGCCCTCGCGGGCCAGGCGCAGGCACTCGTCCACGTCGCGCTGCGCGACGTCCGCGCCGACCTGTTTCAGCCGGGCGTTGGGGTAGAGCACCGGGCGCTTGTCGGCGCAGCCCGCGAGCAGAACGCAGGTTGCCAGAATCACCCCCGATAGTATTCGCATGCGCTCCTCCTGCTGTCTCGAAGTCCACGGGATGTCGGGTTCCAGGTTCAACACGACCAAGCGGCCTCTCCAGCACCCCGCCCAACCGTTGAACCGCTGAACCGTGAACCCTTCCCCAGACCTCAAGGTTGCCGCCGCAACGGCCGATATCCCCTTATAAGCGGTGCCCCGCGCAACCGAGGAGGTCGAGTTGGACGAAGCCCACGTCAGGCACATCATGCAGCAGGTCCGATCCTTCCCGGGCATGCCGGCGACGGCCGCCCGCCTGCTGCCGCTGCTGCAGGACCCGGAAGCCGGAACGGCCCAGATCGAAGACATCCTGAAATACGACCCGGGGCTGACCGCGAACATCCTCAAGCTGACCAACTCGGCCTATTTCGGCCTTCCGTCCCATGTCAGCTCCGTGCGCCAGGCCATCATGCTGCTCGGCTGGAAGCGTCTGCTGCAGCTGGTGATGACGATGTGCATGAGCGCCCTCATGAAGACCCCCGTCCCCGGCTACGACCTGCCCCGCGGGGGGCTGTGGCGGCACTCGGTCGCCGTCTCGGTCGCCTCCGACCTTCTCGTGCGGGAGCTCGGCATCGAGAACGCCGACGAGGTGTTCACGGCGGCGCTGCTGCACGACATCGGCAAGCTCGCGCTGGGGAATTTCGTCCACCAGGACCTGGACCGCATCCGGGACGATGGTCGCCAAGGGCATCACCTTCGAGGTGGCCGAGTACATCGTGCTCGGAACCAACCACGCCGACGTCGGCGCCCGGATCCTCCGCAACTGGGCGCTGCCGGCGGAGCTCGTCAACGCCGTCCTCTGGCATCACGACCCGGAGCATTGCGAGGCGCACTGCGTCCTGAGCGACGTCGTGCACGCGGCCAACGTCGTGGGGCGGCGCATCACCAACGGCTCCCCCGCGCCGGGCCACGCCCTCGAGCCGGCGCCGGAGGTCGCGGAGCGGCTGGACCTCACCTCCTCCCGGCTGGAGGGGATCTGCGAGCGGACCGTGCGCGAGATGGAGCGGTTTTCTGACATCCTGTCTTAGCCGGCGGGTGACACACGGCATCTGAGGCCGTGATCCGGCGTGGCGCGGCCTTGGGTGGTCGCTCACATGCCGGTTCGCATGCGGCGCATCCCAAGACGCCGCGCGCCTTGACTGAGGGCCTGATACGTATTCTCACCCGCCGGATACCGCCGCGGCCGCCGCAGTCGTTGCCTCGAGCGTATCCTGCCAGCGCCACCGCACCCGGCCGCCATCCTCCATGCACACCAGGTCTCCCCGGCCGGCGGCCGTCGTGAGCGCGTCGGCCGCCGTTTCGGCTTTCGCCGGAAACTCGCGCTGCACGCGTCGAATGAGTTCATCCAGCGCCTCCCCTCGGGGTCCGCGCCAGGCGCCCACGCGCTCGATCGTGCGGGCCATCATGAGGTCGTACACCAGCACGATCCGTTCGAGGTTGGTCAGCTGGTGGGCCTCCTCGGCCGTGGCCTTGCCCTGCCCCATGCGTTCCCGGATGTCCCCGAGGTAACCGGTGAAGCGGTCCTCCCAGGCGACCGCGATGCGGTCGAGCGTGTCGCGGTCGACCGTCGCGGTTTCGGTGACCGCGCGGTTGGCGTGGTAGGCGCGCCAGTCGTCGGTCAGGACGCGCAGGCCGTACTCGCGGCTGCGTTCGCGCACCCGGGTCCCGGGGAACGGCGCCAGCAGGTGGAAGCCGTAGATCAGCCCCAGCGCCTCCAGCCGGCGGGCGAAGGCGGCGGTCTCGTCGATGGTCTCCGGCGTCTCGCCCGGCAGCCCCAGGATGAAGGAGGCGAGCGCCGTCACGCCTGCGTCCGCGCACATGCGCACGGCCGCCTCGACCTGGGCGAGCGTGATCCCCTTGCGGACGGTCCGGAGGATGCCGGGATTGCCCGACTCGATCCCGAAGCTCACGGCCGAGCAGCCGGCCGCCCGCATGCGGCGGAGCAGCTCGCGGTCGACCGTGTCCACGCGCGCGAAGGCGGTCCAGCGCACGGTCAGCCCGCGGCGCAGGATCTCGTCGCACACGGCGGTGCACCGCCCGGCGTCCGCGGTGAACAGGTCGTCGGCGATGTTGACCTGGTGGAACCCCAGCGGTGCGAGACGGCCTCGAGCTCGTCCACCACGCGGTCCGGGCGGCGCAGGCGCAGCCGGGCGCCCACCATCCGGCGGCCGACGCAGAAGATGCAGCGGTGGGGGCACCCGCGCGAGGTGATCATGCTGATCGGCATCCCGAGGGCGCGGTAGCGGCCGAGCGGGAGCAGGTGCCGGGCGGGCAGGGGCAGCCGGTCGAGATCGCGGATGCGCCGCCGCCGCGCCGTGAGGCGCACGCCGCCCTCCTCGCGATAGGCGATCCCGCGGACCCCGGCCAACCCTGCGCCTGCCGCCACGGCCCGGCCGAGGTCGACCACGGTGTCCTCCCCCTCGCCGATGGCCACGACGTCCAGCGCCGGGCAGGCCGCGAGCGTCTCCTCGGCGCAGAACGTGACGTGCGGCCCGCCGACGACCGTGAGCGCCCCGGGCCACAGGCGCTTGACGTCCGCGAGCACGGCGAGCGCCGCGTCGACCGTCATCGTGACCGCGGTCGCACCGACGATCCGGGGGCGGAACTCCGCGAGCACCCCCGCCAGCATCTCCTCGGAGTACGGCTGGACCACCAGGTCCAGCACGCGGACCTCCATCCCGGCCGTCTCCAGCGCCGCCGCGAGATAGGCCAGGCCGAGCGGCGGGGAGGGCGTTTCGGAGATGGGGTAGAAGGGATTGATCAGCAGGATGCGCATACAGATGGTTTTAAGTTTTCAGTGTTAAGTTTTAAGTAAACGGAATGGCACTAATTATCACGTTTACTCTTAAACCTGAACTCGAAGAAAGAAGAAAAAGAAGAGGGCCCGGCCGATTCGGCCGGGCCCTCTTTGCACTTTCCCCTGCTTAACACTTAAAACGTGACACCTAAAACGTTCTTTTTAGAACAGCCCCGACACCGCGCCGGTGTTCACGTCGACGTCGATGCGGCGGAAGGCCGGGTTGGAGCTCGTGCCCGGCATCAGGCTGATCGTCCCGGCGCAGGGGCAGAGGAACTTGGCGCCGGAGTAGATCAGGACGTCGCGGATGGGCAGCGTCCAGCCCTTGGGCACGCCCTTCAGCACCGGGTCGTGGGTCAGGCTGAGGTGGGTCTTGACCATCATGGTGGCGAAGTCCGCGTACTTGGGGTCGGACTCGAGCATCTTGGCCTTGGCCTCGGCATCCGGGGTCCAGGAGACGCCGTCGGCGCCGTAGACGTCCTTGGCGATCAGGGCCACGCGCTCGCGCAGCTTCATCTCGAGCGGGTAGAGGAATTTGAATTCATTCGTTTCGTTGCAGGCGTCGATGACGGCGTCGGCCAGCTCGAGCGCCCCTTCGCCGCCCTTCAGCCAGTGCTGGGACTCGGCGCAGCGCGCGCCGGCCGCTTCGGCCGCCTTCTTGACGGCCTTCACCTCGGCGTCGGTGTCGGTGTAAAACCGGTTGATGCAGACCACCGGGTTGATGCCGGACTTGCGGATGACGTTGATCAGGTGGACCATGTTGGCGCAGCCCTTCTCCACCAGGGCGAGGTTCTCCTTGGTGTACTCCTCGGGCAGCGCCTTGCCGGCCACGACCTTGGGCCCGCCGCCGTGCATCTTGAGGGCGCGGATGGTGGCGGTGAGCACCGAGACGTGGGGCTTGAGGCCGCTGTTGCGGCACTTCACGTTCCAGAACTTCTCGAACCCGATGTCGGCCGCGAATCCGGACTCGGTCACGTGGTAGTCGAACATCTTGAGGCCGATGCGGTCGGCGATGATCGAGCTCTGGCCGACGGCGATGTTGGCGAAGGGCCCGGCGTGCACGAGGCAGGGCTGGTACTCGGCCGTGCTCATGAGGGTCGGGTTGATGGTGTTGCGCATGAAGGCCGTCATGGCGTTGCCGACCTCGAGGTCGCCCGTGGTCACCGGTTTGCCGCTCTTGTCGAAGGCGACCGTGATCGCGTTGAGGCGCTTCTTGAGGTCCGCCAGGTCCTTGATGATGGACAGGATCGCCATGCACTCGGAGCCGACCGCGATGCCGAACTTGGACTGCATCATGTACCCGTCGGTGCGGCCGCCGATGCCGATGATGATGTTGCGCAGCGACTGGGCGCAGAAGTCCATGATCCAGCCCATCTCCACGCGGGTGGGGTCGATGTCGAGGCGGCGCATCTTGGTGAGGCGCGCCAGCTGCTCGTCGTTGTAGTTGCGCTCGTGCTGCATGCGGCTGGTCATGGCGACCATGGCCAGGTTGTGGGCGTTCATGATGTCGTTGATGTCGCCCGTCAGGCCGAGCGAGAACTCGGTCATGGGGATGAGCAGGGCGTTGCCGCCGCCGGCCGCCGTGCCCTTGACGTTCATGGTGGGTCCGCCGGAGGGCTGGCGCAGCGCCCCGCCGACGTTCTTCCCGCGTTTTCCCAGGCCTTCCATCAGGCCCACCGACGTGGTGCTCTTGCCCTCGCCGAGCGGCGTCGGGGTGATGGCGGTGACCTCGATGTACTTGCCGTCCGGCTTGTCCTTGAGGCGCTCGATGATCTTGAGGAAGTCGAGCTTCGCCAGGCGGCCCATCGGGAGCATCTCCTCCTTGGCCAGACCCAGCTTCTGCTGCCACTGCTCGGGGGTGGGCATCTTCTTTTCGGCAGCCTCGGAGATCTGCCAGTCGGCCATCTTGGTCGCATCGTACGCCATGGGTTCGGTCCTCCTCGTGTGGTGGGTTGGGTGTCGGCGCGAAAATCGACAAAAAAATCCGTCGGCCCCGGGTGGGGGGCGCGGTCGGAACTCTCGATGAATCCAAGTTTTTCGGGAGCTTGCTGGGAGAAGCCGTATAGCACCCGGCCCGTCAGTTATCAAGAAAAATGTTGCCCGGCGGGCCCGGCCGGGGCGGGCTGGAGCTGGTGGAGCCGATAGTAAAAACCGCCCAGCTCCATGAGTCGGGCGTGGGTGCCGGACTCGACGATGCGCCCCCGGTTCAGGACCAGGATGCGGTCGGCGTTGCGCACGGTGGACAGCCGGTGGGCGATGACGAGGGCGGTGCGCCGCTGCATCAGCCGCGCCAGCGCCTCCTGGATCCAGCGCTCGGTCTGGGAGTCGATGGCCGAGGTGGCCTCGTCGAACAGGATGAGCTCGGGGTCGCGGGCGAAGGCCCGGGCGATGGCGATCAGCTGGCGCTCGCCGGTGGAGATCGAGCCCCCGCCCTCGCCGAGCGGGGTGTCGAGGCCCGCGGGCAGCCGCGCGATCAGCCGGTCGAGGTTGGAGGCGGCCACGACCGCGTCTTCGTCGGCGCGGGCCGGGCCCGCGATGCCCTGGAAAATGTTCTCGCGGATGGTGCCCGAGAACAGGAAGGCGTCCTGCATGACCAGCGCCATGCGGCCGCGGAACTCGGCGGCCGGGATGGTGCGCAGGTCCCGGCCGTTGATCAGCACCCGGCCGCCGGTCGGGTCGTAGAGCCGGGGGACGAGGTTGACGAGCGAGGTCTTGCCCGCCCCGGTCGGCCCCACGACCGCCACGGTTTCCCCCCGGCGGACCGCGAAGCTCACGCCCTTCAAGACGCGTTCCCCCGGCAGGTAGCCGAAGTCGACGTCTTCGAACCTCAGCTCCGCGACGGGCCCGAGCGTCGGGTCCCCCGGCCGCGGGGCCGGCTGCGGCATGGGGTTGGCGGTGTCCAGGACCAGGAAGATGCGCTCGGCCGAGGCCATGGCGTTCTGGAGGATGTTGTACTTCTCGGCCAGGTCCCGCAGCGGCCGGAAGAACATCCGGATGTAGGCGATGAAGGCCACCAGCGCGCCGAGCGTGAGGGAGCCGCCGAGCACCTCCCCGCCCCCGTACCAGACGATGAGGGCGACCGCCACGGCCGCCAGGACTTCGATCATCGGCATGAAGACGGCCAGCACGCGGATCTGCTCCATGCCCGCGACGTAGTTCTCGCGGTTCAACCGGGCGAAGCGGTCGAGGTTCCGGCCCTCGCGGCCGAAGAGCTGGAGCACGCGCATGCCGCCGATGGTTTCGGCGAAGCGGGTGTTGATCTCGGCCGTCTGCACCCGCAGGGTGCGGAAGATGGCGCGGGCGCGCCGGGCGAAGCGGACGGAGCCGAAGACCACGACCGGCAGGATGCTGAAGGTGACCAGCGCGAGCTTCCAGTTCAGCGCCAGCATCACGCCCGCGATCCCGGCCAGCAGGACCAGGTCCTTGAAGACGAACGAGACGAACGAGGTGAAGAGCTCGTACATGTTCTGCACATCGCTCGTCACCCGGGTGACCAGCCGCCCGACCGGGTTGCGGGTGAAGAACTCGAGGGCGAGGCCCTGGATGTGATCGAAGACGCGCATGCGCAGGTCGTGCATGATGCGCTGGCCGGTGATTTCCATGATCACGGACTGGGCGAAGTTGAGCGCGAAGTCGCAGAGCACGAGGGCGACGAAAAGCGCGGTCAGGAGCGCGAGGCCGGCGATGTCGCCGCTGCGCAGCCGGGCGAGCTCGTCCGGGGGGAGGGCGGCCAGGGCCGGGTAGGTCGCGTGCGCGGTCTCGCCGTCGATCTCGGCCAGGCCCGGGTGGCGGCTGAGCACGTCCGCCGCGGCCGGGTCGGAGAGGTCGATCCGCAGGCGGCGGCCGGAGGCGTCCCCACGGGCCTCGGCCCGGGAGCGGTCGGCCGCGGGCACGATGTAGCGGTCGACCGCCTGCTGGGTCAGGACCGGCAGCGAGAGTTCGACGAGCGTGATCAGCACCACCAGCCCGATCGACCCCAGCAGCGGCCGGAGGTGCGGCCGCCCGAAGGGCGCCAGGCGTCGCAGCAGCCTGAAGTCGTAGGCCTTCCCGAGCCGCGCTTCCTCGAAGTAGTCGAGTTCAGGCGGCATGCGCGCCCTCCTCGATTTCCTGCAGCCGGTAGGTGCGGGCGTAGTAGGCGCTCGTCCGCATCAGCTCCTCATGGGTGCCGGCGGCGGCCACCCGGCCGTCGGCCATCACGATGATCCGGTCCGCGAAGCTCAGCGCCGAGAGCCGGTGCGAGGCGATCACGAGCGTGCGGCGCCCGGCCAGCGCGCGGATCGTGCGGGTGATGTGCGCGCCGGTGTCGAAATCGACCTGGCTGATGGGGTCGTCCAGGATCACCACCGGGGACTTCGCCAGGAGGCAGCGCGCCAGCGCCACACGCTGCTTCTGCCCGCCCGACAGCATCACGCCGCGCTCGCCCACCACCGTGTCGAAGCCGTGCGGGAACGAGCGGACGGTCTCCAGCAGCGCGGCCGCCTCCGCGGCGGCGGCCAGGCGCTCGTCGGAGACCTCCGGGTCCCCGAAGCCGATGTTCTCCCGGATCGTGCCGGCGAAGAGGAAGGCATCCTGGGGCATGAAGGCGATCGCCCGCCGCAGGTCCGCCAGCCGGAGGCGGTCGACCGGGCGCCCGTCCAGGCAGACCCGGCCGCGGCCGGGGTCGTACAGGCGGGGGATCAGGTTGAGCAGGGTCGACTTGCCGCAGCCCGGCGGGCCCACGATGCCGAGCGACGACCCCGCCGGGACGACGAGATCGACACCGCGCAGCGCCTCCGGAGAACCGGCGCCGCTTCCGTAGGCGAAGCCGACGTCCTCGAAGCGGAGTTCCCCGGCCGGGCGCTCCAGCGGTTCGGCGTCCGCCGCGTCGCGGATGTCGGCCCGGCGTTCCAGGATGGCGTGGACCCGCTCGAGCGAGGCCCGGCCGCGCTGGATCAGGTTGGTGACCCAGCCGAGCGCCATCATCGGCCAGGTCAGGAGCCCCAGGTAGCTGATGAAGGCCACGAAATCCCCGGGCGTGATGGTGAAGAGAACGGTCATGCGGCCGCCGTAAAAGAGCACGATCGCCATGCTGAGATTGGTCAGCAGGAGCATCATGGGGAAGAAGGCGCCGGTGACGCGCACCAGCTTCAGGTTTTCGGCCACGTTGGCGCGCGAGGCGGCCTCCACCCGCCGGGACTCGGCGGCCTGGCGCTCGTGCGCCTGAGTCAGACGGATGCCCGCCAGACGCTCGCGCACGACCTCGGTCACCTCGCTGACCGAGGCCTGCACGGCCTGGTAGCGACGGTGCATCCGGCGGCTGAACGTGCGGGCCCCCACGGCGATCAGCGGCATCGGGATCAGCGCGAGCGCGGTCAGCCGCAGGTCGATGACCATCATGAAGGCGATCGCCGCGGCCCCCATGACCAGCGCGTCGTTGAGGGCCACCAGGCCCATCCCGGCCGCCATGCGGATCTGCTGGATGTCGTTGGTCGCGTGGGCCATCAGATCGCCGGTGCGGGTGCGATCGAAATAGCCGGCCGACAGGGTCTGGAGGTGGGCGAAGAGGTGGTCGCGCAGCCCCTGCTCCACCCGCCGCGAGGTCCCGAGCAGGAAGATCCGCCAGACGTAGCGGAAGGCCCCGATCAGGACGGCGATGAGGCAGATCGCGCCGCCGTAGTGCAGCAGGCGGCCGGAGTCGGCCTGCTGGCCGGCCAGGTCGTCGACCGCCCATTTGATCACGCGCGGGATGATCAGCTGCAGCACGTCGACGACGATGAGGCTGAGGAGCCCGACTGCGATCCGGCAGCGGTTTTCGGCGAAGTAGGGCGCGACCAGGGATAGCGGGGACATGGAGAAGAGAGTTACGAGTCTCAAAGTTACGAGTTACGAGATGGCTAAGAGATGCCTAAAGTTGGCTAGACAGATGCTTCCAAATCATCGACATTTCGACTCCGAAACACCAAACCCACAACACCAAACACCAAACACCGAAACACCGAAATCACCGCCAATACCGAAACACCCAAACACCCAACCACCTGCCCCACCTCGATAACACACCGGCCCTGCCCCCGCAATGCCGCGCCCGAATGGGCGCGGCATCCGTCGTTGACTTTGACACCCCAGGTTGTTATCCTAAAGGATGATGGAACTTGGGAATATTGTTGAATATATCGATCGTGAGCGCATTCTGTGCGCGGTCGTTGTGGAGATCCGCAACCAGCGCCTGCGGCTGCTGACGGAGACCAACCGCGACGTCAACCTGAGCGTCAGCCGGCTGCTGCACCGGGACCGCAGCCGGATGGACCTGTCGCTGAGCCGCCTGCGGATCGTGGATGCGTTGAAGGAAGTCGCCGGCAAGCGCAAGGCCCTGATCGACCAGGTCACGATCCGCGATCTCTGGGAGGTCCTGAACTCCGAGCAGCAGTGGGTCGACCTGGAGACCATGACCGCCTTCTGCTTTCCCGACGCCCCGAACGGCGACCACCAGTCGGCCGTGCTGCGGGCGCTTTTCGACGACCGCCTCTACTTCAAGTTCAACCCCGGCCGGTTCTTCCCCAACACCGAAGAGCAGGTCGAACGCCTCATCGCCCACCGCGAGGAGGAGGCCCGCCGTCAGCGCATCATCGAGAAGGGCGGCGACTGGCTGCGGCGCTTCATCGCCCGCGCGCCCGGGGCCCTGCCCGAGCCCCAGGACAGCGGGGTCGCCGAGCTGCTGGACGTCCTCAAATCCTGCTACCTCTTCGAAAAAGAGAGCCCCGACTACAGCATCGCCCGCGGCGTGCTCGAGCGCGCGGGGCTGGACGGGGGCGAGGATTTGTTTCCGGTCCTCTGCCGGATCGGGGTCTTCCGCGAGCACGAGAACATCGAGCTGCTGCGCCTGCGCGCGCCGGTGGAGTTTTCGGCCGAGGCGCAGCAGGCCGCAGGGGAGATGGTCGGGGCCTCGCCGCCGGTCGCGGCCGACACCCGGCGCGTGGACCTCACCGGCCTCAACCTGTTCACGATCGACGGGCAGTCCACCCTGGACTTCGACGACGCGCTCAGCCTCGAGGTGTCCCCGAGCGGGTTCCGGCTGGGCATTCACATCGCGGATGTCGCCCACTACGTCCGCAAGGGCGGAGCGGTGGACCTGGAGGCGCGCACCCGCGGAAGCTCGATCTACATGGCCGACCAGAAGATCCCCATGCTGCCGGCCGTCCTGGCCGAGGGGCTCTGCAGTCTGCGGGCGGGCGAAATCCGGCCGGCCATCAGCACCCTGGTCGATCTCTCCCCCGAGCTGGACATCACCGGGTGCCGCATCGTCCCGAGCGTCGTGCGGGTGCGCCGCCAGTTGACCTATTTCGACGTGAACCTTTCGGCGGACCAGGACCCGAACGTGATGCGTCTGCGGGACATCGCACGCAAATTCCGGGATGTCCGCCTCGCGGGCGGCGCCGTGCACATCTCGGTCCCCGAGATCAACATCTGGCTCGGTGAAAGCGGGGAGATCAACCTGAACCGCGTGAACCGCGAGAGCCCGGGGCGCATGCTGGTGGCCGAGATCATGATCATGGCCAACTGGCTCATGGCGCGCCTGCTGGCCGAGCACGGGGTGCCCGCGGTCTTCCGCTCCCAGCCGGCCCCGCGGGACCGGCTCTACCGCGGCGAGGAGGGCACGCTCTTCCAGCACTGGATGCAGCGGCGCCTGCTCAGCCGGTTTGCCCTCGGCCACGCCCCCGAGGCCCACTCGGGCCTGGGGCTGAACGCCTACGTGACGGCCACCTCGCCCATCCGGAAGTACTTCGACCTGGTCACCCAGCGCCAGGTGCGGGCGATCTTCGGGCTCGAGGACCCGTACACGGCCGAGGAAATCGACGGCATCCTCGCGGCGCTCGAGACGCCCATGGCCAGCGTGGGGCGGCTGCAGGCCGGCCGCCAGCGCTACTGGCTGCTCAAGTACCTCGAGCAGCGCGTCGGCCAGAAGGAGGAGGCGATCGTCCTCCAGCGCCGTCGCGCGAGCTACCAGATCCTGCTCACCGATTACATGCTCGAGTGCGACCTGCCGATCAGCGGCTACCTCGACCTCAAGCCCGAGGACCTCGTCCAGGTGACGCTCCAGAAGGTGAACGCGCGCAAGGACGTGGTGCTGCCGGCGATCGGCTGATGCTGAACGTCGTCCCGGGCCGTGATCCGGCGTTGCGCGACCTTTCGCCAATGCTCACACACGGGGGGTGTGCTGCGCTTGTCGAAAGGCCGCGCGCCTTGGCTGACGGCCCGGGACGACGTTCAGCGTTCGCGTGATCAGGATTTCACGCGAATGACGCGGCCGTTCGTGATGGTGCGGAGCTCCTGCGGCGTCAGGCGGAAGACGGCCTGGGGGGTCCCGGCCGCCGCCCAGATGGCGGCGTGGCCGCAGAGATCCTCGTCGATGAACACGACCATGGGTTCGCTGTGGCCGACCGGCGGCACTCCGCCGATGGCAAAGCCGCTCGCCCGGCGGACGAAATCGGCGTCGGCCTTGGCTATCGGTTCCGCGAGCGCCCGCGCGAGAAGCGACTCATCCACCCGGTTGGCCCCGCTGGTCAGCACCAGCACCGCGCGCCCGCTGGTCGCCCCCTTGAAAACCAGGGATTTGACGATCTGGCCGACCGTGCAGCCCACGGCCGCAGCGGCGTCGGCCGCGCTGCGCGTGGTGCGCTGCATTTCGATCACCCGCCCCGGCATTCCCGCCTTGTCCAGCGCCTCCTGGACCTTGCGCGCACTCGGGCTCAAGGCCCGCACGGCATCCTCCGCAGAACTCATACTGCCTCCATAGTAATTGTCTTGACTAAATCCGAGACACTTACTAATAGTTTATTCGTTTTTTAAATATTGTTCAGGAGATTTATATGGGGATCCAGGAACGCAAAGAGCGCGAAAAGGAGCGCCGCCGGCAGCAGATCATGGTCGCCGCCAAGCGGGTGTTTTCCGAAAAGGGCTTCAATAAGGCCACCATGGAGGACATCGCCCAGGAGGCCGAGCTGAGTCCCGGGACCCTGTACCTCTATTTCAAGAACAAGGAAGAGCTCTACGCCTCGCTTTCGCTGAGAATCCTCCAGTACCTGCTGCTCCGGATCGAGCACGTCAACGCCATGAAGGCCGCCGGGCCGGGCGAAAAGCTGAAGGCGCTCATGGACGCCATGTACGACGTGTACGAGTTCGACCCCCTCATCATCATCAACATGTTCCACCTGCAGTCGAGCGACACCTTGAGAAATCTGACCCCGCAGCTGCTCGAGGAGATCAAGGAGCTGACCGGCAAGTCCATGGGGTCGATCGTGCAGATTTTCAAGGACGGGGTCGCCAAGGGTATTTTCATCGACCGCCACCCGATCGCGCTGGCGGACACCTTCTGGTCGCTCTTCTCCGGGGTCATCCTGTGGATGACCAGCAAGAAGATGGTCAACGACGGCAAGGACCATCTCAAGGACACCCTGGCCCTCGCTTTCGACGTGTTCTACCGCGGGATCAAGGCCAAGTAGCCGGCTCACCGGCCGGAGAACAGGCGGGCGATCTCGTCGACCGCGAACCTCGGCCAGCGGGCCGCCCGGCCGTTGCGCCGCGCCTCCACCCCCGTCCCCCTCCCCGTCACCTCCCCGATGCGGGTGACCTCGATGCCGTCCGCCGCCAGATGGTGCTGCAGCCTGCGCGCGGAGCCCGGCCGGCAGCAGATCAGGAGCCCCCCCGAGCCGATCAGCCCCAACGGGTCGATGCCCAGCAGGCGGCAGACGCGGCGCGTCTCGGGATAGACCGGGATGCGGTCGACGTGCACGCGCAGGCGGCAGCCGCCGGCCGCACCGAGTTCATCCACGGCCGTGGCGACCCCGCCCTCGGTGATGTCGTGCATGGCGGTCGTGCCCGGCGTCGCGGCGGCGCGGCGTGCCTCGGGGATGATGCTGACCCGGTCGAGGAAATCCCGGCAGCGGCATATCTCGGCGGCGCTCATGCCCAGGCGTCGCAGCCGGGCGGCGAGCTCGCGCGCGATGATGGCCGTGCCCTCGACCCCGGCCGCCTTGGTCATCAGCAGGTGGTCGCCCGGCCGCATCGCGCGCTTGTCGATCAGCCGCCGGCGCGCGACCGTGCCCGCCATCATCCCGGCGACGACCGGGCGCGAGACCGCGTCCGTGATCTCGGTGTGCCCCCCGCAGAGCGTGACCCCGCAGGCGCGGCAGAATGACTCGAGGTCGTGAACCACGCTCGCGATGCGCGCGGGCGTGCTGCCGACCGGGAAGAGCAGCGTCGTCAGCAGCCAGCGCGGGGTCGCACCGGAGGTGGCGATGTCGTTCGCGTTGACCAGGACGGCGTAGCGGCCGATCGCGTCGGTTGCAAAGGTGATGGGGTCGGACTTCAGCACCAGGACCTCATCGGCGGAGACGTCCACGGCGGCGATGTCCTCGCCCACGGCCGGGTCGATCAGGAGCGACGGGTCCTCGAAGCGGAAGCCGGACAGCAGCGCCCGCAGGAGGTCGTTGGGGAGTTTGCCGGCCGGCAGCGGGAGCCCCATCCGGACGATCGCGCCCAGGCCGCGCAGGTGCTCGATCGCGAAGTCGGTCTCGGCCGGTTCCGCCGTCGGGGCGCCGAGCAGCAGGGTGGCCGCACCGGCCGCGCCGGCCAGGCGCAGCACCGCCGGGTCGGCGGAAACGACCAGCGAACGGTCGGGCCGGAACGCGGTCGCCCGCGCGGCCGCGACAAACGGGTTGCCACGGCCTCCCGGCCGGGTCGGCGCGATGACGAACGCAGGCCGCAGGCCGCCCGGGCGGATCGTCCGCGCCAGGCGCGCGCGCGCGGCGCGCGCCCCCGCCCGACTGTAGAGCGCGAGGGCGAGCCCGTCGGCCAGCGCCTGGCGGCAGGCCGCGGCCGCGCCGGGCCTCAGCCGGGGCGTCCTGCGCGCGCGACCCGCAGGCGGCAGCAGCGCGGTCTCGAGGTCGAAGACGATCGTCGTGAAGTGGTAGGCCTTCGTCATCCGGAAATTCTCCCCCTCGGCCGGCCGTGGACAAGCGGCGCCGTCATCGCAAATTCTGCCAGCGCTGTCAATCGCAGGCGCTTTACATCCGCCCCCGCCGCCGCTATTTAGACGGCGTGAAGATCCTGCTCGTCTACCCGCCCTTTCTGGACCCCCGCCTCGACCCGGAGGACATCCGTCACCCTCCGATCGGGATTCACTACGTGGCGGCCGCGCTGCAGGCGCGCGGTCATGCCGTGGACACCCTCAACCGGCACGAGCGCGATACCTCGCCGGAGCGCTGGGCGGGCGAGTTGCGCGCCCGGCGCCCGCGGGTGATCGGGTTTTCCATCCTGCACGCGAACCGCTGGGGTGGGATCGAGCTGGCGCGGGTCGCCAAACAGGTGGACCCGGCCGTCACGACCGTTTTCGGCGGGGTGGGGGCGACCCACCTGTGGGAGCACCTGCTCGCGAACTTCCCGGAAATCGACTACGTCGTCCTGGGCGAGGGCGAGGAGAGCTTCCCGGCGCTGGTCGAGTGCATCGAGCGCGGGGACGCCCCGTCGGCGACCTCGCTCCCGGGCCTGGCGCTGCGCCGCGACGGCCGACCGGCCCGCACGGCCGCCCCGCGGCCCGTCCGCGAGCTGGACGCACTGCCCATGCCGGCGCGGCACGTCGACCTCGCTCACCTGGCGCTGACCCGCGGCTGCGTCTCCAACTGCACCTTCTGCGGTTCGCCCGCCTTCTGGGGCCGCCGGGTCCGCTCGCACTCGGCCGCCTACTTCGTCGAGCAGATGGCGTGCCTGCGCGCGCGCGGACGGCGCTTCGTGCACGTGAGCGACGACACCTTCACCCTCGACCGGGGACGCGTGATCGAGGCCTGCCGGGGCATCGTCGGCCGCGGCCTGGACATCGCCTGGGCGGCGATCTCGCGCGTGGACGCGGTGGACGAGGAGGTGCTCGCCTGGATGCGCCGCGCGGGCTGTGTCCAGGTCAGCTACGGCGTCGAGAGCGGGTCGGCGGCGATCCGCCGGCGGTTGAACAAGCGGATTCGGGAGCCCGACGTGCGCCGCGCCTTCGATCTGACCCAGCGCTACGGCATCCTGGCGCGGGCGTATTTCATCTACGGGTGCCCGGGCGAGAGCCGCGCGACGATCCGGGAGACCATCGAGCTGATGCGCGCCATCCGGCCGCTCGCGGCCGTCTTCTACATCCTGGACCTCTTCCCCGGCACCGCCCTCTACGCCGACATGAAGCGGCGGTTGAAGGTGAACGACGACATCTGGCTGCGAGCGCGTCGAGGACATCATGTATTTCGAGACCGACCCGGCGCTCTCCGCGGAGCAGGTCCTCGAATACGGCCGCATGCTGCGGGAGGCGTTCTACCGCGGCCTGCCGGACGTTGTCGCGGCCCTCGACCCGGTCGACGACCCGGAGTTCCGCGCCCTGCACGCCGACTTTTTTTCGCGCCTGGCCATGACGTTCGACCAGGGCGACTATGCGGGCGTCGAGGCCATACCGGACGCGCCGCGGCTGGCGGAAGGCCTCTACCGCCGCGCGCTCGGCTGCCATCCCGACGCGCGGGCCTTTCTCGGCCTCGGCATCCTCGGTCAGAAGGCCGGCCGCTACCAGGATTCCGCGGACCTCCTGGCCTCGGGGGTGTCGCATTTCCCCGATAACGAACACCTGCGGATGGGTCTGGCGGTGAGCCTCATGCACCTGGGCCGGTTCAAGGACGCGCTGGCATCGGTCGAGCGCTGCCCGGACCAGCCCCAGGCGCTGCAGCTGGCGGCGGCCTGCCGGCAGGCCCTGAGGTGAGAGCGCACCGCCGAACCGCCGGTATCTTCCATTCGCCGGCGTCGGTTTTCGATTTTGTTCAAGGGGTGTGAATTCCGGATGCCGGCTTCCGCCGGCATGACGGATAATGGCCGATTCTCCATCTGACCGGAGCTCGCATGCGCCTCGTCGACCGTCTCGAACCCATCCTGATTCCGCTGATCGACCGGCTGTTCGCGCGGCTGCCCCGGCCGCGCCCGGACCCCGCGCGGCTCAGGGGCTGCCGGGTGGTCGCGCACCGCGGGGCCCACGGCCCCGGCCGGCCGGAGAACACGCTGCCGGCCTTCGACGCCGCGCTCGCCTGCGGGGCCTGGGGGATCGAGTTCGACCTGCGCTGGACGCGCGATGGCGTCCCGGTGGTGGTGCACGACCCCGACCTGGCGCGCGTGTTCGGCCTCGACGTGGCGGTCGGCCGGACCGCGGCCGCGGAGCTGCAGCGGCTCTGCCCGCCGGTGCCGACCCTGGCCGAGGTGCTGGCCCGCTACGGGGGCAGGGCCCACCTGATGGTCGAGCTCAAGGCGGAGCCCCTCCCCGAGCCCGGCCGCCGCAACCGCATCCTGGGGGAGCTCTTCGCCGGGCTCGCGCCGGTGCGCGACTACCACGTGCTGTCGCTTTCTCCGGAGATGCTGAACCAGGCGACCTTCGCCCCGGCCGCGGCCTGCGTTGCGGTGGCCGGCCTGAACCTGCGCGCGTTCAGCCGGGAGGCCCTGCGCCGGGGCTGGGGCGGGGTCGCCGGCCACTACGCGCTCACGGGCAGCCGCCGGGTCGACCGCCACCACCGGGCGGGGCAGGCGGTGGGGACGGGCTACATCCGGTCGGCGAACGCGCTCTACCGCGAGGTCGGCCGCGGGGTGGACTGGATCTTCAGCAACCACGCGGCGGAGCTGCAGCACCTGATTCGGGGCGCGGGGGCTCCTTGACGAAGTAGAGCAGGACCGCGCCGGCGACGAAGAGGACCAGGATCGAGGCGATCCCCCAGCGTGCGGCGGTCTGGCCTACCCGGGTCAGCTGCTCGGCCGTGGGCGCATCCGGCATCAGCACCCCGCGCACCAGCAGCCCGACGCCGCCCATGAGCGCCGGCCCGACCACCGACGCGAACTTGCCCAGCATGTTGTAGAAGCCGAAGAACTCGGCCGGCTTGTCCGGCGGGATCAGGCGCGCGTAGTAGGAGCGGCTGAGCGCCTGGACCCCTCCCTGCACCAGCCCGATCACGACGGCCATGACGTAGAACTCCGTCCGGTCGGACATCACCGTGCCCCAGACCGTCACCCCCATGTAGACCGCGATCCCGATGTAAGATCGCGCGCCGCGGCCCCAGGCGCTGCCCCATCCGGCCGAAGGCGATCGCGGCCGGGAAGCCGACGAACTGCACGATCAGCAGCGCCGTGATGAGATCCGATGCCGGGAACCCGAGCGACAGGCCGTAGTCGACCGCCATGCGGATGATGGTGTCCACCCCGTCGATGTAGCACCAGTAGGCGGCCAGGAAGACGAAGGCCGGCCGGTAGCTGCGCAGCCGGGCGACGGTGCCGCGCAGCTCGCGCAGCCCGTCCGCGACGGCGCGGAACACCCCGGGGCGCGCCTGCCCGGTCGCCGGGCTCCGGCACCCAGGCGAGCGTGAACAGGCTGAAGCCGCCCCACCAGACCGCCACCGAGACGAAGGACAGGCGCACCGCGGCCGCGCCGTCCGCGATGCCGAACCACTCGGGGCGGGTGGCCATGAGCACGTTGACCAGGAAGAGCAGCCCCCCGCCGAGGTAGCCGAGCGCGTAGCCCAGGCTCGAGACGGTGTCCAGGCGCCCGGCGGGGGCGACCGACGGCAGCAGCGCGTCGTAGAAGACGTTGGCGCCCGAGAAGCCGACGACGCCTATGGCGTAGAGCACGATGGCCCACTGCCAGCAGCCGCGTTCGACCCAGTAGAGCGCTGCGGTCGCCAGGACCCCGAGGTAGGCGAAGAGCAGGAGCAGACGCTTGGTGGCGGCGGAGCGGTCGGCGACGGCGCCCAGGACCGGCGCCAGCAGCGCCATGGCGATGCCGGCCAGCGAGTTGCCGAGCGCGAGCTGGGCGGTGCTCAGGTTGACGTCCGCGCCGTGGCTCCAGTACTGCTTGAAGAAGACCGGGAAAAACCCCGCCATCACGGTCGTGGCGAAGGCCGAGTTGGCCCAGTCGTAGAGGGCCCAGCCCCAGACGGCTTTCCGGTCGGCGTGCATCAAATGCGTTCTCCACAAGGGTTCAAGGGGTCGAGGGGTCAAGGGTTCGAGTGAAAAAGAAAGGGTTCCAGCATTGGAGAGCTCAAGTGGGAGAAGAACGGATTCAGATTCCCCTTTCCGTTCACTTGAACCCTCGACCCCTTGAACCCTCGATCCCTTTTTTACCTTCCCACCGGCACGAGGTAAAGCGGCTCCTCCTCCGGCGGCAGCAGCGCGATGCGGCGCACCGTCCTCGTCCTCGAACGCCCCCACGACGACCGCCTTCAGGTCCAGCGCGGCCGCCTGCAGGCAGAGGTTCTGGGCCGCGTGCCCGGCTTCCATGTCCGTGTAGCGCACGCCGCGGCTGCCGTAGGTCGCGGTCGAACGCGCGTAGACCGCCGTGAACAGGAACAGGGCGGGGGCGCGTTCGACCGGCCGCTGCGAGAGGGCCGCGCGGCAGAGCTCGGCCCTGAGGTCCTGCGTCGCGGTGGCGCAGAGCGCGTGCTCCAGCGGCCGGTAGCGGTAGAGGCCCGTGCGCAGCCCGGTCACGCTGCCCGCCACCAGGTGGAGCTCGAGGGGGAAGAGCGCGCCGGCCGAGGGAGCGGTGCGGTAGCCCTGGGCCCGGGTGACCCCCTGGGCGGCCCACAGGAGCTGGGTCAGCTCGTCGACCGTCAGCGGGTCGCGGGCGATGTTGCGGATCGACCGTCGCGCGAGCAGCGCCTGCTCGAGCGACACCGGTCCGGCGAAGCGCGGCTGGGGCAGGCGGATGGACTCGGGGGGCTGCGGCATGGGCCTCCGTCACTCCCCGGCGGCGCCCGCGGCCCGCATCCGCTCGTGGATGCGGCCGGCGCGCAGCAGGAAGGCTTCCAGTTTGGCGGTGATCAGCTGCGGGAACGGCGAACCGTCGGTCTCGATCGCCAGGAACGGCAGGTCGTCGACGTCGGTCAGCACCGCGCGCAGGCGCGCGTCCTGCGGTTCGGCAGCGAGCTTGTCCCGCGCGGTCATCGTCTCGGACAGGATCGCCTCCGCGAGGCGGTTCGGCATGCAGCCGAACGGCCCGATCGCGATGACGCCGCAGCTGTGGCGCAGGACCTCGGTCAGCGAGCCGCCCACGGTGAGGACGGCCTCCCCGGTCAGGTCGGCGGCCAGGTGCGGCCGGGCGTTCGCGACGATCGCGGCCACGTCCAGGCCGCCGGCCTTCACCAGGCCGGAGCCGGCCAGGATGGACTTGATCCGGCGCTCGTAACGCCCCTGGAAGAAGTTGCGCAGCCTCAGCCGGAAGCGCTTGCGGGCGTCGACCATGTCCCGGTTGCACCCGTGCGTCACGAGCCAGGTGCAGTAGTGCACCCACTCGGCCACGGGCGCGCAGAGGGTCGCGAAGCCCTTCTCGGCCAGGCGCTCGGTCAGGTACTGCCGGGAGAGGGCGTCGCGGCGCACGAAGATCTCGCCGGTCAGGCTGACCGTGGGCACCTCGCCCGGCGGGCGGCGCAGCGCGATGCCCTTCAGCCGCTCGGCCGAGCGGGCCAGCTGCGCGGTCAGCCGGCCGTAGCGGCCCTCCTCCATCACGGCCGTGATCCGGCGCCACTCCTCCTCGAACACGGCCGTGGCCGCCTGCGGGTCCGCCGCGGCGGCCAGGAGCATGGAGCGGATGTCCTCCATCGTGTCGGACACCACCACGGCCCACCACACCTGTCGCTCGAAATCCTTGTCCATGCCGACGTAGGAGTTGTCCGAGGACAACGCCATGAAGGCCACGTCCGGGATCCGCTGGCGGCGGATCAGGTCTTCCATGAAAATGGCGTACTGGCCGAAGCGGCAGGGCCCGGAGCCCGTGGGCATGAAGTAGACCACCACCTCGTCCGGGCGCCGCCCGTTGCGGAGATAGTTCAGCAGCGTGCCGGTGGTCAGGATGAGGGGCAGGCATTCCTTGCAGGAGGTGTTGGCGCGGCCCATCTTCAGGATGGTTTCGTCGTTTTCGCGGCCGGCGTGCGCGTTCAGGCCGTACCCCTTGAGGATGGCCACCAGCGCCTCCGTGCCGAGCCGCCCCATGGAGGGGATGAGCACGGTCACGCGCGGGTCGGTCATGGGCAGGTTCTCGCCCGACGAGGTCGTGACCCGCGCCCCGCGGCCGTCCCGCACCACGCGCATGGGCCGGAAGCGCGGCGCGGCGGCCGGGGCGCGGCGTCCGGACGTCAGGCGCCGGTAGGCCCGGACGATGTCGAGGAAGGCCTCCACGCGCGTCTCGAGCCCGGCGTCGGCGGTGTGGCTGTCGAGCTCCAGGGTGAGCGAGGGCTTGCGCCCCATGATGTCCCTGAAATAGCCGATCACGAACGAGTCCGGCCCGCAGGAGAAGTTGGTGATGTACGTCCCGAAGAGCTGCGGGTGCGCCTGCACCACCCGCGCGGCCTTCATGAGGAGCTTGCCCATGCCCCAGTACATGTGGCGCTTGGACCGCACCGCGTCCAGCTCCAGGAAGTCCATGGGGATCGCGGTGACCCCGCGCGAGGCGAACTTGTGCGGGATGCCCATGTGGGCCTCTTCGGCAAACCCGTTGTAGGGCCGCGACAGGATGACCACCCCGAAGCGCTCCGGGTCGGCCTCGAGGTCGGCCAGCGCCCGACGGCCGGCCGCCTTCATCTCCGCCAGGCAGTCGAGCTGCCGCCGCAGCGCGAAGGCGAAGGCCTCGCGGGCGCGCCGCCGGGGAACCCCCATCTGCGCCGCCGCCGCGACCAGCGGCGCCTCGGCCGCCTCGAGGCCGGCGGACAGGTCCAGCAGCGGGGTCAGCAGGCGTGTGCCTCCCTCGGCCAGCCGCCCGAGGCGCTCCCGGAACGCGGTGCGCAGGTAGTAGGACTCCCCCTGGACCAGGGGGCAGACCTGGGCCTGGGCGCTCGTGGCGGGGTCCTGGTTGGGGACCGCCTTGAGGTGCGGGAGGAAGATGACGTCCAGGGGCGGGTCGGAGCGGAGCAGCGTGTCGAAAAAGCCGTGTGCGAGCTCGACCGGGTAGCAGAAGGGCGCCCCGCGCTGGTCGATCCCCTCCCGGGAGGGGGTGTCCGGCAGAACCGGGTCGAACCCGATCCGGCTGAAGAAGTTCGAATAGAGCGGGTAGAACGTGTTGACCAGCAGGCTGCGGTTCAGCCCGACCCGCCCCCGGCCGCCCCGGTCGCCCGGCGGCACCCCGTAGCTCTCGTAGACGAGCTTCTGGCGCAGGCGCACCAGGTCGAGCGCCGCGATGTCGTGGTGGACGTCGTGGCGCAGGTTGTCGAAGCGGTTGCAGGCGCCGCCGAAGGGGTACTTCCGCCCGTCGATCTCCACGACGGAAATCGGGCAGCGGCGGTCGCATTGCTCCCCGCCCCCTTTGCAGGTGAACGACTTGCCGTGGGCCACCTCCCGCCCGGCCAGGGCGTCGAGATCGAACGCCCCTTCCGCCAGCAGGCCCTTTTCGATGCGGGTGTGCACCTCGAGCGCGACGCCGAAGGCCCCCATCAGGCCGGGCTCCGGCGGGACGACGATCGGTTTGCCGACGAGGGCCGCCATGGCGAGCGGCACGGCGCGGTTGTAGCAGACGCCGCCCTGCATGAAGACCTTCTCGCCCACCGGGCGGTTGCCCTTGACCCGGTTGGAGTAGTTCATGCAGATCGAGTAGACCAGCCCGGCCACGATGTCCTCGCGGCCGACGCCCTCGTGGATCGCGTTCTTGATGTCCGACGCGATGAAGGCCGCGCACTGGTCGTTGAAGTTGGGCGGCCGGTCGCCCCGCAGCGCCGCCTCCGCGATCTCCTCCATGCGCACGCCGAGCGTCTCGAAGGCGCTCTCCTCGAGAAAGGACCCGGTCCCGGCCGAGCAGGCCTCGTTCATGGCGTAGTCGGAGGGCACCGAGTTGGTGAGCGTGGTGTACTTGGCGTCCTGGCCGCCGATTTCGAAGATCGTGTCGACCGCGGGGTCGAAGTGGACGGCGGCGGTGGCGTGCGCGACGATCTCGTTGATGACGCCGTCGGTCAGGGCATGCAGACCCGCGATCTTCCGTCCGGACCCGGTCACGCCCAGGCCGACGATGCGGATGCTGCCCGGCTCCGCCTCCCGGCGCAGCTGCGCGAGCAGCGAGCGGTAGCAGCCGCGCGCGGCCCCGACCGGGTCGCCGCCGGTGCGCAGGTACTCGGAGGCCAGCAGCGCCCGGTCGGAGCGCCGCAGCAGAACCGCCTTGGTCGTGGTCGAGCCCACGTCCAGGCCGAGGACGCACGCGTCGCCGGCCCGGATCCGTCCGCGCTGCAGCGTCTTGAAATCCACCTGCGCCGTGAAGTCCCGCAGGGGCGGCAGGCGCTCGAACGCGGCCGCCCCCTCCACGAACAGGCGCTCGAAGCCCGGGAACGGCGTCGTCTCGTGGTCCAGCGCCCACAGCGCCGCGCCCAGCGCCTCGAAGCACGGGGCCTCGTCCGGCACGATCAGCCCCGGCACCTCCCGGCGCAGGTACTCGATCATCATCGCGTTTTGCGCGCTCCCGCCCACGACCATGACGTCGCGGCGCTCGACCCGCTTGAGCAGCTCGAGGATCTTGTCGGCCATCATCCGGCACAGCCCGGCCGTGACCCGCGCCCGGGGGACCCCCTTGTTGGTGGCGTGCGTGCAGTCGGATTTGCAGAACACGGAGCACCGGCCGGAAACGGGGTGGGGGGTCTCGACGGCGGCGAAGCGCGCGGCGTCCGCGAAGCCCACGTTCATGCGCCGCAGCTGCTGCAGGAAGAACTCCCCGGTGCCCGAGGCGCACTTGTTGCCGGTCGCGACGTTGGCGATGCGCCCCGCGCGGTCCAGGACGTAGACCATGAAGGTCTCCCCGCCGGCCGAGACCACGGCCGGGCAGTCCACTCCCGGGGGCTTCAGGAAGGCATACGCCCGCTCGACGGCCTCCGGCTCGGAGATCGATGTCAGGTCGACGAACTGCCGGAACCTGCGGCCGGTGGCTGCGATGCGGTCGATGGAGGCGAGGTCGGTCTGCGCCAGCGCCCGCTGCAGGGTGCGCTTGGGGTCGCCCTCATGGGTGTGCAGCGCGCGGCCGACGATCCGGGCGCGCGCTTGCGGGTCGCGCCGGTCCCGCTCGACCTGCACCAGGGTGATGGTCGACGCTCCGAGGCACACGCCTAGCGATCTCAGTGTGTCCATGTCGCCTGCCCGAGATTCAGAAGCGGTCAGCGGTGCGCGCCGGCGGTCTTGGTGCGCGTCTCGCGCGCCGCGTCGTTGGGGTCGATGCGCGAGGTCACCAGCGGGGAGATGGCGTACAGGAGCATGAAGAACAGGAAGATGTAGCCGTAATAAGGCGTGAAGGCCGACACCAGCATCAGGATCGCCCCGCGCCCGAACCAGGGGTGGCGGCTCATGAACCGGCCTATGTGCAGGTAGCGAACGGGGTAGAGGTTCATCAGGACGGGGGTGGCGATCATGAAGGCGAAGCACACCGCCCCCCAGAAGCCCTGGAGAGGGGAGTCCTGGAGGACCGCGCGGTTCAGGACGACCATCGGGCCCACCACCAGCAGGGCCGCCGCCGGGGTCGGCATGCCTTTGAAGAACCCGGGGATCGGGTGCTTGTCGAGCGTGAAGTAGACCAGCCGCAGGATCCCGCCGATCGCGTATGCCGCCGCCGCCCAGGTGTAGGGCAGCGACTGGACGAGCGGGTCGCGCATGTCCGAGACCAGGAAGTAGAACATCCAGGCCGGCGCAATGCAGAAGCTGACCGCGTCGGAGATGTCGTCCAGCAGCCCCCCGACGCTCAGGGTCTTGGGCCGCCCCTCGTCCCCCGGCAGGGGTTCGGTCAGCCCCAGCCGCCGGGCGACCGCGCCGTCCAGCTTGTCGAAGAGGGCCGCCCCGACCAGGAACAGGGAGGCCTCCCGCAGGCGGTCCTGGTAGGCGAAGAACACGGCCAGCAGCCCCATCATGGCGTTCATGACCGTGAGGGCGTTCGGGAAAAACGCCAGGATCCGGCGCCGCAGGCGCTCGTTGCCGAGGCAGAGCTCGTTCAGGCAGAGCTGGCCGTACTTGCGGATGTAGCCGGCGATCGAGGCGAAGTTGATGATGAAAAAGAGGATCTCGATGAAAAACAGGGTCCCGAGCGGCGCCTCCCCGAGCTGGCTGAGCCACTGGTAGGTCAGGGAGGGGGGGCCGTTGGGGATGTAGAACACGAAGGCGTAGAGCAGCGCGCCGACCGGCGCGGCCACGATGGTCCGCACGCGCGTGAACTCGCGGTATTCGAGCTCCTGGTCGGCCCGCAGCGCCACCGCGCGCATGAAGTGGGCGAAGTTGTCGCGCACCAGGACGGTGACGGCCAGGAACAGCACCAGCACCGCGTGCAGCAGCTCGGTCCGCTTCGGGTCCGAGACGATGTAGTGCAGCCGCCACATGCAGCCGACCGCCACCAGGGGGAAGATGATCGAGTAGATCAGCTTGTCCAGGATGCGGTCCGCCATCTGGGCCATCTGGGGGTGGGGGTAGTAGCGCGCGGCGAACCACCCGTCCACCAGGTCGAACGTCATGGACACGAAGAGCAGGACGACCCCGATCGTGTAGACCACGGGGTCCCGGTTCCACATCACGTCCACCGCGCAGAGCATCCCGCCGAAGACGAGCGGCAGGCGCCCGTACACGAGCAGGGCCGTTATGCGTTGAGGCAGTCGCGTGGCGTGGGTCATGTCAACATATGATCGCGAGGGGGTTGGGTAATCCTATCGAGTTATAGGGAATCGGGTATGCGAAGTCAAGGAACGGACCGGGGATTTGAGATTTGAAATCTGAGGGTTGAAATCGCTGCCCGAACTTGTGTTCGCGTCGGTTTTCCGCTACACGCCACACCTATGCCCGCCGCCTCCTTCCGTCGCATCGGCCTCGCCGCGCTGCTCATGATGGCCTCGGTGTTCCTGAGCCGGGTCTTCGGCCTGCTGCGCGAGATGGCGATCGCGCACCTGGCGGGGGCGGGCGGGGCGGTGGACGCCTACCAGGTCGCCTTCATCCTGCCCGAGATCCTGAACCACGCGGTGGCCACCGGCTTCCTCTCGGTGACGTTCATCCCGCTCTTCATCCGGCACCTGGTGCAGGGCGCGGAGGACGAGGCCTGGCACGTGTTCGGCAGCATCCTGTGCATCTTCGGGGCGCTGCTGTCCGTGCTGGTCGCGATCGGGGTTGTCCTGGCCCCGCAGCTCGTGCGGGTTGCCGCCCCCGGCCTGGAGGACCCCGCGACCCTCGCGGCCGCGGTGCGCATGACCCGCATCATCCTCCCGGCCCAGGTGTTCTTCTACGCCGGGGGGCTGCTCATGGCGGTCCAGTTCGCCCGGGACCGCTTCTTCGTGCCGGCGCTGGCGCCGCTGGTCTACAACCTGGGGATCATCCTGGCGGGCGTGCTGCTCTTCCCCTGGGCGGGGGTGGAGGGCTTCGCCTGGGGGGTGCTCGGCGGCGCGGCGGTCGGCAACTTCGCCATCCAGTGGCTGGGGGCGCGCCGGGTCGGCATGCGGCTGCGGGTCGGCTGGGACTGGAAGCACCCGGACGTGGGCGCCTACGTGCGCCTGACGCTGCCGTTGATGCTCGGCCTGACCATGACCTTCTCGACCGAGTTCCTGTTCCGCTTCTTCGGGTCCTATCTGCCGGCCGGGAGCATCGCGGTCCTGAACTTCAGCCTGCGCGTGATGCTGATCCTGGTGGGGGTGTTCGGGCAGGCGGTGGGCACGGCCTCCTTCCCGAGCATGGCGCGCCTGGCGGCCGCGGGCGAGCTGGGCGAGCTGAACCGGCTGATCAACGGGACGCTGCGCTACCTGGCGCTGGTCATCCCGTGCTCGGCGCTGCTCATGGTGCTCAGCCCCGAGGTGGTGCGGGTGCTCTTCCAGCACGGGCGCTTCGACGCCGCGGCCGCGGGCGAAACCGCGGACGTGCTCGTGTGGTTCCTGGCGGGCGCGTTCGCGTTCGCGGCCTACACCGTCGTGGTGCGGGGATATTTTGCCCTGCGCGACACCCTCTTCCCGGCGGTCTTCGGGACGCTTGCGGTGGTGCTGAGCCTGCCGCTCTACCCCGCGGGGATCGCCTGGCTGGGGGCTCGCGGGGTCGCCCTCGCGGTGTCCGTGTCGGGGGTGCTGCAGGCCGGGGCGCTCTTCGCCCTCTGGAGCCGCCGCAGCGGCAACGCGGGCCAGGCGCAGGTCCTGCGCCACTACTTCAAGATGGGCCTGCTCGCGCTGGCGCTGGCGCCCTGTCTCGCGGGCGCCCGCCGGCTGATCTCGGCCGGGGTGAGCCCGGAGACCCTCGCCGGCAGCCTCGCCGTCTGCGCCGGCGTGGGCGCGCTCTTCGTCGGGCTGATGCTGCTGGCGGGGCGGCTTGCTGGGGATCAGGGAGATCAAGGAGTTGACTCGCCGCCTGCGTGGGGTGACCCGGTGACTCGGGGCAGGTGATCATCCAGCGAAAAACAAGTATCGGGCCGTCAGCCAAGGCGCGCGGCGAATTGGAAAGCGCAGCATACTGACCAGTATGTGCGCAGTTCCAAGAGCCGCGCAACGCCGGATCACGGCCCGAGACGCCGTTTTTCAGATATATTGATCCACCATTTCGGTGATGAACCGCTCCACCCCCTCCGGCCCTTCCCTCCGCCCTACCTCCTCGATCAGGCCCCGGATCCGCCGGCAGGCGGCGGGGTCGCGCTCCAGGTCGCCGACCGAGCGGAACACCCCGCCCCGGCGGCCCACCCGGTAGACCAGCCGGTCCTCCTCCGGCAGGTCCTGGTAGGCCTGGATCGCCGCCAGCATGCGCCCCTTGTCCTCGGGCAGCTTCCCGCCCACGTCCTCGAGCAGGTTCATGATGTGGTCGCTCGCGACCGTGCTGGTGATGCCCTCCAGGGATTCGATGAAGAGCCGCAGCTCGGCCGCGAGCTCGTCGTCGGTCTGCATCCGGAAGGACCCGTCGGCGAGCTTCGCGTGCAGCGGGACGCGCGCGGGCACGCGCAGGCTCCGCAGGCGGATGAAGTGCGGGTTGATCGCGTTCAGCACGCGGGCGGTTTCGACGGCGTGCTCCCGCCACATTCCCTGCCCGCCCAGGCCCGGCATGACGTACTCGGAGACCTCGACCCCGGCCGCCAGCAGGCGGCGGCCGGCGTCCACGTGCTGGGCCGCGCTCACGCCCTTGCGCATGAGCCGCAGCAGCTCGTCGCAGCCGGTCTCCAGGCCGATGTGGACCCGGTCGAGCCCGGCCTCCCGGATGCGGCCGAGCGCCTCGGCCGACTTGCGCACCACGGTGCGGGAGCGCGCGTAGGTCGTCACCCGCCGGATCTCGGGGAAGGTCCGCCGCAGGACGCGCAGCACCGCGACCAGGTCGTCGGTCCGCATGACCAGGTTGTCCGCGTCCTGCAGGAAGCAGGCCCCCGTCCCGTAGTACATCCAGAGCGCCACGCTGCGGTAGGCGGCCGACCGCGGCCCGTCGCCCAGCACGCGGCTGACCACCGCGTCGGTGACCGCCCCGCCGTGCCCCATCTCGCGCGACACGGCCGCGATCTCGTCGGCCACGCGCCGCGCGGTCTCGATGTCGCGCGTGATCTCCTCGACCGGGCGCAGCGAAAACTCGCGCTGCTTGTACACCGGGCAGAAGAGACACCGGTTCCAGGGGCAGTTGCGCGTGAGCCGCAGCAGCAGGCTCTGCGCCTCGTTGGGCGGGCGGATCGGGCCCTGTTCGAACGAAAGCTCGGGTTCCGAAGGCATGCGTGACCGTTGAGTCCGGGGAACGGGCGGCCGGGGCGGCCGCCCGGTAGGGGTTCAGGCGATGGGGCTGGGCTTGCAGAGGTGATTCGACTGCGTGGCGGTGCGCCCGCACCCCTCGCAGACGAATTTCATCGCCGCCAGCTTGTCCTTGCAGACGTGCCGCGGGTCGGCGGCGGGGGTGCCGCAGAAACTGCACTTGGTCTTGTCCGCGCAGGGGCTGCACAGGTGGCCGGGGTGATCCGCTATCGCGCCGCAGCTTTTACAGGTGTACGCCATGTGACCTCCTTATGGTGGTCGTTCACCGCGACGACCGGCGGCGGACGAGATGCCCGCCGCCGTCGCATCGGTGCACCGTTGTAGGGAAATGGTTGGGTCGAAAGCCGCGTTGTCAAGCCGGCCGCGGGGGCGATCAGCGGGTGATGGTGGTGTTCCCCTGCTCCTCCATGCCGGGCACGAGCGGCTGGATGATCTGGATGGGCAGCATGAGGGTGCGCTTCATCATGTCCAGGATGCTGGTGCCCACGGCCGTCGGGGACAGCGGGACGATCCGCGGGTCGTCGATGTGGCCGGTGGCGCGCATGGGGATCGCGACCAGCCGCCCCCCGAGGATCCAGCGCAGGCCCGGGATCGAGTTGATGATCCGGTCGGCGGTCCTGAAGGGGGAGACCATGACGGTGAAGTCGATCTGCTGGGTGGCCAGGTCGATCTCGCCGCGGGAGCCCATCCAGAAGGTGTGCCCGAAGAGCGACCACTCGGGGATCAGGACCTTGCCGTCCCTGACCTCGGCCCGTGCGGCCGCGCGCTGGAACTCGATGCCCAGGTTGCGCAGGTCGGGGAAGTGCCCGCGGTAGATTTCCGTGAGGTTGAGCAGCGACAGGATCCGGGCGAAGAAGAGCGAGCGGCGGATGACCCCGTGTATCGGCCGTGACGATCAGCTCGCCCTTCAGCGCGTTCAAGACGGCGTCGGAGCTGCCGGAGGCGTACAGTTCGCCGTTCAGATTGAAGGTGCCGCCGACGATGCTCGACTCGTCGGTCAGGCAGGGCATGGTGCGGTCCAGGCTTGCGCCGTCCACCACCGGGACGAGGAAGAGGTCCAGCCGCGGACCGTCGACGCCGACGCGTCCGATGAGGTCCATGCCGCAGAGGCGCGCCAGATCGATCAGCACGGAGGTGCCTGCTTCGCCGAACTCGGCCGTCGCCCGCAGCGGGGCGATGCGGAAGCGGTCGAAGGCGAACTGATCCGCGTGCAGCCGCAAGCGTCCCTTCAGCGCGGCCGGCCGGTCCCCGCCCGCACGGCGGGAGGCGATGCGGTCGGCCGCCCGGTAGATCTCGTCCCAGTCGAGCGACTCGGCCGCCACGTCCAGATCGAAGGCCGTTTCCCCGTCGACGAGCGTGAGCGTGCCCCCGACCGTCAGGTCGTTGTGCCCGGAGCGCACGCGCGCGGGCTCCATGCGCACCAGGGCGCCGGTCCGCGGCGTCGGACGCCACGGTCTCGGAGGCGCGCAGGCGGGCGGAGGCGACCTGGAGCGGCGCTTCCAGAAGGGCCGATTCGACGGTGAGGTCGCGGAGGTCGGCCTCGGCCGTCGCCACCCAGCGCGGACGCTGCGGCGTCGGCGCGCTCAGCACGAATTCGGAGAGGCGAGCGTGCCGCTCACCCCCGCGACGTCCCGGCGCAGGTCTCCGACCGCCGGCAGCTCGGCAACCGCCGCGAACACGGCGCCCAGGTCGATGTCGGCGGCCGCGACCTCCACGTCGACCCCTCCGCCGTCCGTGGCCGCCAGCGAAAGGCCGCGCGCCTCGGATCGGCCGAAGGCGGCGTCGAGGTCGGCGACCGCCAGCCTCGGCCCGTCGAGCGCGACCGTCCCCGACCCCAGCACGAGCGGGTCGGCGAGTCGCGCCGAAGCGACGGAGGCGTTCGCGATCACCGCGCTCGCGGAGGCCAGCTGCGGGCCCGAGGCCGGGATGCGGACGTCGGCTCGGATCGTGTGCAGCCCGATCGTCCCCGCCAGCGGCAGCAGCGGCTCGATCTGGGCCTGCAGTGCCGGGGCCGCGGTCAGCAGGGCCGGCAGGACGTCCTCGACCGACAGCGCGGCGCGCGCGGCCTGAAGGCCCACGCGCAGGGGGCCCGACCAGTCGAGCTCGACGTTCAGCCCGGCGACGGTCGAGCGCCCCCAGGCGGGGAGAGGTCGCTCAGGCGCAGGCGTTGTCCCTGCCACGCGAAGGTCCCCGACGGGACCTGCACCGGGGACGGCAGCGGGTCGGCCGTGACGACGACCGAGGAAAGGCCGCCCGCGGCCGCGACGTTCCAGGCTTCCGGGCGGTCGAGCGGGCCGTCGACCCGCCAGTCGTTCATCTGCCAGCTGCCCGCGAGCCCGCGCAGGCCGGCGACCGGCCCGACCTGCTCCAACCAGGCGTGGGCTTCGCCCAGGTCGATCGCGGCCCGAGGCGAGGCGGCGCGCAGCCGCGGGCCCCGGTCAGGCCGACGGCGGCATCCAGCCGGGAGGCCTGCGAGCGGCCGACGCTCACGTCCACCCCCTCGAGCGTGACCGCCTCGCGGGAGTAGGCGATCCTGCCGCCCTGGAAGGCTAACGGGTAGGGGACGGCCGCGTGCCGGCCGCGGGCGTCGATCTGCCACGCTTCGACGTCGATCGTCACGTCCGGCACCTGCCCGCCTATCCGCAGGCGGCCGGCGGCGCTGCCCTCGATCGGACTGGATCCGCTTCAGCTCGCGCTGGAAATCCGGGTCGTCGATCATCCGTCCCAGGAGCCCCGGCAAAACCGAAAGGTCGTCGGCCGCGAGCGGCAGCTCCAGCGTCAGCGACTGGTTGTCGGGCCGGAGCTGCAGGCGCAGGCGGCCCTCCGCGACGCTCAGGCCGGCGCGGCGGGCGCGGATGCCGTCGGCTTCCAGAAAGCCGTCGCGGATGCGGAAATCGCCTGAGACCTCTTCCGCGTCGAAGCGGATGAAGGGCAGGTCGATCCGGCCTTTCTCCAGCCGCCCCTCGATCGTCAGGCTCGTCGATGCGCTCAAAGTCGCCGACCGTGTCGCCGCTCATCGCGACGCGGATGTGCGTGGTCTGGCCCCCCGCACGATGTCGCACACGAGCGCCCCCTCTTCGATGTCGACCAGGAAGGGCAGCGCCGCCGCGCGCGCCTGCTCGGCGTCGCCGCTGCCCTCCAGCGTGATCTCGATCCGGGGGGAGCGCTCGGAGTCGACCACCCACCCCAGCGCGAGCGCGACCTGCGGCGTTGCGGCGACGAGCTCCGGGACGCGCAGCGCCATGCGGGTCTCGTTCAGCTCGAGCGTCGCGGCCACGCGCGCGTCGGCGAGGGTCGCGGCGCCGTCCTTCCACCCGGCGCTCAGCCGCGGGAAGCCGGCGTTCGCCCGGGCCTGGAGCCGCTGCGGCCCGTCGAGCTCGACGGTGAGCTCCAGGTCCGCTTCGGTGTCCAGGATGCGGAAGGCGCGGCCGGGGAAGAAGAAGGCGTAGGGCCGTTCGGGTCGAAGCCCCTCCAGGCGCAGGCGGGCGCTGCCGGTGAACGAGTCGGCCTGCAGGCGGGCGTTCGCCGCGACCCGGCGCACCAGATCGGAGCGGGCCGCGGCGGTCAGCTCGATCTCCCCTCCGCGGCAGGCGAGCTCCAGGTCGATGTCCTGGATCTGAAAGACCGTCCCGTCCGCAGCGGCGAGCTCCACCCGGCCGCGGGCCGCCGTGAGCCGTACATCGGGCAGCTGACCGAGCGCCGCTGCGGCGGCGGCCAGGATCTGGCGGGGATCGGGGAGAGACGGCGGACCCTCGCCCGCCGGCACGGGCGCGATCGGGAGGCGCACGACCGGGGCCTGGAGGCTCACGGCGTCGGGCTCGACGCGGCCGTGCAGCAGCGGCCAAAACTGCAGGCTGACGGAGATTTCCTCGGCGCTGAATCGGATGCCGTCCGCGGTGGCGGCGCGCGGCGCGGCGACGCTCGCGCGGATGCGCGGGAGCAGCGCGAGGCGGATCGCGCCGAAATCGACCTCGCCGCCCAACGCCTCGGCAGCGTGCCGGCGGATCAGGTCGCGGGTCTCGGGGCGGTTGACCAGGACGCTCGGCAGCACCCCCACGAGCACGGCCAGGAAGAAGAGCGCGAGCGCCCCGGCCAGAAGCGTGAGTTTGAGTCGTCCGCTGAGTTTCATCGCGCCCTTCCCGGGTCCCTGTGCGGCCCGAACCCAGGGCCGTTCTCGGGCCGGGAGCGCCGACCCGGTACTGGTTTAAGCGCAAGCGCTGAAGAAGTCAAACCGGGCGAGAGCCCCAGGACGGCGGGGCTGTGAGGCTTTACTAAACCGCCGCGGTGATTTATTAGACTCCATCGCGAGCCGGCATCGGTCGGCTGGACGGGTGGAGATGGGTTCCGCCGGCGGCCGGGGGCGATTTTCGCACAGAGAGGAGACATCCGCATGATGTACAATAAGGTCGTGATGGACCATTTCCGCAATCCGCGCAACGTGGGCACGATCGAGGACGCCGACGGGGTCGGCGAGGTCGGCAACCCGCTCTGCGGGGACATGATGACCATCTACCTCCGGGTCCGGGACGACCGCATCGAGGACATCAAGTTCCAGACGTTCGGGTGCGGGTCGGCCATCGCCGTCTCGAGCATGCTGACCGAGCTGGCCAAGGGCCGGCCCATCGCGGAGGCCAAGCGCATCACCAACCAGGACGTGGCCGAAGCCCTGGAAGGGCTGCCCAAGAACAAGCTGCACTGCTCGAACCTCGGCGCGGACGCCCTGCAGATCGCGATCAAGGACTACGAGGACCGCAAGGCCGGCATCGCGCGCCCGGAGCCCAAGCGCAAGGACGAGCACGCGCACTCGCACGGCGACTCGTGCTACTGCCCGTACTGCGACGTGGAGATCGCGGAAGGGGTGAGCTTCTGCGAGGCCTGCCAGCACGATCTGAAGGAAGCGCACTGAGCCGCGAGGGGGGGCATCCGACATGAGCTACACCAATCTCGACCACATTTCCTCTTCGCCGCTGCTGGCCGAGGTCAAGGCGACGATGATCGAGGCGATCCAGCGCGACTACCACAACCCCTCGAGCCAGCACCGGCGCGGGGAGGAGGCGGCCGCCGCGCTCGAGGCCGCCCGCGAGCGGGTCGCGCAGCTGCTCAACGCCGACAGCCCGAAGGAAATCGTTTTCACCTCCGGCGGCACCGAGTCCGTCAACCACGCCGTCAAGGGCGCGGCCATCGCCAACGCGGACAAGGGTCGGCACATCGTCACCACCAACATCGAGCACAACGCCGTCATCCGCAGCCTGCGGCGGCTGAAGCCCGACGGCTTCACCGTGACCTCGCTCTCGGTCGACGACAAGGGGCGCGTCGACCCGCGCGACGTCGCCGAGGCGCTCACCCCGCAGACCGTGCTCATCTCGGTCATGCACAGCAACAACGAGACCGGGACCATCCAGCCGATCGAGGAGATCGCCGCCATCGCGCGCGAGCGCAAGATCCTGATGCACACGGACGCGGTGGACTCGGTCGGGATCGTGCCCTTCGACGTGAAGCGGGTCGGGGCCGACCTGGTGAGCTTCGGCTCCAACACCTTCGGCGGTCCGACCGGGGTGGGGGGCCTGTACATCCGCCGCGGGGCCAAGGTCTTCCCGCTCCTGGACGGCGGGGTCCAGGAGAACAACAAGCGCGCGGGCACCGAGAACCTGATCGGCATCATCGGCCTGGGCCGGGCGGCGGAGGTCGTCGCCCGCGATCTCCAGCGGCGCTACGATCACCTCAAGCGCCTGAAGGACAAGTTCCTGGGCGAGCTGCCGGCTCTCGTCGACGAGGTCATCATCAACACCCACCCGGTGCACAGCCTGCCGCACCTGGTCTCGGCCTCGATCCGCTACGTCGAGGGCGAAAGCGTCATGCTCATGCTGGACGACGAGGGCTTCGGGGTCTCGACGCGCTCGGCCTGCGCCACCGGCTCGCTCAGGGCTTCCCACGTGCTGCTGTCGCTCGGGTTGAGCCACGCCGACGCCCAGGGGACGCTCCTGATCTCGTTCGGGGTCGACAACACCGAGGGGGACGTCGCCCGCTTCCTGACCGCGCTGAAGCGCGTCGTCGGCACCCTGCGGGAGATTTCGCCCCTTTACAAGAAGGCGGCCGGCCGGTCATGAAGGGCTGCTCCGCACAGAGGGCGGCGCTCGCCGCCGGGGCGCTCCTGATCTGGTGGGTGACGGCCGGGGCCGCGCTGGCCGCGGACGGGGAGGCGCAGCCGGCGGTCTCCGGGCGGCTGGTGGACGGCGTGCGCGAGGTGGAGGTTGCGGCCGCCCAGGGCCAGCGCCTCGCCGTTTACCGCGGCGACTACGTGCGGTTCCGCTCGACCGGCCCCGGGCCGCAGCCGCCGATATTGATTCCCGCGCTCTCCGTCGAGTGGCAGCCGGCGCCCGGCGGGCCGCCCTACGTGAAGATGGAGACCACCGGCGACTACGCCTTCACGATGGGCGCGGCCGGCGGGACCATCGCCGTCGTCGACTTCCGCGAGGCCGCCTACCGCGAGGTCACCCCGGCCGAGGCCGCCGCCCTCATGCGGGCGGTCGACCCGCTCATCCTGGACGTGCGCACGCCCGGAGAGTACGCCCGCGGCCGCATCCCCGGGTCCGTGCTGCTCCCGCTGCAGCAGCTGCAGGCGCGCTGGCAGGAGGTTGCCGGGCACGCGCAGCGCCCGGTCCTGATCTACTGCGCCACCGGCAACCGCAGCACGGTCGCGGCCAAGATCCTGATCGACCGCGGCTTCCAGCGCGTCTACAACCTGCGCCCGGGCATCGCCGGCTGGGAGCGGGAAAACCTGCCTGTCGTTCGCTGAGACCCCATCAAGAGATTGCTTTTAGCTCCGCGATGCCGAGCCATGCCGCGGCGAAGGTCGGCTGCATTCAGAGGACGTCCAAACGGTTATTTTTGTATTTTCGGAACGAACGTCCCCTAAACCGTAAACCGAACGTCCCCTAAACCGTCATCCCCTAAACCAGATAGGTATTCCCAGCGTAAAATACAGGATTCACTGTATTGCCATGCGCTCGATCAATTCTGAAGTTACCGCAACTGCTACAACGCCATGGTTGGCGAAGCTAGCCTCTATCTGACCTGTACAATTCATAAAAGCTTCGTCCAGAAGAGGCTGAAACCTCCATCAAGGAGAAATAAAATGAAGCGGCTGGCACTCATTCTATTCGTGATGATGTCGTTTACCTCGTCCGCGGTTTCCTTCGCGGCCGAGGTTGAGGACTATTCGAAGACCATCAATGTCTTTCGCGAATCGCCCGCAGTGGCGAAATTCTTCAAAGACTCTTATGGCTACGCGGTCTTTCCGACGATAGGCAAGGCGGGTTTCGTCGTCGGGGGTTCCTACGGTAAGGGACAAGTCTACCGTAACGGCAAGGTGACGGGCAAGACCTCCGTGGTGGAAGGGTCGATCGGATTCCAGTACGGCGGCGAGGCATTCAGCGAGATTATCTTTTTTAAGGACAAGCAAGCCTATGACAAGTTTACCACCGGCAGTTTCGAATTCGACGCCACCGCTCAGGCGGTCGCCATAACGGCGGGAGCCCAGGTTCAGGGCGGAACCACCGGAGCCAGTGCGGGCGCCAGCGCCGGACCCAAAACCGGTGTCCAGGCCGAAACGCACTATGTGAACAACATGGCCATATTCGTCCATGCCAAAGGCGGACTGATGGTGGAGTTTTCGATCGGAGGGCAGAAGTTTTCCTTTGAGCCCGTCTGAGGATGACTTTTCTTTGTAGGAATTTCGCAGCCGGAAAAGTATTCGCTACCGGCATTCGCGAGGAGGGGGCGCCTCGTGGGGATGCCCTCATTCGGGAAAAATGAAATCGCTTTTGATGAAGGGGATGATTCCATGCTTACTAAATTAATCAGAATAGGGGAGTACGCCATGATACTCAAGGCAGCCGCCAACCGGTATGCGCTGATACGCAATAGAAGCCGCATTGCTCAGAAAAGGGACAATGCTACAAACCTGCTGCTGGGAGGGAGCATAGGTACGATAGCCGGGGTCGCCGCGGGGCTGTTGTTCGCTCCCAAGTCGGGCAGGGAGACCCGCCGGCAAATTGCTCAGCGCACCGGTGAAACGCTTACAAACATAAAAGAGGGCGTGTCGGATACAACCGAAAGGATTTCAGCTCGATTACACGAGAAGAAATCGAGCGCCCAAGAGGCGGCCGAGATCTGCTCGAAAGCCATCCGAGATGTTATGAAGGAGCCGGTTATGGAAGGCGCCACAAAGAGAAAAAAGAAGTAAGGGTTGGATCTGCCCGATAGGGATAGCCTTTTCAGATAAGGAAATTCATTATGCAGGTATCCATAACGCTTTTTGATTTAGGTGCGGTCATCCTTTTCGCGATTGGCTGCGCGGTGGGTATCTATGCCATTTTGGCTTTTAAATCCATCCATTCGGCGGCAAAGGAGATTACTGATTTTCTGCACCGGCATCGAAAAGATTGGGATAATACCATTCTGCATTTATCAGCAACTGCAGAAAACACCAATTTCATCACCACCGAAGTCAAAAAGGGCTTGGGCGAGGCTGAAAAGGCTATCCAGACAATCTCCCGCAGTACAACAGATACCGTCCTCCGGGTCAACGAGACTGCCGATCAAGTGTCGACGTATGTTATCGTTTTCGGTGAGATAGCCAAAGCCATTCTGGAATTTTTTCCCACCAGCAAGCGGAACTGATGGGAAAAACTATGGCATGAGATTGAAAATGCGAAGGTGTCACATTCCGATTAAGGATGAATTTTGACCGAGATGGAGCAGGAGACTTGTCACGCCGGCAAGATACCAAATCTGCCTTATGGTAACTTGTGCCCGCGAAGTGACCCGCTGACAAAACACTGGACCCCAGGATGGAGGCAATTGTGAGTGCGAAAAAAATCTTGATGATTGTCGGTGACTACGTGGAAGACTACGAAGTGATGGTGCCGTTTCAGGCACTTTTGATGGTTGGGCATACAGTCCACGCCATATGCCCCGGGAAGAAGGATGGAGAGAAGGTTCGGACGGCTATACACGATTTTGAGGGCGACCAGACTTACAGCGAAAAACCCGGGCACAATTTTTCGTTGAACGCGACATTCTCGGAGGTCAAGGCCGAAAATTACGATGCATTAGTCATCCCCGGTGGACGTGCCCCGGAATACATTCGTCTGAACGAGACTGTGCTCAAGATGGTTCGGCACTTTTCGCAGGCAAACAAACCCATCGCATCGATCTGCCACGGAGCTCAGGTGCTCGCAGCAGCCGGGGTCATTGAAGGCAAAGCCTGTTCCGCTTATCCGGCAGTAGGGCCGGATGTCACGCTCGCAGGCGGCAGGTATGTAGATATCCCCGTGGACAAAGCCCACGTGGATGGGAAATTGGTCACCGCTCCGGCTTGGCCTGCTCACCCTGACTGGCTTGCAAAATTTCTGAAAGTGTTAGGAACAAAGATAGAGCCATAGAAAACCGAAGTGAGGTAAGCACGGCGAAACGCAAAATGAGCTTTGGGGGGCCGGGCTGATTTGGTCTGGCCCCTATGGAGTGATAATCCTCACCACTCACCACCATCTGTGGTTTACAGTTCGTAACCAACACTCTACCGGCAGATGGATTTTCCATCGCGTTCTACATTCCTGCATCACCGAAGATAAAACCTATTCTTGGGCACCCCAAAGACTTCGTTTGATATTTATTGCCTATTGCGAGGTTGGCGAGCGCTGGGGTAAGCGCCGCCAGTCTGAGGCGGTGGAGAAGGCGGCCGGGTCGGGGACAGGCGGCCGCGGGGCGACGCGGTCCGCGAAAGCCCAGGCCCCTGAACTTAAGCGGGCTCCAGGAGCGGATCGAGGGCCGCGGGCAGCGGTAAAGAGCGCAGCCGGGGCAATGGTCCCTTTCATCGGGTCTATGGGAGCGCCATCTCCAGGCGTGAGTTCGATGCCATGGCCCGAGCGGCCCGCAGCGAGTCTACCCGCCATCGCCTGCCGATGACCGTCGAACACGGGTGCAGGCCTATTTTTACAAATAGAAATATGTGGTATGAAAATATAACCTCTGATGAGGATCCTCGATGAATCCAGTGGGGACCGGATAACCTTCGACCTGGCCGGTGCCTAAAGATCCCGGCCTCGGAATGAGCAGCAAAAATACGCCATCTTCTACCGAGAAGGGATGCCGAGCATGAAAAAGCCATTCGGCCCGAAGACCCGGACAAACGGACCGGCGGCGCCCGCGCGGCCGAAAGAGTCGCTCCCGCGGGCACAGAAGGCGTTTCCCATCGTCGGCATCGGCGCATCGGCCGGGGGGCTCGAGGCCCTGGAGATGTTTCTGAAGCACGTTCCGGAAGGCAGCGGCATGGCCTTCGTCATCGTCCAGCACCTGGACCCGACCCATAAAGGCATCATGGCGGAGCTGCTCCAGCGCTCGACTCGAATGCCTGTCGGCCAGGTCAAAGATCGCCAGAAGGTGACACCGAACCGCGTTTATGTGATCCCGCCGAATAAAGACCTGTCCATCCTGCACGGGGTGCTGCATTTGCTCAAACCAAGCGCACCTCGGGGATTACGCCTGCCGATTGATTTCTTTTTCCGCGCCCTGGCCGATGACTGCCAGGACCGCAGCATCGGCGTCATCCTGTCGGGTATGGGCTCTGACGGCACGCTGGGCCTCAGGGCCATCAAGGAGAAAGCCGGGGTGGCCTTCGTACAGGCGCCGGATTCAGCCAAGTTCGGCGGCATGCCGAGAAGCGCCGTCGACGCCGGCCTGGCCGACGTGGTCGCCCCGGCGGAAGAACTGCCGGGCCGGATCATTGACTACCTGAAGCACGCGCCGCTTATCGCCGCGGCCGATCGGTCCAGGACGGGCAAGACCCATAGCGCCCTGGAGAAGGTTTGCATCCTGCTCCGGGCACAGACCGGCCACGACTTTTCCCTGTACAAGAAGAGTTCCACTTACCGCCGCATCGAGCGGCGCATGGGCCTGCACCAGATTGACAAGATCGCCACCTATGTCCGGTTTCTGCGCGAGAACCCACAGGAAGTCGAGCTGCTCTTCAAGGAGCTTCTGATCGGCGTAACCAGCTTTTTCCGCGACCCGCCGGAGTGGGAGCGGTTGAAAGATGAAATCATCCCGGCCTTGCTGGCGGCCCATCCAAAAGGCGGGGTGCTGCGGGCCTGGGCGTGCGGCTGCTCCACGGGCGAGGAGGCCTATTCCCTGGCCATGGTCTTCAAGGAGGCGGTGGAGCGGGTCAAGCCGGCCGGGAACTTTTCACTCCAGGTTTTTGCCACCGATCTGGACCGGGACGCCATCGACAGGGCACGCGCAGGCGTCTACCCGGCCAACATCGCCGCGGACGTTTCGGCAGAGCGTCTCCGCCGGTTCTTTGTACAGGACGAGCTCGGCTACCGGGTGGGCAAGCAGATCCGCGAGATGGTGATCTTTGCCCCTCAGAACGTGGTCATGGACCCGCCCTTCACCAAGCTCGACATCCTGGTCTGCCGCAACCTGCTGATCTACCTGGACCAGGAGATGCAAAAAAAACTCATCCCTCTGTTTCACTACAGCCTGAATCCCGGGGGGGTCCTGTTTCTGGGCAGCGCGGAGACCATCGGAGCCCATAGCGACCTTTTTGCCCCACTGGCCGGCAAGATGCGGTTTTACCGGCGGATAGAATCGCTCGTGCGGGCGGAACCGGTCGAATTCCCCTCCTCGTTTTTCTCCGATTTACCGGAAGCTGCGACTTTGCGGCCAAAGGGGCGAGCTCCCACCCCCAATCTCCAGACGCTGGCGGACCAACTGGTTTTGCAGCGGTTCTCGCCGGCGGCCGTGCTGACGAACGACAAGGGCGACATCCTCTACATCAGCGGGCGCACCGGCAAGTACCTGGAACCGGCGGCGGGCAAGGCCAACTGGAACCTCTTTGTCATGGCGCGCGAAGGCCTGCGCTACGAGCTGCACAACGCCTGGCAGAAAGCGCTGCGGCAAAATGCCGCGACCAGCCTGAAGAACGTGAAAGTGAAGGCCGACGGCGGGGTGCAGGCCGTGGACATCGCCGTCCATCCGATCTCCGAGCCTGCGACTCTGCAGGGGATGGTGATGATCGTCTTTACGGAGGTGGCGCACGCCCCCTGAAGCCAAGGCGGCTGGGCAAATCCCGGCGGCTCGCCGGCGGACGATGCCAGCCTGGCGGCGCTGGAGCGTGAACTCCAGCAGGCGCGCGAGGAGATCCAGACCAGCCGCGAGGAGATGCAGACCTCCCAGGAGGAGCTCAAATCCACCAACGAGGAACTGCAGTCCACCAACGAGGAACTGCAGAGCACCAACGAGGAGCTGACCACCTCCAAGGAGGAGATGCAGTCGCTGAACGAGGAGCTGCAGACGGTCAACCACGAGCTGCAGGCCAAGGTGGACGAGCTGTCGCAGGCCAACAACGACATGAAGAACCTGCTCAACAGCACCGACATCGCCACCCTGTTCCTGGACGACGCGCTCAACGTGCGGCGGTTCACCACCCAGACCGCCAGCATCATCAAGCTGATCCCCGGCGACGTCGGCCGCCCCATCACCGACATCGCCACCGACCTGGACTACCCCGAGCTGGCCGAGGATGCGCGGGAGGTGCTGCGGACGCTGGTCTTCATCGAGAAGCAGGTCGCCACCCGCGACGGGCGCTGGTTTATGGTGCGCATCATGCCCTACCGCACCCTGGAGAACCGGATTGACGGCGTGGTGATCACCTTTTCGGACATCACCGCGAGCCAAGACGCTGGAGGCCCAACTGCGCCAGACCCTGGCCGAGACGGGAAAACGCGTGGAAAAAGGGACGCCATGAAAAGAGACAAAAGCCCAGCAGCGGATGCACGGCGAACTGCGCCGCCGGGCGGAGGCGCGGCTGCGGGCGGCTAAGACGAAAGGCGGCCCAGCGCGGACAGAGGCCGACTCGCAGCGGCTCGTGCACGAACTGCAGGTGCATCAGATCGAGCTGGAGATGCAAAACGAGGAGCTCGTGCAGGCGCGAGCGGAGCTCGAGGCGGCCTTGGAAAGTACACCGACCTTTACGACTTTGCGCCGGTGGGCTACTTGACCCTTGGCCGCGACGGGGCGATCCGCCAGGTGAACCTGACCGGGGCGCGCTTGCTGGGAGTGGAGCGCGCCCGGCTGCCGGGCCGGCGTTTTGGGGTTTTTGTGGGCGAGCCGGACCGTTCGGTTTTTAAGGCTTTCCTGGAAAAAGTCATTCGCGAGCCAGGCGAAGGAAGTGTGCGAGGTGGCGATTCTGGGCGAAGGGCAAGGTGCCGCTTAACATGCAGATCACGGCTACGGTTTCGCAGGCCGGGCCGGAATGCCGCTTCATGATGGTGGACATCAGCAAGCTCCGGCAGGCGGAGGAGGCGTTGCTCAAAGCGAACGCGGAGCTGGAGCAGAAGGTCCGCGAACGCACCTTCGAGTTGGCCGTGAAAATCGATGAACTCGGGCGGGCAAACGAAGAACTGGAATCGCGGGCAAAACAGCTGCGCCTGCTGGCAGCAGAGCTGACGAGGACCGAGCAGCGAGAGCGAAAGCGTTTGTCTCAACTTCTGCACGACGGCCTGCAGCAGCACCTGCTGGCTGCTAAAATGCGGCTGGGAGGCGTCGCCGAACTGATCGACGACGTCGATCTCAAGCAGTCTGCGGAGGATATCGAAAAAATAATCGGTGAGTCCGTGCAGCTGTCGCGGTCATTGAGCACCGCACTGAGCCCGCCTATCTTACACGAGGCCGGCCTGTCAGAGGGGCTCGAGTGGTTGATCCGCTGGATGCGGGACCAGCACAACTTCATCGTGGAACTTTCGATTGAACACCCCACGGAATTGTCAGACGATGTGAAGCTTTTGGTCTTCGAGTCGGTGCGCGAGCTATTGCTCAACGCCGTCAAGCATTCCAAGGTGCGCTCGGCTCGGGTGAGCCTTGAACAAGTGAAAGCAGCCGGTCTGCGGATTACCGTCAGCGATGAAGGAGCCGGTTTCGATCCCGGCCAACTGAAACCTGCGGGGGAAGAGGGCGGATTCGGATTGTTCAGCGTCCGCGAGCGGATCAGCCTGATCGGGGGATGTGTCGAGATCGACAGCGCCCCCGGCAAAGGCAGCCGTTTGGCGCTGACGGTGCCCTGTGGCCAAGCGCCTGCCGTATCGCTCCCGGCCGATCGCATGCGGTCTCCGACTGCCGAACCCAAAGAAAGCATTGCGAAGGATCAAGGAACGACGATCCGGGTGCTGCTTGCCGACGACCATGCCCTTTTTCGCAACGGCATAGACCGCTTGCTGAAGAATGAGCCGGGTCTGGAGGTGGTCGGCCACGCCACGGACGGCCAGGAGGCGATCGATCTCGCGCGACAGCTTAAGCCGGACGTCATCCTGATGGACATCAGCATGCCCAGGGTTAACGGGATCGAGGCTACGCGGCTCATTCAGCGGGAGTACCCGGATATCCGCATCATCGGCCTGTCGATGTACGAAGATGAGGAACGCGCACAGGCCATGCGCGATGCCGGGGCTTCCGACTACAAAACCAAGGGGTGTGTGACGTCCGAGCTCATATCTGCAATCCGTGGCTCTGTGGTGCGATAGTCAAAGAGATGCGCCCACTATTGGGCCCTCTGGCCGGTCCGGCAGGAGCTGATTTTGAATGGCATCGCCAAGCTCGAATGGGGCGAAGGTGATCGAATGGAAGCTGCCAAAAAGATCCGCATTGTCGTTGCCGACGACAGCACGATTTATCGCAAAAATGTTTGCTTCATGATCGGGCTTCAAAAGGACATGGAAGTTGTTGCCGAAGCCGAAAACGGGTGGTCGGCTATCGAGCAGGTTAAAGCGCACAAACCGGACATTTTGCTGATCGACATCAGGATGCCTTTCATAGATGGCATCGATGCACCAAGGAAATTTCCAACAAGTTCCCGGAGGTGAAAGTGATAGGGATGTCCGCCCATGATGACTGCGGTTATCGCGAAAAGATGCAACAAGACGGTGCCTGGGGTTATCTTGACAAGGCCTGTGTGTTAGGAGATCTGCTAACGACTATTCGGAAAGCACATTCCGACCCCCGGCGTTTATCCTTCCGGTAAATCCACCCACACGCGATTTGAACACAACACATGACACCCCGGATTACAAAAACCGTCCTGCAGGGGGCGGTTCAGCGTTCTCCGTCCCGGCCTGCGATTGTTTCCTTCATACACCCCCGAATCGCGGCCTTGAGGTCTGCAGGCGGGCCGCTCTTGGTCAGGTAAACAACGGCTCCGGAATCGAGCATCGCTTTCGCTCGTTCCTCCTCTTGATAGAGGGACAGCCCGATGATGGGGATGTCGGGATGCTGCTGGTGAATCACTCGCGTCGCATCAAGCCCGTTCATGCGAGGCATGCTGACGTCCATCAGAATCACATCCGGGAGCAGTGCTCCGGCCAGCTCCACCGCCTCCTGACCGTCGCTGGCCTGGCCGACGATCTCAAAACCGGTCTCCAGACCCAGCAAGCGCGCCAAGCCGTCGCGCATGACGGGGTGATCGTCGACGAGCAGTATCCGGATCTTTTCCACTGATCTGATCAAGCGGTTTCCTTCAGGTTGATCGATCTCAACCGGTTGTGCGCAGGGAATAGGCTCAAGCGGATCATCGATGGCGAGGGGGGCTCTCAGAGTGAAGCGTGCCCCTATTCCCGGAGAGCTGTCGACCTCAAATGTGCCGCCGATGAGGCTCACTCGCTCACGGATGCTGAACAATCCGAAACTCCCTTCCGCCGCACTTGCACGTGCGGGTTCAAATCCCACCCCATTATCGCCGACGACTATCTGCAGGAATCGTCCGTCTTCCCGGGACAGGCTTACCCTCGCCGAGTGTGTTTCGGCGTGTTTCACCACATTCAAGAGCAACTCCCGCACCGATTCAAACAAGAGCAATTTCACATCTTCGGCCAAAACGGGAGCATCCATCTGCGTCATTATTTCGATCTTCAAGCCGTGCTTGCCGGACATCCAGCGGGAAAGCCATTCCAACCCCGCCATCAAACCGGACTCATGCAGGATGCGCGGGCTGAGCTCGGCTGCCAAGGTACGAGAGACTCTTATGGACTCGCTCAGGAGTTTTTCAACCCCGTCGGCTGATTGCTTTATCGCAACGTCGGTTGCTCGTTCGATGAGTTCTCCTGCTTGCAGCTTGGCTGCCATCAGATACTGTTGAAGGCCATCGTGCAGAATCTGCGCCAGGCGATTGCGCTCGAGCTGCTCGGTCATAGTCAGCTGGGAGGACAACCTGGCAAGTTGTTCGGCGCGCTCCTTTAGTTCTGCCGTCCGCTCCTGCACACGCTCCTCCAACTTCTCCTTGGCTGCTCGCACCGCATCCTCGGCCAGCTTGCTCTCGGTGACGTCGTTGAACAGGATGGCAACGTTTCGACTCTCCGGCCCACCGACCCGGTAGGCACTCACGTCGAACCAACGACCCAGCGCTTTCGCTTCATTCACAAACCGTACCGATTGGCCTGTTAACGCGACGTTTCCATAGATTTCAAACCAGTACGTTTCATAATCGGGAACCAGCTCCCGCATGAGTCGACCCTGCGCATTCTTCAACCCGGTTTGGGCTTCAAAAGCCGGGTTGACCTCCAGGACGCGATAGTCGCTGGCTCTGCCGTCAGAGTCGAAAATCACCTCGATAATGCAGAACCCCTCAATCAGTGTGCTGAACAACGTTCGGTACCGTTCTTCCGACCGGCGCAGGCGGTGCTTCGTCTTGTTTGCGCTCGGTGATGTCGCGGCTGTTGATGAGTATGCCGCCCACAGCGGGCTCATGAAGCAGGTTGGTGCCCACCGCGAGTTGCCAGCGCCACGAACCGTCTTTGGCGCGGAGGCGGAATTCGGCCTGTTCGACCTTTCCCACCTGGGGAATGCCTTCCTGAAACAGCTTGGCCAAGCGAGGCAGGTCGTCGGGGTGCACGAGTTCAAATGCATTGTGCCCGACCAATTCCGCTGGGGCGTACCCCAGCGTGCTGTTGGCGCCGGCGAGGTTGTAGGTGATAACGCCTGTGGCATCCAAGACGGTGATGAGCTCCCCCGATTTCTCGGTGAGTGCCCTGAAACGCAATTCGCTTTGCCTCAGAGCCTCCTGATTCTCCTCGAGAAACCGAATCAAGTCCGCCGATGCTTCAAGTTGAGTGAGGTCGGATGCCACAAGGCAGGTGCAGGGGAGGGCGCCGGTGTTCAGGAGGCTGGCTGAAATTTGGGCCGGCACGCGGCTGCCGTCGGGCGACAGCAGCATAATCCGAGTGCGGGCGGGCTCCATCTGTGCCTGCCGGATCAGATCCATCAAAACCGGACGGTGCGACACCTCGACAAAATCGGCGAACTTCCGGCCGACCACCTCATGCATGGGCGTATGCATGAGATCGGCAAGACGCCGGTTGCAGAAGAGGATGTCACCCTGCGGCGACACCGTAAGCGCCGCCTCGTTCATCGTTTCGACGATGACCCGGTAGACGCTCTCAACCCCTGTGAGCGAAAAAACCTGCTCGCCCTGAGGCCCTTCCACGACCAGCGCGTCGACCTCGCCGCTGCGGATCGCCTGCAGGGTCTGTTCGGCTTCGTCGAGCCGCGTGCGAAGTTCTTCGATTTCCCCGAGCAACTGCGCCCGGGAACGCATCTCGATTTTGTCGACGCTCATAGGTTAAACCCGGTCTGCATCAAAGTGGTAGACCCCATGACCCGTATCGAATTCGGATCACGCGTTTTTCTCCCGCAGGTCCAGGCCCACCAAAATCTTTTCCTTGTCCGCCATGCTGCCGATGAACTTGCGCAGCGGCAGGGGGAGTTTTTTAATCAACGTGGGTGCGGCTATTATCTGCTCTCCCTTTGCCAGCACCGGCTGCTGATAGATGTCGATCACCTGCAGGTCATAGCGTCCGGCCAGGTGCTCCTGGCAAATGTTTGTCACCGTGCGGATAGCCTCCTGCGAGCGCGGGGTCATGCCGGCGATGTACAGACGCAGCACATACTTCTTGTCGCCGCTCTCGCGTGCTGCGGCTTCGAGCTTCTCCTTGATGGTGTCTGGTGTTCGCTTTACCATGGAACCAGTCTCTCCGTCTGCGGGTTGGAAGGCTAACTCGGTTCGATTCGGGGCTTCGAATCACTTCTGCCGCAGGTCGAGCCCCACCAGCACGCGCTCTTCGTTAGAGAGGTCGCCGATGATCTTTTTCATCGGCGGCGGCAGCCTGCGCACCAGAGTCGGGACGGCCAGAATCTGGTCGCCGGCCGCCAGTCGGGGGTTTTTCAAAAGGTCGACCACCTCGATCTGGTAGCGGCCGGAGAGGTGTTCTTCGCAGAGTTTTTTCAGATTGGCCAAGGCTGCGGTTGCACGCGGCGTTTCGCCGGCCACGTAGAGGCGAAGGTACCAGGTCTCGGCTGCATCCTTCGCCGGGAGTCGATCGGCCCCACTTTTCGCTTTTCTCGGCATGCTCTTATCCTTCCCCTATTGGTCCCGCATGATTCAGACCGGCCTTGGTCTGCTGGGAGCGGGGGCGATCTTGATCCCCTTTTCGGTGAGATCGAAGCCGCGCACCTGGCTGGAGTGGGCCATCCCGCGGCTCTTGAGCACGTAGATTAACCGCCGGCGGTCGCCGTCGGTTTCGAGGTTGCGGAGCAGCAGCCAGGTGTCCATCAGCGAGGAGACCCCCGCCTCGCTTTGCTCGAGAGCCGAGCCGCCCGAGGTGAGGCTGGTGAACAGCGTGGTGATTCCCTCGATTTTGAGGAAGTCGATCACCCGTGTCAGCATGGCCTGGACCTCCGCCCGATCGCCGATGGAGGTCATGTTGGTGATCGGGTCGAAAACCACCACCTCCGGCTTGAAGCCCTGAACGAGCTTGTGGATGGAGACCAGATGCTGCTCCAGGCCATAGAGGGTCGAGCGCACTGCGTGGAAGCGCATCAGCCCCTTGCGCACCCATTTTCCCACGTCGTAGCCGATGGATGCCATGTTGCGGACGATTTGCGCCGGGGCCTCCTCGAAGGCAAGATATAGAGTGCGCTCGCCCCGGCGGCAGGCCCCTTCGGCAAAGGCTACCGAAAAGCTGGACTTGCCGGTGCCGGCGGTCCCGGAGATCAGAACGCTGCTGCCGCGGTAATAGCCCGCCCCTCCGAGCATCCGGTCAAGCTCGGCGACGCCGCTCGAAACGCGCTCGCTTGTCACGGGGTAGTCCAAACCGAGCGAGCTGATCGGGAGCACACTCAAGCCCCTCTCGTCGATCATGGTCGGGTATTCGCTCGTGCCGTGGGCCGAACCGCGGTATTTCACCACCCGCAGCCGGCGGGTCGCCACCTGGTTTACGACCCGGTGGTCGAGGAAGATCACGCAGTCGCTGATATACTCCTCGAGACCGTGACGGGTCAGGGTGTTCCGCCCCTGCTCGCCGGTGATGACCGCGGTGACCCCCTTGTCCTTGAGCCAGCGGAACAGCCGGCGCAGCTCGGCCCGCAGGATCGCCTCGTTGGGGAGTGCTGAAAAGAGCGCCTCGAGCGAGTCGATCGCAACCCGCTTGGCCCCGATCCGGCTGATCATGCTGTCGAGACGCACGAAAAGCCCCTCCAGGTCGTACTCGCCGGTTTCCTCGATCTCGCTGCGCTCGACCCTCACGTAGTCCATCGCGACCAGCTTGCGGCGGGTCAGCTCCTTGAGATCGAAGCCGAGGGATGCGACGTTCTGGGCAAGTTCCTCCTCGCTCTCCTCGAAGGCCATGAAGGCCCCCGGCTCCCCGAGGTCGCGCGCCCCGCGCACGATGAACTCCATCGCCATAAGCGTCTTCCCGCTGCCGGCCCCGCCGCAGACAAGCGTGGGGCGCCCGCGCGGCAGCCCCCCCTGAAGAATTTCATCCAGGCCGCGGATGCCGGTGGCGCACTTTTCGAGATTTTGGATGGGGTTGCGAGGGGCCATGCGGTGGTGCTCCTTTCCTGCTCTGGTCTGCCCGTTGATCGAGGCTGCACCTGGTTCAATATTAGGAGCTGTAATGAGAGGGGAAATTTATTTAATTATCCCAGTTCCAAATGGGTTGTCAAATCTCAACAATCCTGCGCGAAAGCGCGCTAAACGCGAGGGGCTGCCCCCTGCCGGCGCAAGCAACAGAAGAGCCGCTTTTCTGGAGATCGAGAACCGGTTGCGGATACCTTGGGACTGTTCCCCGAACGGGCGCCGCTAAATACAGTCTCGACCCCATGGCTGACAGCCATAGGTTGTTATAGATTACCGTCGGCAGGGGCATTTCTCGAGGACGACCCTTATGGCGGCTTTACCTGTTCGTATTGTTGTTGTCGATGACAGCCAAGTCTATCGCAGGACCCTCTGCGGTATCATTCAAAAGGCAACGGACCTGCACGTCGTCGCCGAGGCGGAGAATGGACTTGCTGCCATCCAGGCGGTTGAAGACCACAGACCGGATGTCGTTCTGATGGATGTCAGTATGCCTGTTCTCAACGGGATTGAAGCAACCCGAATCATCAAATCCAAGTTCCCCGGCACAAGGGTTATCGTCCTAACAATAAATGCAGATGAGAGTTGTTCGGACCGAGCGTATCAAGCCGGTGCATGTGGCTTTCTGGCCAAAGGATGCGGCAAAAATGAACTTTTCAGGGTTATTGAGGACTGCTCCCATGGGCAGTGAAAGGTTGCCGCAAAAACCCCACTAAAACCATCCGGTGACACAATCACCCCACCCCCCCCCCACATTATTCATTACAGCTTGGGGCCGGCCTGAATTTCAATAGACAAAATGACCTTATGGGAAAACAGCCATGGGTAATTTTTAGTGTCCCTATACAGTATTCCGCGTAGTGGCTAAATCGGTTTTAGCTCTTAATCTTCAGTTTACGACCTGAACTCAAGCTGGAACTACTGGCATGGATGCGGAGCGCAAGAGGATCATAATCGTTGACGACAGCGAGATCTATCGTGCAGGACTGCGAGCATTGATCAACGGGCATGATCACCTAAGAGTTGTTGCAGAGGCGGAATGCGGCGACAAAGCCATTGAGGCCATCAGGAAGGTACCTGCCGATCTGGTGTTGCTGGACTTGAGTCTGCCGAGACACAACGGTTTCGAAGTTTTGGAAAAAATCAGAGAATTTTCTGACATCAACGTTCTTGTCCTCAGCATATACGAATCCCAGGAGATGATAACAAAAGCTGAGGCCTTGGGCGCTCAGGGATATTGTGTCAAGGATGTCAGCCGCAACGAGTTGATCAAAGGCATACAGAATGCAGTGGAGGGGAAGTTTTTTTCCTGCCACAAATCCGGAATGGTGCTGACCTCTGAAGGCGGTTCCAAACCGCCGCAATCGGAATCATAAACTCGCTAATTCCGCTCATATAAGATCTCTTGGCGTCAGGAATATATTTCATTTAAAAGTTGGTCCGGGCCTGGCAAAAGCGTGGGATTTTTCAGGTGTCAAATGCATAAAAGCAGCTAAGCCGAGTGAAGCGGCCGCCACAACGGCAGCCACCGACCTTAGGGCTGACCGCGTGTACGGTCAATTCGAGCTCGCCCTAATGGTTCAACGAGACCATGCTGGGTAAATACAGTCATCACCCCATGGAGGCCCACGGAAGCTCGTGATGGTCTGCATGTGCGGCTGGTTGGAGGCCGCTTTCGCGGGTGCTGTCCCCTTCCCGGGGCGACCATGCTCTTTTCCTCGCCCAGGGTTTTTCCCATCCCCGTTCTGTATTCTTCCGCTTCCTCTCTTGCCTTCAAATCATTGCGTATTAAAGTTCCGATAGGCCGGAGTTTATACGGCCCGTTCGGTCCTAACCTTATGGTGTGAGGTCATATGGGCCCAATGAAATCAACCGCAACCGTATTCTGTGAGGAGGGGTGCACGGCTGCATTGGCATCCTGCGAAACAAAACCCGAAACAGATAAGGCGCTCTGCCAAGAAAAGTACCAACATTGCGAGCGGCAATGTGCAACGTTAAGCGGGGCTGGTGCCGAATAACGCCTACGAGTGGGAGGCACCGCCGCTTCAACCGCTGCCGCCGAAGGTGGCCTTGAACCAGGAAACGACTTCACCTCGACCACAATCCGGCAGCACATGAATCGAATCGACAGAAGGAGGCCAGGGCTTAGCACCTTGGCCTTCGTTTTTTGTGCGCCCGGCAGGGCGCACCTGCTGGAGGTGGAAGTGCTCTGCACGCCCGACAGGGGGAAGTGTCAGCCGGACGGCAAGGGTGCCCATAGCGAGGTGGGATCTGAAGGAAGCCGCAGGCAAAGCGCCGGCCCGACCAACAGACGGGCTTCGATCTCGGATGGGCGATCGATGACCATACGGTGAGAGGACCCTCTAAATACGGTACGGCATGTATGGATTTGTTATCGATGATGACTAATATATCGATCTGGAGCCACCCTGATTCTGCCTGCGCATGTCCTGGCTCGAAGCGTTTGCCTCCTGCCCCCCACGAGGAGACCATCCATGGAAGCTGCTCCAGATAAACGCTCCGATCAGCGGCAGGATCTTTGCGTGCCGATTGAGGTTTCAGTGGTTAGCACGGTCCACTGGGAGGAAATTACCTCCAGCTCCGTGAACATCAGCCGCAAGGGCCTGCATTTTATATCGGTTAAGCCTTTCACCCCGAGGACCGTAATCCGCATTCGCACTCACCCATCGAAGCTCTTAGGGGAGAGTTCCTCATCGGGTTTCCCGCTGCCCACCTTGATTATTGCGGAGGTGAAATGGTGCCAGCCGGTCGTCTTAGATTCCGGCCTGGCCTTCAGGGTCGGGGCCTACTGCATTTTGCCCGGTCTGACTGCGCCGTCGCTTGCAAAGAAGACATATACGTAGCATCCCATGGAATCTGACAGGTCAAGAAAACCGCCAACAACCCCCGCGGACGATCGGCCCTGAGAATGTCGGAGAAGTCGGAGAGCCGCAATGGCCGCTTGGGGGAGGGGGGCAGTCACGTTTTCCGGGATTTCGAATCCGCGGGTACCCTTTAGATACATCTGCTTTCGTACAGCTTCTTGATGGTGTTCAACAGGCCGATAGAGAGGTCCAGCATGCGTATCACCGCTTGGTACTCCCGGTTTGCAAAGGAAGCAGCGCGCTTCTGCAGTCGGCCAAAAATGTTCATCCTTGCTGTTGGCGTCATTGTAGTGTGGATCGTCACCGGGCCGATATTCGGCTTCAGTGACACCTGGCAATTGGTTATCAACACCGGCACAACGATCGTCACGTTTCTGATGGTCTTTTTGATTCAGAACACACAGTATCGAGATACTGAAGCAATTCAGCTGAAACTTGATGAACTTATCCGCGCAACCAAAGGCGCGCATAACGCCCTCCTCGATCTGGAAGAAATTGAGGAGGAAAACCTCGATGTGTTTCGAACCAAGTATCAAGCGCTTGCCCGTGCAGCGAGAGCGGAGTTAAGCCGTGGGGTTAAAGACACCGGAACACCGGAGACATGAACCGTAACCGGGCGCTCAAGCGAGGCCCGAGATTTCCTGAAACCCAGTCATGGTTTGCCATAAGTTGTCAACCCACGGACTTGGCGAGGCCCGATGCACCGTGCAAAGCTGGAGAAGAGGCGCTCCGTGAGAATCAAAGAGTATGATTTGATAGTTCTCGGAACCGGCGACGCCGGCCAGGCTGTAGCCCTTGCGGCGGCAAAAGAAAAATGGAAGGTTGCGATTATTGAAAAAAAGGCCGTCGGCGGTACCTGTGCCCTCTGGGGATGCGTGCCTAAAAAGGTGCTCATCAGTGGAGAGGAACTTGTAAATTTCAGTCAACGCATGGCGGAAGCCGGCCTTTCCTCCAAGACAACCCCGGACTGGTCCGAGCTCATGGCCTTCAAACACCGGCTGACAGGCTCATATTCGAAGGATTCCCGGTCGAACCTGCAAAAACACGGTGTTGATATTTATGAAGACACAGCTTCTTTTGTGGGCGAGGCTGAAATCCGGGTGGGTGAGGTTATATTACATGGAGGCAACATTCACATTGCAACCGGTGCACGTCCGCGCCCGCTGGGTATCCCCGGCGAAGAATTCATGACAACGAGCGCGGAGTTTTTATACCGGGAGGAGCTGCCGCAACGGCTGGTGTTTATTGGCGGGGGATACATCTCATTTGAATTTGCACATCTTGCTGCCCGCTACGGTCGCAGCGTTACCATCATTCATCGCAGCGCAGGGGTGCTTAAAAAATTTGATCCGGACCTGGTCGCGTTACTGGTAAAGGCATCGGAGGAACGTGGAATCACGGTGGCGACCCGTCAACCTCTTGTGAGAATTGAGAAAACAAAGAATGACCTGCTGGTCATCGTGCAGGCCGATGGAGATGAAAAGGTGTACCATGCCGATATGGTGGTACATGGGGCCGGCCGGGTACCGGATATCGCCGATCTCAATCTGGATGCAGGCGGAATCGAGGCTTCTCAGGAAGGTGTGGTTGTGAATGAATATTTACAGAGCATCTCAAATCCCCGGGTATATGCGGCAGGGGATGCAGCTGCCGGGGGGCTGCCATTAACCCCTGTTGCAATGGCCGAAGGAAAAGTGGTGGCGGATAACCTGATTCATGCCTCTAAACGCCGGAGGGGTGATTATCGCGTTGTGCCAAGCGTTGTTTTCACGCTGCCGAAGATAGCCTCGGTAGGCCTACAGGAAGCCGAAGCAAGCAGGCAGGGATTACAGTTTGATGTAAAATTCCGCGAGACTGCGGACTGGTTGCACAATCTGCGCATCAACGAACCATTTGCAGGATTTAAAATCATTTTAGAAAGAGACACCGGCAGGATTTTGGGCGCCCATCTGCTCGATAGCCATGCGGATGATCTGATTAATCTGTTCGCCCTTGCAATGCAGCACAACCTGACCGCGGCTGATATCAAACAGGTGCTGTACGCATATCCCACAGCCAGCTCCAGTGTCCAGTACATGGTCGGTTGACGGAGGAATGAATTACCCCGCAGCAAGCTGCGAGGTATCTCTGGCGGAATTCATCATCTCCTGCAAGCGCTGTTAACCTTCAGGCTTCTGGAGAAATATGGGGAAAACAAGATGTCCCCGGAACAGGAACACCTACAGTCATTCGAGGAGGCAATCGAATGCGTAAACGTATAATCGCGCAGGGCGCTCAAGGGATCACACCCCCCGGTGAACACTGGCTGGACTTGGAGAACTCAGCACAGGCGGAACTCACGTCCGAGGATGTGTCACACCCGATCGAGTCTGCTTTAAAGCCCGGCCTGGGATCGGGCTGGCGGGCGTCAGAACCCGGTCAGCAGACAGTTCGGCTACTGTTGGACACGCCGTCGCGGGTCAAGCGTGTTCATCTGGTTTTTCACGAAGATGAGCAGCAGCGCACGCAGGAGTTTCTGTTGCGTTGGTCCTCCGACGGAGGTCGCTCGTTCCGGGAAATCGTGCGCCAGCAGTACAACTTTAGCCCTCCGAATAATACCAGCGAAATTGAAGACTATGAAGTAGATCTTGTCGGGTTGACGATGCTCGAAATACGCATATCTCCAGACATCAGCGGGGGATGCGCCCGTGCATCGATTGCTGAGCTGCGTCTCGCATAATCTCCAGATCGTCTCCCGGAGCATAGACCGGCCAGGACCAACCGGACAGGATCCCATGAGCAAGCAAACACGTGTTGGTCATCATAGATAGCGGATTAAAGATTAACTGAGCGAACATGAAAAACCCGTAAGCGATACCCTCCGGCGATGAATTTATCTTTCAAGGTAATGACGGATTTGACCTGCTCAACACCGCCGCGCAACGCAGAATTCCGTCCCCATAAATCGTTCTATGCTCAGAGCAGAAAACAAGCGGTGAAGTGGCCGGGTGCGGTTTCCTTGAGAGGCGGTTCGTTCCCGTTGCAGGGAACGAAGCGGCGGGGGCAAGCGGCAGCCTTTCGGCGGGTCGATCGGGTTGGGGACGCCGGGCACGCGCAGCGCCCGGTCCTGATCTGCTGCGCCACCGGCAACCGCAGCACGGTCGCGGCCAAGATCCTGATCGACCGCGGCGTTCAGCGCGTCTACAACCTGCGCCCGGGCATCGCCGGCTGGGAGCGGGAAAACCTGCCCGCCGTTCGCTGAGATCCCATCCGGAGGTTGCTTTTGCTCCGCGATGCGGAGCCATGCCGCGGCGCAGGTCGGCTGCATTCAGAGGACGTCCAAACGGGTGTTTATGTATTTTCGGAACGAACGTCCCCTCAGCTTGAATGAACACATCGAACCCGGAAAGGGCTGAGCCGAGATCTCAGCCCAGTTGAGTTGGAAATCGTCTGCCCCACCATTGCCCTCCCCCTTGTAAAATTGGACTTTTTTGTGGCCGAACGATAAAATCGGTTCTATGCTGACAAATCGATCGCATTTTCTTCTGGCCGCAAGCGCCCTATTATTTCTTCTGATTTCATCCCTAAACCCTTGTCCTGTTAATGCCCAAATCGATACCGGTACTCAGGCGTTGACGGTCGGCGTTGTTTCGGTCCCCCCGCTTGCGATGAAGACCACAGCAGGCCAGTGGACCGGCTTTAGCATCGAGCTTTGGAAAGCGGTAGCCGATGATGTCGGCTACACATACGAGTTTTTGGAGTTCGCAAACCTCCAGCTCCTTCTTTCGGCGATTGAATCCAAACAAATTGATGTCATACCCTGCCTTCCGGTGCGAGAGCGGTTTGAGCCGAGGATGGATTTTAGCCAGTCCTATTTCAAGAGCGGTTTATCTATCGCTGTTCCGGGCCAGGGGCATGAATTCACCTGGCTTCGAATTTTCCAAGGCATGTTTTCCTTTCAGATGCTTAAGGCAATCACGTTCCTGTTCTTTGTTTCCCTTTTGGCCGGGGGACTCGTGTGGGTCTTCGAGCGAAAACCCAATGCCGAAATGTTTGGCGGGAAACCGATTCAGGGAATCGGCCATGGCGTCTGGTGGGCGATAGTGACCATGGCAACCGTTGGCTATGGGGACAAGGCGCCGCGCACTCTTGCAGGCAGGGCCGTGGGGCTGGTCTGGATCGTCTTTTCGCTTGTCTTCCTATCGTGCTTTACGGCCACGATCACCACCTCTCTAACCGTCGGTGAGCTAAAGGGGAAGGTTCGCGGGTTTGACGATCTCTACGACGCACGGGTCGGGGTGGTCGCCGGGTCTGAGGGGCAGTCCTTCTTATCCAAAAACGGCATTGCCACGGTTGGTTTCGACACCATCCAGGACGGGCTTGCGGATCTTGCCGCTAAAAAGATCGACGCGTTCGTCCAGGACGAGCACCTGCTCAATTATACCGTCAAGCGCGAGTTTGCCAAGCGGGCCCAGATCCTGCCTCACGTTTACGACGAGTATTTCGTCAGCATTGCGCTTCAGGACAAAAGCCCGCACCGCAAACTGGTCAATCGGGCCTTGTTGCGGTTCATGCAAAGCGAAAAATGGTCACAGTTGGTTAGCCACTACTACAAGGTTTCGCAGTGAGCCAAGATAGCGATCATCCCGGCTGAGCCGCCCACCTTACGGGTGAACCCTTCGCCCAAACTTCCCGGTGTCCGCGGCGTCGCATCGCGGGAGAATGCTTGATGATCCAGATCCCATCTCAACTCCCACCCGCGCCTTCTCGGCGGAATGCAACCACTCCATAATGTCACCGAATCGCCACATGGGATTCTTTGTTCATTAATCCATTGCGTTACCCCCACTCGCCGCTCCCCGGTGTGGCGAAAGCGCCCCCGGCATTCAGCTGCCCGGATCCACCCGCCATCGATTTCCTGTGTGATATCAGCCATCAAAATGAAATTGCCTTATTGGCACGTCTCTTGATTATTCCAGGCCAGACGGGTGCGGGCGCTATGCGTCCGGCACCTGGTGAAACGAGTGCGCCCGGAAGTTGAATCGGCAGGTATTCGAGGACATGGGAAATGATCATAAAAAACATCGTGGCATTGGGCATTTTGATGTTCGTAACCTTAGCTTTTTCAGCCTGCGGAGAGCACAATTCGAATTCCGGACCCACGGCGACGGATTATTCCATAGCCGCGCATTGGTTGTCGCTGCCGGTTCCGGTCAAAGACGTCGATGTCTTTTACTTTTACCCGACCGTCTGGCAAATCGCCGACCAGACCAATCCGCATGTCTGTGAAATCGATAACCCGTCCATGTTGGCCGCGGCCCCTGCAGCCTTCGATCGACAGGCAACCGCATTCGAACTCGTGGGGAACATATATGCGCCGTACTACCGGCAGGACAACCTGTCGCCGGTCGATCGGGAGGAAGTGATAGCGGGCATACCGACGATGGATGGAATTGCGGCCTTCGACTACTACATCAAGCACTTCAACAACGGACGTCCGTTTATCCTGGCCGGACATTCGCAGGGCTCGAACGTGCTGAGCAACCTGCTGGCGGAATACATGGCAGACAATCCGGACGTGTACAGCCGGATGATTGTTGCATACGTCATCGGGTATTCGATCACCCCCGAGTACCTTGCAGACAACCCGCACCTGAAATTCGCAACCGGCCCGGACGATACGGGGGTGATCGTTTCGTACAACACGGAATACACCACGGTGGACGGCATCAACCCCGTCCTGTCGACCGACGGCATAGGTATCGCCATCAATCCTCTCACGTGGACCACGGATGAAACACCGGCAGATGCTTCTGAAAACCTGGGGTCCATACAACTCAATCAGGAAGGTTACGTGGTGCGAGATGCCAACGGGGACCCGGTGTGCATCCCGCTGCCGTATGCGAATGCTCGTGTCGACATAGCCAAAGGCGTGGTGATCTGCAGCAATCTCGATGTGAACGTATACTCCCCGGGGCCGCCTCCGAGTTCGGCGTTCCCCCGGGGAGTCTACCACACCTTCGATTACCCGTTTTACTACTTCAACATCCGGGAGAATGCTGCCGTCAGAGTCGCTAACTTCCCGAATCCATAGCCGGTATTTGCATCAGCTGATTGGCGCGGTTCAGATCAACCGAGTTTTCAACGCGAACAGAGCGTTGCTTTCACGATCGGAGATAACGTATGGCGGCCGGCAATGGCGGAAGAGGGCGGTGCATGAATAGAACGTTCATGCTCATCGTGTCGTTCGCAGCGCTTCTGTGCAGCGGGTGTTCAGGCGGCGGCGATTCGGGCAGCGACAGGATCGACTACGGTTTGCAGGAGTCGTGGCTGGCCCTGCCCGACATGGCCAGCGCTGCCACAGAAACGCCGCATCAATCAGGACTGAGCAGTCTCGAAGCATCCGCGCCTGTGGATGTCTTCTACATCCACCCCACAACCTGTGAGAGCACGGATATACTCAACTGCACGCTTGAACAATATAACGCATTATCCGAGTTCGTCATGCGCGAGCAGGTCTCGCCATTCAATGCCGTGGGCAGGATCTACGCCCCGAAGTATCGGCAGATGGCGCTTTACATGTACCATGGCGGTGACACCCCCGACTTCCAGTACGCCTTGACGTTTGCCTATGAGGACGTAAGAGATGCCTTTCTTTATTACCTGGAACATTACAACAACGGCCGTCCCTTCATTATCGCCTCTCACAGCCAGGGAACCGACCACTCAAGACGCCTCATCATGGAGGAAGTGCACGGGCTGCCTGTCCAGGACCTGTTTGTTGCCGCGTGGACACCGGGACAACCCACTCCCTACACGTGGTTTGCAAACGACCTGCCCGGTATTCCGCCGTGTACCGCACCGGACCAGATCGGGTGTATCAACGTGTGGCAGACGTTCGGTGAAGGCTTCAACGACATTGCGGGATGGAACGCAGACGATGTGTACTGGGACGGGCAAACGCAGCGGTGGGTCTTTCCGGTCAACGAGGTGACGTATAACGTCAACCCTCTTACCTGGACCACGTCGACTGAAGCTGCGGACCCGGCGCTGAATCTCGGCTCGGTGCCATTGGGGCTCCCGGCTAACAATTTTACCGGGCTGTATCAGGGTGTGGTGGGCGCCCAGAACGTGAACGGCTACCTGGTTGTCAGCCCGGTACCGCTGCGGCCGGATCTCTATATCCAAAGTACCCCGATGGGTCCCCTAGTCTACCACACCTTCGACTTCACCCTCTTCTGGTTGAACGTCCGCAACAACGCGAGGCTGCGGGTCCAGGCGTACCTGCAACAGCGACAGCAGGTTCAGGTTCCACTGATCACCAGTTCCAACCAGGCCACGGGGACGGCCGGAAACCCGTTCTCCTATCAGATCGTGGCGCTGAACCCGGTGACGGATTACAGCGCGGCGGGTTTGCCCGCCGGCCTGGCCCTCGACCCATCGAGTGGGATCATTTCGGGAACACCCACGACTGCGGGCGTGTTCGCGGTGGTTCTATCTGCTGAAAATCTCTTCGGGTTCAGCGAAGCGGAACTGGCGATTACAGTCGAGCCCTGACCATCCAGCGGCGGAACGATGGACGCACCACATCCCCGGGGGCCAGTGCCGGGCCCAAGGGAGTTCACGCGCACAGAATCCAAACTCCTTTCAAAGGATAGACTTTCCATCCGATGTATCGCCGTCGACTATATACTTTGACAAGAATGCTTCGATTTCCAGTTGCTGATGTTCTGAGGTCGACATGAATTTCAGCCCGCAACGTCTTTTTTCTAAACCTTCAGTCTTAAGCATGCCTGGAATATCGTAGACAACGCAGCAGGGGATCTCATGAATATGGAAAGTATCCGACACCACAAACACATCCACCCGCGCATTATCATTCTGTAAGGTGTTCATTTGGAAGTACTCCATTGACAATCCGCCAAGGCTGAAATCCATGATCTGTCCGACTTTGGAGTAATCACTTCCTAAGGCAGCATAAGCATTTCGAACTGGAGTATACCGTGGGTGCATCCTGCGGTTTGGAGACATGATTGGCCTTTGTAGTTTCCTGTTTGGCGCTTAATCGGGCGGGACCACTTTTCATCCCAGGGCCTGCATCTTGATCTGTAAAAACATTCCACATTTAAGGTTAAAAAGTCAATAGTTATAATAAGAGAATGCCATAATTATAACTATTAATGTATATAACTATCAATCATAATTGGGAATATTATTCGAATCTTTTCGTGGATAGTGCTTGCTGTTATTCGGTTGCGGGGTAGCGGGGGCCAAGGCTTTTTGTCCAATGATATCAGACTATAACCGAATACATCTGGGCAGGCGCCCACAGGATTGCCTGGCCAAAACAGGGGGTTTCCGACTGACTGAAGAAGAATGACTATCCTGAAAATATTGAAGCTCCTGAAACTGCGGACGTTAAACCCCAACTGAATATGGTCCGTCTCCTTGTAAATAGCATAGTTCCGATTTCCCAAGGCAGCGACGAGGCCGATATTCCGGTTCTCTCAAAAGCCGGGTTGCGTGCGGCCAATATGATCAAGAATGGGCAAAAAACCTCCGATATAGCTATGCTACTTTAGGTTTCGGAACCTACGGTTAAAACACATCGCAAGAAGATTCGGGAAAAGTCGAAAATTAATAGCCCGGCGATGAATTCGTCATCCACTCTCGAGCTCATTTTGGCCGATTCTAGTTGATCAAACTTAACTTAAGAACACTGTAGGATTTTACTGCCGCAAGTCCACCACGCGGGTTTTGGCGGAAAGTTACAGATTCTTAGAACAGAAAACAGGCGGTGAAGTGTCCTGGGGCGGTTTCCTTGAGCGGCGGCTCGGCGCCGTCGCAGGGCGCGAAGCGGCGGGGGCAGCGGGGGTGGAAGCGGCAGCCTTTCGGCGGGTCGATCGGGTTGGGGACGTCGCCGGTCAGGATGGTGCGCTGCTTGCGCAGGCGGGGGTCGGTCGTCGGCACGGCGGACATCAGCGCCTGGGTGTAGGGGTGGAGCGGGTTGGCGTAGAGGTCCTTGTAGCTCGCCAGCTCGACGATCTTGCCCAGGTACATCACGGCGATGCGGTCGCAGATGTGCTCGACCACCGCGAGGTCGTGCGAAATGATGATGTAGGAGAGGGCGAACTCCTGCTGCAGGTCGATGAGCAGGTTGATGATCTGGGCCCGGATGCTCACGTCGAGGGCCGACACGGGCTCGTCGCCGATGACGAGCCGGGGCGAGAGGGCGAGCGCGCGGGCGATCCCGATGCGCTGGCGCTGCCCGCCCGAGAACTGGTGGGGGTAGCGGTTGGCCTGCTCGGGGGTCAGGCCCACTTTCTCCATCAGGTAGGCGACGCGCTCCTCGCACTCCCGGCCGCGGTAGAGCCCGTGGATCTGCATGGGGTCGCCCAGGATGTGCCGGACGGTCATGCGCGGGTTGAGGGAGGAGTAGGGGTCCTGGAAGATGATCTGCATGCGCTTGCGCAGGGCGGTCCACCGGGCGCGGTCGAGAGTGGCGATGTCGACGCCCTCGAAGCGCACCCGGCCGCCCGTGGGCTCGATCAGGCGCAGCACGGCCATGCCCATGGTCGTCTTGCCGCACCCGCTTTCGCCCACGATCCCCAGCGTTTCCCCCGCCGCGACGTGCAGGCTGACGCCGTCCACCGCGTGGACGTAGCCTGCCGTGCGCGACAGCACCCCGCGCCGGACGGGGAAGTGCACCTGCAGGTTCTCCACGTCGAGCAGGCGGTCCGTCATCGTCCGCGCTCCCTGCGCCAGCAGCGGATGCGCCGCCCGCCGCCCGCGTCGGTCAATTGCGGCGCCTCACGGCGGCAGATTTTTTCGGCCTCCGGGCAGCGCGGGTGAAAGGCGCATCCATCGGGCAGGGCGTAAAGGCTCGGTACCACGCCGCTGATTTCCGTCAGCCGTTCGCGCCCGAGCCGGGCCCGCTGGCCCATGCGCGGCACGGAGTGCAGCAGGCCCTGGGTGTACGGGTGCAGGGGGTCCTCGAAGAGGGTCGTGGTGGACGCCTCCTCCACCACCCGACCGGCGTACATGACGACCACGCGCTGGGCCGTCTCGGCGATGACGCCCAGATCGTGCGTGATCATGATGATCGCCGCGCCCGTGTCCTGCTTGAGCTTGAGCATGAGGTCCAGGATCTGGGCCTGGATGGTCACGTCGAGGGCGGTGGTCGGCTCGTCGGCGATGAGGATCTCCGGGTCGCAGGCCAGCGCTATGGCGATCATGGCGCGCTGCCGCATGCCGCCCGAAAGCTGGTGGGGGTACTCGCCGGCCCGCTTCGCCGGGCTGGGGATCTGGACCTTCGCGAGCATGTCGACCGCCCGCTGCCGGCTCTCCTTGCGCCCCATCCCCCGGTGAAACACGAACATCTCGGCGATCTGGTCGCCCACGGTGTAGACCGGGTTGAGCGACGTCATGGGCTCCTGGAAGATCATGGAGACGCGGTTGCCGCGGATGTTCCGCATCTCCTCGGCGGACAGGGTCAGCAGGTCGCGGCCCCGGAAGCGGATGCGGCCGCCGGCGATCCGGCCGGGCGGCGACGGGATCAGCCCCATCACGGTGAGGGCGGTGACGCTCTTGCCGCACCCGCTCTCCCCGACCAGGCCGAGGGTCTCGCCCCCTTCCAGGCTGAACGTGACGTCGTCGACGGCCCGGGCGACCCCTTCGAAGGTCAGGAAGTGGGTGCGCAGGTTTTCGACGGTCAAGAGCGGTGCGTCGGAAACGCTCATAGCGGATGGCTCATGGCAAGGGCGGAAGAAAGCCCCCTCCCCCGGCCCCTCCCGCACGGGGAGGGGAGATGGTTTAGGTTCGTGCAGCGCGGATGGCATTGTAATCCGGCCCCTCCCGCAGGGGAGGGGCGTTTCTGGCATGATGTCGGCATTCACCCGGCCGGTTCAGTCTACCGCGCCGGCGCGGATGAAAGTGCCGGGGCGTTCGCCGGTGGCCGCGTCCCCGTCCAGGACCACGCGCCCGGCCACCAGCACCGCCTTCACCCCGACCGGGTAGCGACGAGGGTCGTCGAAGGTCGCCGTGTCGGCGAAGCGCTCCGGGTCGAACAGGACCGCGTCCGCCGCCGCGCCGACGGCGATGCGACCGCGCGCGCCCAGCCCGAGGCGGGCGGCGGTCATCCCCGTCATCTTGTGGACGGCCTCGGCCAGCCTCAGGGTCTTGAGCTCGCGCACGAAGCGGCGCACGACCCGCGGGAACGTGCCGTAGACCCGCGGGTGGGGCTTGCCCTCGTTCGGGGCGCCGTCGGAGCCGATCATCGCATAGGGCAGCGCGATGAACCGGGCGACGTTCTCCTCGTTCATGGAGCCGGCGATGATGCTCACCGCCCCGCCCTCCCCGGCGATGATGTCCAGCGCGCACTCGAAGGGGTCCCGGCCGGCGTCGCGGGCGATGTCGGCGACCGAGCGGCCTTCCAGCCGGCGCCCCTCGGCCGTGGCGCAGGCGGAGACGATGATCTTCTCCCAGCCCGCGTTGTGGTAGATGTTCTCCCAGCCCGGCAGGCCGTCCTTGATCTGGCCGACGATCCGGGCCCGCGTCGCCGGGTCGGCCAGCCGCGGCAGCAGGGCGGGGATCCCGCCGTCGAGCGCCCAGGGCGGGATCACGGTCAAGAGCGAGGTGCTCGAGAAATGGTACGGGTACACGTCGACGGTCACGTCCAGCCCGGCGGCGCGCGCGGCCTCGATGCGGGCCACGGCCGCGTCCGCCAGGTGCCAGTTGCGCCAGCCGGCCGCCTTGAGGTGCGAGACGTGCACCGGGACGCCGGCGGCGCGGCCGATGTGAATGGCCTCGTCGAGCGATTCCAGCAGCCCCTCGGCCTCGTTGCGCAGGTGGGTGGCGTAGTAGCCCCCGCGCCGCGCCACGACCCGCGCCAGTGCCACGACCTCGTCGGTCGACGCGAAAAGGCCGGGGGCGTAATACAAGCCGCTGGACATGCCGGCCGCGCCCTCGGCCATGGCCTCGTCGAGCAGCCGTTCCATGTGCGCCGACTCCGCCGGGGTCGCCGGCCGCGCTGCAAAGCCCATGGCGGCGATGCGCAGGGTGCCGTGGCCGACGAGGCCCATGGCGTTCACGATGGGTCGGCCGGCCGCGACCTTGGCCGCGTACTGGCCGTAGCCCCGCCAGTCGACGGCCCCCTTGAAGCGCCCCGGCCCGCCCACGGCGTGGTCGACCGCCTCGCGGGCCCGCTCCGCCGTCAGGGGGGCGAGCGACGCCCCGCAGTTGCCCACCACCTCGAGCGTCACGCCCTGGCGCAGCTTGATCTCGCCGTCGGGGTGCTCGAGGTGGTAGCGGTCCGAGTGGCAGTGGATGTCGATGAACCCCGGCGCCAGCGCCAGGCCGTCGGCGTCCAGGGTCCGCACGGCCTCGCCCTCGATCCGGGGGCCCACGGCGACGAACCGGCCGCCGGCGATCGCCGCGTCGCCCGCAAACTCGCAGGCGCCCGTGCCGTCGATGATGGTCGCCCGGCGGATGAGCAGATCGTGCATTCCCGTTCTCCCTCTCCGCGCGGCCTGACTCCCTGTCTGCAAAGGCGTCGTCGCAGCACGCGGAATGCGTCGCGCGAGTCGTGGACGGCGGAAAGCCCCTTAAACGACAAAGGCCCGGACCTGTCAACGGCTACTTTTCGGGCTCATTTCCTGTTGACTTGCAGCCGAGATGATGTGAAGAAATCCCGCACGTCTTTCGTTCCGTTCCCCCCCAACCTACACCAGAAGGGAAACGAGGATCATGAAAAAGCTGCTGATTGCCTTTGTCGCGGTCACGTTGCTCGTGGTCCCGGCCATGGGCCAGGCCCAGACCCCCAGGCCGGGCGGGACCCTCAATTTCGTGGCGCCCTACGACGGGGACCTCTACGGCCTGGATCCCCACAAGTGCACGCGCATCCAGGAGTTCCTGGTCCTCATGAACATCTACCGCGCGCTCTACCGCTGGGACCCGGACAAGGGCGTGCCGGTGCTGGACCTGGCCACCAAGGTCGAGGTCTCCCCGGACGGTCTGACCTACACCTACCAGCTGCACAAGAACGTGAAGTTCCACAACGGCCGAGTGATGAACGCCGACGACATCATCTACTCCTACAACCGCATCGCCGACCCCAAGACCAAGAGCCCCTCGATGCGTTTCGTGCGGATCATCAAGGGCGCCGGCGACGTGATCGACGGCAAGGCGCCCACGATCAGCGGGCTCAAGAAGGTCGACGACTTCACGCTCCAGATGACGCTGGCCGACCCGGTGGACCCCAGCTTCAGCCTGCGCGACCCCGGCACCTCCATCGTCCCGAAGGAAGCGGTCGAGGGCAAGGAGGACGCCTTCCACACCAGCGCGCCGGTCGGCTGCGGGCCGTTCAAGTTCGTGCGCTGGGTCAAGGGCAGCGAGGTGACCCTGGAGAAGTTCCCCGACTTCTTCATGGCAGGCCGCCCGCTGCTCGACAAGGTCGTGTACAAGATCTCCAACGAGGCGTCGGCCCGGGACATGGCCTTCCGCGCCAAGGACATCGATGCCACCATCGTCGGCTCGGCCCAGTACGAGGCCTACAAGGCCGACCCGGTCATCTCCAAGAACCTGCTCGAAGTGGCCGAGATGTTCACCCGCATCGTGTATTTCAACATGGACTACGAGCCCTTCAAGAAAAAGGAAGTCCGCCAGGCCATCAACTACGCCGTGGACAAGGAGTTGATCGTCAAGAAACTCCTGAAGGACAAGGCCTTCGTGGCGACCAGCTGGCTGCCCCCGAGCTCGCCGGCCTTCGACAAGACGAGCAAACCCTACCCGTACGATCCGAAGAAGGCCAAGGAGCTCATGGCCAAGGCCGGCTACCCCAACGGGTTCGCCATCGACCAGGCCATCGGCACCGGCAACGAGAGCTGGGGCGTGGGGGTCTACGAGGCCATGCTGCCGTTCATGAAGGAGATCGGCGTCACCCTGAAGATCCAGCAGATGGAAGGCGCGGCCATGGTGGAGCGCAACAAGAAGGGCGAGTTCCAGACCTTCATCTGGTCCATGGGCTCGGGGCCGGACATCCTGGGGGTGCTGAAGCGCTTCCACTCGGAGACCAGCCAGGCCGGCGGCAACTACGGCAACTACCGGAACCCGGCCTACGACAAGCTGCTCGACCGGGCGGTCGCCGAGCGCGACCCGGCCAAGCAGACCGAGCTCATGAAGCAGGCCAACAATTTCCTGTTCGACGACCCGCCGGCCTGGTTCTTCAACTACAACAAGGCGGTCATGGCCTACCACCCGTGGGTCAAGGGGTTGAAACCCGTGGCCATCGAGCTGATGTTCCAGGACATGACCGAAGTGTGGGTCGACGACAGCTCGCCCCGCGCCAAGCAGAAATAGAAAGGGTTCGAGGGGCCGAGGGGTGGTCGAGCACCGCGAGCCTGTCGCCACGACGCTCAGCCCCTGCCCGGGAGGCGCGGGTGAAAAGCCTCTCGGGCGAGTGTTTTCTCGGGCTTTATCCAAGAGTTCAAGTATCAGGGCCGCATAACTGTCTGCGTCGTCATTCCGGCATGCGGTTAGCCGGAATCCAGTGCGTCACCCGTTCTGGATGCCGGGGTACGGGCAGGCTTATCGGTCGCAGAGCTCGGGACGATGAATAAAGCAAGCCGTCCGATCCCACTTGGGCGGCGATTGCAGGGATCGACGGGCCAACGCAACCCCAGTCACGGCCCGAGACGCCGTTTTCAGGGTGCCCATTGATGGCTGCCTACATCCTTCGCCGACTGCTCCAGTTCATCCCGACCATCGTCGGCGTCACGCTGATCCTGTTCCTGCTCCTGAACGTGCTGCCGGGCAATGCCGCCCTGATGGCCGGCGGACCGCAGGAGACCAACGTCGACGCCACCTACATCGAGGTGATGAAGAAGGAGTGGGGGCTGGATCAACCGCTGTACATCCGCTACCTGGACTACATGGGCAAGCTGCTGACGGGCGACCTCGGCAAGTCCTTCCTGCGGCGCGAGTCGGTGTCCGGGCTGCTCGCCTCGCGCATCTGGCCGACCCTCAAGCTGGCCGTGGTGGCCATGGGGGTGGCCATCTGCCTGGGGGTCCCGCTGGGCTTTTACTCGGCGCTGCGCCAGGGCACCTGGGCCGACACCGGCTCCATGGTCGGCGCCGTGTCCGGGGTGAGCCTGCCGCAGTTCTGGCTGGGCCTGCTGCTCATGTTCTTCTTCTCGGTGAAGCTGCCCATCCTGCCGCCGCAGGGGTACGGCGACGGCGCCCTGCTCAACATCGTCCTGCCGGGGTTCACGCTGGGCGTCGGGTACATGGCGCTGCTGGCCCGGACCACGCGGGCGGCCGTGGTCGAGATCCTCAACACCGACTACATCCGCACGGCCCGCGCCAAAGGGCTGCCGACGATCGTGGTCAACCGCAAGCACGTCCTGCGCAACGCCCTGATCCTGGTGATGACCACCGCCGGCCTTCAATTCGGCGGCCTCATGGGCCACACGGTCGTCGTGGAGAAGCTCTTCAGCTGGCCCGGCGTGGGCTCGCTGCTGGTGGACTCGATCTTCCAGCGCGACATCCCGGTGACCCAGGGATGCATCTTTTTCCTGATCCTGGTTTTTCTGCTGGTCAACCTGGCCGTGGACCTGCTCTACGCCGTCGTCGACCCGAGGATCGACTACCGATGACGCCCGGCCTGCGCAAGCTCCTGCAGCGAACCAACCTCCTGGCGGGCGGGGCCGTCACCCTGGCGGTCGTGCTGACGGCGGTCTTCGCGCCCTGGCTGGCGCCGTACCACCCGGTCGACGACGCCAACCTGCTCTACGCGGACGAGCCGCCCAGCGCCACGTTCTGGTGCGGGACCGACTCGCAGGGGCGGGACATTCTCTCCCGGATCATCCACGGGGCGCGAATTTCGCTGTCGGTCGGCCTGATCAGTCAGGGTCTCAACAGCCTGATCGGCATCGTCCTGGGGCTGACCGCCGGCTTCTTCGGGCGATGGTGGGACGACCTGGTCATGGGGCTCACCAACATCATGCTGGCCATTCCGTCCATCGTTTTCGCCCTGGCGGTCATGGCCCTTCTCGGTCCCGGGCTGGTCAATGTGTTTGTCGCCCTGGGCTTCACCAACTGGGCCTACTCCTGCCGGATCACGCGCTCCCAGGCCCTTTCGGCCAAGTCCCTGGATTACGTCAAGGCCGCCCGGGCATTGGGGTACGGCCGGTGGCGGATCATGTTCACCCAGATCCTGCCCAACATCGTGGGGCCGATCCTGGTCGTGGCCACCCTGGGGGTTGCCGGGGCGATCCTCATCGAGGCGGCGTTGTCCTTTCTCGGGCTGGGGGTGCAGCCCCCGGCTCCCAGTTGGGGCGGCATGCTCTCGTCCGCCCGCGAGAAGCTGTTCACCGCGCCCTGGATCTCCGTTTTTCCCGGCCTGGCCATCTTCGTCACCGTGCTGGGCCTGAACCTTTTCGGCGACGGCCTGCGGGATCTGCTCGACCCCCACACGAGCCGGCAGCGGCGGTAGCCGGATGCTCGATACTCGATGCTGGATGCTCGATTCCCGATCACGGATGGCTTTTCTGTCTTTATCGAGTATCCAGCATCCAGCATCGAGCATCTGCCCGTTGAACCCTTGAACCCGTTTCCAATAGAGGCGCGCCCGTGTCGATGACGATCAGCGACCCCGCTCAAAGAACGCTTGCGGCAGGCCGTCGAAAGCCACCTGCCGGCCGCACTGGCCCTCTACCGCCATATCCACGCGAACCCGGAGCTCTCAGGGCAGGAGCGGGCCACCGCGGGCTGCGCGGCCGAAAGGCTGTCGCAGTGCGGGTTCGAAACGGCCACCGGCCTGGGCGGCCACGGCGTGGCCGGGCGGCTGCGCAACGGGGCCGGCCGGCGGCTGCTGCTGCGCGGGGACATGGACGCCCTCCCGGTGCGGGAAGAGACCGGTCTCGACTATGCCTCCACGGTCAGCGCCCTCAGCCCCGAAGGCGAGACCGTGCCCGTGATGCACGCCTGCGGCCACGACATCCACACCACCGCCGTGCTCGGCGCGGCCGCCATCCTGAGCGAGCTGCGCGCGGCGTGGGCGGGCGAGCTGATCGTGGCCTGCCAGCCGGCCGAGGAGACCGTGGGCGGGGCGAAGCTCATGCTGGCCGACGGCCTTTACGAGCGCTTCGGCCGGCCCGACTGGGGGGTGGCGCTGCATGTCCGCCCCGAGCTGCCGGCGGGCACCGTGGGGCTGGGCGATGGGGTGCAGTCATCCGGCTGCCGCAGTCTCGACGTCACCATCCGGGGCCGCGGCGGGCACGGCGCGGTGCCGCACAAGACGATCGACCCCGTGGTGCTGGCGGCCCAGTTCGTGATGGCCGCGCAGACGGTCGTCAGCCGCCAGACCAGCCCCGCGGAGATGGTCCTGGTCACCATCGGATCGATCCACGGCGGGAGCAAACGCAACGTGATCCCCGAAGCGGTCGAGCTGAAGCTGACCGTCCGCGGCTACAAGGAAGAGGTCATCGACGCGGCCGAGGCCGCGCTCCGGCGGCACGCGCGCGGGCTGGCGCTCGCGGCCGGCCTGACGGAGGCCGAGATGCCGGTCTTCGCGTTCCCCGAGCCGCCGTTCCGGCCCGTGGTCAACGACGTCCGGGCGACGGCGGCCCTGAAGGCCGTCTTCGCCGACCTGCTCGGCGCGGAGCGGGTCGTGCACCTGGACCCCTCGACCGGCAGCGAGGATTTCGGGGACTTCAGCCCGCCCGGCGCGGAGCTGCCGCTGTGCATGTTCAAGATCGGGTGCACGGCGCCCGAACGCCTGGCGCGGGTGGAACAGGGGCTGGAGACGCTGGGGCTGCTGCACACCCCGCGCTTCGCGCCCGACCCCGAGCCGACGCTGCGCACGGCCATGGCGACGCTCGCGGCCGCGGCGCTCGGCCTGCTCGGACCGGGCCGGTAGCCGGCAGGCTTCGGTTCGACCCCGGATGCCGGCCTTCGCCGGCATGACGAATCGGAGCCGCCAACTTTTTCGCATCGTCGTTCACATCGGAGGGACTTCATGGCGCTGGCACTTCTCTCGGCAAAGGTGTTCACGGGCGACCCGGCACGGCCGTGGGCGGAGGCAGTCGGGATCGACAACGGCCGGATCGCGGCGGTCGGCAGCAACGCCGATGTGACCGCCGCGCTGGCGGGCAAGGTCGAGACGGTGGCCCTGCCCGGCCGGCTGGTGACCCCGGGGCTCGTGGACGGCCACTGCCACTTCCTGAGCTACGGGCTGTCGCTGCGGCGGGTGGACCTGCGGGATCTGCCGTCGCTCGCGGCCTGCCGCGAGCGCATCCGGGAGGCGGTGCGCGGCCGTGCGCCGGGCGAGTGGATTCTAGGGCGCGGCTGGAACCACCACACCTGGGCAGAGAAACGGGAACCGCTGCGGGCGGACCTGGACGACATCGCGCCGGACAACCCCGTCATGATGGTGCGGGCCTGCGGCCACAGCCAGTGGGTCAACTCGCGGGCGCTGGCCGCGGCCGGGATCGCTCGCGGAACCCCCGACCCCGCGGGCGGGCGGATCGACCGCGACCCGGCGACCGGCGAACCCACGGGCATGCTCCGGGAACTCCGGACCTTCGTCGAGCAGGCCATCCCCGTTCCCAGCCTGGAGGAGCGCAAGCAGGCCGTCCTGCTGGCCCAGGAGCACGCGCTGCGCCTCGGGGTGACCGGGGCGCACACCTGCGAGCGCTACGAGCAGTGGGAGGCCTTCGAGGCGCTCGACCGCGCGGGCGCGCTGAAGGTGCGCATCTACCACCTGCTCTGGCCCCACGACCTGGACGAGGCCGCGGCCAACGGCGTCCGGCCGGGCCACGGGAGCGACCGGCTGTGGGCCGGGCACATGAAGCTCTACGCGGACGGCTCGCTCGGGGCGGGCACCGCCCTCCTGCACGAGCCCTACACGGACGAGCCGGGGAACACCGGGCTCGAGGTGCTCAGCCTGCCGCTGCTGCAGGAGAAAATCGAGATGGGCTACCGGCGCGGGTATTCCGTCGGGATCCACGCGATCGGCGACAAGGCCGTGACCCACTGCCTGCACGCCATCGCCGCGGCGCGGAAGGCGGTGCCCGGCCCCCGGCGCGACCGGATCGAGCACATCCAGATCTACCGGCAGGAGGATCTGCCCCTGTTCCGCGCGATGGGCATCGTGGGCTCGGTGCAGCCGCGGTTTATCTCCACCGACTGGAACGTGGCCGACCGGCGCTGGGGGGCGGCGCGCTGCCGCAACGGCTACGCGTGGCGGTCGCTGATGAACGCGGGGGTGCCGCTGCTGTTCGGCTCCGACGCCCCGGTCGAGCCCATGGACCCCATCCTGGGGCTGCAGGCGGCGGTCACCCGCCAGACGCCCGAGGGACTGCCGCCCGGCGGGTGGTATCCCGATCAGCGGCTCACCCTCGAGGAAAGCCTGCCGGGGTTCACCGCGGCCCCCGCGTGGGTCTCCGGCCGCGAGGACCGGGTGGGCAGCGTGCGCCCGGGGCTGTGGGCGGACCTCACGGTCTTCGCCCGGGACCTTTCCGCCACTCCCGCGGCCGAATGGCACACCGTGCCGGTGGAGATGACCGTCGTGAACGGGGAGGTGGCATACCGGAATGGGCACTAACGTCTTCGACCGGGTCGCGCGGGATTACGAGCGGATCCACAACCGCAGCCTGCCGCCGGGGGTCCGCAGCGACGACTTCATCCGCCAACGGGCGGCAACCGTCGCCCGATGGCTCTCCGCGGGGTACTCCGGCAAAGAGGTTTGCTACCTGGATTTCGGATGCGGCAACGGCCGGATGCTCAAATCCCTGCTCGAGTCAGACGCGGTCATGCCGCTGGTGGAGCAAGGCCGGTTGAGGCTGTTCGGCTTTGATACGTCCGTGGAATCCGTCAACGAGGCCAGGGGTCTCATCGGCGATGATCGCGTCTGTCTGGTGAGCGATCTGAATCACTTGCCCGGGGACATCCGCTTCGATTTCGTGATCTGCTGCCACGTGTTCCATCACATCCCGCCCGCCGAGAGGGCGCAAACGGCGGCGGGCCTGGCCACCCGGATGAACCCCTTGGTCCAGGCTGGTCATCTGGGAGCACAACCCGTTTAATCCGCTGGGCCGCATGCTCGTCAAAATGTGCCCGTTTGACCGCGACGCGCGCCTGTTGACGTTGAACGAAGACGAAATCCCTGTTTGGGAAAAACTCGTTTCGCTACCGTGAACATGCCTACGTGAACGTCTTTCCTCCCCGCTGGCTTCGGCTGGGTGCGGTGTCGGCCATTGAGGCCAAGCTGTCTGACGCTCCCTGTCGGTGCGCAATACTGGGTGAGTTTTGAACGCGATGAATAGCGTGGCGGCGGCCTGGAACGCGTACGAAGGGGAGGGGCTGGCGGCGCGGCTGCACGTGGTCGTGCGGGCGTTGACCTGCCCTTTCGGGCGGCTGATCGACCGCTTCCCGGCGACCGGTGCGGTGCTGGACGTGGGCTGCGGGCACGGGCTGCTGGTCAACCTGCTGGCGCGGGACCCGTCGCGGTCCGGTCTCCAGCTGCACGGGATCGATCACGACGCGGCGAAGATCGCGACGGCCCGCCGCACGGCGCGGCCCGGTGTCACCTTCTCCGCGACCGCGCTCGACGGCGGTGCCCGCAGCGGCCTACGACGCGGTCTCGATCTTCGACGTGCTGTACACCGTGCGCCGGGAGGTGTGGCCGGACATCCTGCGCGGCTGCCACCGGGCGCTGCGGCCCGGCGGGCGCCTGATCGTCAAGGAGGTCATCGACCGGCCGCGCTGGCGATACTGGGCCATCATGGCCCAGGAGACCCTCTCGGTGTCCCTGCTCGGGATCACCAAGGGCGACCCCCCGCACTTCGAATCCCCCGAGAGCTACCGCCGGGCGATCCTCGACGCCGGCTTCGACATCGCCGAAGAACGGCCGCTGTCCACCGCGAACTGGATCAGCCATTACCTCTTCGTCGGCTTAAAAGGGTGTTGAAAACCGGCGTCTCAGGCCGTGATCCGGCGTTGCGCGGCTTTGGTGAATGCTCACATACTGGCCAGTATGCTGCGCTTCCCCAAAGGCCGCGCGCCTTGGCTGACGGCCCGATACTTGGTTTTCAACACCCTTTGCAAAGATATGACTGCGTCAAATCTTTAAACGTGCAGAGCTCAACCCCCAGCCGCTCGAGGTCGGCGCGGACAGCGGGCGACGTGAGGGCCTGCAGCTCCATCTCGTGACCGTAGCCCCAGCGCCGCAGGTCTTCCTCTTCCGGCGTCAGCCCCGGATGGCACATCAGCTCGTAACTCTCCCCCGGCTCGCAGTCCCGCCAGCAGCCGCCGCAGGCGCTGCGCATCCAGCCGGCCGCCGTCGTGGAACCCCGAGAAAGCGCAGCGGCCGGCGACCCGTCCGCCCGGCGCGCCCCGGGCCGCTCACGGCGGCGAAGACGCGCAAGGACACCGGCGCCCAGCAGGCGTGAGATTCCGTGAAAGGTGATCGGACGATCCAGGCGCCACCCTTCCACCGGAACGCGCACGAACGGGATGCCGTAGCGCGAGGCGAGCTCCCGGGCCAGATCGAGCAACCCCGGCAGGACATGCACGTGCTGGTGGCTGTCGAGGTGGGACGGCCGGAATCCCGCTCGCCAGCACGCGTTCGATCTGGGCGGACCACTCCGCCTCCACATCGGCCCTGCGGATCCTGCCCGTCAACCAGCCCAGCGTGAACGCCCCTGCGCCGGGCGGGAAGCGGCCGTCCGTGCCGGTCAGCGAGCGGCCCTCCGGCCTGAGGGGGCGCTCGGCGACGAGCGTCAGGTGCACGCCCACGTCCAGGTCGGGCACGGCCCGCGCCAGGCGCACGGCGTGCTCGAAGGCCCGGCCCACGGCCATGAGGGAGGTCGCCGTGACGACCCCCTCGCGGTGGGCGTGCACGATCCCGGAGTTGACGCGCTCGGACACGCCGAAGTCGTCGGCGTTGACCACGAGACGAACGGGCCGGCGAGGCGGTGCGGGTGCGGAAGGGGAGGGCGCGTCACTCATAGGGTGCGGCGTCGGTCTTGCGGAACCCGGCCGTCTCGCTGACGATGAAGCGCGGGCGCCGGCGGACCTCCACGACCATGCGGCCGATGTACTCGCCCAGGATGCCCAGGTAGACGAACAGCAGGCAGAAGAGCAGCGAGATCACGATCAGCGTCGACGCCCAGCCGGGGACCGCCCTGCGGCCGAAGAAGTGGCCGAAGAAGGCGTACAGCACGCCGATGACCGACACCACGCTGCCGACGAGACCGATCAGGATCCCGATGCGCAGCGGCGTGGTCGAGAAGGAGCTCACCCCGTTCCAGGCGAGCTTGACCATTTTCTTCAGGCTGTAGCCCGACTGGCCGTGGGCGCGCGGGGCGGGGACGTAGGAAATGACGCAGGACGGGAACCCGATCCACTCCGTCAGGCCGCGCAGGAACAGCCCCTCCTCCTTGAAGCGCAGCATCTCCCGCAGGGCCTGGCGGTCGAACAGACGGAAATCCGCCAGGCCGGGCTGCAGGCCGACGCCGCTCAGGTACGCGAACACCCGGTAGAAGGTGCGCGAGGTCCAGCGCTTGAACCAGCCGAGCGAGGCCGTCTCGTCCTGCCGCTGGGTCTTCACGACCTTGAACCCGGCGCGCCACTTGGCCACGAGCTCCGGCAGCTTTTCGACCGGGTGCTGCAGGTCGCAGTCCATCATGACCACCGCCTGCCCGCCCGCCAGCTCCAGCCCGGCCCAGAGCGCGTACTGGTGGCCGAAGTTGCGCGACAGGCGCACCCCCTTCACCCGGGCGTCCTCGGTCGAGAGCTGGCAGATGACCGCCCACGACAGGTCGCGGCTGCCGTCGTCCACCAGGATCAGCTCCCAGGAGTCCGGCACCAGGCGTTGCAGCGTTTCGGCCAGGCGGGCGTGGAGCAGGGGGATGTTGTCGGCCTCGTTGAACGCCGGGACCACGACGCTGAGGGTCACCCCGGGTTCGAGGGGGTCATGTTCGATCGGACGGGGCGCCCCGGTTTCAGGGAAGGGACTCATGGATCAACAGGCCCAGTAGTGGTTGACGAAGCAGATGATGTTCAGCGCCAGCAGCAGCGCCGATGCGAACAGCCAGGCGGCGCGGCCGACCGGCGAGCGGAGCCCGGCCCCGATGAGGTGGATCGGGAAGAGCACCATGGCGTAGCGGGCGACCCCGAGCACGGTCCCGCTCCCGAGCGCAACCCCCAGCGAGGCCAGCATGTACACCCCGTAGGAGAGCCGGACGCGCAGCGCGAGCAGCGCCAGCAGGAGGGCGGTGGCGGTGTAGAAGAGGTCGAGCGCCGTGTTGACGAGGTTGGCATTGTTGCGGATGGCAAAATCCGACAGCTCCATGGTGAAGTCCCGGCCGTAGACGGTCTGGGCGTTCAGGTAGAGGAAGAAGTCCCCGAACCGGTACCAGTGGTGGAGGAAGAAGAGAATCAGGCCCGCCGGCGCGAGGGCGAGCGGCAGGACGCGGGGAGAGAGCAGGCCCCGCCACCCGTGGGCGCGCAGGAACTCGACCAGCAGCAGGACGCACAGGAACACCCCGGCCACCCGCGTCGCGGAGGCCAGCGCCGCCGCGAGGGACGCTTTGAAGAAGTCGCCGCGCCGGGCGAAGTACACCATGGCGAGCGAGAGGAACAGGAACAGCGATTCGGAATACACCGCGTTCAGGAAGAAGGCCATCGGGTGCGCGAGCAGGAAAACCGCCGGCAGGCAGGGGTCGATCCCGGGGTGGAACTCCCGCACCAGGCGCGTGAGCATGTAGACGGAGAGAAAGAGGAAGCCGCTGCTCAGGATCCAGCCCGACAGCACCAGGTCGCCGCCGCACAGCGGGGCGAACAGGCGCATGAGCAGCGGGTAGAGCGGGAAGAACACGACGTTGGAGAGCGTCGGCCCGCGCAGGTAGTAGCCTTCCCGGGCGATGTCGAGGTACCAGTAGGAGTCCCAGCGGTTGTGCAGCTCGACGATGTCCCAGCTCTGCCGGGCGGGGGTGACCGACCCGGGGTCCATCCACGCCATGGCGGTGTCGGGGGCGAGGTTCAGACGGTTGAAGGCCAGCAGCGCGAAGACGTTGACGATCACCAGCCAGGCCGCGGTCAGGGCGAGCGCGCGGCCGGTCACGGTCGTCGATTTCGCGCGCAGGCAGCCGCTTTGAGCATCCGAAGCCATATCCGTTGCACCACCAGGGTTGACGGGGACCCGTCGGGCGGGCTGGGCCCGAGTCGCCCCTCCATAGCGGATAAGGCCCTTATAAATCAAGGTTCTTCTTGCGGAGAGCAGGTTAACGGCCGTTTTCGATTGCGGCGATCCGGAGCTTGATCCTTTCCGGCAGGGGCGCCTTGCAGGTGTTGCGGTAATCGTAGCAGACGATCGTGCCCTCGCCTTCGGCCGCGACCCTTCCCATGGCGTGGCTGAACGCGGCGTAGACCATGAGGAAGCGGTCCGCCTCCACGCGGGCGATGCGCGCCCCGACCGTCAGCCGGTCGGGGTATTTCACGGGGGCCCTGAAGCGGCACCGGGTGGAGGCGAGGATGGGCCCGAGCGGGTCGCGGGCGAGGAACCCGGGGGCCTCCAGGCGTTCGAAGTACGCCATGCGGGCCGTTTCGAAATAGCGGAAATAGACGATGTTGTTGACGTGGCCGTAGGCATCCATCTCGCCCCAGGCGACCGGGATGTCCACCGTGACCGGGTAGTCTTCCAGAACCGTGCTCATTGCGCGTCCCTCCACTCGCGGTTCCCCCTAACACGTCGCCGCGCGTAGGGTCAACCGGCCGCGGGCGGCCAAGGTTTGCAGACCGGGAGCCAACAGTGTAAGAATTCGTACAACCGTTTCAAATCCTACAGGAGGAATCATGGGAGACCACAAGAAGACGAAGGCCGAGTACTTGACCTCGGAGGGCATGCAGGGGCTGCCGTTTTCGGAGGCGGTGCGCGTCGGGCACCTGCTGTTTCTTTCCGGCAAGCTCGGCACGGACGCCTCCGGGCAGGTGGTGCCGGGCGGGATCGCGGCCGAGACCCGGCAGACCATGGAAAACATCAAGGCGGCCCTGGAACGCTACGGGTCGTCGTTCGACCAGGTGGTCAAGGTGACGGTCATGCTGGCCGACATGGCGGAATGGGCCGAGATGAACTCGGTCTACGTGACCTACTTCAAGCGGCACCTGCCGGCCCGCAGCGCCATGGGGGTGAACGGCCTGGCCCGCGGCGCGCGCGTCGAGATCGAGTGCACGGCGGTGGTGGGAGGAGAGTAGGGCGAGTTACGAGTTACAAGTTACGAGTTGAAGAAAAATAACCCCCCTCCCCGTCACCCCTCCCGCAGGGGGAGGGGAAAAGGCTGTTAGCGGATCACGGGCATCGGCAAGGCGCCGGGCGCCGAGACCGCGCAGCAGGAGTGAGTTCGAACAGGCTGTTGAAAAACAAGTCCCGGGCCGTCAGCCAAGGCGCGCGGCCTTTTGGGGAGCGCAGCATACTGGCCAGTATGTGAGCATCCACAAAAGAGCCGCGCAACGCCGGATCACGGCCCGGGACGCCGGTTTTCAACAGCCTGTCAGGGTTGCTGACGCAGGTTGAGCTCCACCCGCCACGAGCGCGTGCCGTCGCTGACCACGAGGTCGTCCCGGCGGATGCGCGTCACGGTGTAGCCGTCCACGGACTCGCCCTCCCGGACGATGTGGCCGTTGACGACCGCAAGGCGCCGGCCGGGGTCTTCGGCCCAGGCGATGGCCATCACCTTGAGCTTGGAGTCGTCGAGACGGTTCAGGCTGTCCTCGACCGAGCGGGCCGGGGCGGTGGGCGGGCGGACGGGGATGGGACGGTCCTGGCCGGAAGGGCCGCGCTGGGCGGGCGCCGGCCGGGTGTCGGGTGCGGAGGGGGCGCCGGGGCCCGCATCCCGGGGCCGGATGCGGGCCGTCGGGGGCGGCGCCTGGACCGGCGGAGTCGGCTCCACCGGGGGCTCCGTCGGGACGACCGCCAGGGCCGGAGGGCTCGATGAGGGCGCCGGGGCCGGCGGCGACAAGGGCGGCGGCGCAGGGTGCCCGGGGGGCGATGCCGGCGCGGCGGGCAGCCGGGCCTGGACCGCGCGTCCCGCGCCCGCGGCGGCTTGCGGGGCCGTGGGTTCGGATGGGGTAACGAAGTGGTAGACGGCGGCCGCCGCCAGGACGAGCGTCACCGCCAGCGCACCCCACAGAAGCGGCGGCCGTTCGCGCCAGTGCGACCAGCGCGACGGCGGCGGCCCCGAGGCAGGGCGCAGGGGCGGCCGCGGGCCGGCCTCCTCCGGCCCGGCGCCTTCGACTTTCTTGAGCGCTTTCAGTATCGAACTCACCGCATTCTTCCCATAGCACCCTTGTAAACTTCAGTTGCGTATCGAATCCACGCGGGCGGGCTCAGGCCCGCGGTCGCACGATCGGCGGCACGTTGAAGCTCTTCCCCTCCCGGTAGAGGATGATCTTGGTCATGTTCCCGACGACACCGTCGATCGGCAGGCCGTATCGGGCCTGGATCTGTTCGACCGTCTTCTGGGTGACGGCGTCGTAGTCCTTGGTCATCGGCACGCCCGTATGGCCGAGGTCGCGCAGCAGCATTTTGAGCGCCAGCACGGAGTCGGCCGGGGCGTTGCCGGGGATGGTCCCCGTGAGGGAGAGGAAGTTCTTCCACGGGAGGTAGGCGACACCGGTCCACGCCTGTTGCAGCTCGGCCGGGCCGGCGGCGATCGCCGGGTCGGCGGCGGCGCCCTTGAGCAGCAGGGTGTCGGCCTCGGCGCCGATCAGGGCCAGGTAGGCCGGGGGCGCCTTCGGCCCGGTGCGCAGCTCGAGGACGGCCGGCATGTTGAGCCTGCGCAGCACCTCGAGGTCGGTCTCGATCCGTTGGACCTGGAATCCGGCGATCTTGGCCGACAGGTTGAAGAAGGTGGGGTCGTCCTCCACCGGTTCGAGATAGGACTTCGACTCGATCGCGGCCCCCCATGACGCCAGGGCGGCAGCGAGGGCGTCCGTGCGCGACCCCCGCGCATCCGTCCGTTTCAGGCGTTCGGCCAGGCCGGTCACGCTCGGCATCGGGGCCGGTGCGCTCGCCGTCGCCGGCGGGGCTGCGACGGGGGCCGGCGCTTCCGCGGTCGCGGCGGGCGCCGGGGGAGGTGCGACCGGCGGGGCCTCGGCCGGGGGGGCGGGCGGTTCGGCCGGCGCCTGCGGGGCGGAGGCGACCGGCGCGGGTGCGGCGAACAGGGCGCTGAGCGCCCGGGAGAGGGGCTGCCGGTAGAGCAGCGCGGCGGCCACGGCGCAGAGCAGCACAAACAGGAGCAGGGCCAGGCGGCCGTCCATGAGCGGCGGCCGGCGGGCGTGGCCGCGGCGCGTCATCTCGGCGAGCGCCTGCCGCGCGATGCGCCCGGTGACCCGGGTCCGGTTCTGGCTGAAGGCGGTGAGCAGGGCACGGTCGCAGGCGATGTTGATCAGGCGGGGGATCCCGCGCGAGTGGGTGAAAATCTGGCGAATGGCGGACCGGTCGAACAGCGCGTGCGGTTTCTGGGAGGCGATGTTGAGCCGGTACTGGACGTACTCCTCGGTCTCGGCCAGGCTGAGCGGCGTGATCTCGTAGCGCAGCGAGATTCGCTGCCCGATCTGCCGCAGGTCGTGCGAGTCGAGCATTTCCGCGAGCTCGGGCTGGCCCACCAGGATGATCTGGATGAGCTTCTCGCGGTTGGTCTCGAGGTTCGACAGCAGGCGCAGCTGCTCCAGGACCGTCTTGGTCAGGTTCTGGGCCTCGTCGATCAGCACCAGGACTCGCTTGCGCTCGGCCTTTTTCCGGATGAGGAAGCGGTTGAGCTTGTCGATCAGGTCCTTGGTGTCGTCGGCGTTGTACTGGATGGCGAACTCGTCGTTGATGGCGCGGATCAGCTGCTTGGGCCCCATCTTGGGGTTGAAGATGTAGGCCGCGACCGTGCCGGCGTCCAGGTTCTCGAGAAAGGACCGGCAGAGCGTCGTCTTGCCGGTTCCCACCTCGCCGGTGATCTCGACGAACCCGTCCCCCTGGGCGATGGCGTAGTTCAGGTGGGCCAGCGCCTCCTCGTGGCTCTTGCTGAGGAACAGGTACTCGGGGTTCGGCACGAGCTTGAACGGCTTTTCGCGAAACCCGAAGTAGGTATTATACATCGTGCGAAGTTCCCGGGGAGGGCGGTTCATCCTGCCGGAGCCGTCCGGTCTGCGGGCGGCTGGAAGGAGTCAGGACGCGTTGCCGGTTCGGCGCCATCCGGCGTTGTCATAAACACATTAAAAGCATAGAGATAACAGCAGCGGGTGTCAATACGGCGCGAGCAGCAGCGGGCTGCGGCCAAGGGGTTCGAGCGCACGGAGGCGGCGTGCGACCGGTGGAATCAGATCAGGCTGTAGCAGAATTTTTCGAACAGGCGGCGGTCGAACTTGCCGGCTTCGACGTCCCGCTTCAGGAGCTCGAGGGTTTCGAGCGGTTCCAGCGCCCGCCGGTAGGGCCGCTCCTCGTTGGTGAGCGCCTCGTAGCAGTCGATGATGCCGATCAGCTGGCCGTTGAAGGAGATGTCGCGCTTCTGCAGCCCCTTCGGGTAGCCGCTGCCGTCGAGCTTCTCGTGGTGCTGCAGCGCGGCCAGGGCGACGTCCTCGCCCAGGCGGTTGATCTCCCGGATCAGCCGCTCCCCGATCCCGGTGTGGCTCTTCATGATCTCGAACTCCTCCGGGGAGAGCTTGCGCGGGGCCTGCAGGATTTCGGACGGGATCTCGGCCTTGCCGACGTCGTGCAGCAGCGCCCCCAGCCCGAGCCGCCGGGTCTCCGGCAGCGACATGCCGGAGTAGAAGCAGTAGCTGAGCGTCAGCGCCATCACGTTGACCGAATGGATGACGGTCGAATAATCCTTGTTCGAGATGGTCGCAAACGTGCGCAGGATGCCCGGCTGTTTCGAGTAGCCGCTGACCAGGACGTCCATGGTGCCGGGGAGCGCCTGCAGCATCCCGGCCCTGGGCTCGGAGAGCGTCTCGGTGACGAGGTTGCAGAGCGTCGTCTTGACCGTGGCCACGTCGCCGGTTTCGATGCTGTGCGCGATTTCCAGGTTGAACCCCTTGTGGACTTCGCGGATGGCCTCGGAGCGGTCCAGGTGCTGGATGAAGAGCCGCGGGTGCATGCCCTGGTCGAGGCGCAGCTCGGAGATGCCCATCCCGGGAGGTTTGTAGAGCTGGTAGCTTCCCGGCGGCATCTCGCAGAAGAGCGGGACCCGCTGGTAGTAGCGGATCTGGGAACGTCGGACGGGGATGTAGGTCTTGGCTGTCATCGCGTCAGTGGGCCGCGGTCCGTTCAGCTGTTCAGACATTGCCCAGCTATCTCATCGGCACAATCCGCCCGGAAGTTTAGCCCCGGGGGGCGGGCCGGAAAAATGTATTGAAACCGCGGATCGGACTATGTAAAGCAACCTGCGCGCCCGGTGAGTCGCCCGGCACACCCCAGCCTCCACCCGTATGGACATGACATCGAACCTGGAACCCGCCGAAGCCGACGAGGTGCTCGGGGCCGTTTGCACGGCGGCCCGATCGCATTTCTGCGGCGCGCGCGGCAGCCACGCCTGGGACCACACCCGGCGCGTGTCCCGGCTGTGCGAGCGGATCGGGCCGGTGGAGGGGGCCGACAGGGTGGTGCTGGTCGCGGCGGCCTTCCTGCACGACATCGGCCGCAGCTGCCAGGACGCCTCCAGCGGGGCCGTCTGCCATGCGGAACGAGGGGAGGCCCTGGCCCGGCCGGTCGTCGGCGCGCTGCCCCTGTCCGCGGCGCGCCGGGACAACATCCTGCACTGCATCCGCGCGCACCGCTTCCGCGGCGACCAGGTCCCGGCCACGGTCGAGGCGCGGGTATTGTTCGACGCCGACAAGCTGGACGCGATCGGCGCGGTGGGGGTTGCGCGCGCCTTCCTGTTCGCCGGCGAGGTCGGCGCCCGGCTGCACAACCCGGACATCGCCCCCGAGGCCAGCTTGCCCTACACGGCCGACGACACCGGCTACCGCGAGTTCCGGGTCAAGCTCGTCCGCATCCGCGACCGCATCCTGACGGCCGAAGGGCGCCGCCTGGCGGACGAGCGGCACCGGTTCATGGAGGCGTTCTTCGAGCGCTTCCTCGAAGAGTACGACGGGAAGCATTGAACAGCATGGAATGCTGAAATCCGAAATCCGAATTTCGAAATCCGAAACAAAGGGCACCAAACACCAAACACCAAACACCAAACACCAAACACCCAAACACCCAAACACCCAGACACCCAACCACCCAAACCGGCTATGAGGTGATCCATGAGCATCAATGTGGTCGAACGTATCGATGACCGGGTGAAGGTGCGCCACGTCCTGGTGAGCGTCTCGGACAAGCAGGGGCTGGAGCGGTTCATCCCGGAGCTCGTGCGCGTGAATCCCGAGCTGCGGATCTTTTCGACCGGGGGAACCTTCAGCCACATCCAGACACTCCTGGGCGACGCGGCCGGCCGGCACCTGACCCAGGTGTCGGACTACACCGGGCAGCCCGAGACCCAGGGCGGGCTGGTGAAGACCCTGGACTTCAAGATCTACCTCGGCCTGCTCACCGAAACCCACAACCCGGCGCACCAGGCCGACCTGCAGCGCACCGCCGCGGTGCCGATCGACATGGTGGTGGTCAACCTCTACCCCTTCCGGGAAACGATCGCGAAGGCGGGGGTGACGCCCGAGCAGGCCCGCGGCAACATCGACATCGGCGGCCCGTGCATGATCCGGGCCTCCGCCAAGAACTTCATCCGCGTGGCCTCGGTGGTCGACCCGGCGGACTACCCGGCGATCGTATCCGAGCTCGCCGCCCACCAGGGCGCGCTGCCGCTCGCCGCACGCTTCCGCCTGGCGCAGAAGGCCTTCGCGCACACCGCCGAGTACGACCGCGCGATCGCCGACTACCTGGGCCGGCAAGCGTTCGCCGGTGTGAGCTCGTGTTACCGCTATCACCCATAAGCGGCTGAAGCCTATCGGTTGTGGGAGCGGCTTTCCAGCCGCGAGAATTCCTTCAAAAGAGAATCGCGGCTGGAAAGCCGCTCCCACGGGTCAGCAAGAAACCATCTTCGTGCAGAATGCCGATTTCAGTATCACTTGAAAGGAGACCCTCCATGCCGCAAGACCTGAAGAAGATGTACCGCACCATCATGGACGACCACTTCTCGCCGCGCATGGAGCTCAGCTTCGTGGACGGGGCGAAACGACAGACGCTGGTTTACGACAAGGTCAGCTGGGTGATCGACGGGGTCGAGAAAGGCCTGCGCTACGGCGAGAACCCGGGGCAGGAGGCGGCCCTCTACAAGCTGGTCAACGGCAACCTGGTGCTCGGCCAGGTCGAGAACATCCAGCCCGGCCGCTACCTCGCCTCCGAGGTGGAGCTCCTGCAGTCGGGCAAGCACCCCGGCAAGACCAACATCACCGACGCGGACAACTCCCTCAACATCCTGCGCTACTTCACCGACCGGCCGACGGTGGTGATCGTCAAGCACAACAACCCCTGCGGGGTTGCGCGCTCCGCCAGCCTGCTCGACGCCTACACCAAGGCCAACATGGCCGACCGGGTGGCCGCCTTCGGGGGCTGCATCGCCTGCAACCGCCCCGTGGACCGGGCGACCGCCGAGGCGATCGCGCGGCAGTACGCGGAGGTGGTCGTGGCCCCCGATTTCGAGGAGGGGGTCATGGACATCTTCGGCCGCAAGAAGAACCTGCGGGTCATGCGCATCGCGGCCATGGACCGCCTGCAGCAGTTCGTCGGCCGGACCTTCGTGGACCTGAAGAGCCTGGTCGACGGCGGCCTGATCGCCCAGTGGTCGTTCGTGCCGGTCACCCGCGGCCGGGCCGACCTCTTGAAAGCCGAGTGCGACTACAAGGGCCGGAAGTACCGGGTCGAGCGCGAGCCCAGCGACGCGGAGTACGAGGACCTGCTGTTCGGCTGGTTCGTCGAGGCGGGGGTGACCTCCAACTCGGTCCTCTACGTCAAGGACCAGGTCACGGTCGGGATCGGCACCGGCGAGCAGGACCGCGTGGGGGTGGCCGAGATCGCCCGCGACAAGGCCTACCGCAAGCTCGCGGACCGCTACTGCTTCGAGGCCCACGGGATCGCCTACAACGACATGAAGGACGCGGACCGGAAGGCCGAGATCGACGCGCGCGTGGCGAAGGAGAAGGGCGGGCTGATCGGCGCGGCCATGGTGAGCGACGCCTTCTTCCCGTTCCGCGACGGGGTGGACGTGGGCATTCGCGAAGGCATCCGCGCGGTCATCCAGCCGGGCGGCTCCGAGAACGACTATCAGGTGATCGAGGCGTGCAACGAGGCGGGGGTGGCGATGGTGTTCACGGGGCAGAGGTCGTTCAAGCATTGAACGCCGGGGTTCGGTGTTTGGGGGGCGGGTTGTTTCGGGTGTTTAGTGTTTCACGTGTTAAGCGGGGCCATGACGCCCGGTGTCACCTGGTCAGCGGGTTCGAGGGCTCAGTGTTCAGGCAAAATGGACACCGAGCCCATGCTCGCGGGTTCCGCCTTTCTGAATTTCCTTGAACCCCTGAACCCTCGGCCCGCTCAAACTCTTCCTATCCCTTCATCGCCTTCGCCGCCGCCGCGAGCGCCTGCTCGATGCCGGCGGCCGTGACCTCGTAGTGCGTGACCGCGCGGACGGTGCGGGGGCCGGCGGCGAGCATGCGCACGCCTTCCTTCGCCAGACGCTCCGCCAGGCCGGCGGCCGTCATCCCCTCGCGGGCGACGTCGAAATAGACGATGTTGGTCCGGACGCGGCCGGGGTCGAGCGCAATCCCCGGGAGAGCGGCAAGGCCCTCCGCGAGCCGGCGGGCGTTGGCGTGGTCCTCGGCCAGGCGGTCCACCATCTCGGTCAGCGCCACGATGCCCGCGGCCGCAAGCACCCCGGCCTGGCGCATGCCGCCGCCCAGCACCTTGCGGGCGCGGCGCGCCTGGGCGATGAACTCCTTCCCCCCGCACAGGACCGAGCCGACCGGCGCGGCCAGCCCCTTGCTCAGGCAAAAGCAGATCGAGTCGGCGTCCGCGGCCAGCTCGCGCGCCGGGACCCCGAGAGCGACGGCGGCGTTGAAGAGACGCGCCCCGTCCACGTGGAGCTTGAGCCCGTGGCGGCGGGCGATCGCGGCCACGGCCCGCAGGTAGTCCGGCGCGAGCGGGGCCCCGCCGCAGAGGTTGTGGGTGTTCTCGAGCGCGATCAGGCGCGTGCGCGGGAAGTGGACGTTGTCGGCGCGGACGGCCGCCTCGATCTCCTCGAGCGCGATGGTCCCGTCGGGCCGGTTCGGGAGCGTGCGCGGGTGGATCGAGCCCACGGCCGCCGACCCCCCCTGCTCGTAGTAGAAGGTGTGGGCGAGGTGGCCCAGGATCATCTCGTCCCCGCGGCCGCAGTGGCAGAGCTGGCTGACGAGGTTCGCCATCGTGCCGCTCGGGACGAAGAGCGCCGCATCCTTGCCCAGGCGTTCGGCCGCCATCTCCTCGAGGCGGTTGACGGTGGGGTCTTCGCCGAAGACGTCGTCGCCGACCTCCGCCGCCGCCATGGCCTTGCGCATGGACGGGGTGGGCCGGGTCATCGTGTCGGATCGCAGTTCGACCAGTTGCATGAGAACGCCTCCCTGAGAAATGGTGTTTGGTGTTTGGGTATTTTGGTGTTTGGTGTTTCGTGTTTGGTGTTTGGTGAGGGGCGTTATGGCGACAGGCGCCACCTCGTCGGCAGCCGGTTGTTCTATGCGGGAGAGGCGTTCAGCCTCGATCGTCGCGGCTGGAAAGCCGCTCCCACGGGAAAGGGGCCGCCTGCTCGGGAGGATCTTCCGATCGCGTCACTTTCGGCCACCGATGCCCCGGCCAACCGAATCGGGGTTGCTCCGGTGATACCCGATAACGTGCGGGCCTGCAAGCGCCGACCGACGGCACTCGATAGACAGACCGCCCGGGTCTTCCTTTGACAAATCGCCATCAACCGAATTAGATCACCCCAGGCAGAGGGGTTCAGGGGTTTGACAACCGAATCGGGGGAGGGGGCACATGGCCAAGATGTTGTGGACGCCGTCGGTTGAGAGGGTCCGGGAATCGAACATGTACCGCTTCATGCAGGCCGTGAACGCGACGCATGGCCTGAGTCTGGACGGGTACGCCGCGCTGCACGCATGGTCCGTCGACCACATCCCGGAGTTTTGGGGGGCCCTCTGGGAGCAACTCGGCATCATCCACTCCGTGGGCTATCGCGAGGTGGTCGACGACCCGGGGCGGATGCCGGGCGCACGCTGGTTCTCCGGGGCGCGCCTGAATTTCGCGGAGAACCTGCTGCGCTACCGGGACGCGCGCTCCGCCCTCGTCTTCAAAGGCGAGGGGCTGCCGTCCACTCGGTTGACCTACGCGCAACTCTACGACGAGACGGCGCGGATCGCCTCCGCCCTGCGCGCCATGGGGGTCCGGCCGGGGGACCGGGTCGTGGGGTTCATGCCGAATATGCCCCAGACGATCATCGCCATGCTGGCCGCGACCAGTATCGGCGCGGTGTGGTCCTCCTGCTCGCCCGATTTCGGCATCAAAGGCGTGCTCGACCGCTTCGGCCAGATCCGGCCGAAAGTGGTATTCACTGCGGACGGCTACCGGTTCAAGGGCAAGCCCGTCGACTCGATCGAGCGCATGGCGAATGTCCTGAAAGAGCTCGATTCGGTCGAGCGCGTCGTGGTGGTTCCCTACATTTCGGCCGCCCCGGACCTCGGCAAGCTCCCCAAGGCCGTGCTCTGGCCCGAATTCCGATCGGCCGACGCCGGGCTTCCGATCGTCTTCGAGCAGCTGCCCTTCGACCACCCACTCTATATCATGTACTCTTCCGGGACCACAGGGCTGCCCAAATGCATGGTGCAGAGCGCGGGCGGCATCCTCGTCCACCACTTGAAGGAGCTCGTGCTCCACACCAACCTTTCGCGCGACGACACCATCTTCTACTTCACCACCTGCGGCTGGATGATGTGGAACTGGCTGACGAGCTCGCTCGCGGTGGGGGCGACGGTGGTGCTCTTCGACGGGAACCCCTTTCACCCGGACCCGGGCGTGTTGTGGGAGCTGGCCGCGGCGGAGAAGCTGACCGTCTTCGGAACCAGCGCCGGCTACATCGCGGCCCTGATGAAGTCCGGGCTCGTGCCGAAGGACCGCTATGACCTCTCGGCGCTGCGGGCGGTGCTCTCGACCGGTTCGCCGCTCTCGGTGGAGGGCTTCGAGTTCGTCTACCGTGCGGTGAAGCCGGACCTGCAGCTGGCGTCCATCTCCGGCGGCACGGACCTCAACGGCTGCTTCGCGCTCGGCAACCCCATGAACCCGGTCTATGCCGGGGAGCTGCAGGGCTGCGGACTTGCCATGGACGTGCGCGCCTTCGACGAGGACGGCCAGCCGGTGATCAACCGGCAGGGGGAGCTCGTGTGCGGTCGGGCCTTCCCCTCAATGCCAATCTACTTCTGGGACGACCCGGACGGGAAGAAGTACCGCGGGGCCTACTTCAGCGTCTACCCGGGGGTCTGGCGGCACGGGGACTTCATCGAGATCAACGAGCGCGGCGGGGTGGCGATCTACGGGCGGTCGGACGCGACCCTCAACCCCGGCGGGGTGCGCATCGGCACGGCCGAGATCTACAGCATCGTGGCGTTGATGCCGGAGATCGTGGACAGCGTCGTCATCGGCCAGAACTGGAAGGGCGACGTGCGCGTCGTCCTCTTCGTCCAGCTCCCCGAGGGGGAACTGCTGACGGAAGAACTGAAGCGGAAGATCCGCACCACCATCCGTGACCTCGCCTCGCCGCGGCACGTCCCGGCCAAGATCATCGCGGTCCCCGGGATCCCTTACACGCTCAACATGAAGAAGGTGGAGATGGCCATCAAGAAGGTTCTCGACGGCAAGCCGGTCCAGAACCGCGACGCGCTGAGCAATCCGGAGATTCTGGACTTCTACGCGAACATCAAGGAGCTGCAGGCGGATTGAGAAGGACGAGGGCTGAAGGCAAAGAGGCGAGGGGCATTGCCGAACAGGGCGGCGCACCTCGCTTGGCCCGTGCCCGGAGATTCCATCCATAGCCGTCCGAACACCCAAACACCAAACACCAAACACCCAAACACCAAACACGAATGGCTACCGCCCCCATGCCTTCCACCTATCTCATCCATCCCGTGGGCGTGATCCGCCACCGGGACGAGGCCGTCTGGATCGAGATCTTCGACGACTACCGCGCGGCGCTGCTCGGTCTCGAAGGCTTCTCCCACATCCAGGTGCTGTACTGGTTCCACGAGAACGACACCCCGGACGGCCGCCGCACCCTGGCGGTCCACCCGCGTCGGGACCCGGCCAACCCGCTGACCGGGGTTTTCGCCACCCACTCGCCGCTGCGCCCCAACCTGGTCGGCCTGACGCGCTGCCGCATCCTCGCGATCGAAGACGGCCGCATCCGGGTCGACGCGCTGGACGCGCGCGACGGGTCCCCGGTCGTCGACATCAAATGCTACATCCCGGACGCGTCGCCGCCGGCCGACGTGCGCGTCCCCGCCTGGGTGTGACCCATGCCGACCCGCCTCAGCGGCCAGATCGAGCACATCACGTTCACCAACCAGGAGACCGGCTTCACCATCGCCAAGGTGAAAGTCCCCGGCCGCTACGAGCCGGTCACGGTCGTGGGCACGCTGCTCGCCCCGACACCGGGCGAGGTGCTCGAGATGGTGGGGGAGTGGACCAGCCACCCCCGCTTCGGCGACCAGTTCAAGGTCGAGCAGTTCACCACCAAGGTCCCGGGGACGATCCACGGCATCGTGAAATATCTGGGCTCGGGGATGATCAAGGGGCTGGGGCCGGTCATGGCCGAGCGCATCGTCGCGCGTTTCGGCAAGCGCACGCTGGACATCATCGAAAGCGACGTCGGCCGGCTGGCGGAGGTGCCCGGCGTGGGCGCCAAGCGCATCGGCATGATCGCGACCGCCTGGGAGGCGCAGCGCGAGATCCGCGACGTCATGGTGTTCCTGCAGAGCCACGGGGTCGGGACCGGGTTTGCCGCCAAGATCTTCCGGCAGTACGGGAGCCGCTCGGTCGCCGTGGTGCGCGAAAACCCCTACCGGCTGGCGACCGACATCGCCGGCGTCGGCTTCGTCATGGCCGACCGGATCGCCGGCAACATCGGGATCCCGCCGACCGCCCCGATGCGGGTGGAGGCCGGGATCCTCTTCGTGCTGCAGCAGATTTCCGAGGAGGGCCACACCTACCACCCGCGCGGGCTGCTGGTCGACCGCTGCCGCGAGATCCTGAAGGTGGAGCCGGAGGCGATCGAGCTGGCCCTCATGGCCATCCAGGCCGAGCGGCGCGTCGTGATCGAGCCGGAGGCGGCCGGAGCGCTCGAGGCCGCCGCGGGGGACGCGGTCTTCCTCACGACCTACCACGTCTGCGAGACCACGATCGCGCGCCGGCTGAAGGCCCTGCTGGAGGTCCCGCGCGGGCTGCGGCGCCTGGACGCAGGCCGCGCGGTCGCCTGGGTGCAGGCGCACCTGGATCTGCGGCTTTCGGAGACCCAGGCCCAGGCCCTGCAGGCCGCTCTGGACCACAAGGTGATGGTCATCACCGGCGGGCCCGGCACGGGCAAGACGACCGTCGTCAACGCCGTGCTGAAGATCTTCGAGCGCGCGTCGGCCCGGGTGCTCCTGGCGGCCCCGACCGGCCGCGCGGCCAAGCGGCTGAACGAGGCGACCGGCCGCGAGGCGCGCACCATTCACCGGCTGCTCGAGTACAGCCCCCAGCGGGGCGGGTTCCAGCGGACCGACGAGGAGCCGCTCGAGTGCGACCTGCTGGTGGTGGACGAGACCTCGATGGTGGACACCGTGCTCATGCACCACCTGATCGCGGCGGTGCCGCTCGCGGCCGCCTGCATCCTGGTGGGCGACGTGAACCAGCTGCCCTCGGTCGGCCCGGGGAACGTCCTGGGCGACATCATCGACTCCGGCGCGGTCCCGGTCGTGCGGCTGACCGAGATCTTCCGGCAGGCGAGCCGCAGCCGGATCGTGGTGAACGCCCACCGCATCAACCAGGGGTTGATGCCCGAGGCCGCCCCGGATACGGACGACGGGCCGCAGGATTTCTATTTCATCGAGCAGGAGGACCCCGAGCGGGTGCTCGCCACCATCCTGGAGCTGGCCCGCAACCGCATCCCGCGGCGCTTCGGCCTCGACCCGGTGGACGGCATCCAGGTCATGACCCCGATGCACAAGGGGGTGGTGGGGGCGGCCAACCTCAACCGCCGGCTGCAGGAGGTCCTCAACCCCGGCGAGGGGGGCGTCGCGCGCGGGGACCGGCTGTTCCGGGTCGGCGACAAGGTCATGCAGGTGCGCAACAACTACGACAAGGACGTCTTCAACGGGGACATCGGCCGGATCGCATCCATATCCAACGAGGAGCGGGCGCTGACCGTCCGCATCGACGGGCGCGAGGTGAGCTACGACTTCGGGGAGCTGGACGAGCTCGCCCACGCCTTCGCCGTTTCCGTTCACAAGGCCCAGGGCTCGGAGTACCCGGCGGTGGTCTTCCCCGTCCTGACCCAGCACTACATCCTGCTGCAGCGCAACCTCATCTACACCGCGCTCACCCGCGCCCGCCGGCTGGCCGTCATCGTGGGGACCCGCCGGGCGCTCGCGATCGGGATCAAGAACACGGGGACGGAGCGACGCTACACCCGTCTGGCCGACCGGCTGAAACTCATTTCCCTTCTTTGACCTCCTCCTCCGATCCGCGACCTCGCTGGGTTAAAATTTATCCAATACTCGCGAAGTTTTTATCCCTCCGTTCGGTCGCAATACTCCCAGCCATCCGAAGTGAACTCCAATGTATTGAAAAGCTGGAGAAAAAATCTACAGTCCCGCATCCTCGAGAGTTAGCATGCTTTTTGCTGAACATGGTCGAGTTCGTAATACGCAAATCCGCCCGAGGTGTCGGAACATGCTGAACGCGCGACCAGCCATGGCGAGGGGGCTTGGAGCTCACCCCACGGGATTCCCGAGTAGTATTTCTGCCCAAAGCGCCCATCAAGCCCGAGGATCTGGACATTCCGTTGTCCTTGGTCGAAGACATCGTGCTGCGCTACCTCTACACGAAAGGCACGGCGTCGCTGCGGGAGGTGAGCAAGGCCATCCGGCTCACGTTTCCGCTCTTGCACGACCTCTTCCAGCGGATGCGTCAGCAGCAGCTGTTCGAAATCACCGGGATGAATGGAAACGACTACATCTTCACCCTTTCCGGCATCGGCCGGGAACATGCCGCCAAGCGCTTTCTCATCTCCCACTACATCGGGCCCGTCCCGGTGTCGCTGAAGGCCTACAACGCCGCCGTCCGCAGCCAGAACACGCGCATCGCGGTCGACCGCGCAACCCTGAGGGCCGCCCTGGCCGACCTGGTGGTGACCGACCGGTTCCTGGACGACCTCGGGCCGGCCATCGTGTCCCAGAAGTCCATTTTTCTCTACGGGCCGACCGGGAACGGGAAAACGAGCATCGTGACCCGACTGGCCCGCATCCACCAGGACACGGTCGTCATTCCGCACGCGGTCGAGGTGGATGGCCAGGTGATCGTGGTCTTCGACCCCTCGGTCCATCACCCGGTCGACGAGCAGACCGAGGGCCTCGACCCCAGGTGGGTCATCTGCCGCCGGCCCTGCATCATCGTCGGCGGGGAGCTGGAGCCGAGCATGCTCGAGCTGCAGCTCGAGAAGACGACGCGCATCTACGCCGCCCCCGTCCAGATGCGCGCCAACAACGGGGTTCTCGTGATCGACGATTTCGGGCGCCAGATCGTCTCCCCGATGTTCCTGCTGAACCGCTGGATCGTGCCGCTGGACCGCCGGGTGGACTTCCTCGCCCTGAGCTACGGCCTGAAATTCCAGGTGCCCTTCGAGCTGGCGGTCGTGTTCGCGACCAACCTCGACCCGAACGAGCTTGCCGACGAGGCCTTTCTGCGCCGGATCCCGAACAAGATTTTCGTGGACGCGGTCGACGACGATGTGTTCGACCGCATCGTCGCTCAGCTGCTGAAGACCCGGAAGCTGACCTGTTCGGCCGAAACTTCTGCGTATCTGCGCAATCTCTGCCAGGAACTCGGTGGGGAGCTGAGGGCCTGCCAGCCTGCGGACGTGGTCGACATCCTGATCTCCATCAGCGAGTTCGAGGGGAGCTACCCGGCGGTTACGCCCGAGAACCTCTCGCGCGCGGCGCGGCTGTATTTCACCCGGCCGAGGGTCGAGTAGGTCGGGGGCGGGTCCAGAGTTCAGAGCGCAGTGTTGCCCATACTTGAAATGAGCGGGCATTTATAGCCTGGCTGATAGGGTGCTGAGTTAAGAGACGGAAGACAATCACAGTTGCGTCGCACCGGTGGGCGGAAGGGGGTCGAGATGTTTTTCGAATACATCCAACTGACCGGCTTCGGTGGATCGGCGTTCTCTCTGGATTTCATCGCGCGGGTTTTGGGGTTGGTTCTGGCCGGGTTGGCCACGACAGCGGTCGGTTTCAAGCTCAAGGGCGTGTGGGGGGCTGCGTTGGCGCTTGCAGCCGGGGTGGCGGTGTTCCTGTATCATGAAGGGGTGGTGCGATTCTGATGGAAACAAGGTCCGAAGCCGAGCTGGTGGGGGTGAGCGAGAACATCCGCCGCATCCGCGAACTGATCGACCACGTCGCCGCGACCGGGTTCAACGTCATCGTCTGCGGGGAGACCGGGGTCGGCAAAGAGCTGGTCGTCACGCAGCTCGTCCAGAAGTCGCCGCGGAGCGGAAAACCTTACGTCAAGGTCAACTGCGCGGCACTGCCCGACACCCTGTTGGAAAGCGAGATGTTCGGCTACGAGCGGGGCGCCTTCACGGGCGCGATCCGCACCCGGCGCGGCAAGTTCGAGCAGGCTCACGGAGGGGTGCTCTTCCTCGACGAAATCGGGGACATGTCGCTGCCGCTGCAGTCGAAGCTCCTGCACGTGCTGCAGGGAGGCGACTTTTCGCCGCTGGGCTCCGAGAAGCAGGTCCAGACGGATGTATGGGTGATCGCCGCGACCAACCGCAACCTGGCGGCCGACGTCGAGCGCGGCAACTTCCGAGACGACCTTTACTACCGGCTGAGCACCATCACGATCACCATCCAGCCCCTGCGCAGCCGGCCCGAGGATATCCCGGCGCTTCTGGACTACTACATCCGCAAGTTTTCGGCGGAGCTGGGCCGAAAGGAAAAAACCGTGCTGAGCCCGGAGGCCTTCACCCGGCTGTGCGCCTACCCCTGGCCCGGCAACGTGCGCGAGCTCCAGAACGTGCTGCAGCGCATCATCGTGCTGGGCGAGAGCGAGGACGCACTCGAAGGGATGCTGATCTCATCCCCGCACCTGCAGCCTCAGGAGCCGGAGCCCAGGGGCGCCGGCCTCCACCCGCTTGAGCGTCTTGGCCGAAGCGCTCGCCGAAAGCACGGGCAAGGGCGAAACCCCGGACCTGGCGCTGAAGAAAATCCGCAAGCGGGCCGTCAACCAGGTGGAGCGCGAGCTGATCGGCCACGTGCTGATCCGCACCGGGTGGAACCGCAGCAAGGCCTCCCGGATTCTGAAGGTCAGCTACAAGACGCTGCTGCAGAAGATCGAGGAGCTGAAAATCCACCCGCCGCCGGAGCTGGCGTAGAAGGGGAACATGGGAGTTCAGGGGTTTGTAGAGTTTGTAGGGTTCATAGGGTTGGAAGTAACAAGAAGCGGCAAAGCCAGGTAATTTGAAGACCGGCTCGGAGCCGGATTTGTTTTCAGCTTCCTGCCGATGCCGCCCGTTCTGAATTCGCGCGAGCCTTGAAACATCTCTGAACGCCTCGTGGTGGCGTGATCTCCCTGGGGTCCATGGCCCCATTATCCTCGGCCGGCGTGCACTCTTCAGACGCATCCGGCCCCGGGAGCAACCGATCCTTGCCCAGCGCGAGCCCGGACTGTTCGAGCACATCGATACCATCGGCCGTGATGGCGTAGCCGCCTGAATCCGTGCGCTGAATCCAGCCCTTCTCCTTGAGATACCAGGTGTGGAACTCCAGCATTCTCTCGGGCCATCCGAGCAGTTTCTCCAGCTGGTAGAGCCCGACGGAGGCCCCGAGCGGGTCGTTGCGGCGCTCGATGTAGAGGATCGACAGGATCGCGTTGCGGATCTCCTGGTCGTTCCCGGCGCCCGCCGCGCTGGGTGCCGACGCCGTCACCTGCTTCCAGCGGCGGGTCTGCACCTGTTCGTAGGCGATATCGTAAGCCGCCCGGCGCACCGGGTCGGCCAGCACGTGGTAGGCCTTGGTGATGCGATCGAACCTCTCCACGTTGCCGCTGCCGGCGTTGTCCGGGTGATAGCGCTTGGCGAGCATCCGGTAAACGCGTTCGATCGTCTCGGTGTCCGCATGCGGGCTGATCTGCAGGTCCTCGTAATAATCTTCGGTATGGCTTTCCGGCATTATCCCCTCGCGTTTCGGCAGGTCGGTATGCGATATCATCGGCAGATTCGGGCGCAGGCTTGAAGGGTAATCGACGTCCGGGGTTTGAGAAGCAACTTTCTCACAATTTCGGGTAGGCCCTCTCCTTGGGACGGATATGATTGCATTTTTCAAGGCATGTAATTTGCTATCTTTAATTTTCACCCAGGAACTCAGGCGACGCAGACCATGCATGACGACCACCAATACCTCCAGTATTTCACCCTGACCGCCAGGCCGTTTTACGACTTGAAAGATCCCCGTTTCGTCTGGCTGGGGGAAAAACAGCTCGAAACGCTGGCGCGGCTCAAGAACGGCGTCGAGCAGCGCAAGGGGATCGCTCTGCTGACCGGGGACGAGGGCACGGGCAAGAGCGTGCTGGTGGACCGGTTTCTTCGGGCGCTGCCGAGAGATTCCGTTGCAGTCGTTCTGCGCGAACCCGGTCTCCAACCCCAACGGCTCCAGGAGCTCATGATCGAGCAGCTCCACCTGCCGCAGACGGAAACGAGAATCGAATTCCTGAATGCGATGAAGGCCTATCTTGAAAAGGTCTATCGCGGCGGGAAATTCGTGGTGGTGGTGGCAGAGGATCTCGACACGGCCGACGACGAGGTGATCGAGCAGATCCGGTTGCTGTCGAACCTCGAAACGCCGGATGACGAGAGCCTGGTGAGTATCCTGATCACCGGGAACCGCCGGCTGGAAGAACGGTTGTCGACCTATGAGCACCGGGCGCTGCAGCAGCGGGTGGAGGTGCGGCGCACGGCCGAGCCGTTTACCGTAGCAGAGACTGCCGCCTACATCCGCCACCGTTTGATGGTCGCAGGCGCTTTCCTGGAGATTTTTACGGCGGAGGCGGTCGAGCGGATTCACCGATTCTCGGGAGGGCTCCCGAAACTGATCGACATCGTCTGCGACCATGCCTTGAAGCGGGCCTGCATCGAAAAGAAACGCAAAATCGATGGGGCGATGATCGCCGGTTACGTCAAGGAGATCCGGGCGACCTCTCAGATAGGGTTCAACCATGCGGCCGACGAAGGTCGTTCGAAATCCAAACTGACAGTCCTCCCCGTGCTGACGGCGGGTTTCATTATCTTAATTGCGCTGAGCCTGTACCTCTTCCAGAAAGGCCCGGAGACCTATCCGCCCGCCCCGCCGCCCGCCTTCAGCGTGCAGTTCGAAGCTCGCTCGGCCGCAATATCCGACGGCGACTTTGGGAAACTGGATGCCGCCGCAGAATTCTTGATTGCGAACCCCAAGAGTCGGGCAGTCGTCACGAGCTCACCCGAGGGCGCGAGCGCGGCGGCTTACGCCAAACGCATGGCATCTGCGCGCCCGGAAGCTGTGAAAAGCTATCTGGTCTCCAAGGGAGTCGGGGTTGACCGCATCAAAATAGGCGCGAGCCCGGCGGGAGGCGAAGCGGTTGCTGGCAGAGAGGGGGGCGGCAAGAGCCTCAGTGTGAAAGTAGAGATAGCTCTCCCGCCTTGACCATCTTGCTACGTAGGGGGCATGGCGCTCGGCGCCACCTTATCGGCAAGCACGTTTGTTCTTCGCGGGAGAGGTTTTCAACCTCGATCGTCGCGGCTGGAAAGCCGCTCCCACAGGGGAAATGCCACCTTACTTGGGAGAGAGCGGGCAGGGTGAGGGGGGAGGGGGCGTTTTTATCTCCACTTGATGACCTGCCGTTTGAAATCGATCTGATAGTCGACTTCCTTCAGAAAATTCATGCCGAGCAACCCCTGATAATCGACGGTCGGACCTGAATGGTCGATCACGGCGGCAAGCATGCTCGGACGTTTGTGCGGGCCAACCTTGATGTAGCTGAACTGGACAATATCGGCATCGATCGTTTTTCCGCCGGGAACGATCATTTTGCCCTTCTGATTCGACGCGACCTGCAGTTTCTTGATCGAGTCGCGGCTTAGGGTGGTGATCGTGGCGCCGGTGTCGAGCAGCATCAGCACCTGGGTTTCTTTTTCGCCGTAGCCCAAGGTCACCGGCACCAGGACCTGGTTGCCCTTGATCGTGATCTTGGTTTCCTTGCCCGACGCGGATTCGGTGGAGGGCGAGGTCGCTGGAAGGGCTTGAGGAAGCCCCCTTCGGGTTTGGCTCGACGTAAAATTTCCTGTTGGCATCGATCTGGATGTAGATGCCGTTCGCGTCCCTCCCCTTCGTGTAGGTTCCTCTTTCGCCGATCTTGAATTGTTTTCGGTCCGCTTTTGGGATCTGCCACCCGCCGTCCTGGTCGGTTTGAAAGAACATGCCCGCGGAGTCTTGACCGACGTAGTAGTGTCCTTCGGCAAAAACCAATGCAGGCAGGAGTAAGAGAACCGTAATTGAGAACCGAATCATATATCACGCTCGAATATTGTGATGCGCAGGAATGTTCTCGATCAGTTTGAATCCCCGCTGAACGGTCGCAATCAGCTCTCCTCTTTGTGAGATGTTCTTCTCAAGTATCGTTCCGATTCGGCCGGAAGCGTGCTTAAGGTACTTGATTTTTTCCGGGTCGATTTTCATTATACGGGCGCAGGTAGCGTCGACCGCAGGCAAGTTGGTGCCCATGACGATGACGCCGGCCCGGACCGAATCCCCCATGATCGGCCCATCGCCTTCCATACCGATAATGCCATCCACAATAGCCATATGAGGTTTCAGGGTGGCCGTTATATCGTACACGCACTGATCTACGCCGGCCCAGTGCAGCACGTTTTTCGGCCAACCGTAGACGATTCCGGGCATCACTCCGAAGAGGTTCTTCATCGACAAGGTCACGCCGGCCCAATGGTGCGTTTTCATTTTGGCCATGGAGACGATGATGTCGGCTTTCAGGATTTCCTCCGGGAAATAGAAAACCTCCAACTTGGACGCCTTGCCCTGGTTGGGCATTTTTACGACAGAGCTCAGATTCAAATCGGTGAACGGGATCTTGTCTTCGGCCAGGACATCGGCAAGCCCGGATTCTTCGAGCACCAGAAGGTTGTCGCGACGGTGCCCCGACCCCTCTGCGACCATGACTTGGGCTGCCCCCATGCTCAGGAACGCCTCGACGGCTGCCCGGATGACCAGCGGATGGGTGTTGATGTGCTCCAGGGTGCGGTGAGGCTCTACGAGGTTTGGTTTCAGCAGAACGCGTTTCCCCTTCACCCAACCGGATTGAATGCCGAGTTCTCGCAGACCGGCTATGATGTGGGTTTTTAAATCTTTATCGTAGCCGGATACTGAAGCGATGAAGGTCTCGGTCTTTTCTTCCCTTGGAACACCATAGCGACCGAGCAGCAGCCCGGCTCCGACCGCAGCTGTGCCCAATCCGGCTGCTTTGAGGAAACTCCGGCGTGTCCATGTCGATGAGGTGCAGCGGGGTTTGGTTTCTGCCATGGCTCAGGATTCTATCCCAAGGTAGTTTAGAAGGTCGGCCCCGGAAACATGCGCGATGGCTAATTGGGCCAAAGAGGCTGTGTCGTAGATTCCATACCGCTCTTGAAGCGAAAGGCAACTGCTTATTTGATCCTGAAGCCCGGGCAAATCGATCTTCCAGGCTTTGAGGCCGAAGAGACTCCAGCAGAGGGACAACGGAGTTTTTAAACTTGGTCGTTGGCCATCCAGATACTCGATGCTTTTCCTGACATCATTCACTGAGACATACCCGGAAACGGCACAGAGCGCTTGCCCGGTGTGCTCGGGCATCGGCAGCAACTCCTGTCCGAAGACCGTCGTGTTGCCGTAGTTCCACCCGCCGGATGGAAGCTGACGATTCATGATCATGGACACGGCTTCGAGCGTGCGACTATCCCGAGCGTGCCCGGTTGCCCTGAGGGCCAGAATAGACAGGGATGTCGGTTCGATCCAGGAATGCGTGCCTTCTATCCAGGACCAACCCCTGATCGCCGTGTCGTGGCCGTAAGGGGCATTTTTTTCACGCTCGAAATGGAGTCCTGAATTGCCGGCGATAAAATTCAGGGCGCGGCCCATCTCGCCTTGGCGGCAGGAGGCCTTCTTCCAGGCAAGAACCGCCAGGGGCGTCGGCCAATACGCCGCAGCAATTTCCGGCACCAGAGGGACTCGGCCGTCCGGCGCCTGTGTGGCGGCAAGATGATCACACGCCAGTTGGACAGCCGCTCTTTCGGCGGGGATCGTGCTTAACGCCAGGATCGCCCAGGCAGTCGCATCCGCCCTGTAAGGTCCTCCGGGTTTGTGCGAATACCCGCCGCCTTCAGCCGCCCGTGATTTGATGGATCGGAACAACTGGTCGAAGTCCATCGCTGAGATCAGTCCGCCATTTGAAGCGACATGGTGTCCCACACAATGGAGCCGCCACTGTAGCGCCCTTTGAGGTGCACCGTGTCACCGACCGAGACCCGAGCCATGAACTGTGCCACCGTCAGCGCCTCTCCGTCCTCGATCGAGAGCCCGTTCTGAGGGAATTCCGTTGTCGGGATCTCGAACCCGAGAACGGAGATCCTGTCGCCGGCGACGTCATCCACGGGGCCTCGCAGCCAAGCCTTGTTGCTCGGGTTCCGGCTCACGATTATCTTGTCGGCCGTCAACGACCCGGAGGCGAAGGACTTTCCGAACACCTTCAGATGATCCCCCAGATCGATTTCGGATACCGAGTCGGCAGCTCCCAGAAACCGGGTCAAACCGTTGGTCTCGACGGTGATCGACGTCCCAAAACCGGACAAGGTGATCGTGTCGGCAGCGGTGCCGGCCACATTGCCTTCCAGAACGGCCTGGGTGGAGGACTTCACCTCGTCGGCCAGCAGCACCCGGTTGGTGAGGGATCCCCGGATCGTGAGCCGGCTGCCGAGTCCGATGTCCTCCGGCAGAATGCTTTTGTATTCCGTGGCCACATCCGTCCGGACAGCGACTCCGTTGAGGTCGAATGACTCGAGCGAGGTGAATGCAGTGACGATCCCGGCAATCTGGACGTTGTCGGCGTCGCTCACGCCGAGGATATCTTCGGGCCGGACGAGCGGTGGCGTTCAAGGTCGAACCGTTCAGCGCCCCTTTGACCTCCACATACTGCCCGGCACTCGGGTTGCCGGCGGTCAACTGGCCGACCTCGGCCGCGGCATAGTTGACGGTCAACAGGTTGATCCTGAAAGTCTTGAGTGTCGTGTTCACGTCGGAGGCGAAGCCTCTCACCTGAACCCCGGTGCCGGGAGATGAAGACGTCTCGCAATTTTCCTGAGGTAGGTCGCCTCGATCGCACCGGCTTCGTTGCCGAAGCCGGAAACCTCGAGGAGGTTCCCGACGGCAATCGTCGACAGCGTGGTGCCCACGAGGTTGGTCCGGGTGTCGACCACCACGGTCTGACCCATGACGACGAGTTCCAGTGTGTTCGCGTCAATCGCCGTGACGCTTTCGACCGGACCGATGATGTCCTCGTTGTAGACGACCCGATTGGCGGTGCCGGTACCGCTTTCTTCGGAAGGGCCCTCGATCCGGACAACTTTCCCGATGGCGATGTTGTCGAGGACGGTCTGGTCGCCGGTGCCTCTTTCAACGCCGTCGACAATGACCACTGCGCCCGTGGTGTCGAATTCGATCTCGTTGACGAAGATGCTGCCGTACTTGCTGGCGGCCCCGACGGTGACCCCGGAGCCACCGATGCCGCCGCCGGCCGTGAGCGTTCCCCCGCCGCTGCCGCCGCCGCAGGCCGAAAACAGAGAGACAACCCCGAGGAGCAGCATCGATATCAAGCAGGTGGGCATTTTACTTTTCATCCGCGTCCCCCCGTTCCCGATATTCTTCCTCGAAATAATAGATCCCAAGCCCGGCAGTGTACCGTCCTTCGCCCTTGACATTGGGGTTGTTGTCCCGGTCCCATTGCGCGAGCCATTCGTCGAGTTTTTCGAGAAGCTTCTGTGAGCTTTCAGCCGAAAGGCTCTTGAATTCCGGCAGGGCCTCGGCCGGCAGGTTATCATAGCTGACCTTGCGCTGGAAACATTTGCGCTGCGGGTCGGCATTTTCGAGGTTGTGGTCGATCGTGCGGATGAGGTGGCCGACGTCGGCGCCCAGGATGTGAATGCGTTCGCCGTCCCCAGCCCCGGGGATGTAGCTGCGGACCATCAGCTTGATCCGGCCGTCTCTGAGGACTCTGGCGGCGTTGATCCGCAGCAGCTCGTCCAGCATGGCTTTCGGTGTCATGTCGCCGCTGTAGCGTCGGACGAGCTCGGCGAAAGTCGACCCCTCTCCCTTCAGCACGAGGCTTCCGGGCCCTCCACGGCGGGCCGAAAAATCCGGATCCCGTCTCCAGCCGGCAATCACGCGCGATGCCCTGTTGTAGCGCGCCTCGCTCTCGCGGTCGCTGCTTGCGGGAAGACTGATGAGTCGGGCGACTTCCTTGCGCGTGAGGCCGGTCATTGCAGAGATGCGCGATACGGCTCGGTGCCGTCCGCTCGGCCCGAACTCCTCGGCAGCCACATCCACGAACAGCCACTTCAAGAGTTCATAGAGGGACTTCAGCGATACACCCCGCCGCAGCAGCAGCCGAACCAGGGGCCGGAGCATCCTCACCAACGCCGCAGTCAATGCGCTCGAATCTTCCCCTTTAGCCAGCACGCTGTCGCACCTTTTCCCATTTCTTTAAAACAAGACCTAAACCTGATTTCCCCATTAGCAATTAACATGCAAATGGGCAAGATAAGGGCTCCGTAAATTTATAATTTGTAATTTCGGGAAGTTATCTTGGAGGCGGGCTGCGGGATCTGGGAAAAATTACCCAAACATTTATCTCCCACTGTGTAGTTCATGATCATTATGGAACCTCAGTACTGTCCGGTTAGGATTTTCAGAACACGCTACAACTTATTGTTGATACATTTACTATGAACGTTTTTGTCTGTTATCGACTTGAATTTGAGTTGAGCCCGTTGGTACTCCTTCTGCAAAAAATCACTGCGGAAGGAGCGCCAAGTATGTACCAGGGGAGAACCGTATTCTTTCAGTTGATGGAGTTTCCTCCACGGTGGATGTTCTGGCTGCGGACGGCGGCGGTGTAGGCGGCAACCGACACCGGGGCCGGGCCGATGTACTGGCAGATGAGGAGTCGTTTGGCGGCCTGTTCACGGCCGATCCCCGACAAGGTGAACGTGTAGTCGTTGCCATCCATCTCCGGTGATCTCGAAGAGCTGCTGCTGGCGCATGCGCTGGAACAGGGTGTGCAGCAGCGCGAAGGACAGCTTGATGGACCGGCTCAGCTCCCGCAGGGAGGATGCCCCTTTGGTGTAGAGGTAGCGGAGCATCAGGTCCTCGGCCATGGACACGGGTATGTCCAATTCCTCCGGTGTGGCCGGGGCTTTTGGGAAAAACGAGAGCTTGGAGTCTTGCGGTTTCTGCTCCGAAGATTTTTTCGATAAGGTTGAACCCACGTTCGCCATCTCCACTCTTAGCATGATGCCCTGCTTACTCGGGGCGCTGCTCAATGCATATTGATGTAGTTCGGCAGCAGTTGGAAGAAGAACCAGCAGATCGACCGTTCCCGAGTCCCCCAGTCCATAGGTCGCGAAGCCTTCTGCTCATGAAACGATCCGGGTGCATTTCATGCCGAACCCAATCGTCTTTTATCTCCAGTCGTACTTTCAATGTCGTCCGTTCCAACGCACTTGTCTATTCGTTATTGGACCAATCCCGGGATGCTGCCCAGACGTTCCCATATTCTCCTCCGCTTCCACGGCCCGATTCAACAAAATTGACAGATAATCGTCCCTACAACTTTAGGTGGAGGACCTACAACTTCGGTTATCGATGATTGTTGCAAAACCCACTATCATCATGGCAGTATTGGGGTTGCCGCAATCATCTTTATCATAAATAACAACTTGACCTGTCCATGTGTTGGGATTACCATCATCATCATGCCCTTTCCAGTCATTAAAACAGTGCCATGAAATCATCTAGTGTGGATGATAGATCACCGCCTGTGAAATTATAGGATTGTCGAATTAGCATCAACTTCTGGACTGTAGTAAATTGGATATTTGTTGAGGTCCTTATATTGCGTTATTGCCTTTAGGTACCGTATCTTTATCGTAATCTATAATTTATATCAGGTATCAGTCGCTCATAATTTCTTTCGTTAAACTTGCAGATACCTGTCCTCCAGGGTTACTTTCTGTAAATATATGCCAACCGGCACATCCTGCATTTGGGTCGTTCGATGGATGAAAAGTGATACTTGTTCCCACAAGGTGAGTCTGCTTTCTGCAAATCGAACCAATGCTTTGAAATGCCAACAGGGAGTAGGAAGGCCGCCTGGCCCCTATGGTACTTACACCCGTCAGCGGCAGCGGTCGCAGTTGCGGAAACATCAACTTCGTTTTGGCCAAATATTCTTGCAAAGAAAGTACCGACACGCCCGCCGACGCCTGGGGTATTGTCTCTACGGGTCGTTACTCCGACGGCATTGGGCTGATTGAGTGTGGGCGCGAGCACTTTCGTTGCGGAATTCCACGTTCCGATGACAACATCGGCGCCCTGAACTTTGACGGATTTCCCTGCAGCTGTGTTGCTCGAAGCCGCGGACTGCGCGACCGGTATGATGACATTGGGGTCGCAGACATAGTCCTGCTGCGTGGCATAAGACATGGGCTCATAAATGGAGCCCAGTTGTCGAGTCGCAGCCAGCGCAGATGCATCGGCGGCGTTTTGAAGCTCGTTTCGACTTGCCAACAAGTAACCTATATCGACGGCCAATGCCGCCAGGCCGATCAATACTGTCAAAAGAATTGCTACCAGAATGATGGTAACTCCGGTCTCATTACTTATTTTTTTATTAGTCCGATAGCTTATTCCTAAAATTTTCATTACCTGGTCTCCTATTTTCGCCTGATTCACTCATACCTCATAACTGTCTCAGCTCTCAGGATTATATTATCAAAGAGACTGCCAAAAAAAGTATTTGCAATGCTCTGAAATACGAGAAACTGGTAATCGTATGTGACCGTAACCGTCAGTGGTTGACCGAAAGAAATCGCTTGCTGTTTCGGGCGACAATGGATTCGTTGTAACGCCGAGGCCATCACCTCCGAAGCTGACAAGGTAAGTCGCACAATAACTTGTAACTACATTCACAATATCGCCGCCACTGACGCGTGTAGTTTGTGCAACAATGCCTGCCCGTGCACCTTCCCGGCTCGCATTTGTAATCACCTGCTTGTTGTACATCAGCAGACCGAATTCGATTGCCCCGAATATCAGCAGTAAAAGAAGCGGTAGAATAATAGCAAACTCTACAATGGCAGCCCCTTTTTCGTTATGTCGCAACATGGCCTTCAACTCCTTTTTTATTCTAATTCCGGGCGCTCTTACCCACCGATTCTGGACGACATGCTGCGAGGCTTGTCCCAGGTCAGGGTTTTGTTTCTCTCGATCAAGTCCTTGCCGATCAGCAGGCGAATGTGGCCCCCCATGCTTTCGAGCTCGTACAGTTCGGCATCGCTTGCGATCTCGGGAATCGCCTTGAGAAGTCGTTGGGCCTCTTTCAGGTTGCCGCCGTAGTAGAACACCTTGGTGCTGAAATGATCGTGGGACTGGGCGTCCAGCACCCTGACCACCTTGAAACCGTTGCGGCGCAGGTGCTCGGCCACTTTGCCGGCGGAACCCTTCACCCCGTTGCCGTTGGCCACTTCGACTTCGACAATACCCATTTCAGCGGTCCGTTTCGGCTCGGGGGCATTCTGCCACCCACCGGCCTTGATCGAGGAGGCGGCGACCAATATGCGTTCTTCGTGCTCCGCCTGGTCCATGGGGGATACGAACTCGATTTGAGGCGGCAGGATTTCGCGAAGCTCCCGAGCAACCATTTTTGCCTGGTAGTCGATCTTTTTCCCAGAAGCTGCCGGCTTTCTTGCTTCCTCAACATCCTGGGGAAAAGTGACAGACGCAACATGGTAATATTTGGTCTCTTCCTTGCCCCCGACCGCAGCTTCTTTGAGTGGGTCTACCGCGGGCGAAGATACCAGCTTGATCTCGTAAGGAATTTCTTCATGCGTGGGCGGCGGCGGAATAGTGATCACAGGCCCTTTGACGGGCTCTTCTTTCACCTGCGCGACGACTTTTTCTTGACCATCTGCATTTTCTTCGGCTGCCGCATCTGCTTGATCCGATATTCCAGGATCCTGGGCATCTGAATCAATTTCCAGATCGCGCAGGGTGCTGATGCCCTTTTGCACCGATTGAAACCGCGCGACCGGGTCATGGCCGGGAGCGGTTTCCGAAGTTTTAGCACTCAAATCAGGCAGACTTGGGGCGGGCGAGTCTGTTTTCGCGACAGCCTCTTTTCGCGGGACTGATCTGACGGCCAGCAGGACTTTTTCCGTCGCAGCACCTTTGCCGAGGTCCTTCATCACTTTGGCGAGAGACTTTTCGGCATTCGCGTCGGTGTCCAAAGCCCTGAACTGCTCGAAGGCAAGCTCGAACTTGTCCTGTTTTACATAAACAAGGCCGAGGTTGTTGCGGTAGCGCGTTTCCTTTTCGTTCAAGGCGATCGCCCGTTGAAATGCCTCGGCCGCATTCTGAGGATCGCCTTTCAGCAGGTAGGAGTAGCCGAGGTTGTTGTAGACGTAATCCAGCTTGGGATCGATCTGCAGGGCAAGCTTGTAGGAGTCGATCGCGGCGTCATGGTCACCGAGATTGTCAAACGACACCCCCAGCGCATTGTATGCCTTGAAATGCGCAGGGTTGCGCTGCAGCGCCTGCTTCAGCTCGTCGATGGCGAGCTTGTGGCGATACTTCTCCTGAAAATGCAGCGCCAACCGGTAGTGGGCTTCGGCTTCGCCGTCGACCTTGCGGATCGAACCGGCAAACTTGCGAAGCTCTTCCTCAGACAGCGGATTGGGTTTGATATCCTGACCGTAAATATTTTTCTTTTCCGGCACGGCCTCCCTGGAATAGCAGCCGTAGATTAGCCCGGATAGGAGAATCAGCGCAGAGACCAAACCAATCGCCCTGTTGATTGTAGATTTGTTTCCCATGTGGCTCATCCCGGAGGGGTTTATTGAGTTTGTTGGGTTTGTAGGGTTACCAAACACCCAGATGCCTTGTACTTTGCACCCTGAACCCTGAACCCTGCGCCTTTCCCCTATCGCCCTACTGTTTAGCCGCCAGCGTTTTCGCCTTTTTCAGGTTGTCGCTGGCCTTGGCGTAGAAGCTGGGTTCGAGTGCGATTGCTTTTTCGAAACAGCGGACGGCTTCCGGGTAGTTGCCCTTTTCGAGGTAGATGCAGCCCATGTTGTTGTAGGCGTGGGCCTCGCCGCCGGCTTTCCGGAAGGCATCCGTGGCGTCGTCGTAATGGCCGAGATTCGCATAGGCCACAGCCATGTTGTTGAACACCCGGCTTTCGCGGTAGTTCTTTTCGACGGCCTTGCCAAAAGCGTCGATAGCCGCCTGGTTGTGCCCGGCCAGCAGGCAGGAGACCCCTAAATTATTGTAAAGCAACCCCTGGTCAGGCTTGACGGCTATTGCGCTGGTGTATTCCAGGATGGCCTTTTCGTATTCCTTTTTGTTGTCGTAGATGTTGCCGAGAAAGTTGTAGGACATCCAGAGCTTGTGGTTCTGGTCGATCGCCTTCTTGAAGTGCCTTTCCGCCAGCAGAAAGTCTTTTTTCTGGAAATAGGCCCGACCCAGCCCCTCGTTGGCAAGGTCGAACTTCGGCTCTTTCTTCAAAACCATCTCGAACTGCCGGATGGCGTCGTCGTTCTTTTCACCCAGGAGCAGCGTCAGGCCTTTCTTGTATTCGACCCGGATGTTGTCCGGTTTCAGCTTGAGGGATTTTTCGTACTGGACGTAAGCTGAGTACAAGTTCCCCTTGTTCAGAAGGGCATCGCCGAGTTGTTCGCATTCATCGCCGGATATTTCCGGCAGTGCCTTGGTGTCGTCGGAAACAAAAAGGGTCTGCTGTTCGGCGGCTTCCCCCATGTTTTTCTGGTCGGCGTTGCCGCCGGTCTCGACGGCAAGCCTGAAGCCCTTGCTGCTGCCGCAGCCCGCCAACATGAACATCATGAGAGCAACGGCCATAAAGGCCGCCGGCATGCGCTTTCTAAATCTTCTGCTGACTTTCATAACGATCACCTCAACGGGCCAACGCGCCCTTGATCAGCACCCGGTAGATGTTGATGGCGGCAGGGCCCAGAATCACCAGGAATAGCGATGGGAAAATGCAAAAAACCAGAGGGATGACCATTTTGACCGGCAGCTTGGCCGCCATCTCTTCGGCCCTCTGGTATCTCTGGGTCCGGTAGGAGTCGGAATACACCCGGAGCGCGTCGGCCATGCTCGTGCCGAACTTGTCCGTCTGGACGAGCAGGGTGGTCAGGCTGCTGATCTCATCGAGATTGGTGCGCAGGGCCAGATTTTTTAGCGCGTCCGTGCGCTGCTTGCCGGCCCTCAGCTCCAGATTCATTAGATGGAACTCCTCGCTCAGCTCCGGACTGCCCATACCGAGCTCCTGGGCCACTTTATTGATAGCGCCGTCCATCCCCATGCCGGCTTCCACACAGATCACCAGCAGGTCCAGTGCATCGGGAAGCGACTGCAGGAGCTTTTGCCGCCGCTCCTCGGCTTTGTGGTGGAGGTAGATGTCGGGCAGGTAGAAACCGAGCAGGGCGCACAGCACGGTCACGGCCATGCTCACCTGGTAGCTCAACGTGGTCAGCACCATCGTGCGGGCCAGCAGAAAGGCGGCCGGGAACATGACGGTCAAGAAGATCTTCACCCCCCAGTGCACGGCCAAGGCGTTTTCGTGCCGGATTCCCGCCCGCAGAAACTTGAGCCGGGACGCGGAATAATCTTCCACTTTGGTGGCCGAAGCGCGTCGGCCGATTTTGCCGAAGATGCCGAGAAGCCGTGAGTCCTTCTTTTCGGCTGCGTCAGCCTCATCGTCAAAGGCAGGGCCGGTTGCGATTCCGCCGCCGCGAATTTTTCCAATCAGCTCCCTGCGCTCTGATCTCTGCCGAAAGAACTGCGATACGCCCAGGCTGAACAAAAAAAGCGCCAGAAAAAACGCGAAAGCTATCAGCTGGGTCTGGTTGTCGATGTCAAACAAGAAGTTCATCTGCACTTCTCCCGGTCGTTTAAACTTTAATGTTGACCATGCGCTTCATGATCAAGATGCCGACGATCATGAAAACGGCCGCCAGAAGCAGGAGCACCCGCCCGAAAGGCTCGGCAACGAGCGGGGCCAGGTACTTGGGGTTCGTAATCCAGATCCAGCCGGCCACCAGGAAAGGCAGAGCGGCCAGAATAACGGCGGACAGCTTGCCCTCCGCCGAAAGTGTCCGCACCTTGCCTTCGAACTTGAATTTCTCGCGGATCAGGTTCGCCAGGGTCTGGATCAACTCGGCCAGGTTGCCGCCGGTTTCGCGCTGCAATATCACCCCCATGGCAAAGTACTTGATCTCTTCGCACTCGATGCGCGTGGTCAAGTTCTTGAGCGCCTCGGGCACACTGACGCCGAAATTGATTTCATCGAGCATCTCGGAGAATTCCGACCCGAGCGGGTCGTCGAACTCTTCCGCGGCCATGCTGATGCCGCCCGAAAACGCATGGCCGGCTTTCAGGGAGCGCGCGATTAAATCCAGGCCGTCCGGCATCTGTTTCTTGAACTTCTCGGAACGGAGGCGCTTCATGCGGACAAGGTGAACATAGGGGACGCCACCCAAAATGAGCGCCAGCAAAATAGCCAGCAGCGTGTTGCGAGCCAACTGGCTCCCGATCAGAAGACCCACCACCGCCAAAAAAAGCCCCAGGAGCATGTAGAACCCCATCGGGTACTTGGCATTCGCCTGAACCATCAGGCGGTCCAGGCTGCTCAACCCCGGAAAGCTCCCCAACAAGGCGTTCAGAAACGGTATGTCGCTTAAGGTCCTTTTCTTCAGGATCTCCGCCCCATCGGGCCCGCTTTCGACAACGGTCAATTTTCTGAGCCGCTTCCGGATCTTCACGCGCTGGGTGGTGCGCATGTGGCCCACACCGTACATCACCAACTGGATGATCAAGACGGTGGCAATAATATCCCGAAACCCGATCGCAAAGAGATCCATGCCTATCTCCTTAGACTTCGACCACGTGGTTCGGGTCAAAGATCTCCTGTGGCAAATGAATTCCTACCATCTTGAATTTCTCGATGAACTTGGGCCGGATGCCCTGGAATCGGAACGTGCCGCGCACGTTGCCTTTGGCGTCCAACCCTTTCTGCTGGAAGGAAAAAATCTCCTGCATGGTGATGACGTTGCCTTCCATGCCGGATATCTCCTGCACGCTGACGATCTTGCGTTTGCCGTCGACCAGGCGCGAGACCTGGATCACCACGTCGATAGCCGAGGCAATGTATTTTCTCAAAAATTCGCTGGGTATTTCCAGGTTTGCCATTGCCACCATTGTTTCGAGCCGCATCAGGGAGTCGCGCGCCGTATTGGCGTGGATGGTGGTAAGCGACCCGTCGTGGCCGGTGTTCATGGCCTGGAGCATGTCGAAGGCCTCCTTGCCGCGCACCTCGCCCACGATGATCCGGTCCGGCCGCATGCGCAGGCTGTTTTTCACCAGGTCGCGCTGGATGACTTCGCCCTTGCCTTCGATGTTCGGCGGCCGGGTCTCGAGCCGCACCAAGTGATCCTGCTTGAGCTGAAGCTCGGCGGCGTCCTCGATGGTGACGATGCGCTCCTCCTCAGGGATGAAGCGCGACAAAATGTTGAGAAGTGTTGTCTTGCCGCTGCCGGTGCCGCCCGAGATGATGACGTTCAGCCGGGCCTTGACGATGCCCTTGAGCACTTCGGCGATCTCGGGGGTCAGCGTCTGGAAGCGGATCAGGTCGTCGAGTTCGAGCGGGTTCACCGCAAATCTTCGAATGGACACGCAGGGGCCGTCGAGGGCGAGCGGCGGGATGATGGCGTTCACCCGCGAGCCGTCCGGCAGACGGGCGTCCACCATGGGCGAAGACTCGTCGATGCGGCGCCCCACGCTGGAGACGATTTTATCGATGATGCGCATCAGGTGGGCGTCGTCCTTGAACCGGGCATCGGTCGGCTCCAGTTTGCCCATGCGCTCGACGTAGATGCTCTTGTAGGAATTTACTAAAATGTCGGAGACGGTCGGGTCTTTCAACATGGGTTCGAGTGGCCCGTAGCCGAGCACTTCGTCCACGATTTCCGAGAAGATCTTCTCCCGCTCCATCATGTTGAGCGGCAGCTTGAACTGATCCTCGCGCAGGATCCGCTCGATGACCTTGCGGATCTGGACGGTCAGAGCCTCGCGTTCCAGTTTGTCGATGAGGCTCAGGTCGATCAGATCGAGCAGCCGGTCATGGATCCGCGATTTGAGGTCGAAATACTCGTCCGGCATGTATTTCGTGTCGGCCACACCCGCAACCGCGCCCGCTTTCAGATTCATTTTTTCGTGCAGCAAGGTTTCCCTCTCTATTTCTTCATTGCCCTTCAGTCTTCAGCCTAAACACCTGAGCCGTTACCTGAATTCTGTGGGAGCGGCTTCCAGCCTCGATATCTTGGGCTCTAAAAAAACGCCCGCTTCTTTTTCGACGTGCCCGCTTCCGGATCGTTCAACGATTTTGCCATCTCGATGAAGCTCTTGGTGATCGCCGCGCCGGGAGCCACGTTCAACAGGGGCTTGCCGCTGTTGATGGCGGACATGGATGTGTCGTAGTCGTTGGGGACCACCCAGAACAGTTCCTTGCCGATGCCGGCCTCGGCGTCGTTGAGTGAGATCTCGCCCTTCTTGATGTAGCGGTTCAGCACGACATTGATTTTTTCCTTCGGCACATAGCCCATTTCCGTGAGCGACCGCAGCAGCTTGTTGGTGTTGGCCAGGCAGGGGAGGCTCAGAATCGTGATCAGCATCAGCATGTCGGAGACCTCCAGCACCTTGATGGAGGTGTCGTCGGTCGACTGCCCGGCATCGATGATGATGTAGTCGAACATCTGCTTCATCAGCGCCAGCAGTCGTTTCATGATGTCCGGTGTCGGCCGCACATGGCCGTTCAGGTAGGCGGGCGAGGGCAGCACCTGGACTCCGCTTTTGTGCTGAGTCAAAACGTTCTTCAAAAATGCGTTGTCCAGCCGGTCGATGTTCTTGGTGATCTCGCCCCAGTGGAATTTAGGCGCCATTTCCAGAAACAGCGGTATCTCCCCGAAGAGCGTGTTCATGTCCAGAAGGGCCACTGACTTCTTGGGCTCCCCCTGGGACAGCGACACCGCCAGGTTAACGGACACCGTGGTCGTGCCGACGCCGCCCTTGCTTCCGAAAACACTGATGATGCTGCCCCTTTTGATTTCCGGTAGAGGCCTACTCTGTGATTGCCTTTCCTTGAATCGTTCCAGAGCCTCCTTGATTTCGACCGGGTTGAGCGGCTGCGTAAAAAACTCCTTCACCCCCGCCCGCATCGCCTGCATCAGAATCTTCGAGTCCGCGGTATCCGAAACAAGAAAGACCTCGTTCGCTTCCCCGTTTTGGACGGCGGCCAGCGCCTGCTGCATATCGGCGGCGGCGTTTTCACCCAACTGGAAGACGAGGAGATCGGCCTTGCGGTGGTCGCTTGAGTCAACGACTTCAAAAAACTTGGCGCTGCGAAGCAGGTCCGATAGCTTTCTTGCTATACCCGGGTCTGCGGTCGCCAGCTTTACTTGAAAGAGATCCTTAGCCATTTTTCTCACTTTGCCAGTGGACTTCAGGCTTTCTGCACATCTGGCTGGTTAGTGGAATTGTTATTCCCTCGCATTCTCAATTTGATAAGCTCGATGTTGTGCTGTAACTCGTGTTTTCTTGTTTTGTTTCTTTTTTGAACGAATTTTCGTATTTTTGGACCGAATTTTCCGTGGCCTTTCCGCTCGAGGCCTTCCACCGGCGTGAGATTCTTCCCCGCATCGGGGTTGAGGATCTGGTTGTACTTGGCGGTTTCGACGGATCGGCCCCAGTTCTTATCGAGCAGCGTCTCTTCGTAGACTGGGCCGCTGCTCGAGCACCCTGCAAAAAGAGCCAGCATGGCGCATGCCATCGTGAGCGCAATCGTTTTTTTTATCATTTTTATGCTCTCCAATCGTTGGGTTGGTTGCATTACGTTCAGCTGTCAGTTTTTGGGCATCGAATGCCCGAAATCGCCATCCATTGCACCCCTTTTGGATTTTGGGCTGCCCGCCCCTTCCGCCTTGCCCATGAGGTAGAACTCAACATCGTTCGGCTCAACATAGAAATCGGTCGGAAGCGTCTGCTTTGCCATATCCAGCGGCTTTACCAGATGGGGGGTCACTATGATAACCAGCTCGGTATTCTCTTTCTGAAATTCCTTGCTTTGGAAAAGAACACCCAGAATCGGGATGTTGCCGAGCAGAGGGTACTTCGAGATCACAGTACGAACATTCTCTCGCAACAGGCCTGCAATGGCAAAGCTCTGGCCGTCTCCGAGTTCGACAGTGGTCGATGTCCGCCGGACTTTCAACCCCGGAACAAAGTAACCCTCTACACGAATTGCGTTCGTGAAATCGAGATCCGAGACTTCCGGTGCCACTTTGAGGCTGATTTTGTCTTTACTGAGAACGGTAGGCGTGAAATTCAACCCCACACCGAATTGCTTATATTCTATGGTTATCGTGGTGTTAAGCCCTCCCCCACTTTGAGGAACCGGTATCGGGAATTCACCGCCTGCCAGAAAGGTTGCGGTCTGGCCGCTCAGGGCTACCAAATTGGGCTCAGCCAGCACCTTTATTAATCCGTCTTGCTCCAGGGCGTCCACAAAGGCGGTCCAGGTGCTGCCGTTATTGCTAAACCGGAAAAGGGCATTCACTGCAGGCGAATCCAACCTGGCAGCCGTTGTCAGATTGGTTAGGATGGTGGCGGCGAAATCGTTGCTCGAATAGCTGTACCCCAGGTTAATGCCCAAGCGCCTGGTAAGGCTTTTGGACATCTCCGCTACTCGCACCTCCAGCATCACCTGGTGAACGCCGCCGACATCCACCAGATTGGCTACATTGCCTTTCGGCGCATACGCCTTGGCCAGCGATAGCGCCTGGCTCAGTGCCGCAGCATTTGTTACCTTGCCCGACAGTGTTATTGAGTCGTTGATGCCGGTAATGCGCAGATCCTTCTCCGCCGGCAAAATCTCCTGCATCTGCTGCTTGAGCCTCGAGACATCGTAGGAGACGACCAGGTCGTAGACGGCGGTGAGGCGGCCGTCCTGCCACAACGTGAGGTTGGTCGTTCCGGCCGCTTTTCCGGTCAGGTAGATCTCGGTCGGAGAGAGAAGATTGAAGTCGGCAATCTCGGGCTTTGCAATAGAAATCCGTTTTACCGCCGCATCGGTGCGGATAACAACCGATTTGCCGGAGACCAGTTCTATGCGTTGGGTCTCTAACTGCGCCGCCGCCATGGCGTCCTTCGCATAAGCGCCGGAAATTACCAGCACCAGCAAGATGATGCCTGCGATCGTCGTTTGGCCGATAGTTGCCCTGACGTATTTGTGGGACATGGGTGTTATCCCTCCTTAAAAATTTTGTGCTTTCAAAACTTTTTCTGGCTGATTTCGTTGCCCTTGATGACCTCCACGCTCACCGCCGGCCGCGGCGCCCACTTCTGCACGACCTTGGGCGCCTCCTTGGCCTCCTCCTGCTTGGGCGGCGGCGGAGGGTTGCCGGGGCTGTAGGATGCCAGCATCTTGGGGATGTTGACCCCTGATGTCAGAACGGTCTCGGTGTCGGTTACCGACCTCAAGGCCAGCTGCAGTTTCCCTTCGTTGGCACCCAGAGACAGTGTTTCGGCTTCCTCCGGGGTGACCGCCAGGGTGTAGACATCCACCGGCGACGGCTCGCCCTTTTCGTTTTTCTGAATTTGGGTTCCGGTTGCCAGGACCATTATGTTTTCCAGAATTGTCTTGGTTTTTTCTTCATTCTTTTGCGGGTCTTTGACGGTAACCAGCACATCCACCTTGTTGCCGGGGTTGATGAAGCCGGCGATGCCGATGACCTTGTCACCCTTGACGGCGATCGCCCGCTTGCCTTTCTCCAGCACCGCCGAAACCCCTCCGGTCTTGATGCTCACCGGAGCCAGCTTGTGCTCGGTGACGGGGTCGTTGGCTTTGAGGGGGGCGACGACAACACGATCGTTGATTTCGTTGGGTCCTGAAAAATACCCCGCCGGCAGGCTTTGCTTGAGGAATGGCTTGGTCGTGAGCATCTCCGGTTTCAACTGGGTCCCCCAAGGAAGGTCCGAGACCGCCACCACCACCGGAACCGCTTCGGCCTGCACCTGCACCACCTGCTGAGGCGCCTGTTGCTTTTGAATCCACGTGTAAATGAAGTAGCTTCCCACAAACGCGATGACCAGCGAAACGGCTATGGGAACGACAGCCTTAAGGTTTCCCATCATTACCTCCTTGGACGAACCCTATATGAAGAATTTGATTCCAAGCGCTTTTGTCACAAGATACGTTATCGTTCCAAAGGCAATCGCCACACCGTATTTCAGGCGCGGCTTTTGCCCTGATATTTCCAGTTTCTATGGGTACATACTGCCTCAGCATCACCATGCTGGATAGAACCAGCAGCTTTTCGCTGAAGAACCCTTTGAAAACATCTCGGCGGATAAGTATGAGCGCCAGCGAATAGATCCCGCCGGCGAGTGCAATAAAGAGGAAGGCGCCGAGAGTTGCCTTCGCCCCGAGAAAACTGCCGACTGCCCCCATGAGTTTCACATCACCGGCGCCCATTCCGCCCATGATATATGGAAGGACCAACAAAGCGATGCCTGTTGCCATGCCCGCTGTGCTGAAGAGGAACCCGTCCAACCCATTGTTGAAGGAATGAAGAGCAACTGCAGATATCGCAAAAGGGATCGTCACGATGTTAAAGATTTTGTTTGACCTGATATCGGACGCAGCACAGAGCGCCAAAAGAGTTATTAGAAAATAATTGATCCACTCATCCATAAGTTACTCAGCCAATCAAGAATAGAAGTTTTCGGCGTTTATCGAGAGGCGGGCGAGCGGCAGTCCGCTTGGAACAACGGATGCCCCCCGCCCATCACACGCCGTTAAATCGCCCCTAAAAAACCACGCCGTTAAAAAGACCCAGGACGCTTGCCACCAATTGCAGTAACCGCAGCCACACAGGCAACTGCTATGAGCGTTGCCAGCAGAGCATACTCTGCTAAAGATGGCGCCCCGTTGGTCTTTTATGATTCTTTTGTAACATGGCTTAACGCTTTGTTTTAAGCAAGACAATAGCTATTATGAGGCTGCTGAAGGCTAGTCAGCAACGCTAGTGAACATGGCGTTAAGATTGGTGCCGATTAATCGTAACGGCAGCGATGCATACAACCGCAATCAGCGCAACCATAAGTCCGTACTCAACCATCGTGGCACCCTCTTCGTCCTTGAAGAAATTGATCAGCTTTTTCATTTTTCATTCTCCTTTTGCGTTAGTGTGTGGTCGTTTGTGTTTCGTGTTTGGTGCTTGGTTGTTCGTAAAAACTGTGTTTCTCGTTTCAACTCCTATTATGTCCTATCCGCTCACTCACCTCCTTCCTTTAACCCTATTCCAGAAAAATCCCACTCCGATGAATTTTTATTTGGGACGAACTTCCCATGTGCAATGCGGTAATGCAACTGGGATGCCATATGTTTGAAATGGGCTAAATTTCCCATTACCCCGGCGAGAGCATGTGGTTGCCCCTGCCAAAATCGAAGCGTATCTTGGTTGGGATTAACAATTTGTTATCATGCATATTTTTGGGTGACGGATTCCCGACCAAACCATTACCAATTCGATTCCAAACCTTTTTCTCGTTCAATATTTTTGCAAAAAATTGGGTGGCCTGCGTGAGGCTTTAATCCAGCACTTTCGCAAAACGCGATGATTCTTAGGAAAAAATTTTATCCCGCGTCAGAAAAAACATCACCTGAAAGTGTGAAAATTTTTTCTCATTCGTGAATGAAATTAGGGGACAGCCATGAAAATATCACTTTTATCTATCCTGATTTTGTGTTAAGCAACTGCCTATGCCGCGAAAAGCCACGCATAGACGCACCTGGTGCGTTGCACCACATCATCTGCCGAGGAATCGAGCGGCGGAAGGTTTTTAAGGAACGATGTTTCGCCGAATGGGCATCAGAAGGAATATGTTGGGGACAGCCATGAAAATATCACTTTTCTCGTATCCTGATTCTGTGTTAAACAACTGCCTATGCCTCGAAAAGCCCGCATAGACGCACCTGGCGCGTTGCACCACATCATCTGCCGAGGAATCGATCGGCGGAAGGTTTTCAGCAGCGATGTCGATCGGGATGACTTCGTCCGCCGACTGGGGACCATCATCAAGGGAACTCAGACCATCTGTTACGCTTGGGCGTTGATGCCCAACCATTTTCATTTGCTGCTGCGGACCGGCGGGGCACCGCTCACAACGGTCATGCAGCGGCTGCTGGGAGGATATGCCGGAGCTTACAACCGCAGACATCGACGCATCGGGCATCTTTTTTATAATCGCTACAAGTCCATTCTCTGCCAGGAAGACTCCTACCTGCTTGAGCTCACACGCTACATCCACCTGAACCCGATACGCGCCGGCATCATCAAAACAGTGGATGAACTGGATGGTTATCCATATTCGGGCCACAGTACTCTCATGGGCAGGCATTCATACGATTGGCAGGAGACGGAAAAGATACTTGGAATGTTTGGCAGCCGTGAATCCAACGCCCGTATGGCCTACCGGGCCTTTGTCCAAAAAGGAGTGCCTGTAGGTCGGCGGCCCGAGCTCATAGGTGGCGGGCTGGTTCGCAGTTCAGGCGGATGGGGTGTGGTGAAAGCCGGCCGCAAAGCCATGGAACACCTCAGGGGGGACGAGCGTATTCTTGGTGACAGTGATTTCGTGCAGGCCACTCTTGATGCTCAAGAGGAGGCTTTGGAGCGCAGATATCGACTGAAGGCTCAAGGGGTCGACCTGTCGAAAGTGATCGACCGAGTGGCCGCGATCAGCGGCTTGGATGCCGAAACACTCAAAAAGCCAGGGAAACAGCCGTCAGTCGTTAAGGCACGGAGCGTTGTTTGTTACCTGGCCGTGCACGAACTGGGAGCGACCACGGTGATGCTTGGCAAGGAACTGGGCATCTGTCAGTCCGCGGTGAGCAAAGCGGTCGCCAGAGGGAGGGCACACGCGGAAAGTCTCGGTATCAGGTTCTGATAGAAAGTGATAATTTCATGAGCGTCCCGCGGTACATGTGGGTTTTCTCTATTGATTCCACCGGCGTTGACGTCAATCGTATAAGAAATCGGGAAACGAAAACGAGGCCAGGGCTGGAAGAGCAGGCACCTCGCCACAGGTAACCACCATGTACGAGCAACATTTCGGGTTGAACCAGCCCCCGTTCACCATCAGCCCAAACCCGGAGTTCCTGTGGCTGAGCGACAAGCACACCAAGGCGTTCGAAATCCTCAGGGAGGGGATTCTCGAGCGGGACGGGTGCGTGCTGCTGGCCGGCGACATCGGGACGGGCAAGACCACCCTGATCAAGCGGCTCGTGCAGCTGGACGATGTCGCCGCCATTTTCGTCACCATCAACGACCCGGACCTCGCGCCTCTCGATTTCTGTAATGTCCTGGCCTCCGAATTCAAAATGGGGCGCCGCTTCGATACGCGCGACGATTTCGTGGCCGCACTCAAGCACTTTCTCCTGCAGGCGTTTTCATCCTACCGCAAAGTGCTGGTCATCATCGACGAGGCCCAGCGACTCAACCCGGAAGCTCTCAAGGAAGCCGCGGGCCTGTCAAACATACAGCTGGCCGGTCGCAAGCTGGTCAAGGTCTTCTTCGTCGGCCAGCTCGAGTTCAACCAGCTGCTGCAGCGCGAAGAGAATGCCCCCGTGCTTCAAAGCATCGCGGCTCAATATTACCTCGAACCTCTCACCGAGGACGAAACCCGAAGCTACATCGAGCACCGGCTCAAGGTGGCCGGCAGGGAAACGCCGCTCTTCTCGCCGGAGGCCATGGCCGAGGTCCACCGCCTTTCGAAGGGCTACCCGCGCCTGATCAACATCGTCTGCGACCACGCGCTGCTCTTCGGCTACAGTGCCGACCTCAAGCGAATCGACCTCCGCCTCGTGCGGGACTGCAGCCGTAAGCTGGCGGTGGCGCTGGACCTCAAGGAATTGTCGGGCAAGGACGAGCTGGTCGCCGCCGTCGATCGGTCGATCACGACCCGCAACGCAGCCGAAGGAAGAGCCCCGGCGGAGCTGGCGGCCGGTTGCGCTGGCGGTTGCGGTCTTGGCGGTGGCGGCATGCGTCGGAGCCTTTCTGCATCTATCGCTGAAGCCCCGGTTCCGCATCGAACAAAGTGTTACTATTCGGATTTGCACTGCCTGCCTGTTGACATGCGTTATTCTCACATCTAATACATAGGCAACTTTTAGGGGTGAGATGCCGGCCTTCCTTATGAACTTCAAGGAAGTGCTCCACATTTTGATGAACCGGTTTGCCGACCTCGGGGTCGAGTGTGCGTTGTCCGGCGGCTTGGCGCTGAGCACCATGGGGGTGTTTCGCTTCACGCGCGATGTCGATTTCCTGCTGCCGGCGGAAAGTGCGGATGCCGTGGACCGCATCATGGTCGACCTCGGCTACGAAAAGCAGGATTTCAGCACCCCGGAAATCGTTTCGTACCGTTCGCCGCTGAAGGTGCTCGGGCAGGTGGATTTCCTCTTGGCAAAGAGGGCGTACACGAAAGCGATGCTGCAGCGGGCAAGGTCATGCCGGTGCTCGACGGTGCGCTGACGGTCCGAACTCTGCTGCCCGAGGATGTCATCGGGCTGAAAGTGCAGGCAATCGCCAACGACCCCGGAAATCGTTACGCCATCGACGCCCCCGATATCCAGCAACTGTTGAGCCTGCACCGGGGCAGCTTGAACATGGAGCTGGTGAGGGAGTATTTCCGCATTTTTGAAAAAGAGGATTTGCTCAATGAGTGGCTCCGTCCAGCTGAGTGAGCAGGAAAAAGCCGAAATGCTCGAGGATGCCCGCAGTGCGGAGCGAAGGGCCGCATTCCGGGCCGCGCGGCAGGCGACGCAGACCGGCACGCTCGACGACTACATCGACTTTCTGTCTGAAAACATACCCTTCGTGCCGCCGAAGCCACCGCGCGGGCACGTGACCAAGGATTTCCGTTTGTAGCCGCCACCCCTATCATTTCGAACAGGACAATCCCCGATGAGTCTCACCCCCCTGCAGGCCATTTCCCCGGTCGACGGCCGCTACCGCCGCCAGACCGAACGCTTGGCGGATTACTTCTCCGAAGCCGCCCTGATCCGCTACCGCATGCGGATCGAGGTCGAGTACTTCATCGCGCTCTGCCGGCTGCCGCTGCCGCAGCTGGCCGGCTTCGACCCGGGCGACTTCGAGCGGCTCCGTGCGATTTACACCCGCTTCAGCATGGAGGACGCGCAGCGCATCAAGGACATCGAGAAGATCACCAACCACGACGTCAAGGCGGTCGAGTACCGGCTCAAGGAGAAATTCGACGAGCTCGGCCTGCAGGCCTTCAGCGAGTTCATCCACTTCGGCCTGACCTCCCAGGACATCAACAACACCGCAGTTCCGCTTTCCATGAAGGAGGCCTGGGCCGAGGTGCTCGAGCCCGCGCTGACCGCCGTGATATCGGAGCTCGGCGCCAGGGCCCGGGAGTGGAAGACGGTCACGATGCTGGCGCGGACCCACGGCCAGCCCGCCTCGCCGACCAGCCTCGGCAAGGAGATCCATGTCTTCGTCGAGCGGCTGAACGCCCAGCTGGCGCAGCTGCGCGCGGTCCCGTTCTCGGCCAAGTTCGGCGGGGCCACGGGCAATTTCAACGCGCACCGGGTCGCCTACCCGGGGGTCGACTGGGTCGCCTTCGCCGACGAGCTCGTCAACACCACGCTGGGGCTGGCGCGCTCGCGCACGACCACCCAGATCGAGCACTACGACAACCTGGCCGCCTTCTGCGACGCGCTGCGCCGGGTCAACACCATCCTGATCGACCTGGACCGCGACCTCTGGAGCTACATCTCGTTCGACTATTTCAAGCAGAAGATCACGGCGGGCGAGGTGGGGTCGTCGGCCATGCCGCACAAGGTGAACCCGATCGACTTCGAGAACTCCGAGGGCAACCTGGGCGTCGCCAACGCCCTGCTCGAGCACCTGTCCGCCAAGCTGCCGATCTCGCGCCTGCAGCGGGACCTCACGGACTCGACCGTGACCCGCAACGTGGGGGTCCCGCTCGGCCACACCCTGATCGCGCTGAAGTCCCTCCAGAAGGGGCTCGGCAAGCTGATCCTCAACGCCGAGCGCATCCGCGCGGATCTCGAGGCGAACTGGGCGGTCGTGGCCGAGGCCATCCAGACCATCCTGCGCCGCGAGGGCTACCCCAAGCCGTACGAGGCCCTGAAGGCGCTGACCCGCACGAATGTGAAGATGACGCGCGGATCGATCGCGGCCTTCATCGAAACCCTGGACGTGTCGCGGGCGGTCAAGGACGAGCTGCTGGGGATCACGCCGGAGAACTACACCGGCGTGATAGATTTCTAGCAAGGGTCATCGCGGCTGGAAAGCCGCTCCCACCGGGAAAACGCTCATAGCTGCTATCTCAAACCAGAGACCAAAAGCGAATCTGACAGGATCAACAGGATTAACAGGATCTTTCCCGCTCTCCGGATGAGAGCGGGAAACGCGTATGCGTTTGCGGCAAGGGATCGCCGTGCACTTTGCCTGCAGGCGTTTGATCTCCAGGTTTCCGTCCCGGAAAAGCTGGAACTGTTATCCTGGAGATCCTGTGAATCCTGTCAGACTCGGCCTTGATGTCTCTAGGGTCTTCCAGTCCAGACCTTACGCTTCCCCCTTCACCAAGGCCGTCGAGACCCGCGTCACCAGGCCCCAGATCGCATCCGCCGCGAGGACGTTCTCGATCGAACGGTCGAAGAGGACCGAGAGCCGCGGCGCGAACTCGTCGTCGCCTTCCCAGAGCAGGTAGTAGAGGTGGATGCGCGGAAAGGGTTTCAGGCGCCAGGCGCTGTCCGCCATGCCCACCGGTTCGCCCCCCAACCGTTGCGCCGCGGCGCCGAACCCGTCCGCGTCCCGGCCGTACCGTTCCAGCACGGGCGCGATTTTCAACTCGTGCGGTCCCTGGAAGAAGTGCCCCTCACGCAGGCCCTGGGGGCCGACGAGGTCGCGCCCGAGCGGGTAGACGTCCTCCACCCCGATCAGGTAGAGCACGGTGGCGAGCTCCAGCAGCGGGTCGTCCGTCCGCGCCCACCCCCCGGAGTCCCGCCGCTTGAGGCATCTCTCGGCCGGGGCCACCAGCACATCCGCATTCAGGAACCGGAACCGGAGCCCCCCTTCCGGCGCGGGCTCGAACTGCGTGCGGTTGCAGAGCAGAGCCGGGTCTCTGCGCTGCAAGCGATCCCAGTACTCGGCGTCCACCTTCAGGTGCGAGCCGTCGGAAGAGTAGGAGGGGTCCGATTTCATCGAAATGCCTTTGTCGAGAGAGCTCGTTTACCGGCGCCGAAATGGATGAGGTGCGCTGGGGGTCAGGGTTCGGGGTCGAGGAAGTTTCAGGGTTCAGAGGTCAGGGAACTGCGTCGCTGCAGCATTCCCCTGACTCGAACCCCTCAAGTCGGTGGCATCTCTCCTGTGGGAGCGGCTCGCGACGATCGAGGCTGAAAGCCTCTCCCACAAAGAACAACCTTACTGGCTCTAATGGCGCCGAGCGCCTGGCCCCTGAACCCTGAACCCTGCACCCTATCCCCTATCAGCTCTCTCCACCTGGCACTTCGCGCACAGGTGCGTGCTGCGCTGGCCCACGACGATGCGCGTCACGGCTGCGCCGCAGCGGGGGCAGGGCAGCCCGGTGCGGCGGAAGACCTTGAGCCGGTCGATGTTGCGGCCGCGCCGGCGGCCGACCGAGTAGAAATTGGCCTTGCCGGTCCCCAGCGATGTCCCCAGGTTCTTGAGCCCGCGCTCCAGCACGACCCGGATGGCCCGGTGCAGCGCCCGGACCTCGGCCGCGGTAATTGAGCGCGACCGGCGCATGGGGTGGATGCGGGCCTCCCAGAGCGCCTCGTCGGCGTAGATGTTGCCGATTCCCGCCACGAAGCTCTGGTCGAGCAGGAGCGGCTTGATCAGCCGGTTGCGACTCTTCGAGCATGGAACCGAGCAGCGGCGTGGTGAACCCCGGGTCGAGCGGCTCGGGGCCGAGACGCCCCAAAATGCGCTCGGCATCCGGCACCAGGTAGACCCGGCCGAACTTGCGGGTGTCGTGCAGCCGCAGTTCGCTCCCGTCGTCGAAGGCGACCACGACGTGTTCGTGGCTGAGCCGCGCCTGCCCCCCGGGCACCAGGTGCAGCCGGCCCGACATGCGCAGGTGGATCAGCAGGGCCTCGCCGCTTGCGAAATCGAAGACCAGGAATTTCCCCCGGCGCCGGACGGCGACCACCCGCTTGTTCTCGATCCGCCGACAAAACGCCGCCGCCGAGGGCTCGGCCACCGAACGATCCCAGAACACCCGCCCGCAGGCCACGGTTCGGCCGACGACCCCGGCGGCGTTCAGATCGCGGGCGATGGTTTCGACTTCCGGCAATTCAGGCATGAAATTATGAATCCGATTTATAAGTTGACATGGAACTTCAATTTGCCTATACAATCCGCACGCCGCGCGGGTCCTTACGCGCCCGCTTCCCATACCAGATCCGCCGTTCGGTGCCAAGCTCGCGGCCGTCCGCAATTATCCGTCCAAAGCCGAAAAAGAAGGAGTGGCGCATGGATTTCAGCCTTTCGTCCGAGCACGAAATTCTGAGGGAGTCGGTCCGCAGCTTCGCCGAAAACGAGATCCAGCCGGTCGCGCGTGAGCTCGACGAGAAGGAAGAGTTCTCTTACGACACCCTGCGGAAGATGGCCGAGCTCGGGCTCTTCGGCGTGTTCGTCTCGGAGGCCTACGGCGGCCAGGCCATGGACTACCTCTCGTACATCATCGCCGTGGAGGAGATCGCCCGCGTGGACGGCTCCCACGCGGCGACCGTGGCGGCCGAGAACTCGCTCGGGATCGGCCCGCTCTACTACTTCGGCAGCGAGGAGCAGAAGCAGCGTTACCTGCCCAAGCTCTGCAAGGGCGAAACTCTGTGGGGGTTCGGGCTGACCGAGGCCAATGCCGGCTCGGACGCCTCGAGCTCGCGGACGACGGCCGTGCTCGACGGCGACGAGTGGGTGATCAACGGCAGCAAGATCTTCATCACCAACGCCGCGACCCGCGTGACCGCCGGGGTGACCGTGCTGGCGCGCACCGGGGTGCGGCCGGACGGCCGGGCCGAGCTGTCGTGCCTCCTCGTGGACAGCGGGACCAAGGGGTTCACGGCCAGGCCCATGCACGGCAAGATGATGTGGCGGTCGTCCAACACGGCCGAGCTGTACTTCGAGAACTGCCGCGTGCCCAAGGACAACCTTCTCGGGCCGCGGGGCAACGGCTTCCACCAGATGATGCAGACCCTCGACGGCGGGCGCCTGTCGATCGGGGCAATGGGCCTGGGCGGGGCGCAGGGCTGCTTCGACCGCGCCGTGCGCTACGCCAACGAGCGCGAGCAGTTCGGACGGCCGATCGCCACGTTCCAGGCCAGCGCCTTCAAGCTCGCGGACATGGCCGTGGACATCGAGTGCGCGCGGCTGCTGCTCTACAAGGCCTGCTGGCTGCGCGACAACCACCTGCCGTTTTCGAAGGAAGCCGCCATGGCCAAGCTCAACTGCTCGGAGGTCATGTACCGCTGCGCCAACCACGCCGTGCAGCTCCACGGCGGATACGGCCTCATGAAGGAGTACGATGTCGAGCGCTTCTACCGCGACCAGAAACTTTTGGAGATAGGCGAAGGGACCTCCGAAGTGCAGCGCATCGTCATCGCGCGCCACATCGGCGCGAAGTGTTTGTGAAAAGCAGGGTGAGGGTTCGGGGGTCAGGGTTCAGTGAAAAACCGAGCCCGCGCCATCGATTCTATCCCCTGCATCTCACTTGACTCCGCTGAACCCTGACCCCTGAACCCTGACTTTCATCCAGGAGCCTCCCATGACCGAGAAGGACAAGAAACGCGTGATCGATTTCGATTTCTTCGAGAACCTCACGGGGGACCTGAGCGCCCCGGCCGCCCCGGAAGTCGAGGCGGTCGGCTCCCGCATCCGCGCGCTGCGCCAGGAAAAAGGGGTGTCGCTCGAGGACGTGTCCCGCCTGACGGGCTTCGAGGTCACCTTCCTGGCCGACGTCGAGGCCGGGCGTGCGCAGCCGCAGCTGGGGGCCATGATCCGGCTCTCCAAGGCGCTGGACAGCGCCTTCGGGCGCCTGATCTCCGGGACGGGGACGCGGCTCTACTCCATCACCCGGCGGCACGAGCGCCGGACGGTCGCGCGCTCCACCTCCGCCGGCGGCAGCAAGACCGCCTACGCCTACAAGAGCCTCGCCCCGGACGTGAAAGGCCGTCACATGGAGGCACTGATGGTGCAGCTGACCGCGACGGCCGAGCGGGACGTGTCGGTGCACGACGGGGAGGAGTTCATCTTCGTGCTCGAAGGCCTGGTGGCCTTGGAAATCGGCAGCGACCGCTTCGAGCTCGAGCCCGGGGACAGCGCCTACTACCTTTCCACGACGCCGCATTTCATCACCGCGAAGGAGGGGACGGCGACGATCCTGGCCGTTCTGTACGCCCAGACCTCCTAAAACGGCGTCTCGGGCCGTGATCCGGCGTTGCGCGGCGCCGTGCGGTCGCTGCGGCGTACTGGGAGTACGCCTCGCTCCGCCCGGCTTGCGCGCCTTGGCTGACGGCCCGAGACGCCGTTTTTTCGATGCTGCCCAGGGAATGCGCCGCGTTTTCGGCGACAGGCGCCCTGCGCGTGGCCGTGATCCGGCGTTCGTTCGGCGCCGTGCGGCGCCGCTGCGGCGTCCACTCTCCTCGCTCCGCCCGGCCTGCGCGTCCCTGCTGACGGCCGGAGACGCCGTTTTCGACAGCCTGCCGGATCCCTCGCTGCACTCACGCCTTGCAGGCCATGCACCGTCATGTTCCGCTGCAGGGGTTGAAAAGCATCCGGGCCGGACCTATGGTACGGCTGCTTTTTGATCATCCACAAGGAGGCCTGTGCCCATGAGGCGACTTCCCCATGTTTTCGCGGCGATGCTGTTCCTGGCGTCGCTCGTCCCGTCCGCGGCGGCCGTAGACGCCGCCCCGAAGCTGCACCTCGACGTCAAGGAGTTCACGCTCAAGAACGGGATGCTGTTTCTCGTGGTCGAGCGCCCGGCCACCCCGCAGGTCGCCGTGCGCCTGGCGATTCGCGCCGGATCGGCGCTCGAGGAGCGCGGCCGGACGGGCATCGCCCACCTGCTCGAGCACATGATGTTCAAGGGCACCAAGAACTTCGGCTCCACGGACTACCGCAAGGACGCGGAGCTGCAGCAGCGCATCGACGCCGCCTACGGGGTCGTGAAGACCGAGCAGGCGCGCCGCACCCCGGACGCGGCCCTCATCCGCGAGAAGCTCGCGGAGATGGACCGGCTGCGCCGGGAGGCCCAGGCCCTTTATATCCCGCAGGTCTTCTCCTCGCAGCTCGGCAAGAACGGGGCCGTCGGCGTGAACGCGTTCACGAGCCAGGACCAGACCCAGTACATCGCCTCCGTGCCGTCCGACATGCTCGAGCAGTGGCTCTCGATCGCGAGCGAGCAGCTGTTCGAACCCTCCTGGCGCGAGTTCTACGTCGAGCGGGACGTGGTCCAGCGCGAGTGGGACTTTCGCTACGTGAACAACCCCGAGGGGGCCGCCTGGCTGGACCTGAACGCCAACGCCTACACCGCCCACCCGTACCGCAACCCCGTGATCGGCTGGAAATCCGACATGGAACGCTACAGCACCCAGGACGCCATGGAGTTCCACGGCCGGTACTACACCCCGACCAACGCCGTCTGCGTGCTGGCCGGCGACGTGACGGTCGCCGAGGCGCGGCGACTCGCCGAAATCTACTTCGAGCGCTACCCGGCGGGGCGGCGCGCACCCGAGATCGTGACGGCCGAGCCGCCGCAGCAGGGGCCCCGCCGCAGCACCCGTTTCCTCGAAGGGGCCCGCACGCCGGTGGTGCGCATCGGGTTCCACGGGGCCCCCATGACGAGCCCCGATTTCTTCGCCCTGGACGCGCTCTCGATGGTGCTGAGCCAGGGGCGCAGCGCCCGGCTGACTCAACGCATCGTCAACCAGGGGCTCGCGGTCGAGGCGTGGGCGAGCAACCCCGACTCGCGCTATGGCGGGCTGGTGGCCCTGGGGGGGTCGCCGAACGAGCCCGCGGCGCTGCGCGGCGGGCAAGCCCCCGAGGCCGAGGCCCGGGCCGCCTACGCGGCCGCGTGCGAGGAGCTGGAACGGCTGCTGCTGGCCGAGGTGGAGACCCTTAAATCCGAGCCGGTCGCGCGCGAGGAGCTCGACCGCCTGAGGAAGCTCAACCAGCGCGAGTTCATCGACCGGCTGCGCAAGAACGCCAGCGTTGCCGGCACGCTGGCGACCCTCGAGGTCCAGGTGGGGTGGCGCTACCTCAACGACTATCTGCGCAACATGGAGGCGGTGACGCCCGAGGACATTCAGCGCGTGGCGCGGCGCTACCTCACCGCCGAGAACCGGACCACGGCCTTCGTGATCCCGGCCGGGGAGGCGCTGCGGCCGCCCGAGCCCTACGCCGAGGAGCGCTCCATCACCGGCAGCGCGGCCATGGCGCGCGCGCGCAGCAAGCCCGCGGACCTCAGCAACCACTCGGCCTACCCGACCCCGGCCGGCTGGAAGCACCCCTTGTCCTTCGAACGCCGCCCCAAGCGGGTCGACTACCCGGATGCCGAGCGCATCGCGGTCGGCGACACCCCGGTCTTCTACCTGCCCGACCCCGAGCTGCCGCTCATCGACATGACGATTTACCTCAAGGCCGGCTCGGTCGACCTCACGGAGTCCGAGGCCGGGCTGACCGACCTGCTCGACTCGACGCTGGTGCGCGGGGGCACCGAGGGCCGCACGCCCGTCGAGCTCGCCGTGCTCCTGGACGACAACGCCATCCGGCTGAGCGTCGACATCGGGCTCGAGGAAACCGCCATCCGGCTGTCCACGCTTACCCCCGATTGGGAGAAGGGCCTGGCCGTGCTCAAGGAGGTCCTCGCCCGGCCGCGATTCGACGCCAAGATCGTGGCCGTGACCAAGGACCAGCAGATGGTCGCCCTGCGGCGGGAGGGCGAGGACGCCTCCGATGTCGCCATGCGCGAGAGCATGATCCGGCATTTCAAAGGCCACCCGTACGGCCGCGACCCGCTGGCGGCGCTCGCCACCCTGCCGGGGATCACGCGCGAGGACCTGCTGCGCTTCCTGCGCGCCTACGTCGTGCCCTCCAACATGGTGGTCGCGCTGGCGGGCGACATCGAACGGGATGCGGCCCGCGAGAGCCTGGAGCGGTTCTTCCGGGAGCTGCCCGCCGGCCGCGCGCCCGAGCGGCAGCTCCCCGCGCCGGGCCCGACCCCGCCGGGCGTGGCGCTGATCCACAAACCGGGCCAGGTCCAGTCCAAGATCGTGGCCGTGCTGCCCGGGCTCCGGCGGGTCGATCCCGAATTCTGGAAGCTCAACCTGCTGATGAGCGTCTTCGGGGGCAGCGACTCCCTCCTGTACACGCGGCTGCGCGACGACCTGGGCATCGTCTACTCCGCCGGGTTCTACCCGAGCACCCGCTGGGAGGCCGGTCTCCTCGTGGGGGTCATCGGCTGCAAGGGCGACCAGGCGGCCGAGGCCGTGCTGGAGACGGTTCGCATCATGAACCGCCTCCAGGCGGACGTCCCGGCCGAGGAGCTCGAGCAGAAGCGCCTGGACGCGCTGAACAGCTTCGTGTTCAACGTGGACACCAAGGCGGAGCTGGTGCGCGCTTACAGCCGCTACACCCTGCGGCAGGAGCCCCTCGACACTCTCGAGCGGATCCAGGCGGACTATGTCACGGCGCGCCGGGGCGAGCTGCAGGGCCTGGCGGACCGCCTCCTGCGGCCGAACCGGCTGCAGATCACCATCGTGGCCGACCGGACCATCCCCGTGCGGAAGGCCGACGGCGTCACGCTGACGCTGGGGGAGAACCTCAAGGCCATGGCGGTCGCGCTCGGCCTGCCGTTCGAGGAGGTCGAGCTCAGGTGATGCGGGGCATACAGGGGGCAGGGGCAGGGTTCGGGGGTCAGGGTTCAGGACGGAACAGCGGCACCTGGCCTTTTTTCCTGAACCCTGAACCGATACTTCACCCTGAACTCGGAACCCTGAACGCAGAACCCTCAGTGCCCCCCTGGCGCGACGGGCGTTGCGCAGCGAGTGGCAGCCTGAAGCGCGCGAGGAATTCCTTGCTGTCCCAAGCTCTTGATGGTAAAATTTTTATCGATCCAGACACCGCCGGCCCGGTCAACGCGGACGCAGCCGGGCCGGCGTCCGAGACGGGACAGCGATGGACGAACCTTCAGCCCGCACGACCGCCGCAGTGGCGCCGGCCCCCGCCGCGCGCACGACCACCGTCCCGTTCGGCACGCTCTTCCACCACATGGCCGCCACCGTCCAGGACGTGTTCTGGCTGGCCAGCCCCGACCTGAAGTCCTTCTACTACGCCAGCCCGGCCTTCGAGCGCGTGTGGGGCCTGCCCTGCCGGCCGCAGGTGCAGTCGCCGGCCCCGGTCCTGGCCGCCGCCCATCCCGAGGACTACGTGCGGGTGCGGCAGGAGCTGGCCTCGGTCGGGGAGACCCCGCGCGACATCCATTATCGCATCGTGCGCCCGGACGGGTCCATCCGCTGGGTCCGCAACCGGGTCCACCGCATCCCGGCCGAGGCCGGGCGGCCGGCCATGCTGGCGGGGGCCGCCACCGACATCACGGACCAGAAGCTCTTCCAGAAGTCCCTGATCGAATCGCACGCCCGGTTCGTGACCGTGCTCGACGGGATCGCCGCCGACATCTACGTCGCCGACCCGCACACGCACGAGATCCTCTTTGCCAACACCCACCTGCGCAAGGGCCTGGGGCAGGAGCTGTTCGGGAAGAAATGCCACACGGCGATCTGCCGGCGGTCCGAACCCTGCGCGGGCTGCACGGAGGCGGCGCGGCCCGGCACGCCCGGGCTGCCGGCGGAGGGCGTCACCTGGGAGGCCGAACACCCGTTGACCGGCCGGTGGCACCTTTTCTATGCGCGCGCCATCACCTGGGTGGACGGGCGCACGGTGCGAATCCAGATCGCCACCGACATCACCCGCCTGAAGGACCTCGAGGCCAACAACCTCTGCATCCAGGCCCACCTCCAGCAGGCCCAGAAAATGGAAGCCATCGGCACGCTCGCCGGCGGCATCGCGCACGACTTCAACAACATCCTCACGGCCGTGCTGGGGTACACGGAAATCGCCCTGATGGAGGTCGCGGACGGCACGTCGGTCAAGCGCAGCCTCGACCAGGTGCTGCAGGCCGGCAACCGCGCGCGCGAGCTCGTCCGGCAGATCCTGACCTTCAGCCGCCAGACGGAGCCCGAGTTCAAGCCGGTCGAGCTGAACCTCATCGTCCAGGAGGCGCTCGCCCTGATGCGCGCCTCGCTGCCGTCCACGATCACCATGGTGCAGCGGCTGGACAGCCGCTCCGCGGTGATGGCGGACCCGACCCAGATCCACCAGGTGCTGATCAACCTGTGCACCAACGCGGCCCACGCCATGAGCGGCCGTGCGGGAGAGCTGTGGGTGGGCCTGGACGAGGTGGAACCCGACACCGCCTTCCTCGGCCGCCATCCCGATCTGGCCCCGGGCACGTATCAGCGGCTGACGGTCCGGGACAGCGGCCACGGCATCGACCCGGCCATCCGCGAGCGCATTTTCGAGCCGTTCTTCACGACCAAGCAGCGCGAGGAGGGAACGGGCATGGGGTTGTCCGTGGTGCTCGGGATCGTGCGCAGCCACAAGGGCACCATCACCGTGGACAGCGTCCCGGGGAAAGGGTCGACCTTCGAGGTCTACCTGCCGATCGTTCGCCGGGTGAAACCCGAGGTGGCCTTCGACGCGGTCGCCGGGCTGCCTCCGGGGCACGAGCGCATCCTGCTCGTGGACGACGAGGACGCGGTCGTGGACCTCGGCCGGCGCATGCTCGAGCACCTCGGCTACCGGGTGACCACCTGCCGCAACGGCGTGGAAGCCTTCAAGCTCTTCATGCAGAACCCGTGGCGCTTCGACGTCGTGGTCACGGACATGACCATGCCCAAGATGACCGGCGAGGCGCTCGCGAAAAAGCTCCTCCTCATCCGCACCGACATCCCGATCATCCTCTGCACCGGCTACAACCGGACGATGTCCCGCGAGCACGCGCGGGCCATCGGGATCCGGGAGTTCGCCCTCAAGCCGCTCAGCATCCGCGACCTGGCGCACACCGTGCGCAAGGTGCTGGACCGGCGCACGCTCCCTTCGCGGTAAGCCCTCGGGTTGCTGAACGCCGCCGCCTCACGCCCTCGGCCTGCCGTGTGCGGCGCCTGCCTGAATGCGCCCCACGCGTTTCCGTTGCGCTGCGGGCCATGGGCGGTGCTCGACGCACCGCGGCACGGCTCGGCGCCTTGCGGCCGCAGCCGACTCGATTCGTGAAATATCCGGGCTAAGGGGCCGTGCTGAAGTCCTGCAGAAAATCCCAGAAGAACGTCTCCATTCCGGGGTGCGGCGGCGGCTGCTGTGGGCACAGGCCATCCGTGTAGCCCCGTCGCATGAACGGGGCCAGCAGGGCCGGATTACGGCTGATGACGTGGACGGGCACGGACGCAGGCTCGTCGAAGCCGGCCAGCTCCGGAGCGGGCTGGTGGTCTCCGACGATGACGACCAGCTCATCCGCACGCAGGAAGCGGAGGATGAACTCGCTCAGCACCCGGATGGAGTGGGCCATGGCCGCCGCATACGCCTCCGAGGCATCGCCGATCCGGGACCACTCGACCGGAAACGTCGTGGCCGGCAGGGTGTGAAAAACGAAACCGTCCCCGATCCGATCCCAGTCCTCGACGTACGGCGCCTGGACGTCGAAAGGGGCGTGGCTGCCGACCAGGATGGACTCGACCAGCAGCGGGGTCGCGGCGTTCTGGACCACCGCCCGGGCCACTCGGTCCAGCACGAACTGATCCGGCATGGCGGCGTAGCCGAAAGCGGGGCCCCGGTACCCGAGGTCCGGCGCACGCAGCACCTCCCCGTAGCGGAAAAAGTCCCCTTCCGGCCAGGGCCACAGGGTGCCGGGGGTGGCCAGCACGGTGCGATACCCGGCCCGGTTGAAGTATTCGGCCAGCGGGACCAGGGTCGAGTCCAGCAGGAGGTCGTGGCGCAACTGACTGTCGGCGCGCACGCCCGTGGCCAGCGTCGCGTGCGCCAGCCAGGAGCCGCCGCCGAAGGTCGGCGAGTCGAGATAAGACGAGCACAGGCGGAAGCCCGCCGCGCGCAGCTGCAGCTCCGCCGCTCTCAACTGGGTCAGCACGCGCCCGGCGTGGCGCGGATCGGCCAGAGCGCTGCGGCCGTAGGACTCGACCACCAGTATGAACACCGAGACCCCCGCCAACCGCCGCAGGTCGCCCGGGGTCTCTCGGGCGCGGTCCACGGCCGCCCGGATGACGGCCTGATGCTCTGCGCGCAGGCGAGGCAGATCGAAGATGAAGGCGACTTCGGCCGCGAGTCTGGGCAGGCCGGCACGACTCCAGATCGACCGCTCCGGGCCGGGGCAAGCGGCCGCCCAGAGCGACGGCCCCAGGAGCACGGCCGCCAGCGCCACGGCCGCGCCGGGCACCCCCCGGGATCGAACCCCGTCGTGCAGGATCCGCAGCGCCCGCCACACCCCGAGGCAGAGGACCGCCGCCGCCACGGGGATCGCGGCCGCCGCGAGCGCCACCCCCCAGTCGGGGCGGGTTTGTCGCAACAGAAACAGGAGATCGGGCAGACGCCGCGCATCCAGGTAGAGGCTGAACTCCCGGTTGAACACGATGGGGACCAGGCTGTCGGCGGACTGAAACACCCGCAGCAACACGATGGCCGCGGACAGAAGGCTGCACAGCGCCCATTTCAAGCGTGCCCCGCTGCGGGCCGAGAGGCCGACCGTCGCGAGCACCAGCAGGAAGTCCGGGGACACTCGCAGCAGGCTTTCCCACCCGCGACCCGCAGAGGGGAACTCGACGGCGAGCAGCGCGTTCAGGAGAAGGGCCGCCGCTGCGACCGCCGGCAGCCCGCTCCGGATCCCCTTGGCGCTGTCGGGGGGCGACCCCCCGGACGTCGTGCGGTCCGGTCTCATGCCCCTGACCGGTTCTGCGGCGGGGACACGTTCGGGTGTGCGGGCCGGGTGGGTACGCCCTCGAGGAACTCGCAGGCGATCCGCATGCTTTCGGCCCAGGTCGGCTGCGCGCGGAACGAGCGCCGCGCCGCCTCCCCCATGATCTCCAGCCGCTTGCGATCGCGGTGCAGATGCAGGATCACGCGGCGCACGCCGTCGAGATCGCCCGGTGCGGCCAGAAACCCGTCCTCCCCGTGGTGCACGAACTCCCGCACGCCGCCGATCCGTGAACCGATCACGGGCAGACCGAACCCCATGGCTTCAAGGGCGGCGATCCCGAACCCTTCGTCTGCAAAGGGCATGGCGAAAACCTCGCTCGCGCGGTAGGCGGAACGCAGCGCCTCGCCGGTCAGCACTCCGCGGAACCGTACCCGGCCGCTCAGGCCTCGAGCGTCCGCCCACGCCACCATCCGGCGGGCGTAGCGGCGGTCGAGGGCGAGGCTGCCCACCACCTCGAGGCGCCAGGCGTCCGGGGGCAGTTCGGCGAGGCTTTGCAGCAAGGGGAGCACCCCCTTGACCGGCGACAGGTTGCCGACGAAGAGGAGGCGCAGCGGCCCGGGGGCGTCGCGGGCGCCTGCCTGCTCGCGCGTGGGTGGCGGGTGGAGCCGGTCGCCCCCGGGCGGGGCCACCGTCGCGGGGACCTCCCGTCCGGCAAGGTGGAACGCTCTGCGGCAGGTGTCGCGGCTGTTGAAAATGCAGGCCGTGACCGAGCGCAGGTAGGCCCGTTCCACCCAGCGCGCCCAGGGAGACGACGGCGGACGGGCGCTACGGCTGCTCCGCACCTGGTGGATCAGGGCCACCACCGGCAGCCGGCGGCGGCCCGCCAGGCGCCGGTTCAGGCGCAGCAGGGACGGATGACACAACCCATCCTGCACCAGAACATGGTGCCGGCTGCACCGGGCGGCCGGCCCCGGCAGAAAGTTGTCCAGAAGACCCGTCGCCCACGACCTGCGGGGCAGCGCGACGATCTCGACCTGGTGCCCCCGGGCGGACAGCGCATCCACCAGCTGCCGGTCGTACAGGGTGCCGCCCGTCAGGCCGTCCAGGCCCCCATACGTCAGGAAGCCGATGCGCATCAGTCCATGTCCGCGTAGGCGGCCCAGGCCGAATCGCTCTCCCGGATCGTGACCGTCATTTTCGCCGCGGGCGCCATCTGCAGCCGTTCCCGAAAGGCCCGGCAGAGAATCCGGCTCAGGTGCTCGATGCTGGGGTTCAACCCCGCAAACTCGGGCAGCTCGTTCAACAACCGGTCCCGGAACCCGTCGAGGACCTCCTCCAGCCGCGTGGTGAGTTCGTCGATGTCCACCAGGAAACCGAACCGGTCCAGCTGTTCACCCGTCAGCCGGACCTCGACCAGGTAGCGGTGAGAATGGGGGCGGCCCTCCGGGCCGAAGTCCCGACCGACCAGGGCATGTCGGGCGATGAGCTCGCGTTGAACCGCAACCGTGTACATGCGTCACCTCCGGTCTGTGCGGCCGTTACCGGAACCCCGGCGTGAGGCGCGGCAGCGGGCGCCCACCCCTCTGCGGGCATGCCGCTCAATCGGTGTAGGTCAGGATCACCTGGAGGACGCCGTCGGCCCCGCGGTCCAGGAGATCGTAAGCCTCGGCCGCGCCTTCGGCCGGAAACGAGTGGCTGATGAAGCGGCCCGGCCGGGTCCTGCGGATCATCTCCCAGGCCGCCTGGCCCCGCCGCGCGCGATCCCAGCGGCCCGAGCGCGCCGGCGGCAGCGTGCTCACCTGGCTGGACATCATGCGGACGCGGTCGCGGTGAAACGCTCCGCCGAGTTCGAGCGGCGCGGAACGGGTGCCGTACCACGACCCGATCACGACCCGTGAATCGAAGCCGGCCGTCGACAGAGCGGAGTTGAGGACCCGGGGGTCTCCCGAAAGCTCGTACACGAGGTCGGCCGTGGCCGGGCCGCCCGCGCTGCCCAGGGCCGCGAGCACCCCGCCAAGGTCTTCCGGCGGGAGGGATGCCTGCGCGCCGGCCGAGCGGGAGGCCTCGCGCCGGTGCGAGCGCGGATCGACGGTGACCACGTTGCGCACGGGGTGCAGCGCCAGCAGGCAGGTCGTGAGCAGGCCGACCACGCCCTGGCCGAAAATCGCGACCGATTCGCCCAAGGCGGGCGACCCGTCCAGGATCAGGGTGACGGCCGTCTCCATGGCGGCAAAGAAAACGGCGTCAGGGTCGGGTATGTCATCCGGCACGGGGATGACGGTTGCCGGGTCGGCGGTGAAGCGACCCGAATGGGGGTGAAAGCAGAACACCCGGCGCCCGAGCCAGTCCGGGGCCACCGCGGCCCCTGCCGCTTCCACTCTCCCGAGCACGGCGTAGCCGTAGCGCAGCGGGTAGCGCACGGCGCCGGGCAGTGCGGGGAGGGACGCGTCCAGCGGGACGTCGCGCGGGGCGCAGCCCCGGTAGAACAGCAGCTCGGTGCCGGCGCTGATGGCCGACCGCTCTGCCCGCACCAGGACCTCGCTCGTCCCGGGGGCAGCCGCCGGTTCGCGGCGGACCTCGATGTCGAACGGCGCCCGGAAGACGACCGCCGTGCGCATCATGCCTGCCCCCATCGGGGCCGCGCCCACAGAACGACATCTCGCCCTAAAGGCGTGAACACCGCCTGCGTGAAGTGCAGGCCGAAGGTCTCCACGGTCTCGGTCGGGTCGATCACCGGCAGGCCGCCGAGCAGCTGGGGGCTGATCGTGATCACGAACAGGTCCACCAGGCGGTGCCGGATGAAGTTGGTGATCACCCGCGCCCCGCCTTCCACCATGATGCTGTCGACCGATCGTGTCGCCAGCCGCCGCGCCAGCTCCGGGAGATCGATGCGGCCGTCGGCTCCGGTCGGGCAGGCCACCGGCTCGGCCCCCGCCCGGTGCAGGGTCGCCAGCCGATCCGCCGGGGCCTCCGGCCCGTGAACGAGCCAGGCGCGAGTGTCGCTGCGCTCGATCAGACGGGAGCTCACCGGCGTGCGCAGGTGGGTGTCGAGCACCACGGGCTGGGGGCTGCGCCGGCCCGGCTCCTGGACCGCGAGCCGGGGATCGTCGGCGAGCAGCGTTCCAATCCCGACCAGGATCGTGTCGCACAGCGCGCGAATGGCGTAGGTGAGCTGCATCGATTCAGGCCCGCTGAAGCGCACGCGCTCCCGCCGGCGTCCGGCGATGCTCCCGTCCACACTCTGTGCATAGCTCAGGACGATGAAGGGGCGCCCGACGGTCGAACGAAACCGATGCGCCTCGGCCAGACAGGCGCGCAGCCCATCGATGCCGTGGACGCATTGCGGATCCCCGGCGGGCGGGTTCGGGGGTGAGATCATACGGCGGTTCCGGTGATTGAGGTCAGCCCACGGGGTCAGCCTGATGGACCCGTGCCGGGAGAGGGCGGCGGGATGACGGCGTTGCGCGCCGTGCCACGGCGTTCGAGAAGCCAGCGGTCCTCAGGCTGCCACAACCGCACCGAGCCGGCACCGGTCAGGATGAGGGAGACGGCGCACCCCAGCACAACGGTCATTCCGGGTCCAGGATCCGGCGAGGAGAGCAGCAGGGCGGTCGTCGCACTCAATAGCATTGCCGCGAGTCGGGCTGCAAGCCCCATGACGCATCCGAGCACGGCGGCCGTTGCCAGTCCGCCCGCCCAGCCCCCGGTTCCCAAGGACCCGGTCGCCGCCGCGGCGATCGCTGCCACCGCCAGCGCCGACCGCACCATGAGGGGCAACCCGCGTTCCACCGGACCCCGGTACCGGGACACCACGCGGGAGATAGCGGCGTCCTTCCCGCAGATGAGGACCCAGTCCCAGGCCAGGCTGCCGATCAGCGCAACCGTCATCACCGCTGCCGCCACCGTGATCGCGGTCGCGCCGAACGGCGGCAGAAGGGCGACGCCGGCCAGGCCCATTTCGCACCCGGCGATCCAGCGGGCGATCGCTCGGGGCGGCACCGGTGCGACGGGTTTCCCGCGCCGGCGCCGGATCGCGGTTGCGATCCTGAGCCCGTAGACTCCCAGACCGACCGCCAGGTAGAAAACGGGTGCCTTGCCGTTCCACACGACGAGGGCGGATGCGACCAGGAGGCCGAGCGCGTCGACCGCGACATCCAGCCGCTCCCCCAGGCGCGTCTCCGAACCGGTCACCCGCGCCACATAGCCGTCGAGGGCGTCCAGTGCCGACACGAACAGGTACAGGACCCCGGGCGCCCAAGGCAGCCAACAGGACTCGAGGCCGGCGACCGGGCGCTGGAACAGGAAGCCCGCCAGCGCCGAGATCATGGCCGCCCGCAGCAGCGTGATGCCGTTCGCCCAGCCCAGGGTCGGCCGCAGGGTGCCCTCCGAGGCGCGGGTGTTGAGGCGGAGTGCCCTTCCGAGGTCGGCCAGGACGAAGCTCGTCAGCAGCGCCGCCTGCAGGAACCAGCGCAGCGAAGCGGCAGTCCCCCAGCATCCGGCCAGGAGCGCGGCCGCCTGTCCGAGGACGGCGGTCCACACGGCCGCGGCGAGGATCGTCTGACGGCGCAAGCGGGACATCGCGGCGTGTGGGTCGTGAGGCAGGGTCGTACGCTCCGTGCAGCGCTGAATTTCGCCGGCGATATCACCGGCTGGGCGTGACATCCGCGAACAGCCCCAACTGGGTGCCGCCCTGCCGGGTGCGGTCGATCTCGGGCGCCGGGAAACGGTCGCGGATGTACCCCTCGAGCTCGTCGAGGATCCGGCGCTGCTCCGCCGGGGTGGCGGGGGCGTTGCGCAGCGCGCGGATTTCCGCGAGGGCCTGCTGCGGGGTGGTGCGCGGGCGGCCGGCCATGTCGGTCACCGGCACGCCCTCGCAGATGCGGCGGTGGTGGGCGTCGGCCGCCTCGGCGTAGCGCGCCCGCGTTTCGTCGGGGTAGTTCCGGAACAGCAGCCGCCGCGCCAGGACGCCCGCGTCGCGGTTCGTGAAGCGTTCGGCCAGATCCATTTTGGCGGGCAGGTCGGCCGCGTGGAACTCCCGGCAGAGCATCTCGTCCGTGCGCGACAGGAAGCCGTTCTGGTAGAGGGCCGCATCCGGGTCGAGATCGGGAACGAAGGGGTAGCGGTACTCGCAGTGGTGCCGCGCGACGGTCTCCAGCAGATCCGGCCGCGACTCGAGCCAGCGGATGTTGGCCTCCATGAGGGCGCGGCGCTCGGGCCCGATCCGGCTCAGGTAGCGCTCGTGCGGCGGCAGCAGGATCCCGGGTTCGCCCCAGCGTTTGCGGGCGACCCAGGTGGTGGCGGCCGGGTCTTCGGGCCGGGTCTCGCGCAGGGCCGGCAGGTCCAGCCGCAGCCACAGGGTCTGTTTGGGATAAGGGATCGAGCTGCCGATGAACAGCACCGGCGCCTGGAAGGCGTTGCGGGTGCCGAACTCGCCGGCCACGAGAAGGCCGTGCGGGTGCGGGCCGCGGGCGGTGGCGACGGCCGGCGGCAGCTCGGCGCAGCGCGCGGCGTCGGTCTCGGCGCGGAAGCACCCGTCGAGGAAGTCCCACATCTTCGCGTCCCGGGCGAGCAGGCGGGCGAGGCGCACGGTGGCCTCGACGTCGGCCATGGCGTCGTGGGACCGACCGCTGAACAGACCGTTGGCGGCGCCGATGTCCTCGAGCTTGAGGGAGGCCTTGCCGTTGAGCTCCGGCCAGCGCAGCAGCTCGCGCCGGTGCAGCCAGCACATGATGGTGGGCGGCATCAGGTCCATGCGCCGGCACCCCGCGGCGAACTGGTGCGTGTAGGGCGGCAGGAGGTTGCGGTGGAACCCGAAGCGCAGGAATTCGTCGTCGAACCCGATGGAGTTGTACCCGATGCTCACGGTGCCCGGCCGGTTCACCTCGGCGTGGATGGCGCGCAGCGCCTCGACCTCGCAGCGGCCGGAGCCGAAGCGCCCGGCGCGGATGCCGTTGACGACGATGGCCGCGGGCGAGGGCACGACGTCCGGGCGCAGGCGCAGGTCGATCGCGATGCGCTCGATTTCGTTCAGCCCGCCGTCGGTGCGGATGGCGGCGAAGGAGAGGATCTGGTCGAAGGCGCGGCTCAGACCGGTGGTCTCGGTGTCGTAGAAGAGGTAGGTGTCCGCCATGGGGGAGTTTTTGCGCCGCCGGGCCGCGGTTTGTCAAGAGGAAACGGCGGCCCGGCGCGACCCGCGTGCGGCGGGGCGGGCGGGTCGATCAGCGCGTGTTGATCACCAGGTCCTCGTGTCCGTAGCCGAACTCGGTCAGCAGGTCGCCCACGGTCTTGACGATGTCCTCGGGCGCGAGCTTGGTCTCGACGTAGATGTTGGTCTTCTTGATCTTCTCCGGGATGCGCAGCTGGTCCGAGTAACGCGAGAAGCACGGGTGCTGGTCATCGTAGAGCCACAGGACCTTCTCGAACTCGTGGGGGTGCTGCACGGCGAAGTAGTCGCACACGGTCGTGAGCATTTCCTCCCAGGACCTGACGGGGAAGGTGTTCCCGCGGAAGCTGAAGGAGTTGATGGCCTTGTTGGCGAAGAACTCCGGCTTGCGCGCGCGCATGTCGGCGCTCGTGTCGGCCGGCGGCGCCGGGGGGGCGGCCTCCGGCTCGGCGGTTTCGGCCGACCGGGGTGCCGGGGCGTGCGCTGCGGCGGTCTCGGCCGAGACGGACGGGAGGGCCCATCGGCCGTGGTTGGCGCGCAGGAAGGCCTCCACCACGCCCGGCTCGGCCTTGCAGCCGCATAGTTTCTCGGTGGCGTCGCTCAGGATTTCCACCAGGATCTTGTTGGGGCCGGCCAGCACCTTGTTCCAGGCATCGGGCAGGACCTCGGCCGCCATCCGGCGCCGCTGCTGCTGGTGGACGGCGCGGGCGGACTCCAGGTAGTCGCCGTTCGCCACCCGCTCCCGGCTCAAGAGCGCGATCAGGCCGGCAGCCACGTCCTCCGGCTTCTGGGCGAGCGCATCCAGGAGCTGGCAGCGCTTCTGGCTCAGCCCGCCCTTGGCCGCGGGCAGGTAGAACCACCAGCGCGAGCCGTCCGTGTGCGCCGCCAGCTCCACGGCCTCGGCCGCGGCCAGTGCGGCGAGATCCCGGTGGATGCCGTCGTAGCCCTCGGCCTGGCGCTTGACCTCGAGAAAGACCTTGCTGCCGGCATCGATGCGCAAGGCGTAGCTGACGCTCCCCGCGCCGGCCGCGAAATCCGGGCAGACTTCCTCCACGTCGAAGATGTCCCAGCCCAGGTGGGACAGCAGTCTCAGGACGACCGCCTGCTTGATGGCGGCCTCGTCCTTGGCGTGGACTTTCTTGGCCTTGAGATCCTTCAGGTAGGCGACGATCTGCTTTTTCATGAACCCCTCGGTTTTCTGCATCGAATTTTCCCCGGCGTGTGAACGGCCGCACCCCGCACCGTCCCGCGAACGTGTCCTTACGGAAGTGGTCATCGGCCGAACGGCCGCGGAACTTGAGCCGTTTCCGACACGCCGCTCAAGTCGGGCGACGGTTCGGCCGATAATCGTGCAGAGAGGTGACCGATGCTGGCAAAGCTCCTGTTCTGGTGCGCCGTGATCGCCGCCGTCGTGGGGATGCACTCCCCGGACGGCAACCTCTGCTATTTCATCGCCGCCCACCTCACCATGCTGACGATCGGCATGTCGCTGCGGCGCCGCAACCGCGCGCGCAAGGCCGCCCCGTCCACGGCAGCCAAACCCGCCTGACCGCGCATCCCGGCGCGGCGTCCTTTGCCGCCGGGCGCCGACCGGCTCCGCCGAGTTGCCATTTTTTTGACGTTCGCGCGGCGGAGTAGCCCTTGTCGTTCAACCCCGATTGATTTCAACATACTGAATTTAATACTAAAGCCATATTTTTAGCGACTGGCATGATAGTTGTATAGTTTTGTAGAGGGATAAGGGCTAAAGGTCCAAAGGTGAACGGCCGATAGGCAATGTCAGGATGGAAGATCGCTCAGGATCGGAGAGGTGAGATCATGAGACACGGAAAGGCGTTGACCCAGAAATTCGACTACGACATCGGCTACCTCGTGAAGAGCCCCTGTCGCGACTGCGGCACCTACGGAAGGTTTCCGGACTGCATGGACCGCTGCACGGTCCTCGACCGGGTCCAGAGCGTGCTGTCCGACAGCCTGTCCAGCGTCCACAACTATTCCGCCGTGGAAAGCTACACGCTGCCGCTGGAAGTCCTGGAGCACGTTTAGCCGAGACGTCTGTCCCAGTCGAACTCGCGCGAGGTGACCACGTCCTCCATTCGCCGGATGCGGTCATCCAGATGGTCGTAGCGACGCCTCAGGCGCTGCGCCGCGTCGTGCCGGGCGTCGGCGTAGCGGTCGCAGAACTCGCGCTCCCCGGCAGATGCCGCCGGCAGCACCGGCTCGGGCTTCATGAGCAGGGCCGCCAGGATGTAGAGCACGACCCCGGGCCACACCCCCGTGAACAGGATCAGGCCGGCCGCGATCACCCGCACCCAGAAGAGCGAGAAGTCGAAGTGGTTCGCCAGGCCCCGGCAGACCCCAAAGACAACACCGTGCCGGGATCGATGGATCCCCCTGTAGTCGTAGGTCCTCATGTCTTGCGCTCCCCCTGCCGCCGATCCGACAGAATGGTTTCGAGCGTTTCGATCCGCCTCTCCAGGCGGTCCAGCCCCTGGTAAACCTCCTGAATCAGGCGGGCGTCGTCCTCGCGGCTGCCGGTCTGGCGCAGCCCCCTGACGGCCTTCACGGCCAGCGCGATCACCAGCGCCGCTATACCGGCCAGAATCAGAATCAGCACACCTTCGATTGCGATGCTCACGTCAGCTCTCCCCGCTCGTTGCCGCCTTGCGTCCGAGCATAGGACAGGTCGATACGGCAATCAACGCCATTCTGCGGGCCGCCTCCATGCCCCGGTCGTTTCAAAACCGGCCGCCGTCTATCGGGCCTCGCCCGGGCGCCGCGCGGATTTGAGCGCCTGGAGCTCGCGCTCGATGTCCTCGTCGCTCCCGAGACGGTTCAGCTCTTCCTCCAGGGCGCTGCGGCGCCCGTAATTCACCAGCTCGGCGTCCGCCTCCATGCGGTCGATGCGGTGCTCGAGCTCCTCGTACCGGAAGAGCGCATCCGAGGTCTCGATCCGACGGATCTCTTCCTGCGCGCGCCGCTTGCGGTCGGCGTGGATGTGGCGCTGCACGAGCAGTCGCTGCTTGTCGCGCGCGGTCTTGAGCTTGTCTTCCAGCTGCCGGATGTCCTCGTGGTATTGCGCGACCAGCCCGCTCTGCTGCTTCAACTCCGCCTCCAGCGCCGCGAACCGTTCGTGGTGGCGCCGTTTCTCGACCAGGGCCTCGCGCGCCAGCTCGTCCCGCCCCTTGTCGATGGCCAGCTTCGCCTTGTCCGCCCAGAAGCGCGACCGGTCCCCGGCCTCGTCCATGCGGCGCTGCACGGTTTTCGTTTCCGCCATGACGCCGGCGCAGGCGGCCTTCAGCTCGACCAGGGTGTCCTCCATCTCGCGGATCATCAGCCGGATGAGCTTTTCGGGGTCTTCGGCGCGGTCCAGCATGGAGTTGATGTTGGAGCTCACGATGTCGCGGAAGCGTGTGAAAATGCCCATGAGGTCCTCCTCGGAAGTGTGCGTTCTGTGCCTCTCCTAAGGCAGGTTGCGTGCCATGCGCCCGCACGACCTCAATTGATTGAAAATAAAGAAAAATATATTTTGACGGCTTGCGAGTTAAGTGGTAAATTAAGCCAAATATAAATTTATTAAACCAAATTATGGCTATTTTAGGCCAAAATCATGAAAAATCCAGCCATCTCGTTTGAGGCCATCGGGCAGTCCGACGTGTTTCTCGAGTTCCAGGAGCGGCTGTCGCGCATCGCCCCGGTGCCGCGCCCGGTCCTGCTGATCGGGGAGCGCGGGACCGGGAAGGAGTTGGCCGCCGCGCGCCTCCACTACCTTTCGGGCCGCTGGCAGAAACCGTTCGTGGCCTTGAACTGCGCGGCGCTCTCCGCTGCGCTGATCGAGTCGGAACTCTTCGGCTACGAGCGCGGGGCCTTCACCGGTGCTCTACAGCGACGGGTCGGCCGCTTCGAGGCGGCCGACGGCGGCACGATTTTCCTGGACGAAATCGGCAATGTGCCGCTCGAGGCGCAGGAGAAAATCCTGCGCGCCGTCGAGTACCACGCCTTCGAGCGCGTCGGGAGCGTGGAGGCGGTGGGCGTGGATGTCCGCATCGTGGCTGCAACCAACGCCGACCTGCCGGGCCTGTGCGCCGCCGGCCGGTTCCGGCCCGACCTGCTGGACCGCCTGTCCTTCGAGGTGCTGGCGCTGCCGCCGCTGCGGGAACGCCGCGGCGACGTCCTGCTCCTGGCGCGGCATTTCGCGGCCGAGATGGCGCGCGAGATCGGCCGCTCCGACGTCCCGGACTTCGGCCCGGAGGCGGTCGCCGCCCTCGACGGCTATCCGTGGCCCGGCAATGTGCGCGAGCTCAAGAACGTGGTCGAGCGCGCGGTCTGCCGCTCCGACGGCGCCGAGATCACCGCAATCGTCTTCGACCCGTTTCCCCGGCGGGCGGCGCAGACCCCGGGTGCAACGCCCCGGCCGGCCGCGGCCGGCCCGCCCGACCCCGGGCGCGACCCCCTGGGAGTGCCCATGAAAGAGGCGGTCCGCGAGCTCAAGGACCGCATGACCCATGCCGCGCTCGCCCGGGCGCGGCACAACCAGCGCAAGGCCGCCGCCCTGCTCGGGCTCAGCTACGACCAGTTTCGAGGCCTCTACCGCGGCTACCGCAAGCGCCACCCGGACGCGGCCTGACCCGGGCAGGAGGGACCCATGATCGACCTCATTCTGGAACACCCTGAACCGTCCATGCTGTGCGCCGTGCTGCTGCTGGGGCTGGCCGCGGTCGTCCTGCTGGCGCTGCTCGTGCGGCGGGAGCCCTCGCGGCAGCTCCAGGCCGTGCGGCAATCGCTGGCCGAGCTCGCGGAGCGGCTCGACCGCTTCGACGGCACGCTGCGCGCGGAGTCGGCCCGCAGCCGCCAGGAGGCCTCCCTGGCCGCCCGGCAGGCGCGCGAAGAGTCCCACGCGAGCGCGGCCCGGCAGACCGAGGCGCTGCTCGGCCGCCTGGGCGAGGCCGCCCGGTCCCAGAAGGACCAGCTCGACAGCTTCGCGCGCCAGCTCGCGAACCTGACCGGCCTGAACGAGACCAAGCTCGAGAGCCTGCGGGGGACCGTGGAGGAGCGGCTGCGGGGCATGCAGGCCGACACCGGCGTGCAGCTGGAGCGGATGCGCCGGGTGGTGGACGACACCCTCCAGTCGACCCTGGAAAAGCGCCTGGGAGACTCCTTCAAACAGGTGAGCGAGCGCCTCGAGCAGGTCTACGCCGGGCTGGGGGAGATGCGCACGCTGGCCTCCGGCGTGGGCGACCTCAAGAAGGTGCTGACCAACGTCAAGACCCGCGGCATCTGGGGCGAGATCCGGCTCGCCCAGATCCTGGACCAGATCCTGACCCCGGAGCAGTACGCCGCCAACGTGGCCACCCGGCCGGGCGGAACGGAGCGGGTGGAGTTCGCCATCCGCCTGCCCGGGGCGGACGCGTCCCGGGGGGAGGTCGTCTGGCTGCCGATCGACGCCAAGTTCCCGCAGGAGGACTACCAGCGCCTGCTCGACGCGCAGGAAGCGGCCGACAAGGAGCAGGCCGACCGCTCGCTGCGCAACCTCGAGATCCGCGTCAAGGCCGAGGCCAGGGCCATCCGCGACAAGTACGTCGAACCGCCGCACACCACCGACTTCGCCATCCTGTTCCTGCCGGTGGAAGGGCTCTACGCCGAGGTGCTGCGCATCCCCGGGCTGTGCGACCACCTGCAGCGCGAGTACCGCGTCGTCGTGACCGGGCCCACCACGCTCGCGGCGCTGCTGAACAGGCTGCAGATGGGTTTCCGGACGCTGGCCATCGAACGGCGGTCGAGCGAGGTGTGGGAGCTGTTGAGCGTGGTCAAGACGGAGTTCGGCCGGTTCGGGGAAACGCTGTCCAAGACCAAGAAAAAGCTGCAGGAGGCGGCCAGCACGATCGACCAGGCGGAGGTGCGCACGCGGGCGATCGAACGCAGTCTGCGGCGGGTGGAGGAGGCGCCGCCCGATAAACAGCTTGCCGTGGGGCTGGATGAAAGCCATATCGGCTGATCCGGTCCCCCAAGATCTCGCCTGCGTCCCGACTCTTTTAAAAAGCGGCGCTATTCAAAGTAACTGAAGCTGGACTGAACAAGAGGGTGTGCCCTGTATCTGCAACAGGGTAGCCCGAAAAAGAAAGACCGGGCATTGCTGCCCGGTCCGGTATTGCGGATGTTGCGCGGAAGCGTTACGGCTTAGCCGGCGCAGCCGGCTTGGCCTTTTTCGCCTCTTCCTGCGGCCAGTAGTGATTGGCGGCGAAAGAGTAGGGGGGGGCAATGTAGCGCTTGGCCGGGACCACCCTCGACGCCCATTCACGCTGCGAATCGTAGACCTTCTTGAACACGGGGTTCTTGGCCGACTCTTCCGCGGCGAGTTCGTCCCACGCCTTCAGGAACGCGGTCAGGATCTCGGGCGGCGTGCGCAGGATCTGCGTGCCGAATTTGGTGCGCATCTCCTCAAGCGCATCGGCGTTCTGCTTCTGCCACTTTACCCACCAGCGCACGTAGGTTTCGGTCGCGGCGGAGCGAATCGCTTCCTGCTGTTGCGCCGGCAGGCTCTTCCAGACGTCGGCGTTGATGATAAACTCGGCGACGACGCTCGTCTCGTGCATGCCCGGCGTGTAGTAGTACTTGTATATCTGCGGCAGGCCCAGCTTGAGATCCTCGATGGGGGACACCCACTCGGCGCAGTCGATCACGCCGCGCTGTGCCGCGGCCGCGATCTCGCCGCCGGGCATGTTGACCGTGCTCATGCCCATGCGCTGGAAGATCTCGGCGACGATGCCCGTCTGGCGGCATTTCATGCCCTTGAAGTCCTTCAGGTCCTTGATCGGCCGCTTAAACCAGCCGAAGGCTTGCGGGCTGGGCGGCATGACCGGGAAGGCGACCACGTTCATCTTGATCGTGTTCTGGTAGAAATCCCAGTACATCTCCATCCCGCCGCCTTCGTACATCCAGCCGAGGAAGTCCATATGGTCCATGCCGAAGGGCCCTGCCGGCGTCGACGAGAACAGCGTCGCGGCCGAGTTCTTGCCCTGCCAGTAGTAGGCCACCCCCTGGCCGCCGTCCAGAACCTTCTTGCTGATGGCGTCGAGCACTTCGAAGGGCGGCACCACCTGTCCGGCCGCCATGGTCTCGATCTTCAGGGCGCCGCCGGTAAGCTTGTCCACGCGCTCGGCGAAGAACTTGAAGTTGTCCTGCAGCGTTCCGGCCGCCGGCCAGGCCGACTGCATTTTGAGCACGCGCGGCTCCGGGGCCGCCGGCTGCTGCGCCAGCGCCAGTCCGCTCACCCCAAGGCACAGGGATGCCGCCGTTACCAGTGCAAGAGCTTTCAAAAATGATGATCGCATTGTTTCCTCCTTTCGATTAAAAAACCGGATGAACCCCTTTGCGTAAAGAGACATACCCCTCTACCTATTGGTCGTCTGTATCTTCCGTCGCCGCTCCTTCCTCCTTCGGCGTTTCGCTCCCGTACTCCTCTTCGAGCGCGTCTTTTCCCTGCGCATTTTCGGTGGCGGCGTCCTCTGCGCTGGAGGGCGCCATGCGTTCGATCGTAGCCTGCGCGGTCAACGTGGTCGGCAGCCACAGCGCGATGCCGGGGACGTACAAGACCAGCATGATGCAGACGCACTGGATCCACATGAAGTCGAACATCCCCTTGTAAATGGTGCCAAGGCTCCATTGCGGCACCACCTGCTTCAGGTAGTAGGCCGACATCGCCACCGGCGGCGACAGAAACGCCGTCTGCATCGTGACCGCCACCAGCGCGCCGAACCAGACCAGGTTGAAATTGAGCGCCTGCACCACCGGGGCGAAGATCGGCAGGAACACCAGGATGATGGCGGGCCACTCGAACGGCCAGCCGAGCAGGAAAATCAGCACCAGAACCAGCAGCAGCATCAAGATCGGCGGCAACGGCAGCTCCAGCAGCGATCGCGTGATCCATTCGGCCGTTCCCAATCGGGCAAAAACCGCGCCGAAAATATTCGAGGTCATCGCCAGGAACAGGACCATGCTCGTAGTGTTCATGGTGCTGATGCAGGCATTTCTGAGGCCGCTGAAGGTGAATTTGCGATAGGCAAGTGCGAGTACGAACGCGCCGAAACAACCGACGGAGGCGGCTTCGGTCGGTGTGGCCATTCCCAGCAGGATCGAGCCCAGCGTGCAGGTGATCAGCATGCCGAGCGGGACCATGCCGAGGAGCATCTCCTTGATCACGACGGCCCAGGAGGTGGGCCGCTCGTCCGGCGGCACCGGCGGACCGAGCTTGGGATTGAGGAAGCTGCGCCCCATGGTGTATACGATATACATGCCGGCGAGCAGGAATCCCGGGCCGAACGCCGCGGCATACAGGTCCGCAACCGACACGCCCAGCACCGGGCCCATCACGATCAGCATCACCGAGGGCGGAATCAGGATCCCGAGCGTGCCGCCGGCGGCGATCGAACCCGCAGCCATGCGCGGGTCGTAACCGGCCTTGATCATGATCGGAGCGGCCATAATGCCGAGCACCGTGACCGCCGCGCCGACAATTCCGGTCGCCATGGCGAACACCGCCGCCGTCAGGATCACCCCGAGGAAAAGCGCGCCGCGCACCGGCGCGAGCAGGGCGCGAAACGCACGGAACAGCCTCTCCATCAGGCCCGCCTGCTCGGTGAGATAGCCCATGAATATGAAGAGAGGCACCGCCGCCAGCTCCTCCATCTTCATCAGGCCGATGGTCTGCAGATAGGCAAGGTCGAAGACCATCCGGCCAAGGCCCGCGTAGCCGAAGGCCAGGGCCAGGATCAGCAGGGTGAACGAAATCGGGAAGCCGATGAAGATCACTCCGATCATCACCGTCAGCATGATCAGGCCTAAACTCTCGAGGCCGGTCATACCTCGCCCCCGATCTTTTGCTCGAATTCCCTGCCGGTGCGCATCATGTACCAGCTTTTCAGGATTTCCGACACGCCCTGGATCAGCAGCAGCAGCGCGGTCAGCGGCACCACGGATTTGATCGGCCACAGATACGGCCGCCAGGGCGTTTGCTCTGAGACTTCGCCAAGCGTAAGGGCTTGCCAGGCATCGTCGATACTGGTCGTGAACAACAGGATCATGCCCGGGAAAAAGAAAAAAATGTAGGCGTAGAAATCGATCTTGCCCTTGGTGGTGTCGGAGAATTTCTCCCACAGCATGTCGGTGCGGATGTGGGCGCCGCGGCGGAGCGCAAAGGCTGCGCCGAGCATGAACAGCGCGCCGTAGAGCATGTAGGACAGGTCGTAGGCCCAGATCGTCGGGGTGTCGAAGAAATAACGCGACACAACCTCGTAGAAGACGACGATGGCGAGCGGGACGCATAGCCAGGCGAAGAGATTGCCGGTCCGCTCGGAAAATGTGTCGATGACTTTGATCGTTTTATAGTAGCCTGGTGAAAAATCGGCCATCAGGACCTCTTACAGTAGAAACGTTACTCAAATTCTATCGAGACAGCCTATCATCATTAGGTATTGGACCATAGCGATCGGAATGGGGAGGTGGTGGTTTAGTCGCTCAGGCAGCCCCACCATGGAGCCAGCATTGACTGGCGAGTAATACATTCCACTCCCCCACAAACGCAAGCTAAAAAATAAAATTATCAAGCGTCTGGAGACGATTTTGGGTGAAACCCAAACCCCCTAGTACATCTTGATCCGCCGTCTGCTCCCCGCTATATTAGAAAATCGGCAGGTTTTCCGATGCCGTCGGCTGCCGCCGATGATTGACTCAAGCAGGGTCTCGACGAATCTGGAGGCACCCATGGCCATCCCCATCTATTGGGCCGACAAGTACATCGCCAACCGGCGCAGCGCGGCGGAGGCCATCGCCCTGATCCGGCCCGGCCAGCGGGTGTTCATCGGGTCCTCCTGCGGCGAGCCCCAGCACCTGGTGCGCGCGCTCGCGCAGGCCTCCGGCAACATCAAGGACATCGAGGTGACGCGGCTGTTCAATCTCGAGTCGACCCCGCTCGCCCTCATTTCGGATCGTACCGGCGACCAGGCGCTGAACATCCGCTCCTTTTACTCCGGGTCGGCCCGGACCCAGGGCATCGCCCGCAACCAGCGCTTCATCACCCCGATCAACCTCTCGGCCGTGCCGCGGCTCTTCAAGAGCCGGCTGCTGCCGGTCCACGTGGCCTTGATCCAGGTCTCGCCGCCCGACGACTTCGGCTGGATGAGCCTCGGGGTCTCGGTCGACATCACGCTCGCCGCGGCCGAGTCGGCCGACCTGGTCGTCGCCCAGGTCAATCCGCGCATGCCGCGGGTGCTCGGCCGCAGCTTCATCCACGTGAACGACGTGGACGTCTTCGTCGAGCACGACGAACCGCTGATATCGGTCGGCGAGGCGCCCGAGTTCGAGGCCGCCAAGGGCATCGCGCGCATGATCGCCACCCGCCTGGTCGATGACGGCTCGACGATCGCCATCGGCCTGGGCGCCACGTCGGAGGCCGTGCTGCTGGCGCTCGCGGACAAGAACGACCTCGGGGTCCACACCCAGTACCTCGCCGCGGACACGTTGCGGCTCTTCGCGCGCGGCGTCATCACCAACCGCAAGAAGGGGTATCACGACGGCAAGATCGTGGCCGCGAGCGCGATCGGCAACGAGGCCTTCTACGACCTGCTGAACGACAACCCGGCGATCGAGTTCCACCCGTCCGACTACGTCAACGACCCGTCCATCATCGCGCGCCACAACCGCATGGTGGCCATGAGCGTCGCCATGACGGTCGACCTGACCGGGCAGGTCGCGGCCGACGCGCTGCCGTTCAACCAGTTCTCGGGCGTCACCGGGGTGCTCGACTTCATCCGCGGGGCCAGCATGTCGCCGGGCGGCAAGTCGATCCTGATGCTGCCCTCGACCGGCGCGCAGGGGCGCAAGAGCCGCATCGTGCCCTTCCTCACCGACACGGCCGTGGTCGTGCCGCGCAGCGACGTCCAGCACGTCGTGACCGAGTTCGGCGCGGTCAACCTCTTCGGCAAGAGCCTGCAGGAGCGGGCGCTCGGGCTGATCAGCATCGCCCACCCCGAGTTCCGCGACGAGCTCTTCTTCGAGGCCAAGAAGATGGGGCTGCTCGGCCCCGAGCGCAGCCTGCACGAGTCCCTGCACGGGGTCTACCCCGTGCACCTGGAGGAGGTCGTCGAGATCGGCGGCGAGCCCGTGGCGATCCGGCCGGCCAAGCCGGTGGACGAGCGCCGCATCCAGGAGCATTTCTACAGCCTGGAAAAGGACGATGTCATCGCGCGCTTCTTTCACAACAAGGTCAGCTTCGAGAAGGACGAGATGGAGGACGTGTCCCAGGTCGACTACATCAACGACCTGACCCTGATCGCCGTGGTGGGCGAGTTCGGCTTCGGCCGGGTGGTCGCGGTGGGGGAGTACCTGCTCGACCGCGACTCCAACTTCGCCGAGATCGCCTTCTCGATCAGCCGCCCCTTCCAGCGCAAGGGGCTGGGGCAGGTCCTGCTGCGCAAGCTCGAGGCGGCGGCGCGCGAGCACGGCATCGGAGGCTTCTACGCCTACACCTCCGGGCAGAACCAGGGCATGATCCGCCTCTTCGCCGGGCTGCCCTACAAGGTGTCGACGACCTTCGAGGGCGATATGGTCACGCTGCGCTGCAACTTCAGCGAACCGAAGCGATGACCGCGTTGAAAGCCCGGGCTCTGCGTTGCGCTTCATCGCGCAGAAGCTGCGGCGTACCGGTGAGTACGCCTCGCTTCGCGCGATTCGCACGCCTTGAGCGCGGGCTTTGAACGCGGTCATCTTCGGTCGACGATCAAATCGGGTGAGGGGACCGGGAAGAAACGGCCGGATGCCGCCCTGCAGCGCACCCTTGACCCCTCGGCCCCCTGAACCCTTTACTCGACAGGATCCACCCGAATGAAAGACGACCCAGCCGCCGACGGTTAACGTCACCTTCCTCCCACACGGGGCCACGATCGCCGTGCCCGCGGGCACCTCCGTCATCGAGGCGGCGCTCGAGGCCGGGGTGCACATCAACGCCTCCTGCGGCGGCGAGGGCGTCTGCGGCAAGTGCCGCGTCCGGGTCGAGTCCGGGGAGGTGCAGGGCGGGGTTTCCGAGCGGCTGAGCCCCGCGGACGTCGCGAAAGGCTACCGGCAAGCCTGCCGTTCGATCCTCGAGGGCGACGTGACCGTGCGCATCCCGGTCGAGTCGACCGTGGATGCCGGCGTCCTGAACCGGCCCGCCTCGCCGCGGCGCGCCGCCCGGATCCGGCGCTTCAACCTGTCCGACCTGAAGCAGGAGGGGCTCTTCCTGCCGCCGGTCGAAAAGCGCTACCTCGAACTCACCCCGCCCGCGGCGGGAGACAACCTCCCGGACGTGAGCCGCATCATCGCCCACCTCCAGCGCCATTTCGACGAGCACCGCCTGGGGGTCGACCTCGCGCTCATCCGCAAGATCCCGGACGTGCTGCGGCAGCAGGGGTTCCGGGTGACGGCCACTCTCGTGCGGCCCGTGCGGCCGGACGGGCGCACCCGCCTGATCAACCTGCAGCCCGGCGACACCAGCGGCCGCAGCTTCGCGATCGCCATGGACATCGGGACGACCACCATCTACGGCCAGGTGATCGACCTGGTCACGGGCGAGGTGAAGGCCGAGCACGCCGAGTTCAACGGGCAGATCAGCTACGGCGAGGACGTCATCGCGCGCATCGTCTACGCCGAGAAGCCCGGCGGCCTCGACCGCATGCAGGAAGTGGTGGTCGGCACGATCAACCGCATCCTGGGCAGGATCGTGCGCCGCTCCGGGGTCGACCCCGAGGACATCTCCGCCATCACCCTGGCCGGCAACACGACCATGACCCAGCTGCTGCTCCGGGTCGACCCGCGTCCGATCCGGCGCGCGCCCTACGTCCCGGCGGCGGCCCTCTACCCCCCGATGAAGGCCCGCGACCTCGGGATGGAACTGGGCGAGCACGTCACCGCGCTGGTCTACCCCTGCGTCTCGAGCTACGTGGGCGGGGACATCGTGGCCGGGGTGATGGGCTCGGGGATCTACCGGGCCGAGGAGCTGACGCTCTTCATGGACGTCGGGACCAACGCCGAGATCGTGATCGGCAACCGCGACTGGCTCGCCTGCGCGGCCTGCTCGGCCGGCCCGGCCTTCGAAGGCGGCGGGCTGACCTTCGGCATGCGCGCGGCCGAGGGCGCGATCGAGGACTTCTCGCTCGACCCCGCGACGCTCGAGCCCATGATCGTGACCGTCGGCCGCGTCCGGCCGAAGGGGATCTGCGGCTCGGGCCTGATCAACCTGGCGGCGGTCATGTTCGAGATGGGCATCATCAACAACCTCGGCAAGTTCGACCCCGGGCTGCGCACCCCGCGCCTGCGCGAGGTCGAGGGGGGGCGGGAGTTCGTCCTGGCGTGGCGGGAGGAGACCCAGATCGACCGGGACATCACGATTTCCGAGATCGACTTCGAGAACCTGATCCGCGCCAAGGGCGCGATCTACAGCGGGTGCATGACGCTGCTGACCGAGGTGGGGCTCACGATCCGGGACGTCCGGCGCATCGTGCTGGCGGGGGGGTTCGGCAGCTTCGTCGACCTGGAAAAGGCCATCACCATCGGTCTTCTGCCGGAAATCGACCCCGACCGGGTGACCTACCTGGGCAACGGGTCGCTGCTCGGCGCGCAGATGAGCTGCCTCACCAACCGCATCCGGCAGGACGTGGCCGAGGTCGTGCGCAAGATGACCAACTTCGAGCTCTCGGAAACCGCGTCCTACATGGACAACTACATCGCGGCCCTCTTCCTGCCCCACACCGACCTCGACCAGTTCCCGCGCCTCAAGCAACGTCTCGAGGCGCGTCGGACGAAATGAATTCCGAATTGTTCTCGTCCTCTCTTGACAAAAAACACCCCGCCCTATAAAGAAATCAACTCAAAATCTCCCAGTTTCAACCTACCCCGGGGTTTAGGATGCCCAGGCCGGGAACCAGGAGTTCCCCCAGCGGCCTCCCCCCGCTTTATACGTGCGTACACCGCGATGGCCATGACGTCGTCCGCCCGCCGGCGGACTCGAATATTCTCGCATAGCGTAAACGCCGGAGCCGACAGCCGGAAGGCAGGCGCGGGGTTCTCCCGTCCGCCGGCCGGTCGCCGCCCCCACGCCTCATTCATAAACCGCTCAACGACACAAGGAGGGACCATTGGGCTTCGCATTCCATAAGGAATCCTACACCGGCAAAATCCGTGAAATCGCGTTGGGCAAAGGCAAGAAAACCGTCACCGTCGGCGGCGAGAGCTGCTACCCCTTCTACCAGTTCGAAGGGGCCATGCCCCACCCGCCCCGGATCGCCATGGAGGTTTGGGACATGGCGCCGGAGGACTGGCCGGATGCGGCCGTGGCGCCCTTCAAGGACGTGCTGTCCGACCCGGCCGCCTGGGCCAAGAAATGCGTCGCCGAGCACGGGGCCGAGATCATCGTCCTGCAGCTCAAGAGCACCGATCCCAACGGCAAGAACGCCTCGGCCGCGGACGCGGTCAAGTCCGTGAAAAAGGTGCGCGCGGCCGTGGACGTCCCGCTGGTGGTCTGGGGCTCGGCCAACACCGAAAAGGACGAGGTCGTGCTCAAGAAGATCGCCGAGGAGTGCCAGGGCGAGAACCTGGTGCTCGGACCGGTCGAGGACAAGAACCACAAGGCGATCGGCGCGGCCGCCATGGGTTTCGGCCACTCGATCATCTCCTCCTCGCCCATCGACGTGAACCTGGCCAAGCAGATCAACATCCTGCTCGAGAACCTGGGGGTGCCGACCGACCGCATGCTGATCGACCCGACCACCGGCGGCATCGGCTACGGCATGGAGTACACCTATTCGGTCATGGAGCGCATCCGCATGGCCGCGCTGGCCCAGGGCGACGACAAGCTGCAGTTCCCCATCATCAACAACCTCGGCAACGAGGTCTGGAAGTGCAAGGAAGCCAAGCAGGGCGCCGATGAAGCCCCCACCCTGGGCGACCCCGAGCGTCGCGGCATCCTCATGGAGGCGGTCGGCGCCGTGGCCTACCTCATGAGCGGCGCCGACGTCCTGATCATGCGCCACCCCGAGGCCATCCGCCTGGTCAAGAGCTACATCGGGCTGATGGTCGCGGGCGGCGACGCCAAGGCGGTCGCGCCCATCGCCAAGCGCCTGCCCGCGGTCAAGGTCGACCTGCTCGCCAAGTCGCCCGCACCGAACCTGACCATCGCCGAGGAGAAGAAGGCCGCCCCCGCCCCGCCGCCCAAGGCCGCGGCCGCCCCGAAGCCTGAAGCGAAGGCCGCCCCGGCGGCGCCGGCCGCCGCCCCGGCCGCGGCCGCCCCCAAGGTCGACGAGGCCGCCGCGAAGGCCAGGGTCGAGACCGACGCCCGGGCGAAGGCCGAAGCGGAGGCCCAGGCGAAGGCCGCGGCCGAAGCCCGCGTGAAGCTGGACGCCGCGGCGCAGGCCAAGGCGGAAGAGGACGCCCGCAAGAAGGCCGAAGCCGACGCCAAGGCCAAGGCCGAGGCGGAGGCGAGGGCCAAGGCGGAGGCCGAGGCCCAGCGGGTGGCCGACGAAAAGGCGAAGCTCGAGGCCGAACTGGACAAGGTCCGGCAGCAGCGCGCCAAGGAGCGCGAGGAACTGGCCGCGCAGCGGGCCGCCGCCGCGCCGGAGTCCGCCGTGCTCGAGACATCGATCACCGGCCGCATGGCGGACGTCCTGGTCTGGGTCCACCGCCGCAACCGGTAGACCCGGCCGGCGGGCCCGATGGCATCCCCTCAGGCGCATTTCAACCGTTTACATAGAAATCCTCAACGAAGGAGGAATCGGCATGTCTAAGTTGGTGGCGTTCGCAGCAGTTCAAGGTGCGTACAACATCGTCTCCCAGGTGGAAGGCGAGTACAAGAAGGCGCTCGACACGTTCAGCGCCGACACGAAGGTGGGCTTCCCGAACACGGCCTACTACCTGCCCGTGATCTACTCGCTGCTCGGCATCAAGGTCGAGCGGCTCGAGGACATGCAGAAGGTCCTGGAGGTGGTGCGCAAGCTGCTGCCCCCGCACATCAAGGGCATGAACCACCTGCCCTACCTGGGGCCGCTGCTCGATGCCGGCATGGCGGCGCTCTTCAGCTTCGAGCTGCGCGAGGCGCTGCGCTACCTGAACGAGCCGGACTTCTACCTCCACTCCGAGGAAATCGACGAGGACGCGGGCAAGATCTGGCTCGGCGCGGCGGACGACACCGTCTTCCGCAAGCGCGGGGTCGAGTTCGTGGACGGCTCCGCCCCGGGCTTCGCGGCCATCGTCGGCGCGGCCCCGGATGCCGCGACGGCCAAGATGATCGTCGAGGAGTACCAGAAGCGCAGCCTCTACATCTTCCTGGCCGCGCAGCAGAACAACACCTCGGTCGCCCAGCAGCTGCTCGAGGCCAAGGTGCAGATCGGCTGGAACACCCGCATCGTGCCGTTCGGGCCCTACATCTCCTCGGCCATCTTCGCCCTCGGCTTCGCCAACCGGGCCGCCATGGCCTTCGGCGGTGTCCAGCCCGGCGACTACAAGCGCATGCTGCTCTACAACAAGAACCGCATCTTCGCGTTCGTCAACGCGCTGGGCGAGGTCGGGACCGACTGGGCCGCCGCGGCGGCCGGCTGCGTCAACTGGGGCTTCCCCACGATCGCCGACACCGACATCCCCGAGGTGCTGCCGACCGGCATCTGCACCTACGAGCACGTGGTCGCCAACGTGGCCCACGCCGACATGGTCCAGAAGTCGGTCGAGGTGCGCGGCCTCAAGGTCCAGGTGGCCTCGATCGACATCCCCATGTCCTTCGGCCCGGCCTACGAGGGCGAGCGCGTGCGCGGCGCCGACCTGTACTGCCAGATGGGCGGCGGCAAGACCCAGTGCACCGAGCTGGTCAAGATGGCCGAGATGAACGAGATCGAGGACGGCAAGGTCGTCATCGTCGGGCCGGACCTGAACGAGATCAAGGAAGGCGGGGCCGCGCCGCTCGGCATCTACGTCCAGGTCGCCGGCCGCGAGTTCCAGACGGACTTCGAACCGATCATCGAGCGCCAGATCCACCACCTGATCAACTACATCCAGGGCATCATGCACATCGGCCAGCGCGACATCTCCTGGATCCGGGTCAGCAAGGCGGCCAAGGAGAAGGCCTTCTCGCTCAAGCACATCGGCGTCGTCCTGCACGCCAAGTTCCACCAGGACTTCCAGAAGATCGTCGACAAGGTCCAGGTCACCCTCTTCACGAAGAAGGAGGACGTGGACAAGCTCACCGAGCGCGCGCGCGCCGAGTACAAGACGCGCGACGAGCGGGTCGAGAAGATGCGCGACGAGGACGTGGAGACCTACTACTCCTGCACCCTGTGCCAGTCCTTCGCCCCGAGCCACGTCTGCACGGTCAGCCCGGAGCGCACGGGGCTGTGCGGCGCTTACAACTGGATGGACTGCAAGGCCTCCTTCGAGATCAACCCGACCGGCCCCAACCAGCCGATCGAGAAGGGCGAGTGCCTCGACCCCAAGCTCGGCCAGTGGAAGGGCGTCAACGAGTTCGTGCAGAAGGCCTCGCGCGGCGCGGTCACGCACTACAACTTCTACTCCATGGTGCACGCCCCGATGACCACCTGCGGGTGCTGCGAGTGCATCGCGGCCATGCTGCCCTCCTGCAACGGCGTCATGACCGTCAACCGCGACTACAGCGGCGACACCCCCTGCGGGATGAAGTTCACGACGCTGGCCGGCGTCATGGGCGGGGGCGCGAGCTCGCCGGGGTTCGTGGGGCACTCCAAGTACAACGTCACCCAGGGCAAGTTCCTGGTCGGCGACGGCGGGATCAAACGTCTGGTGTGGATGCCCAAGATCCTGAAGGAGGAGCTCAAGGAGCGGCTGCTCAAGCGCGGCAAGGAGGTGGGCTGCCCCGATCTCATCGACCGCATCGCGGACGAGACCGTCGGGACCACCGAGGAGGAGATCCTGGCCTTCCTGAAGGAGAAAAAACACCCGGCGCTGTCCATGGAGCCGCTCATCGCCGGATGACCTCCGCGGGGGACAGCGGGCGGCGCCCGGCGGGTGCGCCGCCTCTCACCGGACTCGAACACGCACAAAGGAGATCGAGATGGCATTGACAGGCATTCAGATATTCAAGCTCCTGCCCAAGACCAACTGCAAGGAGTGCGGGGTCCCGACCTGCCTCGCCTTCGCCATGAACCTGGCGTCCGGCAAGGCCGAGCTCGACAGCTGCCCCTACGTGTCGGCCGAGGCGCGCGCGGCGCTGTCCGAGGCCGCGGCGCCCCCGATCCGGCCGGTGGCCCTGGGCAAGGGGGTGCGGGCGACCACCACCGGCGGCGAGACCGTGCAGTACCGGCACGAGAAGACCTTCTTCAACCCCACGCTGCTGGCCGCCGCGGTCGGCTCGGACATCGCCGCGGCGGAGTTGCAGACCCGCCTCAAGACCTGGAACGCCTTCCAGTACGAGCGCGTCGGGCTCAACCTGCGGCCGGAGCTCGTGGCCGTGCGCGACGTGAACGGCAACGCCGAGGCCTTCGCCCGGACGGCCAAGACGATCGCGACCACCTCCGAGTTCAACCTCGTCCTGATGACCGAGAAGCCGGCCGTGATGAAGGCCGCCCTCGAGGTCGCCGGGTTCAAGCGCCCGCTCCTGTACGCCGCCACCGCGGCGAACCTGGCCGAGATGGGCGCCCTCGCCAAGGAAAACGGGCTGCCGCTCGCGGTCAAGGCCGGCTCGGTCGCCGACCTGGTCCCGCTCACCCAGAAGCTGACCGAGATGGGCCTGAAGGACCTCGTGCTCGACCCGGGCGCGCGCGAGCCCAAGCAGCTGCACCAGGACATGGTCGCCATCCGCCGCGCCGCCCTCAAGGACGGCAACCGCGCGCTGGGCTTCCCGACCATCGTCTTCCCCTGCGAGATGGCCGCCAACCTCGACATGGAGACCCTGGTCGCGGGCACCTTCGTCGCCAAGTACGGCGGGATCGCCGTGATGTCGGACTTTGCGGGCGAGAGCCTGTTCCCGCTGCTGCTCGAGCGGTTGAACATCTTCACCGACCCGCAGCGCCCGATGACCGTCACCCAGGGCATCTACGAGATCAACAACCCCAACGAGAACTCCCCGGTGCTCGTGACGACCAACTTCGCCCTGACCTACTTCATCGTCTCCGGCGAGGTCGAGGCCAGCCGTGTGCCGACCTACCTGCTCATCAAGGACTCCGAGGGCCTGTCGGTCATGACCGCCTGGGCCGCCGGCAAGTTCGCGGGCGACGACGTCGGCATGTTCGTGAAGAAGTCCGGCATCGCCGACAAGGTCAAGAACAAGGAAGTCATCATCCCGGGCTACGCCGCCGCGATCGCCGGCGACATGGAAGAGGAACTGCCCGGCTGGAAGGTCACGGTGGGGCCGCGCGAAGCCGCCCACCTGCCGGCCTTCCTGAAGGCCCGCTGACCCGTCACCCGTCGGGCGCGCCGGGATCCGCCGGCGCGCCCGCTGCACGTTGACCCGATCGACCGACACACGAGGGAGGAGCGCATGATCTTAATCGGTGAAAGCTTGAACGTCATCTCCAAGAAGATCGGCAAGGCCTTCAAGGAGCGCGATCCGAAGCCGATCCAGGAGGAGGCCCTGTTCCAGAAGTCCAAGGGCATGGACTACATCGACATCAACCTCGGACCGGCCAAGAAGGAAGGCCACGAGCTGATGCCCTGGGTGGTCAAAACCGTGCAGGAGGTGGTGCCCGACGTGCCGCTCGCGCTCGATACCTCCAACATCGATGCCATCGCGGCGGCGCTGAAGGTCTACAAGCCGACCGCCCTGCCGCCGCTGGTCAACTCCATCATGGTGCGGCCGGAGCGCTACGAGAAGATGGTCCCGATCGCCAAGGACGCCGGCGCCGATTTCATCGCCCTGATGTGGGGGCCCGAGGGGCTGCCGCGGGACGAGAACGAGCGCGCCGCGCTGGCCGTCGAGCTGATCTACTTCGCCAACGAGGCCGGCATCCCCAACGAGAAGATCTGGGTGGACGGCATCGTGACCCCGGTGAACATCCAGCAGCCGCAGGCCATCAGCCTGATGAACTTCCAGGCCATGATCCCGGACATCGCCCCCGGCGCCAAGAGCACCTGCGGGTTGTCGAACATCTCCAACGGGCCTCCGGGCCACCTGCGGCCGATCCTGAACCAGACGTACATGGTCATGCTGCAGAAGCACGGCATGGTCTCGGTCATCGCCGACCCGCTGGACGACCAGCTGATCGCGATCGCCAAGGGCAAGCGCCAGGACATCGTCGACCTGATCTACGGTGTCATGGACGGGGCGACACCTGACCTGGCCTCGCTTTCCAAGGAGATGCAGGACTACGCCAAGACCGTGAACGTCATCCTCGGGAGGACGCTGTACTCCGACAGCTGGCTGGATATTTAGGGGATTGGGTATTTGGGTGTTTTGGTGTTTGGATGTTTGGTGTTTGGGTGTTGGGTCGGGAAAGCGCTGGGTGTTAGGTTTCACGTGTTAGGTGTTAAGTAAAAGCGAACCCTTGCACCTGTGGGAGCGGCTTTCCAGCCGCGACGGCCCAACCCCACCCGCAGCCTGACGCCTGACACCGGTTCCGACGGACTCGCTTTCATCCGGGCGGCGGCGTTGCAGCGGCAGCGCCGCCGTCGCATTCTGGGCTTCTTGGTGGTTCACGGTTTCGGGTTCAACGGTTCAACGGTTGAAACTGCTGCAGCTGTTTCGGGCTGCCCTTCAGCGCTTTGCCCGTGAACCTCGGCCGCGGCATGTGTGGCCTCGGGGCCGCTCTGCGGACCGCACAACCGTGAACCGTTGAACGGTGAACCGCGGAACCTTGAACCGTGAACCCCTGAACCGTTGAACCTCATTTGGAGCCCCCATGCCGCGCGTGGATGACTACATCGCCGCCTGCCGCCTCGCCCGCGAGGCGCTCGCCCCTGTCCCGTGCGAGCGCATCCGGGCGCGTTCGGGGCTTGCGTTCGAAGGGGGGCGCCTGAAGGTCCCCTTCCTGGACCGGGTCTACCGGGTGAGCTGCCCGGGCTTCGAGTTCGCAGACGACGTGTCGGCGGACGCCCCGATCCCGCTGCAGGAGCAGGTCCTGCTCCTGCACTACCTCGCGGCCGATGCGCCGGTTGCCGTCGCGGGCGACTGGGTCGCCTACCGCGAGATCCCGGGGGCGGCGTTTTATTTCGCGGCGTTCGTCAAACGGGCGGTCGATCCGCTCAAGAAGCGCTTCGGGCAGGACATCGCGGGGTTTCGGCAGGCCGCGGCGCGGCTGAACGGCGCCGCGGTTGAGGCGGGGGATGCGGCGGCCGAGTTCCGCGTGCTGCCGAACGTCCCGGCCCGCCTGATCCTGCACGCGGGCGATGAGGAGTTCCCCTCGGAAGCGGCCATCCTCTTCGACCGCTCGGTCGGTCGGATCCTGACGCCGGAGGACGTGGCCTGGCTGGCCGGCATGCTGGTGTACCGGATGATGCGGGTTGCAGGATGAGGCCAACGGTTCAGGCGGGGTACTCGATGCTCGATACTGGATGCTGGATAGAGGTCTGAGTTAGGAGGGTTCGGGGTTCAGGGTTCAGAAACATCAGACCCCGGACATCAGCGCCTTCCTCCTGAACCCTGAACGCTGAACCCTGGACCCCAAAACGCCTATCTCCCCGCCTTGCCCGTCTCCGTCGGCAGTCCTTTCGCCTTCCATCGCCCCCACCCGTCCGGCAGGTAGCGCGCATTCGCGTACCCTAAATCCGCCAGCTTTTCCGCGATCGACTTCGACAGCTCGCACCGGCTCCCCTCGCAGTAGGCGACGATCACGGTCTCGGGCTCGGTCGCGGCGATGAACCCCTCGATCCAGCGGTCGAACTCCTGGTCCGGCCCGCTCACCGCACCCCGGATGTGCCCGGCCGCGTAGTCCGCAGGGGAGCGGGCGTCCACGAAGACGGCCGAGCCGTCGGCGTGGCGCCGGGCGGCCTCCTCGAGCGAGATCTGCAGGGGGTCGGCCGGAAGCTCTCCGGTCGCCGGGGGCGCGATGAAGAGGTCCAACCCGCCGGGGTGCCAGGCGTTCGCCAGCAGCGCCAGCCCGCACGCCGCCAGGAGGAGCAGGAGCGCTTCCCGCAGGATCGATGGCTTCCGGTGGGGGTGGTTCCGCATGGCCGGATGGTAGGGGAATCGGCCTGAAATTTCAAGCCGCGCGGGCGGTCCCGCCACCGCCGGTGCATGGCCGCCGGGCTTGCCAGGCCGGACGGCATCTGTTAACCTTCCGTCATCCTGCATGGGCACTCTCTCCCTGAATCTCGTTTAGGCTGCGCGGCTTCCGACACCTCTCGTACGCCCGATGCGGGCGGTGGGAACCCTTTGGGACAGGCGCCGTGGACACGCCCCCCCGCACCAGATCCAAGGCCCTCGAAGTCAACCTGGCCGACACCCGCGTGGATGTGGCGATCGACCCGTCCTACGCCGTCGTCCTGGAGGTGATGAGCGAGTACTACGGCTTGACCGAGGGGGTCGCGACCTTCCTGCGCGAGCTGTCCCACCCGTATCGCAACTGGCGCTTCATCGTCGCGGAGGCCCGCAAGTACACGCTGGGGTACATCCATCTCTTCCGGAGGCACGCCCGGGGAGTGGAGGCGGCGCAGGCCATGACCGGCATCCTTCTGTCGGCCCTGAACGCCGCGCGCGAGGCCGACACGCGGTCGGACGCGGCGGACACTCTGCTGCAGGTCCTGCACGCCCTGGCCGCGTCGGACGCCGACGCCGGCGTCCCGCGCTTCCGTCCCCTCATCCCCGTCGTGCTCGAGCGCCTGGCACAGGCGGGCGCGGAGGCCTTCGAGTTCGTCGTCCGCAGCTTCTTCTCCGTGTCGGGCCTGGCGCGGGACGTTCTCGCGGGGCCCGGCGGCCTTCAGGGCGTCGATGCCGTCATCCGAGTGGTCGCCCGCTTCCTGGAGCGCACTTACGCCTTCTGGTCGGCCGAGCCCGACCCGCAACCGCGGTTCGACCGCGAGGCGGCCGAGTTCGGCGAGTCCGGCGCGTGGGACGACCTCTTCGGGGACATCGCCCACGCCCGTCTCGCCGAGCGGCGCGTCGAGTTGGAGACGATCCTCGCGGGAGCGTCCACCGCAGCGGCGGCGACGGCCGAGCGGCTGCTGGCGCTGCCCGGGTTTCACGAGGTCGTCGCGGCCTACAAGGCCATCCCGCAGAAATTGTTCGAGCGCGGCGGCACCCGCGGCCGGGGGCATCACCTCAAACTGGTCTTCCTCTTCCAGATGATGAGCGTTCCCGGCCTCGCGCTGCTGCACGAGGACACGCTGCGGGAGATCAACCGGACGCTGACCTGGATCATCGTCAACGGTCACTACCGCGACGTGCAGCGCCTCATCCGCAAGACCTTCTCCATCCTCAAAGAGCGCGCGCAGGACTACCCCGCAACCGCCCTGAGCTGCGTCCTCAACACGGGGCAGGGCGTCCAGCGCACGGACGACCTCGACCTCGTCAACTTTTTTATCGACGCCCTGATCGACTTCGGTTTCCAGTCGCCCATGGTCCAGGGGGTGGACGACGAGTGGCGCATCCAGGTCAACAGCGCTCACCTGCAGAACGTCCGCACTTGGCTGGAGCTGATCAAGCTCAACCCGAAGCGCTCGACCCGCCTGCTGTCGGCGCTCGTCATCCACCTGGCCGTGGGCGGCGTCCACATCCGGGACAACGACCTGTTCCCGCGGGACGTCACGGCGCTGCTCAACAGCCGCGTCGAGCCCGTGTATCATCTCGTCAAGCAGCTTGCGCGCTTGTGCCCGGTGTTCTTCAACGACATCGGGGCGGAGGGGCGCCTGCGGGAGGTCTCCACCCGGATCGACGACCTCTGCCGACGCGAGGACATCCTCATCCACTTCCTGCGCAAGCAGAGCCACGTCGAGAGCAGCTCCCGGATCCTCCTCTTCATGGAGGCGGTGTTCCGGTTCTGGCGGGACCTCGAGAAGGAGGTGCTGGCGCCGTTCGTGCCGCCCTCGATCTTCCGCCGGATCGATTCGCACGGTCCCCACGTGAGCGGGCTGCACCGGGCCATGGTGAGGCTGTCCCGGCGGGGCGTGCGCATCCCCGACGACCTGGCGGCCTGCGCCCCCGGGCGGGTCCGCGCGCTCCTGGGGTACGTGCCCTCGGCCTCGGAATCGGACCTGGAGCGGCTCGAGCTCGCGGTCGAGCTCTACGGGCTCCTCTGCCGCAAGTACCGCTTCGACCGGGTCGATCTCCACGACTACCTCGCGCAGCTGCGCCCGGAGGCCCTGCCGGGGCTCGAACAGCTGGAGCGCGCACTGACCGAACCCGACGACGAGACCCGTCTCGGTCTCATCCTGGATTACCTCGAGGTCCTCAAGGCGGTGATCACCTCGGAGGAGCGCTACGAGCCGGTCGAGGACATCTACCAGAAGCGGCACATCACGATCGACATCCCCTCCATGTACGGCAGCTACCACGAGACGAAATTCGACTGCCTGGGGCTGTCGCTGCGGCTGGAGTCGATCGCGAACGCCCTGTTTGAAAACCGGATCCAGGAGCTCGACCTCGGTCTGATCACGCAGGCGACCTTCCACCGGATCCACCAGCTGCTGACGCGCTTCGACCAGGCGCTGCAGCTCGACGGCATCCGCTCGGCCGAGTTCGAGCGGCAGCTCGAGTTCCTGGAGGATTCGCTCTCCATCAAAGGCTTCAGCCTGACGCAGTACCTGGACATCTTCAAAGGGTTCGCGCAGGCGGTGCAGAACATCGTGAAGGACACCTTTCACAACCTGCACGGCGCCAACCTGAACCGCATCCTGCCCGGTCTGAGGCCGGGGCAGATCCTGCCGAAGTACCTCCCGCCCGAGCCCCAGGAGGACGCCGAGCGCCTGCACCACCGCATCACGGAAATCTTCTTCCGGGACCGGATCGCCACCACCCTGGGACTGCAGCAGCTCGACGGGTTCATCGGGCGCATCCTGCAGACGCTCCATCGGCAGGCGGAGGCCCTCCCGCCGGACCAGCTGGTCCGGCTGCTGCTGTACGAGCCGCGCGAGGCGGTCGTGGCGATCGACGCGGCGGGCGGGACGCGGGCCGGCGTCGCGCACCTCGGGACCAAGGGGTTCAACCTGGTGAAGCTGCACGAGCTGGGCTTCCGCGTGCCCCCCGGGTTCATCGTCACGACCGAGGTGTTCCGGTGCCGCCAGGTGATCGAGGGGTACGCGCCGGCGCAGCGCACCTTCCAGGACCAGATCCGGCAGGCCCTGCAGCGGCTCGAGCAGGCGAGCGGAAAGCGGTTCGGCGACCCGGCGGACCCGCTGTTGCTCTCGGTTCGCAGCGGGTCCGCCGTTTCCCAGCCCGGCATGATGGACACCCTGCTGGACGTCGGCAACAACGAGGACATCACCACCGCCGTCGCCGCCCGCACCGGCAACGCCTGGTTCGCCTGGGACAACTACCGCCGCTTCCTGCAGAATTACGGTATGGCCCACGACCTGACCCGCGACGACTTCGATGCGGTCATCCAGGAATTCAAGCGGCGCACCGGCATTCCGCTCAAGCGACAGTTCACGGGTGACCAGATGCGGGCGCTGGCGCTGGCCTACCGGCAGCTGATCCGGGATGCGGGCATCGCGGTCGTCGATGCGCCTTTCGAGCAACTGCTGCTCGCACTGAGGCGGGTGCTGCACTCCTGGGAATCTCCCAAAGCGGTGGCGTACCGGCGCATCATGGGCATCTCCGACGACTGGGGCACGGCCATCGCCGTCCAGGCCATGGTGTACGGGAACCGGTCCGCCGGGTCGGGCACCGGGGTGATCTTCACCCACAACCCGCGCTGGTCCGGGGAAGTCCTGCGACTCTGGGGCGACTTCACGACCACCAACCAGGGGGAAGACGTCGTTTCCGGCCTGGTCCACACGATGCCCGTATCGCTCGCCCAGCAGGAGATCGAGAGGCGCGAGACGGACATCACCCTGGAAACCCACTTCCCCGGGATTTACCAGGAGCTGTCCCGGTGGGCCCGGATGCTGATCGAGGATCACGGCTGGAGCCCGCAGGAGATCGAGTTCACCTTCGAGAGCCCGGCGTCCGGCGACCTCTACATGCTGCAGACCCGCGACATGGCCATCCGCGAAAGCCCACGGGAGCTGTGCTTCGACCCGGAGGCGTTCCCGCCGGGCGCCCTCCTCGGTCGCGGGATCGGTGTCAGCGGGGGGGGCATGAGCGGCCGAGTCGTGTTCAGCCTCGAGGACATTGCGCACTGGCGCGTGCGCGAACCGACCACGCGCCTGATCCTCGCCCGCACGGACACGGTGCCGGACGACATCCGGGAAATTCACGCGGCCGACGGCCTGGTGACGGCCCGGGGCGGGGTGACCTCCCACGCGGCCGTCGTGGCGCACCGGCTCGGCAAGACCTGCGTCGTCGGGTGCACCGAGCTGGTCTGCGACGAGCGGGAGGGGGCGTGCACGTTCGCCGGGGTCGTGCTGCGCACGGGGGACCGCATCAGCATCGATGGACGCGGGGGAACGGTGTTCCGGGGGGAGATCACGGTGCTGCCGGGGTGAAGGGTGCACGGGTTTAAGGTTCACGGTTCAGGGGTTCACGGTTGAAGGTGAAGGGGTCGAGGGTTCAAGGGGTCGAGGGAAGACAGATACTCGATCCTGGATGCCGGATACTCGATAAAGATAGGAAAGCATCCGGCAACGAGCATCGAGCATCCAGTATCGAGCATCGAGGGCAAAAGGAGGAAATGATGCCAGACACGGGCGCGGCGCTCGGGATCAACGGGTTGGGACGGATCGGGAAACTGACCCTGTGGCACCATGTGGGCCGCAAGGCCTTCGGCGAGATCGTGGTCAACCTGGGCCGCAACGCCGGCCGGTCGCTCGCGGACCTCGCGCACTACGTCGAACGCGACTCCACCTACGGGCGGCTGCACGGCTACCTCCACGGCCACCGTTCCGCTCCCGTGATCGAGGCGGTCGACGATGCCGCGGGGACGATGCGCATCGACGGGGTCCTGGTGCGCGTTCTGCGCCGCCATCGCAACCCGGCCGAAATCGGCTGGGATCGCTGCGGCGTGCATCTGGTGGTGGATGCGACCGGGCGGTTCCTGGACCCGGCGGCCGGGCCGGACACGGCGCAGGGTGCGCTGCGCGGGCACCTGGCGGCCGGGGCGAAGACGGTGGTGCTCTCGGCCCCCTTCAAGCCGAAGGACAAGGCCGCCCCGCTGCCGCCGGATGCCGTGACGACCGTCATGGGGGTGAACGGCAGCGACTACGACCCGCGCAAACACCGGATCGTCTCCGGGGCCTCCTGCACGACCACCTGTCTCGCGCACATGATGCGGCCGCTCATCGACGCCTTCGGGGCCCGGCGGATCCTTTCGGCCTCCATGGCGACCGTGCATGCGGCCACCGGTTCCCAGGAGGTGCTGGACCGGCTGCCCGAGGCCGGCAAGGGCGACCTGCGCAAGAACCGCAGCGTCCTCAACAACATCATCCTGACCTCGACCGGGGCCGCCAACGCCTTGCGCCTGGTCATCCCGGAGATGCAGGCCATCCCCTTCATCGCCGAATCGGTGCGCATCCCCGTCAGCACGGGCTCCCTGATCGTGCTGGTCGTCGTGATCCAGGAGGAGCCGGACCGGCCGCGCATCGACCGCGCCGCCGTGAACGCGGTCTACCGCCGGGCCGCCGACGACAGCCGCGAGGGGTACCTGCTGTACACCGAGCAGCAGAACGTCTCCAGCGACATCGTCGGGCTGCCCCGTGCGGCGGCCGTGATCGAAGGATGCGAAACCCACACCCGCACGGCGGAGGTCCGGGTGGATCTCGCCAAGGTGCCGGGGATCGACCCGGCGATCCTGGGGGCCGTCCCCGGCGGGCTCGTGCGCGTCCCCGTGACCCAGGCGGTGATCTACGGCTGGTACGACAACGAAATGGGCAGCTACGTGAACATGCTGGGGGACCGGACGGCGTCGATCGCCGAGCACCTCTGAGGCGATCCCGCCGCTCGGCCGCCGCCGATCAGTGGCGATAGACCGCGTAGGTGGTCCGGCTCCCCAGCAACAGGTCGACCTCGGCCTGGATCTCCTGGCGCTGGCGGCTCGTGAACCAATTCCCCCACGCCTCCAGGGACTGCCAGGTGCTGATGGTCAGAATGTCCTCGGGGTCTTCGACATTCCGCAGCGTCTCGCCCGAGGTGTACCCCTCCTGCGAGTTGGCGAGCATCCGCAGCCGGGCGAAGAGGTCGTTCGCGTCCTTGGCCTTGCCGGCAGGCACCCGTCTCCGAATCATCACCTTGAACGTCATGGGATCCTCCGTTCCCGGGTCAGGAGGCCCGCTCCGAACCCGTGCGAGTGGGGTTATGCCCCGCCGAGGGCGGGGAAAAGGAAGGAGGTCAATCGAGAAGAGCGCAGCGCGATGAGACGAGGATAGTGTATTTACGGTTCCAGGATCAAGCGAAAGCTTCCGGGCGGGCGCGGCAGCGGGCGGAGCGGTCAGCGCACGCACCGCACGGCGATCTCGATCCGGACGAACTCCGCGGGGGTGAGGGTTTCGGCCCGACGCCTGGGGTCGATCCCGGCCCGGCGCAGCGCCTCCTCGGCGGCGTCCGTCGAGAGGCCGAGACCGCCGGCGGCGAGCGCGTTGCGCAAGGTCTTGCGCCGCTGGCCGAAGGCGGCGGCGATGACCCGGAACAGGTGGCGCTCGTCGTGCGGCGGGTAGAGGCGGTCCGGCTCGAAGCGGATGGCGATCACCTCGGAGTCGACCTGGGGCGCGGGGTAGAAGGCGCCCGCCCCGACCACGGCCAGCCGCTGCACCGTGGCGCAATAGGAGAGCATGGCCGTGATGCGGCCGTAGTCCCGCCCGCCCGGGGTCGCCGTGAGCCGCGCGGCCAGCTCGCGTTGGAACATCAACACCGCCCGCGTCACGTCGCGGCGCGCCTCGATCAGCCGCACGACCACCTGGGAGGAAATGTTGTAGGGCAGGTTGCCGACCACCGTCAGCGGCCCGCCGGCCTCGCGGGCGATTGCGGCCAGGTCGCACTCCAGGATGTCGGCTTCGCGCACGACCACGCGCTCGAACCCGGCCGCCAGCAGCGTCTGCCGCAGCACCGGCACGAGGCCGCGGTCCTTTTCGACGGCGACCACCGCCCCGGCGACCTCGGCGAGCGGGATCGTCAGGGCCCCCAAGCCGGGCCCGATCTCGAGGACGCGGTCGTCCGCACCGATCCGCGCCCGCTCGACGATCATCCGGGCCGTCCCCGGGTGGGCGAGGAAGTTCTGCCCCAATTGCTTGCGGGGCCGCAGGTCGTGGGCGGAGAGAAGGGTTCGGGGAGAGGGCATGGGGTCCTTTGCGTGAGTGGGCCCGGCGGCCCGGGCGGTCGGGGGTGAGACATCGGGGGATTGCTCATCGCCGTTCGGAGTCTCCGGCCGGCCGCGCGAGATGACGCACGCTACCAGGAAACCGTCATCCGATCAACCCGGAGTCCATAATTTCTAGCGGAGCGTCTCGGGCTTGACTTTTCTTTTTCGAACCATTACGTTGCCGACGAATTGCTAGAAGTGATCGCAGGCCCCTGTCCCATGCGCGTCGGCCCGAACGGTTTCCGATGTCCCGAATCTCTCCGAGGAGGAAATGCGATGCCTAGAAAAAAAGGCAAGTCCATCAGTTTCGATGCCATGGTGAAGTTCTTCATGCACACCTACGACATCCCGACCAAGCGCGACGTGGATAAGATCATGGCTCGCCTGGAGCGGATCGAGGCCCTGGTCGCGTCGGCGCCGGCAGCGGCCGTGGCCGGCCGCCGCAAGACCGCCCGGCGGCGCAACGGCGGCGTGCCGGCGGCGGACGCGGTCCTCGACGCCATCAAGCGGTCCAAGCAGGGGCTGAAGTTCGCCGACCTCCAGAGCAAGACCGGATACCCGGACAAGAAGATCCGCAACATCATCTTCCGCCTGAACAAGCTGGGCAAGATCAAGCGTCACACCCGGGGCGTGTACGTGGCGCTGTAGGCGCGCCGCGCAGCTCCATTCTGCCGCCCGCCGGGAGAGCCGGGTCCCGGCGGGACCCCTTCCGTTTGTCACGTCCGCTCACCGTCTCAGGGGGACCATGAAACCAATCGGTTCTTCCGACCGGACCGGCCTGCAGGCCGGCGATCGGGTCGGCGACTACCAGGTGCTGCGCGTGGAGGCTCTGCCCGAGATCCACGCGGTCTTCCACGAGCTCGCTCACCCCGCCACGGGCGCGCACCACATCCACATCAGCCGGCCGGATGCGGAGAACACCTTCGGGGTGCTGTTCAAGACCGTCCCGCGGGACTCCAGCGGGGTCGCGCACATCCTCGAGCACGTCGTGCTCTGCGGCTCCGAGCGCTTCCCGGTGCGGGACCCCTTTTTCTCCATGCTCAAGCGCAGCCTGAGCACCTTCATGAACGCCTTCACGTCCTCCGACTGGACGATGTACCCCTTCGCGACCCAGAACCGGAAAGACTTCTACAACCTGATGGACGTCTACCTGGACGCGACGTTCTTCCCGCGGCTGGAGGAGCTGAGCTTCAAGCAGGAGGGCCACCGCCTGGAGCTCGAGCCCACGGCCGACGGCGAGCGCCCGGTGTTCAAGGGGGTGGTCTACAACGAGATGAAGGGGGCCATGTCCTCGCCCGACCAGGTGATGGCGCGTTCGATCCTGAAGGCGCTCTACCCGGACACGACCTACGCCTTCAACTCCGGCGGCGATCCCCGCGAGATCCCGAACCTCACCTACGCGCAGCTGCGCGAGTTCCACCGCCGGCACTACCACCCGAGCAACGCCTACTTCTTCAGCTACGGGGACCTGCCCCTGGACGCGCACCTGGAGGTCGTCGCCCGCTCCGTCCTGAACCGGTTCACGGCGATCGACCCGGCGACCGACGTGCCCCCGCAGCCGCGCTGGGCGGCCCCGCGCAGCGCCCGGTTCCCGTTCCCGTTCGGGCGCACCGAGGACCCCGCGCGGCGGCACCAGGCGTGTGTCGCCTGGCTCACGAGCGACATCCGCGACACGGGTGCGGTGCTGGGCCTCTCGCTGCTGGAGCAGATCCTGCTCGGCAACGCCGCCTCCCCGCTGCGCAAGGCGCTGATCGACTCGGGCCTGGGCTCGGCGCTGTCGGACGGCAGCGGGTACGACGCCGAGAACCGCGACACGCACTTCACGGCCGGGCTCAAGGACGTGGCCGCCGAGGCGGCGGAGCCGGTCGAGCGGATCGTGCTCGGGACACTCGAGCGCCTGGCGGCGGACGGGATCGACCGGGACCTGGCCGAGTCCGCCATCCACCAGCTGGAGTTCAACCGGCGCGAGATCACCAACACCCCCTACCCGTACGGCCTCCGGCTGCTGCTCGGGATCGGCGGCACCTGGATCCACGGCGGCGACCCGCTGCGCGTGCTGAAGTTCGACGCCGACCTGGCGGACGTCCGGCGCGGGCTCGAGCGCGGCCGTTGGTTCGAGGGCCTGGTGGCGCGCCACTTCCTCGAAAATCCGCACCGCATCCGGCTGCTGCTCGAGCCGGACCCCGAGCTCTCCGAGCGGGAGGAGCGGCGCACGGCGGAGCGGCTCGACGCCATCGGCCGGGCGCTGACCCCGGCCGAGATCGAGCGGGTGCGGGCGGATGCCGCGGCGCTGCAGCGCCTGCAGGAGGCCGAGGAGCCCCCGGACTGCCTGCCGACCCTCGATCGGGCCGACATCCCGCCGGACGTGGAGAAGACGCAGCCGAGCGGGGCCGACCCGGAGCGCGGGGTGGAGTGGTTCGCGCAGCCCACCTCGGGGATCGTGTACCTCGCGGGGGCGGCCGGTCTGGCCGGGGTCGAGCCCGGGCTGAACCGGCTGGTCCCGTTCTTCTGCCACGCCTTCACCCGCATCGGCACCGCGCAGCACGACTACGGCGAGATGGCGCGACGCATCGACGCCGTCACCGGGGGCATCGGGCTGGCAGCCAACCCGCGCAGCGGCTTCGACGGCGGGGCCTGCATCCCCTTTGCCACGCTGACGGCCAAGAGCCTCGAGCGCAACACCGGGCCGATGATCGAGCTCCTGGCGGAGTTGCTCGGCGGCTACGACCTGTCGGACACCCGGCGCCTGAAGGATCTGTTGCTCGAGTACCGCGCCGGTCTCGAGTCCATGATCCTGCACAACGGGCACCGGCTCGCCATCTCGCTCGCCGCGCGGCGCTTCTCGACCGCGCGGGCCTTGAGCGAGGAGTGGGGCGGGGTCCACCAGGTGCAGGCGATCAAAGCGCTGGCGGACGCCGCGAGCGAGGAGGGTCTGCAGCGGCTGTCCGCGGAGCTGGGGCGAATCGGGGCGGCGGTGCTCGGCCGCACGAATCTGCGCCTGGCCGTGATCGGCGAGGCCGGCGCGATCGACGGTGCGGGGGGACCCATCGGCCGGATGGTCGCGGCGTTGCCGGCGGGCGCGGGCCCGCGCTTCGTCGCCGCGGAACCGCCGTCCGGACCCGCGCGGGTGCGCGAGGGATGGAGCACGGCGTCGGCCGTGAACTTCGTCGCGGCCGCCTTCCCGGCCGTGCGCATGAACCACGCGGACGCTGCGGCGCTGTCCGTCATCGCCAAGCTCCTGCGCTCGCTCTACCTGCACCGCGAGATCCGTGAAAAGGGCGGCGCCTACGGCGGCTTCGCCCTTTACAACGCGGAGGACGGGGTCTTCTGCCTCGCCTCCTACCGCGACCCGCACGTGGCGGCCACGCTGGACGTCTTCGAGCGGGCGGGCGCGTTCATCTGCGGCGGCAGCTTCAGCGAGACCGACGTGAAGGAGGCCATCCTGCAGGTGTGCTCGGAGATCGACAAGCCGGAACCGCCGGGCCCGACGGCGCGCAAGGCGTTTTTCCGGCGGATCGTCCGCCTCTCGGACGAGCTGCGCGAAGGGTTTAAACAGCGCCTGCTGGGGCTCTCCCGCCGCACGGTGCTGGCGGCGGCGGAGCGGCACGTCGCCGGCGGGCTGCAGGGGGCGTCGGTGGCGGTGATCGGCGGGGAAGAGGCGCTCCAGGCGGCCAACGGGGCGCTGGCGGAGCCGCTGGAGTTGAACAGGATCTGAAGAGCGGTTCAGGCCGGATCTGGGTGCTCGATGCTGGATGCCGCAGATGCCAGGTCCGCGGATCCCGATAGAGTCCACAACTGAGGCTCCGATCGGATTCTGGTGCTTGACACCCTGTCTTGATCCCTCGAGATCAAGCATCCGCTTCCACTACTTCACCATCTTCTTCAGCTGCTTCAGCGTGTCCTCGGGCATCTTGAACGAGTGCTCGGCGGCCGGGAACTTCGCCCCCAGCACCTCCTGCTTGTACTCGCGCAGCGCGTCCAGGATGACCGGACGGATCTTGGTGTACTGCTTCACGAACTTCGGCACGAAGCGGTCGAAGAGGCCCACCATGTCGTGGGTCACGAGCACCTGGCCGTCCACGTCCGCGCCGGCGCCGATCCCGATCACCGGCACCCGCACCGACTGGGCCACCAGCTTGCCCAGCGGCGCCGGCACGGCCTCCAGGATGATCGAGAAGGCCCCGGCGTCCTCGAGCGCCCGGGCGTCGTCGATGATCTGCTTGGCGGCCGAGGCGTCCTTGCCCTGCATCTTGAAGCCGCCCAGCGCGCTGGCGGTCTGCGGGGTGAGCCCGATGTGCCCCTGGACCGGGATGCCGGCCTTCACGATCGCCTCGACCGTCGGGGCGAAGTGCACCCCGCCCTCGAGCTTCACCACGTCGCAGCCGCCGTCCTTCACCAGCCGCCCGGCGTTGATGATGGCCTCGCGGATGGACGTGTTGTAGCTCATGAAGGGCATGTCGCCCACCACCAGGCACGTCTTGCAGCCGCGCATCACGGCCTGGATGTGGTGGACCATGTTCTCCATGGTCACCGCGACCGTGCCCTGCAGCCCCATGACCACCATCCCGAGCGAGTCGCCGACCAGCACGATGTCGACCTCGGCCTCGTCGGCCATCAGCCCGAACGGGTAGTCGTAGGCGGTGATCATCACCAGCTTGCGTTTGTCTTCCTTGGCTTTCTGAACGTCGTGAATCGTCACTTTGGGTCTGGCCATTTTACGGTCTCCTTCATGTGAGGTGCGGGTTTCGACAACGGGAGGGCGCGTTTCAGCGGCCGTCCGAAGGGGTCAGATAGTGCAGGGCGGTGAGGGCGTAGATCTTCACGGTCTCGACCAGCTGGTCCAGGTCGACCCACTCGTCCCTCTGGTGGGGGACCTCCCGGTCGCCCGCGCCCATCGTGACGATCGGGATGTGCTTCAGGGCCCAGAGCCAGGTCCCGTCGGTCGCGCCCGGGACCCCGCCGTAAACGGGTTCGCGCCCGGTCACGGTCGCGGTGGCCCAGTGCGCCGCGCGCACGACCGGGTCCCCGGCGTCGGTGGACGTGCACGGCCGGTCGGTCAGGATGTCCACGCTCACGTCGAGATCGTGGGCGCGCGTGACCTTCAGCAGACGGTCGTACTCGCGGTAGTGCGCCCGGGCCGCCTCGCGGGTCTCGGCCGCCATCGCGCGCAGGTCCGCGATCATGCGGCCGTGGTCCTGGCCCGGGATGGTCCGGATGTCCACGAGGACCCGGGACTGGCCGGGGACGACGTTGAGCTGGGCGGGGCCCTCGACCGGCGACTGCACGACCGTCGGCGTGCAACTCGGCCAGCCGAGGTGCGCGTGCCGGCCGCAGGCCGCGGCGGACCGGGCCTCGTAAACGTGCAGGCGGCGGATGATCTCCGCGATGGCGGGCGCGGGGTTGAGCCCGGAGAGCGGCATGGCGCCGTGGCTCATGCGGCCGGTCACGTCGAAGCGCGCCCGCAGCGCACCCTTCTGGCTGGTGCAGATGATGCCATCCTCGGGCTCGCAGATCACGGCGGCCGTGACGCGGTCGGCGTGCCCGGCGGCGATGAAGTGCCGCACGCCCAGCATCTGGTCCTCTTCGTCGCAGAGCACCCCGGCGAGGATCGTCCCGGCGAGCGGGACCCCCGCGCGCTTCAGGGTCGCCATGGCGGTCAGCATGGCCGCGAGGTTGCCCTTGGTGTCGTTCGTGCCGCGGCCGTACATGCGGCGGCCGACGATCTCGGCCCCGAAGGGGGGGTGCGTCCAGGCGGCCGGATCCCCCGGGGTGACCACGTCCGTGTGGCCCTCGAACATCAGGGTGCGCGGGCCGGGCCCGGCGGCGAACGTGACGATGGCGTTGGGCCGCCCGGGGGCGACCTCGTCCATGCGGACCTCGAAGCCCCGGGCGCGCGCCCAGCCCGCGGCGTGTTCGGCGGCGGCCTGCTCGCCGGTGCCGGCGGCCGGGTCCCAGACGGAGTTGATCCTGACCAGGTCGGCCGTCAGCCGGATGACCTCTTCGGGGTCGACGGCAGCCAGCACCCGGGCGACCGCTTCGGGATGACTCATCGAACGATTCCTGTTCACGTGCGGGTTGGGCCGGGGCGCGGGGCGCCGTCGGCGAGTTGAGAGCTATACTCCACGCGCTCGGCGATGTCCAGCGCGGGCGGGCAGGTCGCCGTAGGCGGTCAGCCCCGCCGCGCTCGTCGCGCGGAGCACGGCGTGGACGATCGCGCGGGCGACACAGTCGGCCGCGGCGTGGCCGATATCCGTCACGGCCTGCGCCTGGGCGCCTGCGAAGAACCCGGCGGCCTCGGGCAGGGGGCGGCGGCCGAGGGCGAGCGCGAAGATCGTGTCCCCGTCGAACAGGGTGTGCGCCGGGCGCACGGCGCGCGCCAGCCCGTCGTGGGCCATCTGGGCGACCTTGAGCGCCTGGACCCGCGTCAGCGCGGCGTCGGTCGCGACCACGCCGAGGGTGGTGTTGCGGCCCGGGGCCGCCGGCGGCCCGGCCGGCAGGCGCACCGCGCGCCGCCCCGCCGCCCCGAACTCCCCGGCGATCTCGCGGCCGACCTCCCAGGGCCGGCCGGTGTCCGGGTCGACGACCGACCCGCCCGGGTTGGCGGCCACGAGCGCGGCCACGACCACCCCGGACTCCAGGACGATGCTGGCGGTGCCGAGGCCGCCTTTGATGCCGCCCGCCGCGGCGCCGGTCCCGGCGCCGACGCAGCCCGTCGCGACCGGCCCGTCGGCGGCCGCCTCGCAGGCGCGGCGCCCCCACTCCGCGTCGACCGGCGGGACGAACCGCGACCCGCGGCCGAGGTCGTAGAGGACCGCCGCCGGCACGATGGGCGCGACCTGCCCGTCACCGAGCGGGAAGCCGCGGCCGCGCTCGGCCAGCCAGCGCACGACCCCGTCGGCCGCCGCCAGGCCGTAGACCGATCCGCCCGAGAGCACCACGGCCTGGACGGTCTGGACGAGGTTTTCCGGGGCGAGCAGGTCGGTTTCACGGGTGCCGGGCGCCGCCCCGCGCACGTCCACCGCGGCCACCGTCTCCTCCGGGCAGAGGACGACCGTGGTCCCGCTGGCCGCATCCAGCTCCGTGACGTGTCCGACCCGCAGGCCGGCGACATCGGTCAAGCCGTTGGTTTTTCCCGTGCGCGCCATCTGCGTGTCCTCTCGTGCGGTTGCGACGTGCGGGCATATTAGCGAAGACCCACGGCGGTGGCAACCGCCTGACCCTCGTCGAGGCCTCCCGGGGGCGAGTCGGGCGGATTTTGTCGCAGCGCAATGATTTCAACCAGTTCCTTGCCGAGTAATGCCTTGACTAAATGCAGCCGATCGGGCAAAGAAACGGGCGTATCAGGGCGTCGAAAACCGGCGCATCGGTCCGTGATCCGGCGTTGCGCGGCGTTTGGCCATGCTCACATACTATGGCGTATGCTGCGCTGTCCAAAAAGCCGCGCGCCTTGGCTGACGGCCCGATACGTGGTTCTCAACGACCTGGACGTTCAGGGCCCAAAGGCAAAAGGAAACGGGACAGGCATGATCCAGCTCATTCGCGGCTTCAAGGATATCCTGCCGGGCGAGGTCGAGCTCTGGCAGGTGATCGAACGGGAGGCGAGGGATCTCTTCGAGCGCTTCGGGTTCCGCGAGATCCGGATCCCGATCATGGAGAAGACCGAGCTCTTCAAACGCAGCATCGGCGAGGACACCGACATCGTCGAGAAGGAGATGTACACCTTCGCCGACCGCGGAGGGGACCTCGTCACCCTGCGGCCGGAGGCGACCGCCTCGATCGTGCGCGCCTACATCCAGCACAAGCTCTACTCCCCGGACCCCGCGCAGCGGCTGTACATGATCGGCCCCATGTTCCGCCGCGAGCGGCCGCAGAAGGGCCGCTACCGCCAGTTCTACCAGATCGACGCGGAGATCTTCGGGGTCGCCTCGCCGCTGGCCGACGCCCAGCTCATCTTCCTGCTGGTGACCCTTTTCGAGCGGCTCAAGGCCAAGAACGTCGAGGCGCACGTGAACTCGCTCGGCTGCCCGGCCTGCCGCCCCGCCTTCCGGGACGCGCTGCAGGCGATGCTCGCCTCGGTCGCCGAGCGGCTGTGCGAGGACTGCCGGCGACGGCGCGAGCGCAACCCCCTGCGGGTGCTGGACTGCAAGGTCCCCGGCTGCCGGGAGGCGCTCGCGGGCGCCCCGTCGATTCTGGATCACCTGTGCGCGGATTGCCGTCGCGACTTCGACGAGCTCCAGTCGGCGCTCGCGGGCCTCGGGGTGGCCTACGAGGTGGACCCGCGCCTGGTGCGCGGGCTCGACTACTACACGCGCGCGACCTTCGAGATCCAGACGGGCGAGCTGGGCGCGCAGAGCGCGGTCGCCGGCGGCGGGCGCTACGACAAGCTCGTGCGCGAGCTCGGCGGCCCCGACCTCCCGGCCACCGGGTTCGCGATCGGCTTCGACCGGCTGGCGGAGATCGTCGGGCTGCGGGCCGAGGACTACCGGCCCGTGCCGGATGTCTTCGTCGCGGCGCTCGGGGAGCGCTGCCGCCCGCTCGCCTTCGAGTGGTGCTGCCGCCTGGGGCGGGAGGGCGTGCGGGTCGAGATGGAGTTCGGCCTGCGCAGCCTCAAGGCCCTGATGAAGGCGGCCGACCGCCTCGGGGCGCGTGCGCGTGCTCATGGTCGGCGACCAGGAGCTCGAGCGGCGCACCGCGCTGCTGCGCGACATGCGCACCAAGGAGCAGACCCCGGTCGAGTTCGACGGACTGGTGGAGAGCGTGGTGCGGGTGGTGAACAGCGAGAAGCAGGGTTCGGGGTTCAGGGTTCAGGAAGGCAAACGACTCCGGCCTCGATTTTGTTCCCTTGACCCCTGAATCCTCGACCCCTGAACCCTTGCATCTCTGAAAGGAGCACTTGGTGGACAACCTGGGCGACATGCGACGAACACACAGCTGCGGGGTCCTGAACGCGAAGGACGTCGGCAGCGAGGTGGTGCTGATGGGCTGGGTCCTGCGGCGCCGGGACCACGGCGGGGTCATCTTCGTGGACCTGCGGGACCGCGAGGGCATCACCCAGGTGGTCTTCAACCCGCAGCGCGCGCCGGAGGCGCACGCCCGGGCCGAAGCCATCCGCAGCGAGTTCGTGCTGGGGGTGCGCGGCCGGGTCGAGCCGCGGCCGGAGGGCATGCTGAACCCGAACCTGCCGACCGGCGCGATCGAGGTCATGGCGAGCGAGCTGCGGATCCTCAACACGGCCCAGACCCCGCCCTTCCTGATCGAGGACAACGTCGAGGTGGCCGAGGGCACGCGCCTCAAGCACCGGCACGTCGACCTGCGGCGCCCGCGGCTGCAGCGCAACCTGCGCCTGCGCCACCAGGCCGCGCTCGCGGTGCGGAGCTACCTGAACGCGCAGGGCTTCCTGGATCTCGAAACCCCGTTCCTGACCAAGAGCACGCCCGAGGGCGCGCGCGACTACCTGGTGCCGAGCCGCGTCAACCCGGGCCTGTTCTACGCCCTGCCGCAGTCCCCGCAGCTGTTCAAGCAGCTGTTCATGATCGCCGGGTTCGACCGCTACTACCAGATCGTGCGCTGCTTCCGGGACGAGGACCTGCGGGCGGACCGCCAGCCGGAGTTCACCCAGATCGACATCGAGATGTCCTTCGTGGGCGAGGAGGACGTCATGCGCACGGCCGAAGGCCTGGTGGCCGCCCTGTTCCGGAGCGTCCTCGGCCTGGAGCTGAAAACGCCGTTCCCGCGCCTGCCTTACGCCGAGGCGATCGCCCGCTACGGGCTCGACAAGCCCGACACCCGCTTCGGGCTCGAGCTCAAGGACGTCTCCGACATCGTCGGCGCCAGCGGGTTCAAGGTCTTCGCGGACGCGGTCGCCCGGGGGGGGATCGTCAAGGCGCTGAACGCCAAGGGCCGCGCCGAGATGTCGCGCAAGGACATCGACGACCTGACCGCCTTCGTCGCCGTCTACCGCGCCAAGGGCATGGCCTGGATCAAGGTGCGCGAGGACGGGTGGCAGTCGCCGATCGCGAAGTTCTTCACCGACGCCGAAAAGCGGGCGCTCGCCGAGCGCATCGACATGCAGGTCGGGGACCTGGTCTTCTTCGTGGCCGACCAGGCGACGGTCGTCAACGACTCGCTCGGTCAGCTGCGCAACCACCTGGGGCAGACCCTCGGCCTGATCGACGCAAGCCGGTTCGACTTCCTCTGGGTGACGCGCTTCCCGATGTTCGAGTACGACGAGACCGAGAAGCGCTACCAGGCCCTGCACCACCCCTTCACCTCGCCGCTCGAGGAGGACTACGACCGGCTCGAGAGCGACCCGCTCAAGGTGAACTCGCGGGCCTACGACCTGGTGCTCAACGGGTTCGAGGTGGGCGGCGGGAGCATCCGCATCCACCAGCGGGCGCTGCAGGAACGCATCTTCAAGACCCTCGGCATGGACCCGGCCTCCTACGAGGAGAAGTTCGGCTTCCTGCTCTCCGCGCTCGACTCCGGGGCCCCGCCGCACGGCGGCATCGCCTTCGGCTTCGACCGGCTGGTGATGCTGCTCTGCGGGGAGAGCTCGATCCGGGACGTGATCGCCTTCCCGAAGACCCAGAAAGCCTCGTGCCTGCTCACCAACGCACCCTCGGCGCCCGTCAAGGCCCAGCTCGACGAGCTGCACCTGCGGGTCAAGCTCACGTAGCAGGGTGTTGAAAACCGGCGTCTCGGGCCGTGATCCGGCGTTGCGCGGCGCTTTTGTGGATGCTCACATACGGGCCCGTATGCTGCGCTCCCCAAAAGGCCGCGCGCCTTGGCTGACGGCCCGACACTTGGTTTTCAACCCCCTGAAAAACGGCCGGGGGAATCCCCGAACATCCGAAACACCAAACACCAAACACCAAACACTTAAAACTTAACACCTAACACCTTTTATTCCCCCCTACTACGGTCTCACTTCCTGCACCAGCTTCTTCTTCCCGCCCTCGATCTCGAGCAGGTACAGCGGCTTGTTCGTCGGGACGCCGGCCTGCATGTCCCAGTTGAACATCAGCCCCTGGAAGTTCTGGACCTTGGCGCAGTAGTCGGCGATCTTCTTGCGCTCCTCCTTGAGCTTCTTGGGGTCGCCGGTGACGCCGGTCTTCTCGATGGCCTCTTTGATCATGTAGAGCGCGTCGTAGTAGTGCGTCGAGAGGCTGGGCGGCACCATGTTGTTGTGGTCCTTCATGTAGGCGTCCTTGAAGCCGTTCCAGCGCGGGGTGTCCAGGTCGGGGTTGATGAAGTTGTAGACCTGCACCCCGTTGATGTCGTCGCCGCCGATGGTGTAGAGCGGCGCGTCGTCGCCGCTGTTGAAGACGAGCAGGTGGTTCATCTTCTGCCAGCCGCGGCCCTTGAGCTCCTTGATGATCTTGGCGATCTTCTCGGCGTTGCAGGCGAAGATGATGCCGTCGGGCTTCTGGTCGAGCGCCTTCACGACCAGCGGGCCGAAGGTGACCGCATCGGAGGGGACTTCGATCGGATCCAGGACCTTCACGCCGGCGTCCTTGAGCCCGGGCACGTGGGCCGCCGCCATCGCCGGGCCAGGGCCCGTAGGGCTCGACGAACTGCACGACCTGTTTCATGTCCGGGTACTGCTGGGCCCAGGCGGTCACGACGGGCGGCAGCCGCTTGGCGATGGGCGGGAACCAGGAGACCGTCCAGGGGAAGAACTTGCTGGCGTATTCGTAGGAGGTCGTCGCGGTCACCGAGACCATCTCGTTCTCGACCGCGATCGGCATGGCCGCCATGATGACCGGCTCCGGCACGGGCCCCAGCGCCACGAGCGCGTCCTTGACGATGCGCGCCATTTCGACCGTGCCCTTCTGCGGGTCGTTGGCCGTGTCGATGCCGGTCACCTTCACCGGTTTGCCGGCGATGCCGCCCGCCTGGTTGATCTCCCAGGCGGCGCGCTCGGCGCCCCACTGCAGGTACGCCCCGATGCTGGCGATCGGCCCGGTCAGGCAGTTGAGGAAGGGGATCTGCCACTCGGCGACCGCCACCTGGCTCTGGGCGAACCCGGGGCCGGAGACCACGAGCATCACGGCCAGAACTGCTGCTGCCATCCACTTTTTCATACGACCTCCTTTGTGGTTGCGTTTGGGATTGACGCGTTGTTCTGCGCGACAGCATGCGTTCGACGCGGTAGACGAACCGGGTGGTGATGAAGCCCTCGGGCTTGAGCACCAGCACCAGGATGAGCAGCGCGCCGTAGATCACGATGCGCCACGAGGCCACCTCGGGCGGGAAGAGCAGCGGCACCCCGTAGAGCACGGGCGCGGCCAGGACGGTCCCCCACAGGGTCGAGTAGCCGCCCACGAAGATGACGGTCATGAGGATCCCGACCACGTGAAAGGTGAAGTAGTCCAGGTGGAAGCTCTTGAAGATGAACCCGTAGAGCACCCCGCACCCGCCGGCCAGGGTGCAGCTGAAGGTCTGCAGCAGGATGCCGAGCTTCCGGATGTCGATGCCGAGCGAGGTCGTGAGGTCCTTGTCGATGAAGGCGGCCGAGGCGGCGCGGCCCAGCTGCGAGTGGTCGAAGCGGTGGATCAGGAAGCCCACGACCAGGACGAGCGCGTAGAGGATGGCCAGGATCGTCCAGCGGTGCACGGGTGCGCTGCCGCCGATGTTGGGCAGGCCGAAGAGCCCCATCGTCGCGCCCACGGCCTCGGTGTTCTCGATGACCGTGCGGGTGATGTAGATGAAGGTGAAGCCCACGATGACGACCGCGAAGGTCGGGGCGTCGCCGATGAAGAGCGCGACGAGGTAGCCGATCAGCCGCGCCCAGCGCGAAGCCGGCCAGCAGCGCGAGGCCGAAGGGCAGGTGCAGGCTCAGGACCAGGTAGGCCGCCGTGTAGCCCGAGATCGCCATGTTGGCGACCACGATGAAGTGCAGGTGGGCCATGCGGTAGGGCACGTAGAGCGCCCAGCTCATGAGGATGTTGATGGCGGTGATGGCCAGGAAGTAATACAGCGGCAGCGGCATAATGTCCCCTGTCCCGGGCTAGAGTTTCAGGCCGAAGAGCCCGTTCGGCTTGGCCAGGATCACCACCAGCATGATCACGAAGGCGATCACGTTGGACCAGGTGCCGGAGATGTAGCCCTGCACGACCGCCTCGAGCACCCCGAGCAGCAGGCCCACGACGAGCCCCCCCACCAGGTTCCCCAGTCCGGCGATGATCGAGACGGCCAGGACCTTGTGCGCGACCTGCTCGCCCAGCCCGGGCGAGGCCGAGCCGAGGAGCGCCGAGAGCAAGAGCGCGATCACCCCCCCCAGGAGCCCCGAGAGGGCGTAGCTCTGAAGCCCGGTCGACAGCAGCGGGATCCCCACCAGGCGGGCGCCGCCCGGGTCCTCGGCGATGGCGCGGAAGGCGCGCCCCGGGCGGGTCTTGTAGAGCAGCAGGAAGAAGGCCGAGACCGCGATCACCCCCACCACGAGGGCCGCGACCTGGCCGGGGAGGATGCTGATCAGCCCGACCCGCAGCAGCGCGCTCCCGCCGGAGAGCGCATCCGGGAAGGCGATGGGGTGGCCCTTGTTGAAGCCGTGGGACAGCACGTCGGTGATGATCATGCCGATGCCCATCGAGAGCACCATCGTGCTGTTGATGTCCACCTCGCCGCGCTTGGCCATCACCTTCTGGAAGAGCGGGGCCGACACCAGGTTGAGCACGATCGAGGAGGCGATCCCGGCCAGCGCCCCGAGCAGCAGGTTGTTGCCCGTCAGGCCGAGGACCACCCAGATGATGTACATGGCGAAGACGACCACCTGGGGGTAGGCGAAGTGGATGATCATGGCCACCAGGAGCAGGAGGTTGAACCCGGTGACCAGGAGCACGTAGATGCTCCCGAGCGACAGGCCGTTGAGGACCTGGGCGACTAAGACTTCCATGCCTCACGCTCCCAGATAGGCTGCGCGCACGCCCGGGTCGGCGAGCAGCCGGTCGGCCGAGCCGCTGAGGGTCACGCTCCCGGTCTCGAGCACGTAGCCGCGGTGGGCGCACTTGAGCGCCTTGTTCGCGTTCTGCTCGGACAGCAGGATCGTGTAGCCTTCGCGGTTGAGCATGCGCAGGATGGAGAAGATGTCGTTGACGACGATCGGCGCCAGGCCGATGGACGGCTCGTCGACCATGACGAGCTCGGGCGAGGACATGAGCGCGCGCCCGATGGCGAGCATCTGACGCTCGCCGCCCGAGAGGGTGCGCGCCACCTGGTCCCGGCGTCGCTTCAGGATCGGGAACCACTCGTAGACGCGCTGCAGGTAGCGGTCGGCGGTCTGCATGGTGTGGTGGGCGCCGAGCAGCAGGTTGTCGAGCACGCTCATCGAGGCGAAGACCCCGCGGCCCTCGGGCACGAGGCAGATGCCGGCGCGCACGTTGCGGTCGACGGGCCGCCCGGTGATGGGGGCGCCCTTGAAGCGGATCTCGCCCGCGGTCGGCGGGCTGATGCCGAGCACGCTCTGCAGCAGCGTGGTCTTGCCCGCGCCGTTGGCGCCGATCAGCACGACGATCTCGCCGCGAAACACCTCCAGGCTCGCGTCCCTCAGCGCGGTCACGTGCCCGTAGGACACCGAGAGACCGGTGACGCTCAGCAGGGGTTCGGCCGCGGGGCGGGCCTCGATCGGGTCAGTCGGTGCCAAGGTAGGCCTCCAGCACGCGGGGGTCCTTCTGGACCTGTTCCGGGGCCCCCTCGGCGATCCGCTCGCCGAAGTTGAGCACCGTCACCCAGTCGGACAGGTTCATCAGCATCTTCACATCGTGGCTCACCACCACGACCGTGACGCCCATCGCGCGGATCCGCCGGATGATGTCCTCGACCTTCTCCATCTCCTTGGCGCCCATGCCGGAGGCGGGTTCGTCGAGCAGCAGCAGCCGCGGCGCGGCGATGAGCGCGCGCGCGATCTGCACGAGCTGGCGCTCGGTCCACACCAGGTCGGCCGCCCAGCGCTCGGCCGAGGCGTCCATCCCGACCAGGCGCAGGACGGTCTCGGCCTGCGCGCGGATCTCGGTTTCGCGCCGGCTGCGGACGAAGGGCAGCCGCAGGGCCGCGTCGCGCGCGGCGCGGCCGACCGGGTCGTTGACCCCGGACATGACGTTCTCGACCACGGTGAGGCCGGGGATGAGCTTGCCCGCCTGGAAGGTGCGCCGGATCCCCCGCACGGCGATCGTGTCGGGGCGGCGCCCGGTAATGTCCTCGCCCTCGAGGCGGATGGTCCCGGCCTCGGGCGCGAGCACGCCGGTGATGCAGTTGAAGAGGGTCGTCTTGCCCGAGCCGTTGGGACCGATGATGCCGTGGATGCGGCCGGTCTCCACGCGCAGGTCGACGCGGTTGAGCGCCTGGATGGCGCCGAAGGATTTGCTCAGCCCTGATACGTCCAGCATGCGGGAGCTCCGATCGGGTATACAGCGCGGTTCACGTATAATGGAGGGCGGGCGGAGTCAAGGGGGGGATGGTGAATTGTGTTTGGTGTTTTGGCGATTGGGAATGTTCAACGGCAAGGCGCAATAGAAATTCGAAGCACGAAATTCGAAATCCGAAACAAATCCGAATGACGCAATGCCCGAAACTCCAAAAAGACACCGCCGATCGCGGCGAGCCTGTTTGGGTCATTCCCCTTTTTGGACATTTCAATTTGTTTCGAGTTTCGGGCTTCGGATTTCGAATTTGATCCCGGCTTGCCCTGGGTGTGAACAATTCGGCTCATTTCAGGCATTGCCCCTCATCCGGGATTCGCCCCAGAAAGCGCAGCAGGCCGTCCAGGATCGTGAGGGGGTGGGGCGGGCAGCCCGGGATGTAGAGGTCCACGGGCACGACCGCGGCCGCCCCGTCCGACTGCTCGGGGTGCCCGGCGTAAGCGCCGCCGGACACGGCGCAGGCCCCCACCGCGATCACCACCTTGGGGGTCGGCACGGCGGCGTAGGTTTTCTCGAGCGCCAGGCGCATGTTGGCGGTGACCGGGCCGGTGACGAGCAGGCCGTCGGCGTGGCGCGGGGACGCCACGAACTGGATGCCGAAGCGCCCCATGTCCCAGGCGAGGGTGCCGAGCACGTTGGCGTCGGCCTCGCAGGCGTTGCAGCCGCCGGCTGAAACCTGGCGCAGCTTGAAGGAGCGGCGGAAGAGCCGCGCGGCGAGCGCGTGCCGCGCGGCCGCGGACGGGGGATCCCCGGGTCCGACGATCAGGTCTTCCCGGCGGGCGGCGGCCAGGCGGTGTTCCCGCCCGAAGGCGATGGCGCCGCGCGGGCAGGCGGGCTCGCAGGCGCGGCAGAAAAGGCAGCGGCCCGTGTCCAGGCGCAGGCCTTCGGCGGACGGGCGCAGGGCGTCGGTCGGGCAGACCCGGCGCACCGGCTGCAGCCCGGCTCGCAGCCGGCGGCCACCACGGGACGGCCGGCGAAGCGTTCGGGCAGCTCGGGCGGCGGCCCGTCCGGGTAACGCATGGTGCGGTGCTTCTGGCTCAGGCGCGTGCGCAGCACGTCCAGCATGGCTCCTCCGGTCAGGCCCGTCCCCTCACAGGTCGTGCCCGCAGTAGGACAGGTTGAAGCTCTTGTTGCACAGCGGGAAATCCGAGATCTGCTGGCCGCGCAGGGCGAGCGCGAGGCCGAACCAGTTGTGAAAGGACGGGTCGACGACCTTGTACCGCCGGTACCGGCCGGCGGCGTCGGTCAGGATCACGTGCGCGATCTCGCCCCGCCAGCCTTCGGCCAGCGACACGACCAGCGTGTCCGGCGGCGGCGCGCCCACCTCCGCGCGGATCTCGCCCGCGGGCAGGCGCCGCAGCTGCTCGCGCAGGAACTCGATGCTGCGCTGGACCTCCATCCAGCGCACGTAGGCGCGCGCGAAGCAGTCCCCGCTCGGCCAGGTGCAGATCGGGAGGTAGGCGAAGCGGTAGATCCCGTAGGGGAAGTTCTGGCGCACGTCGACCTCGAGCCCGCAGGCGCGCGCGGCCGGACCCACCAGGCCCGCGGCCGCGGCGGTAGCGGCCGAGACCGTGCCCACCCCCTCGAAGCGCGAGAGCACGCTCGGCGCGCGGAACATGAGCTCCACCGCCCCGCGCGTGTCGGCTTCGAGCGCATCCAGCCGCCGCAGCAGCTCCCCGGCCAGGTCGGGCTCGACGTCGCGCGTGACGCCGCCGGGCACGACCAGGCCGCGGCCGAAGCGGTTGCCGCAGACCAGCGCGGTCATGTTCAGGGCGTCGCCGCGGATCCGGCCGCAGTAGCTCAGCGTCGGCAGGAAGCCGACGTCGCCGGCGAGCGCGCCCAGGTCGCCGATGTGGTTGGCCAGCCGTTCGAGCTCGGCGGCGACCCCGCGCAGCGCCATGGCCCGCGCCGACACGCGGCGGCCCGCGAGCGCCTCCATGGCCCGGGCCCAGGCGGAGGCGTGTCCGATCGTGGTGTCGCCGGCCAGCGTCTCGACGTAGTGCCGCGTGCGCCGGTCCGGCCCGCCCGCGAGCGCGCGCTCGACCCCGCGGTGCTGGTAGCCGAGCGATATCTCCAGGTGATGGACGACCTCCCCGTGACACTGGAACCGGAAGTGGCCGGGCTCGATCACCCCGGCGTGCACCGGGCCGACCGCGACCTCGTGCACCTCTTCGCCCTGCATGCCGAAGAAATCCGTGACCCCGATCGCAGCCGCCGGCCGCCCCGACGCCGAGGGCTGGAAGCGGATGGGCTTCAGCCACGGGTGGCCGACCGGGGTGATGCCCCAGACCTCGGCGATTTCGCGCTCGAACCAGTGCGCCTGCGGCAGCGACGGGGTGAGGCTGGGGTAGGCCTCCGCCACCGGGCAGGCGAGCAGCCGCAGCACCCCCTCGTCCGCGTCGGCCAGCACCGCGAGCAGGTGCATGCCGCCCCCCGGCCAGGGGGCCGCGAGCAGCGCGGCCAGGCGGGCGCCGGCCTCGACGGCGCCGGTCAGGATTTCCGCGAAGGCATCCGGGGGAACGAGCGGGCAGTCCGCCAGCGGCACCGGTTGGCCGTTGTGGACCGGGAGGGCGTTGCGCATCACCGGGCTCCCCCTGCGGCCGCGGCCGCGGTCAGTGCCGACTGCAGCCATTCCGGCAGGCAGAGCCCGAGCGCCAGCACCACGGCTCCCAGCGCCATGGGCGGCACCACGGCCCAGGCGCCGCGGCTGCGCTCGGGATCGACCGCGATGCCCGCGGGGCTGCCGTAGGCCATGCGCAGGACGATGCGGGCCATGGCGGCGAAGGCGACGCCCAGCAGCAGCAGGTAGCCGACCGCCACCGCCGTCTGCCCCTGCTGCAGCGCGCCCTTGAGAATGACCAGTTCGCTCACGAACAGCCCGAAGGGCGGCGAGCCCGCGATCGCGAGGAACCCCGCCATCCAGAGCGGGCCGGTGACCGGCAGGGTCTGCAGCAGGCCGCGCACCTGCGGGGCGGCCTTGGTGCGGTAGACCGCCAGGATGTTGCCGGCCAGCAGGAACAGCATCCCCTTGGCGAGGGAGTGGTTGACCATGTGGAGCATGGCCCCGCATCCCGGCCAGGCCGCCCAGCCCCGACGCCCAGCGCCAGGATCCCCATGTGCTCGACGCTCGAGTAGGCCAGCAGGCGCTTGTAGTCGGCCTGTTCGATGATGAACACCGCCGCGACCGCCATCGAGAGCAGCCCGAAGCCCATCAGCAGCTGCCCGCTGAACTCCCCCAGGCCGGCCGCGCCGCATGAGCGCGTGGACCCGCAGGATCCCGAGGAAGGCGCAGTTGAGCAGCGCCCCGGAGAGCAGCGCCGAGACCACCGAGGGGGCCTCGCTGTGCGCGTCCGGCAGCCAGGTGTGCATCGGGGCGAGCCCCATCTTGGTCCCGTAGCCGACCAGCAGGAAGAGGAAGGCCGCCTTCAGCCACACGGGGTCGAGCTGGCCGGCGTGCGCCTGGAGGTGCTCGACCGTCAGGTGCACCTCGCGCGAGCCCGTGGCGGCCACGGCGAGGAAGAAATTGCCCAGCAGGGCGAGCGCGATCCCGACCGAGCAGATGAGCAGGTATTTCCAGGTGGCCTCGAGACGTGCGGTGGTGCCGGTGGAAGTAGATCAGCGGCGCGCTGGCGAGCGTCGTCGCCTCCACGCCGACCCAGAGCAGACCGAGGTGCTGGGACAGCGTCACGAGCGTCATCGTGGCGAGGAAGAGCAGCAGGCAGGCGACGAAGCGGGCCTCGGGCGCGTCGGTGAAGAGGCCGCCGTCCTGGAAGTCGGTCTTGCGGGGCGGCTCGCGGCGCAGGTAGCCGGTCGCGTAGACCGCGGCCGCGAGGAAGAGGCCGCTCGTGATGCTCAGGACGAGCAGCGAGAGCTCGTCCAGCCCGAGCCACCCGTTCAGGACCGGCTCCGGCCGCACGGCCCAGCACATCGCCGTGAGCGCGGTGTGGGCCGCCGCGGCCGCGGGCAGCAGGGTGCGTCGCAGCGCCGCGGGGTTGCGCAGCCCCAGGGCGGCGATGCCTGCGGCGGTCGGGATCAGCAGGAGCAGCCAGAGCATGCCGTCAGTCCTTCAGCGCCGTCAGCCGGTCGGTGTCGATGTGGTCGAACTCGCGGCTGATGTTGTAGATCGCGATGCCCATCACGAAGACGGCCACGAACACGTCCAGGAGGACCCCCATCTCCACCAGCAGCGGCTCCTGGATCGCAAAGGCCATCCCGAAGGCGTAGATGCCGTTTTCCATGGCGAGGTAGCCCAGCACCTGGGTCACGGCCTTGCGCCGGGAGACGATGACCATGAGACCGGTGGCCGTGGTGAAGAGGGCGACCGTCAGCAGCAGTCCGGACCCCTGGGCGGCGTGCGGCGACAACCGCGCACCGATCAGCAGGCAGGCCCCGAGCAGGCCCACGCCCCACAGCAGCGAGGCCGTGAAGCCGATGAAGGGCTCGACCTCGCGGACGGCGCCGGACTCCCGGATGGCCCGCCGCAGGAGCCAGGGCAGGGCGCCCGCCTTGATCAGGGTGCTGGCGACGGCGATGGCGATCACGCGCGCGTCGAGCTCCCCCCGGTTGGCGATCAGCGCGGCCGCGCCCAGGATGACGGCCTGCAGCGCCACGGCGCGGATGCACGCCGCCAGGCGGCTGGAGCCGAGCAGGCGCAGGTTGGCCAGGATCAGCAGGATGCTCAGGATGTCGAGCGCGGCCGGCATCGTCTCACCTCAACACGAGCGCCAGGGCCAGCACCGAAAGCACCGAGGCGGCCACCAGCAGTTGCGGGACCCGCACCAGCTTGAGGCGGGCCATCACCGACTCCACGACGCCGACCGCCGCGGCGACGGCCAGGATCAGCGCGACCCCGACCGCGCAGTCGAGCGGCCACCACCCCGTGAGCGGCGGCAGCAGGACACCGGTCAGCAGGCCCGAGAACACCCAGAGCTTCAGGCCGGCGGCGTACTGGATGAAGCCGAAGTCGACCCCGCCGTGGTCCAGGACCATCACCTCGTGGATCATCGTCAGCTCCAGGTGGGTGGTGGGGTCGTCCACGGGGATGCGCGCGTTTTCCGCCAGCAGGACGATCGCGAAGGCTCCCGCGACCAGCACGAGCAGCGGCCCGCCCGGGCCGGCCAGCTCCCCGCGCGCGAGCCCGTCGAGCATGCCGCTCAGCGACACGCTGCGGGTGTGCACCGCCAGCGCCGCGAGCCCGAGGATCAGCGCCGGCTCGGCCAGCATGGAGTACCAGGCCTCGCGGCTGGCGCCCATGCCCTCGAACGCGGAGCCCGTGTCGAGGGCGGCGGTGATGGTCACGAAGCGCATGAGCCCCATGAGGTAGGCGAGCAGCAGCAGGTCCCCCGGGAACGCGAGCGGGGCCGGGACCCCGCCGACCGGCAGGATCGTCAGGCAGGCTGCGGCGGCGGCGAGCCCGGCCACCGGGCCGAGGCGGAAGACCCAGCTCGTGGTGCGGCTGTAGACCGCCCCCTTGCGCAGGAGCTTGGCGAGGTCGTGGTAGGGCTGCAGGAGCGGCTGCCCGGTGCGGCCCGCGAAGACGGCCTTGACCCGGTTGATCACGCCGGAGAGCAGCGGGGCGAGCAGCAGCGCCAGCAGGACGTTTAAGACGGAGGCGGTCGTCATCGGCCCACCCCCAGCGTCCAGAGCAGCAGCGCCAGCATGGCCACGGCCACGTACAGGACATAGAGCTGGCTGGGCCCGGCCTGCAGCCAGTGCAGGCGGGCCGCCAGGTCGCGGACCCGCCGGAAGAGCGGAGCGAACACGCGGTGTTCGAAGGGGTCGTCGACCTGCGTGTGCAGGGAGGCGCCGTCCGGGAAGAGGCCCTCGGGCGCGCGCACGCGGGCCTCGGGTCGCAGGAACAGACGGAAGGAGGTGAGCAGCGGTGCGGCGAAGGACGAGGCCGTGTACTGCATGCGGGCGGTCGGTGCGGCGTAGCCGCAGTCCCAGGTCACGGCGGCGGCGACGGTCCGGCGCGCGAGCAGGCGGCGGCGCACGGCGGCGAGGACGGCGGCCAGCGCCACCAGCAGGCCGAAGGCGCCCCCCAGGTGCCAGAGCCACTCGCGCGCGCGGGCGCACGAGCCCGCGATGTCCAGGCCCGGCAGGATCACGGCCGCGGCCGGGACCGCCGCGGGGAGCGCGAGTGCGCCCAGGAGGCCGATCGCCATGCAGAGCGCGGCCAGCGCGACCATCGGCAGGCGCATGCCCGCGGGGCACTCGTGCGCGCCCGCGGCCGCGTCGCTGCGCGGCTCGCCCAGGAAGGCGACCCCGAAGGCCTTGGCGAAGCAGGCCGCGGCCAGGCCGCCGATCATCGCGAGCGCCAGGATCGCGACGATGGCCGGCAGACCCGCGGCGCCGGATCCGGGGTGGTCGGCCAGCCAGCCGAACGCCCCGACGTAGATCAGGAACTCGCTCACGAAGCCGTTCAGGGGCGGCAGCCCCGAGATGGCGGCCGAACCGACCAGGAAGCTCGCCCCGGTCGTGCCCATGCGGTGGATCAGCCCGCCCAGGCGTTCGAGGTCGCGCGTGCCGGTGGCGTGCAGGACCGCGCCGGCCCCGAAGAAGAGCAGGCTCTTGAAGACGGCGTGGTTCAGGACGTGCAGCAGCCCGCCGAGGGTGCCGAGCACGGCCAGCGCCGCGTTGCCCGTGGCGAGGCCGACCAGCCCCAGGCCGAGGCCGAGCGCGATGATCCCGATGTTCTCGACGCTGTGGTAGGCGAGCAGGCGCTTGAGGTCGTGCTGGGCCAGCGCCAGCAGGACGCCGAGGACGCCCGAGACCGCCCCGACCGCCACCAGCGTCCAGCCCCACCAGGGCTCGGGCGGCCCGAGGAAGGTGACGACCCGCAGCAGGCCGTAGATCCCGGTCTTGATCATCACCCCGCTCATGACGGCCGACACGTGCGAGGGCGCGGCCGGGTGCGCGCGGGGCAGCCAGACGTGCAGCGGGACGAAGCCGGCCTTGGTGCCGAAGCCGACCAGCGCCAGGACGAAGCACACCGCCGCGGTGTCCGGCGACACCGCCTGCAGCCGGCTGAAGTCCATGTCGGCGGCGTCCCGGCCGAGCAGCACGAAGAGCGCGAGCAGGAAGGCCGTGCCGAGGTGGGTGGCGACCAGGTAGGTCCAGCCGGCGGTGATCGTCTCGGGCCGTTCGCCGTCGAACATCACCAGGAAGAAGGAGGTGAGCGACATGAGCTCCCAGGCCACGAGAAAGAGCACGGCGTCGCGCGCGACCACGACGACGAGCATGCTCGCGGTCAGGAGGTTGAAGGCGAACCAGGTCGACCCCAGGGGCCTGCGCGCGGCGTGGGGCTTCAGGTAGGCGACCCCGTACACCGCGGCCAGGCCGCACACCAGCGCGGTCACCGCGGCGAAGAAGGCCGACAGCCCGTCGAAGCCGACGTGAAAGGACCCGAACGGCAGCGGCCAGGCCAGGCGCAGGTCGGACACCCGGCCGGAGAGGGCGGCCTCCGTCGCGACGACCAGCGCGACGGCAGCGCCGATGGCACCGGCCGAAGCCCCGAGAGCCGAGGCCCAGGGCCGCCGCCCGGCCATCCACGCGGCCGCGCCGCCCGCGACCATGACTGCCAGCGCCGTCAGGAAAAGGGTCATGGCCGGGGGACCGCCTGCGCGTGGCCGCTGCCGGCGACCAGGCCGTCGATCCGGCGGGCGTGCGGCAGCACCTCCGCCAGCGCGCCCCTGCGGGCGACCGCCTTGGCGAAGGGCGTGTCGCGCAGCGCGAAGGCCAGCCGGGAGAGCAGCGCCAGGTGGGTCTTGATGGTGGGGCTCACGATCGTGAAGAGGGTGTGGACGGGCTGGCCGTCGATCGCGCCGAACTCGATCGGCTGTTCGAGGTAGCAGAGGCAGACGACCGGCCGGGGCAGGTGCAGGACGATGGGGTTGCGCGCGTGCGGGATCGCGACCCCGTCGCCGATCCCGGTCGACCCGATGCTCTCGCGCGCGAGCAGCATCTGGAGCAGGAGCTCGCGGTTGGCGTCCGACGGCAGCGGGACCGCCGCGACGACCGATCGGAGGACCTCCGGGCCGTCCTGGCCTTTCACTCCGGCGTGCACGCCGCCCGCCTGCAGCGCGCCCGCGAGCGTGGAGGCCGGCGAGGTCTCGTCCGCCCCCTCGATCAGGCTCTGCGGCGGTTGGACGGGGTGGGAGTTGGCCCACTCGAGCAGCTCGGCCGCGTTGAAACGGTAGCTCTCGTTCACCCGGTAGGCCGGCAGACCGCGTTCCTCGATCCAGCGGTAAATCGTATTCTCGGACACCCCCAGCCGGGATGCCGCCTCGCGAACGCTCAACTCCATGCGCTTGCCTTCGACGAAAGGGCCGGTCCGGCCCGTGTGTTCCACCCATCGCCACGCGGCGATTCGTTATTATTACTCCGCGGGGGCCCAGAGGTCAAACGGGGATCGGAGACACCGCGGAGAGGCGGAGCATTGTGCTGCGACCGACACGGGACTATACAAGATAAAGTTCCGATTCTTCCCCAGGCTCACCCTGCGGGTGGATTGAAACGACGACCGGGCGAAGGCGACGTTTTGCAGCGACCGGCAACCCCAATAGGAGGATCAGCCCATGCAACCCAGCGGCAAGATCGTCGACGGCTTTCATTTTCTCCCGCCCAGTCTGGGGGCGTGGATCCGCAACACCATACCCGATACGCCGTTCGAGGGCCCGATCCCCTGGGCCCCGCTGAAGCAGCCGGTCGAGCGGACCGCGTTCGCCCTGGTCACGAGCGCCGGCATCCGCCTGGGGTCGGACCCGTCCTTCGACATGGAGCGCGAAAAGCGGGAGCCGACCTGGGGGGACCGCAGCTACCGCACGATCCCGAAGGACCCGTCCCGCCGCCGGGAGATCGCGGTGGACCACCTGCACATCAACCCGGACTACATCCTGCAGGACATCAACGTCATGCTCCCGATCGACCGCATGGCCGAGCTCGAGCCGGAGGGCGCGATCGGCCGCCTGGCGGAGACCCACTACTCCTTCTACGGGTTCCAGTGGGACAGCACGGAGTTCATCGAGACGGCCATCGCGCCGATGGCCGTGCAGATGGCGCGGGAGGGGGTGGAGGCCGCGCTCCTGACACCGGCCTGACCCTTCTGCTGCCGGTCCGTCGGACTGGCTGCGCGATTCCTGGAGGCGGAGGGGATCTCCACCGTCGTGCTGACGCCGACCCACGAGTTCAACCGGGCCGTCGGCATCCCGCGTTCGGCCGCGATCGAGTACCCCTACGGCCGCCCGGTGGGCGAGGTCGGCGACCGCGACGGCCAGCGCCGGGTGCTGCAGGCGGCGCTCGCCGTGCTCGCGGAGGCCGAGCGGCCCGGCGAGGTCCGCCACCTCCCGTTCGCCTGGCCGCAGGAGGCCAAACACACGAAGTGGCAGCCGCCGGAGATGAGCCCGATCGTCAAGGCGAACCTGGAGCAGATCAAGGCCGCCCGCCGATAGCCGGTTGCCGAAAAACGGCGTCTCGGTCCGTGATCCGGCGTTGCGCGGCTTTCGGACTTGCTCACATACTGGCCAGTATGCTCCGCCGTCCGAAAAGCCGCGCGCCTTGGCTGACGGCCCGACACTTGTTTTTCAACAACCGGCCGGAGGGGGTAGCGAGCCAATCGCCCGCCGTGTTACTCAATGTCAAAGATAATTTTTCCGGCCTTGCCCGAGGCGGCGGTTCGAAGGCCTCGTCGAACTTCTCCAGGGGGTAGTGGTGGGTGATGACCGGCGTGATGTCGATCTTGCCCGAGTCCAGGATGTCGGAGGCCTCGGCCCAGCTGCCGAACATGGTCCGGCCCGTGATCCCGTAGACGGTCGCCTCCTTGTAGATGACGTCGTTGACGAGGTCGAGGGTCACGGGGTCGTTGAAGAGCCCCACGAGCGACGCCGCCCCGCCGCGGCGCAGCGCCTTCAGGCCGGTCTGGCAGGCCTGCTCGTTGCCGCTCAACTCGACGAAGATGTCGATCCCGAAGCCGTCGGTGCGTCGCATGATCTCCGCCACCACGTCCTGCCGGCGCGGGTTGAGCACGACGTCGGCCCCCATGCGGGTCGCCATGGCCAGCCGGTCGTCGCTCACGTCGGTGGAAAAAATCGTCATGGCGCCGCTCAGCCGCGCGACCGCGACCGCGAACTGGCCGATCGGCCCGGCCCCGGCGACGAGCACGCGCTTGCCGGCGACCTTGTGACGGGTCAGGGCGTGGACGCCGATGCCGAAGGGTTCGTAGACCGCGCCCACGTCGGGCGACAGCGCCGGCGAGATGCGCCAGGCGCAGATCTCCGGCAGCGCCGTGTACTCGCTGAAGGCGCCGGTCGTGTGCACGCCGATGATCTTCATGTCCTTGCAGACGTGCATGAGGCCGGTGTTGCACTGGAAGCAGACCTCGCAGGGGATGTGGGTCTCGGCGGCGACGATGTCGCCCTTCTTCACGCGCTTGACGGTGCGGCCGACCTCCACGACCTCGCCGCAGAACTCGTGGCCGAAGATCATGGGCAGCTTGAGGCGCTGCTGGGCGAAGGCGCTCCAGAAATAGATGTGGATGTCCGTGCCGCAGATGGCGGCCCGCTTGACCTTCACGAGCACTTCGTTGTCGCGGATGGCGGGGACGTCCACCGCTTTCACCGCCGCGCCCTTCTGCGGCGTTTCCTTGATCAGCGCGTTCATCTTCATGCAGCCTCCTTACCCGGACATGCCGGAATTAAATTCGAAATCCGAAGCACGAAGCTCGAAACAAATTCACGCGTTCCACTCGCCGACGGTAACATCTCGCTGCCATCGCCGCCAGGGGGTCTACCACATTCCGCCGCCGGCCGCCACCGCCCCGGGCCGTTCCTTGGCCGGCGGCGTAAATGCATTATGAATTGGGCACAAACAGCCGATATGCTGTAGAACCGGCATGCACCGCCCGCTCACCCCAAGGAGGGCCAGATGGGATTCCTCAGCATCGCAGCGGCAGTCGCGGCGGCCGTCGTCATCTACGCCGTCTCCATCTACAACAAGCTCGTGCGCCTGCGGAACACCTCGCAGTCGGCCTGGGCCGACATCGACGTGCAGCTCAAGAAGCGCTACGACCTCGTCCCCAACCTGGTCGAGGCCGTCAAGGGCTACGCGGCCCACGAGCAGGGTCTCTTCCAGAAGGTGACCGAGGCGCGCACCGCCGCCATGCGGGCGGCCGGCCCGGCCGAGACCGCCAAGGCCGAGACCCTCTTCCGGGACACCCTGAAGAGCCTCTTCGCCGTGGCCGAGGCCTACCCGGACCTCAAGGCCAACGCCAACTTCATGCAGCTCCAGGCCCAGCTCAAGGAACTCGAGGACGGGATCGAGTCGGCCCGCCGCTACTACAACGCCGTCGTGCGCGACCTCAACACGGCCGTCGAGCAGTTCCCGTCGAACGTGGTCGCGTCGCAGTTCAAGTTCGCGCCGCGCGATTTCTTCGAGCTCGAGGAACCGGCGGCCGAGCGCACGCCGGTGAAGGTCAGCTTCTGACCATGACAGGTAGCTGAAAAACGGCGTCTCGGTCCGTGATCCGGCGTTGCGCGGCCCTTGGCCATGCTCACATACTGGCGTGTATGCTCCGCTGGCCAAAGTCCGCGCGCCTTGGCTGACGGCCCGATACTGGTTTTTCAACAACCTGATAAGGAGGGTGGACCCGTGCAGCGCAGCTCAGCCAATCTGAAATGCCGGCTCCGGTCCGGTTGGGTCTTCGCCGCCCTCGCAACCCTGTTCGCCCTGCTCCCGGCCGCGGGCGAAGCCGCGGCCCCCGCCGAGCGGATCGTCGCCTTCGACAGCCGCATCGCAGTCGAACCGGGCGGCGGCATGCGCGTGACCGAGACCATCCGGGTGCTCGCCGCCGGCGACCAGATCCGCCGCGGGATCTTCCGCGACTTCCCCACGTCGTACAAGGACCGCCTCGGCAACCGCACCACGGTGGAGTTCGCGGTGCAGGCGGTCGCCCGCGACGGCCAGCCCGAGGCCTGGCACACGGAAAAACTCTCCAACGGCGTGCGGGTCTACATGGGCCGCAAGGACTATTCCCTGCCGCACGGGGAGCACGTCTACACGCTCACCTACCGCACCGACCGCCAGCTCGGCTTCTTCAAGGACCACGACGAGCTCTACTGGAACGTCACCGGCAACGGCTGGGCCTTCCCCATCGACCGGGCGTCGGCCACGGTCGAGCTGCCGCCGGGGGTCCCCGAGCTCAGCCTGCTCGAAGCCTACACCGGCCCGGAGGGTGCCACGGGGCGGGCCTACACGGCCGAGGAGACCGCGGACATGCGCGCGGTCTTCAAGACCACCCGGAGGCTCGCGCCCAACGAGGGCCTGACCATCGTCGTCGGCTGGCCCAAGGGCTACGTCGCGGAGCCCTCGTCGCGCGCGCGGGCCGCCTATTTCTTCAAGGACAACCTCGCGCTGCTGACGGCCGCCGTTGGAGTCGCCTTGGTGCTGGCCTACTACGTTCTGGTCTGGCTCGCGGTGGGCAAGGACCCCGAAAAGGGGGTCATCCTGCCGCTGTACACGCCGCCCGACCACCTCTCGCCCGCGGTCATGCGCTTCGTCGCCGAAATGGGGTACGACGACCGGATCTTCGCGGCCGCCGTGATCAGCATGGCGGTGAAGGGCTTCCTCCGGATCGAAGACTCGGACGGCGCCTACACCCTCAAGAAACAGACCGGCACGGCGGTGAAGCTCGCCGCGGACGAGCAGAAGATCGCCGCCCAGCTCTTCCGCTCCGGCGACGCGATCGTGCTCGCGCGCCAGAACCACTCCGCGATCGGCGCGGCCAAGAACGCCCTCAAGTCCTCGCTCGCGCTGGCCTATGAAAAAACCCATTTCGTCAGCAACCGCAAGGCCTTCGTCACCGGCGTGGTCGTCTCGGCCGCGACGGTGGCCGCGTCGCTCGTGCTGTCGCCCGACCCGGAGATCGTGGTGTTCCTGGGCATCTGGCTCAGCATCTGGAGCATCGGGGTGGTCTTCCTCGTCGTCACCGTGGTGAAGCTTTGGACGATGGTGTTTGCGGCCGCGCGCAGCCTGGGGACGCGCGCGGGCAGCCTCGGCGCGGCGCTGTTCATGACCGCCTTCGCCACCCCCTTCTTCGCGGGCGAGGTCTTCGCGCTCACCATCCTCGCCCAGAGCTCCCCGGCCACGGCCGCGCAGCTCGCGGTCGTGGCGGTCCTCAACGTGCTCTTCTTCCACCTGCTGAAGGCGCCCACCCTGCTCGGCCGTCGGATCCTGGACAAGATCGAGGGGTTCAAGATGTTCCTCGCCGCCACGGAGGCCGACCGCCTGCAACGCCTCTATCCTGCGGGCAAGACGCCCGAGCTCTACGAGAAATTCCTGCCCTACGCCTTCGCCCTCGGCGTCGAGCAGCAGTGGTCCGACCAGTTCGCCGACGTGCTGGCCGCCGCGGCGCAGCCGGACGGCAGCCGCGGCTATCACCCCGGCTGGTACTCGGGGTCGGGCTGGAGCCCCGCGCGCATCGGCGGTTTCGCCGGGTCGGTCGGCAGCGCGCTGAGCGGCGCCATCTCGTCGTCCTCGACGGCCCCGGGCTCGCGCTCCGGCGGCGGGGGCGGCGGCTCGTCGGGCGGCGGTGGCGGCGGGGGCGGCGGCGGGGGCTGGTAGAGCCGCGGCCGGTCCGCGGCGTCGCATCATCCGGCGGCGGAAAGGTTTCGGCCGCCGCAGCGCCTGAACGGCGACCTGGGCCAGGAGGAGCACGGCGATGCAGGCCGATCAGCACCCCGGCGATCGGCCGCTGCACGAAGATGTCGAACTCCCCGCCCGACAGCAGCAGGCTCTGCCGCAGCGATTTCTCCACCATGGGCCCCAGGATGAAGGCCAGCAGGAGCGGGCCCGGCTCGAAGGCGAGCTTGCGCAGGACGTAGCCCAGCAGCCCGAAGCCCGCCATGATGACGATCTCGGCCGGGTCGTTCTTGATCGAGAAGACCCCGATCGAGCAGATCATGACCACCAGCGGCGCCAGGAAGGCGTAGGGCACGCGCAGCAGCTGCACCCACAGGCCGACCAGCGGCAGGTTGAGGACGAGCAGCATCACGTTGCCGACGTACATCGAGGCGATCACCCCCCAGAAGACCTCCGGGTTCTCCGAGACCAGAAAGGGGCCCGGCTGCACGCCCTGGATCATCAGCGCGGCGAAGATCATGGCAATCGACGCGTTGCCCGGGATCCCGAGCGTGAGCAGCGGGATGAACGAGGCGCTGGCCGCGGCGTTGTTGGCCGACTCCGGGCCGGCGACGCCCTCGATGGCCCCGTGGCCGAAGCGCTCGGGGGTGCGCGAGATGCGCTTCTCGACCGCGTAGGAAATCAGCGAGGCGACCAGCGCCCCGCCCCCGGGGAGCAGCCCCACCAGGAAGCCGACGACGGTCCCGCGCGCAACGGCCCACCGGGCACTCGGCCCAGTCGCGCAGGCTCGGCCACAGCCCGGTCACGCGTGTCGTGACCAACTCGGTCTTCAGCAGCGGTCTCGAGGTTGATGAAGATCTCGGACAGGCCGAACAGCCCCATGGCGATGGTGACGAAGTCGAACCCGTCCTGGAGCTGCAGCACGCCGTAGGCGAATCGGAATTTCCCGAGATGGGGTCGATGCCGACGCAGCCGAGCGCCAGGCCCACGACCACCATGATCAACCCTTTGACGACCGAGCCGCCCGAAAGGTAGGCGGCGAGCACCAGCCCGAGCAGCGCCAGGGCGAAGTATTCCGGCGGGCCGAACTTGAGCGCGAACCGGGCGAGGGGGTAGGCCACGAAGGAGAGCCCGACGACCCCGACCGTCCCGGCGACGAAGGACCCATGGCGGCGATGCCGAGGGCTTGCCGGCCCTGCCCTGGCGTGCCATCTGGTACCCGTCGATGCAGGTGACCACCGAGGCCGCCTCGCCGGGGATGTTGAGCAGGATGGAGGTCGTCGACCCGCCGTACATGGCGCCGTAGTAGATCCCGGCCAGCATGATGATCGAGGTGAGCGGCGAGCCGATCGCGAAGGTGAGGGGCAGCAGGAGCGAGATGGTGGCGGCCGGCCCGAGGCCGGGCAGGACGCCGACCATCGTCCCGAGCAGCGACCCGATGAAGGCGAAGAGCAGGTTGACGGGGGCGAGCGCCAGCGCGAAGCCCTGCATGAGATGCTGAACGGCTTCCATCGGGCGCTCACCCCACGATCGGCCCGGCGGGCAGCCGCAGCCGCAGCCCCCAGGCGAACACCGCGAAAAGGCCGGCCGTGGCCAGACAGCGCAAACATCAGCCCCGTCCGCGGCCGGCGGCCTTCGATGACCGAAACCCAGAAGGCGATGAACCCCGCCGTCGTCAGGGCGAAGCCCGCAGTGCACCAGCGCAACCCCGTAGGCGACCACGGCCGCGAGTCGCCAACAGCGGGCCCCGCCAGCGCGCGGCCCTCCCAGTCCGGCGCCGGGACGCGCCCGGTGGGCCAGGGCCATGGCGAGGTAGACCCCGGACAGCGCCAGCAACCCGACGCCGAGCGCGAGCGGCACGAAGCCGGGCCCCGGGCGCGCAGGTGCCCCATGTCGAGGCGCAGGGACTCGACCGTCAGCAGGCCGCCGGCGAGCAGGCAGCCCACCGCTGAAATGGGGTCACGCCGGTTCACGTCCCCGTCCTTCCCCGACCTTCCTCGGACGCATTCATTTGGCCTGCACCAGGCCCATGGCCGTCAGCAGCGCCTTCATCTGGCGGTCGTCCTTTTCGAGCTGCCGGGTGAACTCGGCGTAGGGCAGGAAGTCTCACGTCCGAGCGGATGCCGGCCATCAACTTGACGAACTCCGGGTCCTGCACGGCCTTGGCGATGCGCCGCGGCGAGCGTCGGCCTTCACGGGCTCCGGCGTGCCTTTCGGGACGAAGAGGCATTTCCAGAGCACGAACTGGAAATCGACCCCCTGCTCCTTCAACGGCCGAACCCCGGGCAGGGACGGGCTTTCCTTGGGCAGCGAGCTGGCCAGGATCCGCAGACTGCCGGCCTGCGCGTCTTTCCAGGCCTCGCCGCCGGTGATGCAGGCCGCGTCCACGTGGCCGCCCAGGATGGCGGTGCGCACCTGGGAGCCCCCGTCGTAGGGCACCCCGCGGAAATCCGCCCCGGCCGCGAGACGTACGCCCTCGGCGGTCAGGTGCGTGGCGTTGCCGGCGCCCGTGTAGGCCCAACTCACCTTGCCGGGCCGGGCTTTCATGTCCTGGAGCAGGTCCGCGAGGGTCCTGATCGGTGAGGCGGCGTTCACCACGACCACCACGGCCTCGTCGGTCAACGAGCAGAGCGGGTCGAGCTCGCTGCCAGTTGAACGGGTACTGCCCCATGAAGTAGCCCCCCAGGAACGAAAGCGAGCTGAAGAGCAGGGTGTACCCGTCCGGCGCGGTCTGGCGTACCTTGTTGTGGCCGACGGCGCCGCTCGCCCCGGTCGCGTTGGTGACGATCACGGGCTGGCGCAGGATCGGCTCGAGCGCCTTGGCCAGGCCGCGGGCGGTCAGGTCGCTCGTGCCCCCGGCCGCCCAGGGCACCACAAGGTCGATCGGCTTGCTGGGGTAGTCGGCTGCGGGTGCGGTCGCGGCGGCCGCGAACAGGAGCAGGCAGGCAAAGACGACGGAAACGGAACGGGTGGTCATGTTGTCCTCCTTCCGAAGGTGAAGAGGTGTGCGTTAGTCACGTGTCGTTACGGCCGGCCAGCCGGTAGGCGTCCGCGACCAGCCGCAGGGTGTTCAGGTTGTCGATGCGGTCGGTTTCGAACGGCGCCCCGCTTGCGAGGCACGCGACGAAATGGGCGATGGCGTTGTCGTAGGACTGTTGAACCATGCGGTCGAAGTCGTACCGGATGGTCTCCGGGGTCGGGCCGATCAGGCGCAGCACTCCGGATTCGAATGCGATCGTGCCGTTTTCGCCCACCAGCTCGAGCCGGTCGCTCGGCAGGGGAGGGAAGCCCGCAGCCGAAAAATTGCCCGCGACCGACCCGGGCGCGCCGTTGGCGGCCACGAGGCTGATGAGGGCGACGTCCTCCCCGCGGATCTCCGTGCTGACGCGGGCGACGGCCGCCGCGGTGACCCGGAGCGGCCCGGCGAGGCAGCGGACGGTGTCGAGGTGGTGGATGAGCACTTCCATGATGAGGAAGCGCTCGAGCCCGGCGAAGAACGGCTGGCGCTCGACCGCGAAGGCCCGGCCGGAAGGGCCGCGGGTGACGAGCCCCGAGCTGCGCACGGTCATCTGGAACTCGCGCACGGGGCCGGCGCGGCCCTCGGCCAGCCAGGCGGCCGCCTGGCGGTACTGCGGGCGGAAGCGCCAGTTCTCGTGCACCATGAAGCGCACCCGGTCGCCGACGTCCGCGACCAACCGCTCGGATTCGGCCAGATCCGGGGTCATCGGCTTCTGGCAGAGGATGTGGACCCCGCGTTCGGCGGCCATGCGCGCCTGCGCGGCGTGGGCCTCGGGCGGGGTGGCGATGTCGAGCACGTCCGGCCGCTCCCGGTCGAGCATCTCGGCCACGTCCGCGTAGGCCGCGCGGAACCCCGAACTCCGCCGCACGTGCTCTGCGCGTTGGCGATGCGCCGGGCGCAGACGGCGACGACCTCGACCTGCGGCAGCTTTCGCCACGCGAGCAGGTGGTGGCGGGTCACCATGCCGGCGCCGGCGACGGCGACCCGGAAGCGGGTCCCTGCGGGTCATCGGCCCTCCCTGCTCGAACCCGAAGAGCGCCGCGGGCGTCTCCCACAGGACGGCCCGGCGGTCGCGCGCGTCGGGGACCCAGCGCGTCGAGCAGCGCGGAGCGTGTGCCGATAATCGGGCCGTCGCGGCCGAGTTGATGAACGGCCAGTCCGACCCCCAGACGCACTGCTCGGGGGGTGAAAGCGGCGAGCAACGCCGCCACGAACGGGTCGAGGTCCGCGTGCGGGTAGGGAACGCGGGAGCGGCGGAACGCGCCCGAGAGCTTGACGACCGCGCGCCCGTGTCCGGCCGCGTCGAGCACGGCTGCGAAAGCCGGGCTGGTCGAGGCCGAGTGCCGGGTCGACCCCGGCCAGGTGGTCGATCAGCAGGCGCACCCCGGTCGGCGCCAGGAGCGCGGCCGCCGCGGGGAAGTCGGCGGCGGCGCACTGGACCTCGGCGAACCAGCCCATGTCCGCCACCGCCCCGAGCAGCCGGTTCACCCCTTTCTGCCCGAGCCCGCCCGCGTCGAAGTCGGTCAGGTTGAAGCGCAGCGCCCACGACGCCGGCATCGGCCAGCTCGGCGCAGCACGGCCTCGGTCGCCTCGGCGCTCACGACGGCGATGCCCTTCCATCTTCCCCGGCCGCGGCGAGCGCGTCGAGCAGCGCCCGGTTGTCGTAGCCGTAGCCGCTCGGCTGCACGAGCAGCGCGTGGGTGACGCCGTGGGCGGCCACGCAGGCCTCGAGCTCCTCGACGGTGCCGCTCTCGTCGGGGCGCGGGGTGTAGCCCGTGCCGCCCGCAAACGGGAAGCGGCGATGGTCGATGACATGGACGTGGCAGTCCGCGGCGGGCAGGGGATTCCGCCTGCCGCCTTCGGACCTCCTGTTTCGGAACGCTGTGCCTGGCTCCAGTCGCCATGATCTCGCCGCCGCCGTTTGCGCTACAGCGTCACCTCGTTTTCCATCGGCTGCCCCGCGAAGAAGCGCTGGACGTTCTGGAACAGCGCCCGCATCTTGGTCTTGAGCGCGTCGCGGGTGCCGGCGGCGATGTGCGGGGTCAGCACCACGTTGGGCAGCGCGGCCAGGGGGTTCTCCGGCGTGAACGGCTCGTCCTCGAACACGTCCAGGCCGGCCCCGGCGATCCGCCCCTCCTGCAGCGCGCGCACCAGCGCGGGCTCGTCGATGATGGTGCCGCGGGCGGTGTTGATGACGATCGCCTCGGGCTTCATCCGGCCGAGCGCGGCCGCGTCGATCAGGTGGCGGGTGTCCTTGCCGGAGGGGACGTGCAGGGTGATGACGTCGGCGCGGGCGATCAGCTCGTCGAAAGGCACCCGGCTCACGCCGAGCGCCCGCTCTTCATCGGCCGACAGCCGCACGACCGGGTCGTGGTAGAGGCCCGCGGTGCCGAAGGCCTTGAACCGCGCCGCCGCCTCGCGGCCGATGCGGCCCATGCCGACGTAGCCCACCGTCCGGCCGAAGAGCTCAAAGGAATAGGGCCGCAGGCTGTTGATGTGCCAGCGCCCCTGGCGCAGCTCGCTGTCGGCGAAGGCGAGCCGCTTGCACACGGCGAGCGTCAGCATCACGGTGTGCTCGGCGACGCCGATCGTGGTGCCGGCCGGGGTCAGCGCGAGGGCGACGTTGCGCGCCTTGAGCGCGGCGACGTCGACCGTGTCCTGGTAGCCGACCCCCTGGTGGTGCAGGAGCCGCAGGCGGGGCGCGGCGTCGACGAACTCGCGCCGCATGGGCTTGGCGGCCACGATCACGGCCTCGCAGTCCGCGATCTTGCGTTTGCGCTCGTCGTCCGAATCGGCGTCGAGGGTCACGAGCTCGATCCCGGCGGGGACCTCCTCGCGGATGATGGCGTAGACGTTTTCAGGGGCGTGGCTGAAGTAAAACACCTTGTGTGTCGGCATCTCGTTTTCTCCTGAGCGGTGAACCGGGTCCTGCGCGGCCGGGGCCGGGGCCCGTCAATCGACGTAGGTGACGCCCTTGAGGCGCTTGGCCTCCTCGAGCCAGCCCGGGACGACCCGGCCGGCCTTGACGCCCTCGTCCATCTGGGCTTCCTTGGCGAGCACCGCCTCGAGCGCGGCGGCGACGGCCGCGGCCCGGGCGCGGGCGACGACGACGACCCCGTCCTGGTCCCCGACCACGATGTCGCCCGCGTCGACCGCCACCCCGCCGATCACGATCGGCAGACCGATCCGGCCGGGGCCGTTCTTCTGCGGCGAGTTCGGCGACACCCCGCGGGCGAAGACCGGGATGCCGACCGCGTCGATGCCCGGGATGTCGCGCACGACCCCGTCGGTGACGACGGCGGCGACGCCGCCGTTGCGCGCCATGCCGACGAAGATGTCGCCGACGACCGAGCTGTCCATGAACTCGCCCGTGCGGATGAGGATCACGTCGCCGGGGCGTGCGATTTCGAGCGCGGCCCAGGCGGCCAGGTTGTCGCGCGGGCCGGCGTCCACGGGGAGCGCGCTGCCGCAGAAGGCCCGGGCGGCGCCGACCGGCTTGATGCGGCAGTCGAGCGCGCCGGTGCGACCCTGGGCGTCGCAGACGTTGCCGGTCGGGACCTTGCCGAAGATCTTCAGCAGGTCGGCGGGGGCGCGTTCGAAGGTGCGGCGGATGGTCAATGCGGTTTCGGGTGCAGCCATGACAATCTCCTTTCAGTGGGGCGCGGTGTCCAGCGGGATCACGTGCGTCGTTTCGGGGTCGAACAGGCGGGCCGCCGCGAGGTCGGCCACCACGCTGATCCGGTCGCCGCGGCGGGCGGCGGCGAACCGGTCGGCTTTCATGTAGAGCGGCTTCTCGAGGCCCTCCAGCCGGAAGATGAAGACGGTCTCGGCGCCGAGCGCTTCGACCGCGTCCACGGTGGCCTCCAGGCGGGCGCCGAGCCGCGGCGGGGCCGGGGAGTCGGCCGGGGACAGGTCTTCGGGCCGGATGCCGAAGACGATCGCGGCCCCCGTGCGGGCCTGCAGCTGCGGCCGCCAGGCCGGCTGGCAGCGGGATGCGCTGGGCTCCCAGGACGGAGGGCGTCGGCCTCGAGCGCGGCGGGCGCGAGGTTCATGGGCGGGCTGCCGAGGAAGCCGGCGACGAAGGTGTTGGCCGGCGAGCGGTAGACGTCCATCGGCCGGCCGATCTGGACCAGGCGCCCCTGGTTGATGATGCAGATCCGGCTGCCCATGGTCATGGCCTCCACCTGGTCGTGCGTCACGTAGATGGTCGTGGCGCCCAGGCGGTGGTGGAGGTTGACGAGCTCGTTGCGCGTGCTGACCCGCAGCCCGGCGTCCAGGTTGGACAGCGGCTCGTCGAACAGGAAGACCTTGGGGTCCCGCACGATCGCGCGGCCGACGGCCACCCGCTGCCGCTGCCCGCCGGAGAGCGCGTGCGGCTCGCCGGTCGAGGAACGGGGTCAGGCCGAGGGCCGCGGCCGCCTGCGCGACCCTGCGCTGGATCTCCGGCCGCGGCAGGCCGCGCCGCTTCAAACCGAAGGCCAGGTTGTCGCGCACGTTCATGTGGGGGTAGAGGGCGTAGGACTGGAACACCATGGCGATGTCGCGGTCCTTGGCGGGGACGTGGTTCATGACCCGGCCGTCGATCGAGAGCTCGCCGGAGGTGATGCGCTCCAGTCCCGCGATCATCCGCAGGATGGTGGACTTGCCGCACCCCGAGGGGCCGAGCAGGACCATGAACTCGCCGTTCTCGCACCCGGAGGCTGACGTCCGTGACGGCCGTCTGCCTGGACCCCTCGAAGAGCTTCGTCAGTCGATTCAGCGTGACCACCGCCATGGCCTTCCGTCTCCCGCGCCTACTTGACGGCCCCGGCCGTCATGCCCTGGATCAGTTTCTCGGAGAAGAACGACGTAGATCAGCACCACCGGGACGATGGCGATCATGAGCCCCGTGGCGATCATGCCGATGTCCTCCAGGCGGTCGCCCATGAACTTCTGGATCCCGAGCGGCAGGGTGCGCCGGCTCTCGTCGGTGATGAGGACGACGGCGTAGAGGAACTCGTTCCAGAGGAGGATGGTGTTCAGGATGATCGTGGTCGACAGCGCCGGCAGCGCCACCGGCATGCTGACCCGCCAGAAGATCTGCCACTCGGAGTAGCCGTCCATGCGCGCGGCGTCGTAGAGGTCCGAGGGGATGCGCGCGAAGAAGCTCTCCAGGATGTAGACGGTGATCGGCAGCTGGAAGGCCACGTAGGCGAGCGTGAGCCCGGTCAGCGTGTTGTAGAGGCCGTACTCCACCATGACCTGGAAGAGCGCCATGATGGTGATCTGGGGCGGGAAGATGATCGTGCTGAAGATGGTGAAGTAGAGCAGTCGCCGCAGCGGGAAGCGGAAGCGCGCGAAGCAGTGGGCCGCCATGCCGCCGACGAGGGTCACGATGGCCACGGCCGCGATCACGACCTTGACGCTGTTGGCGAAGTAGAGGTTGTAGCTCGAGTCGACCCAGGCCTCTGCGAACTTGTGGAAGTGCAGGATGTCCGGCAACGCCATACGGGTTATGTGCGATCTCGGTCGTGGTGCGCAGCGACATCATGGCGGTCCAGAACATGGGGCCGGCGGCGAAGGCCGTGTAGAAGGCCAGCGCCACGATCAGGATCGCCTGCTTCCAGTTGCGCCGAGCCGGGTCCATGGGTCAGTACTCCAGCTTGCTCGCGCTGGCGGAAGAGCGCGCTCAGCACCAGCACCCCGGCCAGCACGATGAAGAACCAGACGCTCGCGATGGCGCAGGGGTAGCCCAGGTCGAAGGTGTTCCACTCGAAGGCGCGCTTGTAGACGTAGGTCGAGACGGTTTCCGTCGACCACAGCGGGCCGCCCTTGGTCATGATCCAGACCAGGTCGAAGACCTTCATCTTGCCGACGAACGAGAGCACGATCAGGTTCAGCACCGTCGGCCGGATCAGCGGGATGACCACGAACCAGAGCTTCTTCATCCAGCTGCAGTTGTCGAGCTCGGCCGCCTCGAGCACTTCGGAGGGCAGTGAGTGCATGGCGGCCAGCAGCACCACCATGTTGAAGCCGGTCCACATCCAGGTGGTGACGAAGATCAGCGCGGGCAGGGCGGTGGTCGGGGAGCCGAGCCACGACCAGGCCCAGCGCTCCAAGCCGGCCGCCCGCAGCAGGGTGTTCACGACCCCCCAGTCGTAGTTGAAGATCCACATCCAGATGATCCCGACGACGACGAAGGACATGAGCACCGGCGTGAACCAGACGATGCGGAAGAAGCGCGCACCCGGGATGCGGGCGTAGAGCGCGAGCGCCAGCAGCATCGCGAGCGCCTGTTCGAGGAAGGGCGCGGTGCACGCCCAGACGAGCGTGTTGTGCACGGCCTGCCAGAAGAACTCGTCGGTCCAGAGGCCCGCGTAGTTCCCCAGGCCCACGTAGACGTCCGCGCGGCCGGGGCGCACCTGGTGCAGGCTGTTGAAGAGGGTGCGCACCACGGGATAGGCCGTGAACGCGACGTAGATCGTCAGCGCCGGCAGCAGGAAGCCCGCGATGACGCCCATCGGCCGCCGAGATCCCGCCCGTTCATCGATGCTCCCATGGCGCGGGGCGATTCGGTTCATCGACGGTCGTCTCGGTCGAGCTTCCGGCTTCACCCGTAACGGGGGACCTCTGCGGGGGGGTGGACCGAAGCGAGGCCGGTCCGCCGTCGATGACGTCGGCCGGGAGACCGGCCGGAACGTCATTTGGCGGCGTTCATCTTCTCGATCACCTGGTCGACGGTCAGCAGCCCGGCCGGGAAGGCGTTGTTGATCACCTGCGTGAACACCTCCTTGGCCTTGCCGGTCATGACCCCGACCGGCCGCTCGGGATAGAATTTGTTCGCGTTGTCGATCTCGGCCAGGTCGCGGAAGTAGGCGGCGTACGGGCCCGTGATCTTGCTGGGGTCGGCCTTGATCCCGGTCTGGACGAGCACGTCCTCGAGCCACTTGTTGCCCATCTCGGGGGTGGCCATGGAGTTCAGGAACTTGGCCGCGAGCGGTGCGTTCTTGGAGGCGACGTTGACCACGTAGCTGCCGCCGATGGTGATGGTCTTGCACTCGTTGCAGACGCCCTTGTCGACGGCCGGGTACTGCATGATGCCCAGCTGGAAATCAGGGGGCTGGCCGCCCTTGTCCGGCGGGTTGAAGGCGCGCGAGGGGTAGAAGCTGCCCATCAGGAACATGAGCGCGCCCGGCTTGGTGTGGAAGTAGAAGTGCGACTCGCCGAGCTTCAGGGTGGAGAAGCTCGAGGGCAGCGCCTGGGCGTCGATCAGCTGCTTCACGAAGGTGAGGGCCTCGCGCACGCGCGGGTCGCTCCACGAGAGCTGACCCTTCAGCAGCTTGTCGTAGTCGTCGTAGCCCAGCCGCTTCAGCAGCGCCTCGTGGGTCAGGAAGGCGCCCGGGAAATCGCGGTCGCCCACGCCGAGCGCGATCGGGGTGGTCCCGGCGGCGCGCGCCTTCTTGACCAGATCCAGGAACTCGGCCTGACCGAACTGCCGGTTGGCGGGCAGCTTGAAGCCGAGGTCGGCCAGCATCTTCTTGTTGTAGTACATCTCGATGGTCCAGGCCTCGAGCGGCAGGCCGTAGACCCCGCCCTTGTAGGTCCAGCCGAGCTTGGCCCAGGGCTCGATGTTGTCCCAATTCAGCGCCTTGGAGAGGTCGTAGAGGAGGTTGTTTTCGACGTACTCCGTCTGGTTGGGCTCGGCGTAGAAGATGTCCGGCCCCTGGCCGGCCAGCAGCGCGGTCTTGAGGGCGGCGTGCAGCGCCTGCTTCTCGTACCAGGAGACCTTGACGGTCACGCCCGGGGTGGCCTTCTCGAAGGCACGGGCAGCGCCCTCGACGAAGGCGCGCTTGCTGTCGTGGTCGGCCCAGTGGCTCCAGAGCGTCAACGTCGTCTGAGCCTGTACCGCGGCCGCCGAGAATGACCATGGCGGCGGCGACTGCGAAAACGATCCACTTCCTGCTGCGGTTGACCTTTCGCATGTCTTCCTCCTGTGCGCTATCGGTGAATGGTCTTGCGCGGGCGGTCGCCCGCCGGGGTCGCTTTAACGCGAGCGGTTTTGCCGTTGCGCGCGGCGTCGCCGCGGTCGGTCGGCTCGGTGTAGTGCTGTTCGATCTGGACGTCGTAGTGTTCCTGGACCAGGCGGATGGCGCCGAGGGCGTCGCGCGCGGCGATCGCCTGGACCATGGCGTCGTGCAGGCGGATCATGGGGGCCAGACGGGCCGGGTCCTGGCGGTAGTACTGCTCGCGCATGCTCAGCCACAACGATTGATGGGTCATGCGCAGCAGACCCTCGGTCAGGCTGACGATCGAGCGGCTGCCGGTCGCCTCGGCGATGGCCAGGTGAAAATCCCGGCCGTGCTCGATAAAGCCGCGGTAGTTGCCCGACATGGCCATCTTGCGTTTCCGGGCCCACACCCGCTGGATGCGCCGGATGTCATCGTCGGAGGCACCGGCCACTGCCAGGTAGACCACACCGATCTCCATGGCCTTGCGGGCTTGGAGGGCCTCGAAGGGGCTGTCGCTTTCCTCGAGCACCGCGATCCCGGTCTCGCCGTTCATGCCGGGCGGAAGCTTGGCGGCGACGTAGGTGCCGTCGCCCGGGCGGCTCTCGAGGACGCCGGAGATCTGCAGCGCGCTGATGGCCTCGCGCACCGCGGGCCGGCCGACGTTCATCTGCTCGGCGATCAGGCGCTCGGCGGGCAGACGACTGCCGGGCGGATAGGTCCCGATTTTGATCGAGGTCAGGATCTGCTCGGCGATGAGCGAGCTCTTCTTGGTGAAGCCGGGGGTGGCGACCTTGGTGAACGATGCTCGGGTTGGCGTCTTCATAGGGGGCGTCCTGTGCGGGTTGAGCTGACAGGTAATGCCGGTAAGACCAATTAGCGGATCGGCCGGCGCCTGTCAACCGGAATTCGACCGGTCGACCCGGCGCGACGCGATCCAAGCGCCAGCGGGCCTGCGTCATGACCAAAGAAAAAGCGGTGTCGTTCCGGCGGAAGCCGGGATCCAGGCTCCGATTTGGATTCGTTTTGTTGGACCGCTGGAGGCCGGCTACGCCGGCATGACGGAACAGGACACCGTCTCAAGAGCGGCGTTGACCTTGTCCAATCGGCCTACAGCGCGTAGATCTCGCCGTATTTGCGGCGCAGGTAGTCGAGGTAGGGTCCGGTCCGGAGCGGGCCGCCGGTCACGCGGCGCACGAGCTCGTCCGGCAGGTACTTGCGCCCGTGGCGGTGGATCCGGTCCCGGAGCCAATCCAGCAGCGCCCCGAATTCCCCGCTCTCGATCCCGGCCGGGATGCCCGGCCGCTCCGCCACGGCCCGGTCGAAGAACTGCACCGACATCAGGTTGCCGAGCGTGTAGGTGGGGAAGTAGCCGATCGACCCGCCCGACCAGTGCACGTCCTGGAGGATCCCCTGCCGGTCGTCGGGCGGCGTGAGGCCCAGGTAGTCGCGGGTGCGCTCGTTCCAGGCGGCGGGCGCGTCGTCGATGCCGATCTCGCCCGAGAGCAGGCCCAGCTCCATTTCGAAGCGGATGATGATGTGCAGGTTGTAGGTGAGCTCGTCCGCCTCGACGCGGATGAGCGACGGCCCGCAGCGGTTGACGGCCCGGTAGAAGGCCTCCGCGTCGACGCCCGCCAGCGCCTGCGGGAAGCCGGCCTGGAGCCGGGGGAAGAAAGACGACCAGAACCCGCGGCTGCGGCCGACGAGGTTCTCCCACAGCCGCGACTGGCTTTCGTGGATGCCGAGCGAGGCGCCCGTGCCGAGCAGGGTGTTGTCGAGCTCGGGGGCGATGCCCTGCTCGTAGAGGGCGTGTCCGGTTTCGTGGATCGTGCCGAACAGCGCGCCCGGCAGCCAGTTGCGCTCGTAGCGCGTGGTGATGCGCACGTCGCCGCGGCCCATGCCCTGGGAGAAGGGGTGCGCGGAGCGGTCCAGCCGGCCGCGGGCGAAATCGTAGCCGAGCCGCTGTGCGACCGCGCGGCTGAACTCCTCCTGCCGTCCTTCGTCGAAGTCGCGCTTGAGGACAGCGTCGTCCACCCGGTCCGCCTGGCCGGCGACCGCGCGCACCATCGGGATCAGCGCGGCCTTGAGCTCGTCGAAGATGGCGCGGAGCTGAGAGGTCCGCATGCCCGGCTCGAACTCGTCCAGCAGCGCGTCGTACGGGTGCTCGCCGTATCCCAGCGCCTCGGCGCGGCGGCGCGCGAGAGCCACGATCCGGCCCAGCCAGGGCGCGAAGCGGCCGTAGTCGCTCGCGGCGCGGGCCTGGTGCCACTCCTCGAACGCCAGCGCGGTGGTCTGCGCCGTCTCCACCACCAGGTCGGTCGGCAACCGGGCCTCCAGGTCGTAGTCGTGGCGCGCGGCTCGCAGCAGCGCGGCGCCGTCGCTGTCGTAGTCGAGCCCCGCCCCTTCGGCCTCGGCCTCCGCGAGCAGGCGCCCGGTTGTCCGGGCCGACGAAGAGCTCGTGGGCGATCTTGGACAGCGTGCCCATCTGCGCCGCGCGGGTGCCGGCGCCGCCCGGAGGCATGCAGGTCTGCTGGTCCCAGCCGAGCAGCCCCATGGCGGTCCTCAGGTTGTGCACGTCGTTCAGGCGATCCTTCAGCGCGTTCAGCTTCTGCATGGGGTGCGGCCTCCATCCCGGAAATGACTGCGGTTTCGATCCCGATAATCCCTGTTGCAACGCCGGCAGGGCCTGGGTATCATTCGCCCCACCTTTAAGCAACTTGATGCCGCCCCGTCGCGCGCCAGCGGGCGGGCATCCCGGGGATGCCCGTCGGGGCAATCGCTATCATTATCCAGACGGAGGATTTGACCATGCGTAGACATGCACTGATCTGCCTGCTGGCCGTGGGCCTGTCCCTGGCGGCGGCCGGCGGCTGCCTGGCCGCGGAGGGCAAGAATCTGATTTTCGCGCTGGGTGCGGAGCCCGTCAGCCTGGACCCGGCCAACCAGACGGACAACCCCTCGGAAATCGTGGTCCGCCACATCCACGACAACCTGGTGGAATTCACGGAAAAGGGGGACATCGTCCCCCAGCTGGCCGCCTCGTGGGAAACGTCGGCCGACGGGCTCACCTGGACCTTCAAGCTGCGCCAGGGCGTCCGCTTCCACGACGGCACGCCGTTCAACGCCCAGGCCGTGGTGTTCAACATCAAACGGAACACCGACCCCGCCAAGCGCACGCTGCGCACCAGCCTCTACGAGCCCTTCATCGCCGACGCCAAGGCCCTGGACGACTACACGCTGGAAATCAAGATGAAGAAGCCCTTCGGCGCGCTGCTGGCCCACTTCGCCCACGGGGCGGGGGGCATGATCAGCCCGGCCGCCCTGCAGAAGCACGGCGACAAGTACGGCCTCAACCCGGTGGGGACCGGGCCCTACGTCTTCGTGGAGTGGAAGGCCGGCGACCGGGTCGTGGTCAAGCGCAACGACACGTACTGGAAGGGCCAGCCCAAGATCGAGGGCGTCATCTTCAAGCCCGTGCCGGAGGCCGCCTCCCGGGTCATCATGCTGGAGACGGGCGAGGCCGACGTGGTGTTCCCCGTGCCGCTCATGGAAGTGGAGCGCCTGAACAAGGGCAAGACCTCGAAGATCATCCTGGGCGACACTGCGCGGGTGATCTACATCGGCATGCACCAGCAGAAAAAGCCCTTCAACGACAAGCGCGTGCGCCAGGCGGTCAACTACGCCGTGGACAAGGAGTCCATCATCAAGAACGTCCTCATGGGCATGGCCAAGCCGTCCAAGTCGGTCATGGGGGCGCTGGTGTGGGGCGCCCATCCGGTCGGCGAATACAAGCACGACGTGGAGAAGGCCAAGAAGCTGCTGGCCGAAGCCGGCTACCCCAACGGCTTCGAGGTCAACCTGTGGACGCCGGACGGCCGCTACCCCATGGACGCGCAGATCGCCGAGGCCGTGGCGACCCAGCTGGCCAAAGTGGGCGTGAAGGTCAAGATCCAGAGGTGGGAGTGGGCCGCCTACCAGACCAACACCCGCAAGCCCCCCGAAGAGGCCAAGTACGACATGTTCCTCCTCGGCTGGGCGCCGTCCACCGGCGACGCCGACTGGGCGATCCGGCCGCTGCTCTACTCCACCGAGTGGATGCCCAAGGGCGACAACCGCTCGTACTACAAGAACGACGAACGCCGACGCGCTCATCAAGCAGGGCATGGAGACCTCGGACCAGTCCAAGCGCGCGAGATCTACAAGAAGGCCCAGGAGGTGCTCGTCGAGGACGGCGCGTGGCTGATGCTGCACGACATGGTCCAATCCGTGGGCGTTTCCAACAAGCTCAACAACGTCGCGGTCTGGCCCATCGAAATCGTGCTGGTGAAGGACGCCAGCTGGAGCAACTGACCGGTTGCTGAAAAACGGCTTCAGGCCGTGATCCGGCGTTGCGCGCCCTTCGGCCATGCTCACATACTGCCGTGTATGCTGCGCTGGCCAAAGGGCGCGCGCCGTTCGGCTGAACGGCCTCGGTCGCCGCAGTATTTCGGATAGCCGCTAAAGGGACCCGCGCCGCCGGGTATCGGTAAGATGCTCAAATTCATCGCCGTCAGAGTCCTGTTCCTGATACCGATCATCATCGGCGTGACCTTCATTTCGTTCGTGCTGCTGCACATCGCGCCGGGGGACCCGGCCCAGCTGATCGCCGGCGAAGGCGCCACGGCGGCCGACATCGACGCGGTCCGGGTCAAGCTCGGGCTCGACAAGCCGCTGCTCGTCCAGTACGCCATCTACTTCTTCAACATCTGCCAGGGGGACCTGGGCGTCTCCATCCGCACCCAGCGCACCGTTTTCGAAGAAGTGATGGCCCGCTACCCGGCCACGATCGAGCTGGCCGGCGCCGCGGTCGTCATCGCCTCGATCATCGGGCTCATCGCGGGCATCATCGCCGCCAGCCACCAGAACTCCATCTTCGACTACGGGACGATGGTGGTGTCGCTGTTCGGCATCTCCATGCCGATTTTCTGGATCGGCCTGATGCTCATGCTGGTGTTCTCGCTGTACCTGGGCTGGCTGCCTTCGGGCGGGCGGGGCACCTGGCTGCATCTGGTGCTGCCGGCCGTTTCGCTGGGGGCCAACTCGGCGGCCATCATCGCGCGCATGACCCGTTCCAGCCTGCTCGAAGTCATCCGCCAGGACTACATCCAGACCGCCAGGGCCAAAGGCCTGGCCGAGTGGGTGGTGCTCTACAAGCATGCCGTGCGCAACGCCCTCATCCCGGTCGTCACCGTCATGGGCATGCAGTTCGGCTACCTCCTGAGCGGCTCGATCCTCACCGAAACCGTCTTCTCCTGGCCGGGGGTCGGCCGGCTCATGGTGCAGTCCATTTTCATGCGGGACTACCCGGTGGTCCAGGGGGCGATCCTGCTGGTCGCGGTCAACTTCGCGGTCATCAATCTCCTGGTGGACCTGCTCTACGGCTTCATCAACCCCCGGTTGCGGGTGAAGTGAGGTGGAGATGCCCCTGCCAGCCGACACCGCCATCTTGGAAAAGGCCGAAACAGGCGTCAGCCCGCTCGCGCTGGCCGTCAAGCGGTTCCGCAAGAACCGGGGCGCCATGGTCGGCCTGTGCATCGTGACGCTGTTCGTCCTGAGCGCCGTGTTCTCGCCGTTCATCGCCCCCTACAACCCCCTGGAGGGGGACCTGGACCAGGCGCTCAAAGGCCACAGCCGGCAGCACTGGCTGGGGACGGACGAACAGGGCCGCGACATCCTGAGCCGGATCATCTACGGCGGCCGCTACTCTCTCGCCATCGGGGTGGTGGCCGTCTCCATCGCCATCTGCCTCGGCGTGCTCCTGGGCGTTTTGTCCGGATACGTGGGCGGCAAGGTCGACGCCGCCATCATGCGCACCATGGACATCCTCATGTCGTTCCCGGGCATGCTCCTGGCCATGGCCATCGTCAGCGCGCTCGGCCCCAGCCTGGTCAACTTGATGATCTCCATCGGGATCTACTCCGTCCCCACGTTCTCCCGGGTCGTGCGCGGGTCGGTCCTGAGCATCAAGGAAATGGAATACGTGGAGGCCGCCCGGGCCGTCGGCCTGGGACACTTCTACATCGTGGTCACTCACGTGCTGCCGAACTGCGTCGGGCCCTTCCTGGTGCTGGCCACCTTGCAGATCGCCACCGCCATTCTTTCAGGGGCCGGGCTGAGCTTTCTGGGGCTGGGGCCGCAGCCGCCCACGCCCGAATGGGGGGCCATGCTGTCCTCGGGCCGCCAGTACCTGCGGGTGGCGCCCTGGGCCGCCACCTATCCCGGGTTCGCCATCATGTTCGTGGTGCTGGGGTTCAACGTCCTCGGAGACGGGCTGCGGGACGCGCTGGACCCGCGGTTGAAAACCTGATGTGAATTCTTGGAGGCAGAGATGTTCACTCTCATTCGTGGCGCCGACGTCTACGCACCGGCCGCCATCGGCCGGCGGGATGTGCTCGTCGCCGCGGGCAGGATTCTCGCCATCGCCGAAGCCATTCAGCCTCCGGCCGGGCTGGATGTCGATGTCGTCGAGGCCCGGGGCAAGATTCTCGCACCGGGCTTCATCGACCTGCACGTCCACATCACCGGCGGCGGCGGCGAGGGCGGACCGTCCACCCGCTGCCCGGAAATCCAGCTCAGCTCCATCGTCAAGGCCGGAGTGACCACCGTCCTGGGGGTGTTAGGCACGGACGACGTCACCCGCCATCCGGAGACGCTTCTGGCCAAGGCCCTGGGCCTGGAGCACGAAGGCGTGACCGCCTTCGTCATGTCCGGGTCTTATGCGTTCCCGCCCGCCGCGACGATCACCGGTTCTCTCAAGAAGGACATCGTCCTCATTCCCAACGTCGTGGGCGTGGGCGAAATCGCGCTGTCCGACCACCGCAGCGCCCAGCCGACGTACGATGACCTGGTCAAGATCACGGCCGAAGCCCGGGTGGCCGGGCTGCTGGGAGGCAAGGCCGGGCTGGTGCAACTGCACATGGGCGACGGGCCGCGCGGCCTGCAGTTCCTTTTCCGCCTGGTGGAGGAAACGGAGATCCCCATCGGCCAGCTGCTGCCCACCCATGTCGCCCGGGCGCCCCATCTGTTCGAAGACGCCGTCAAATTCTGCCTGATGGGCGGCAACATCGACCTGACCGTGCCCGTTGAACGACGACCGCCGCGCCTGGACATCCCGCAGGCCCTGCGCCGGCTCAAAGCGGCCGGGGTCTCCCTGGATCAGGTGACCCTCAGCTCGGACTCGAACGGCAGCATGCCGGTCTTCAACGACAGGCGCGAGATGACCGGCATGGCCGTGGGCGACATCCAAACCCTGCAGATGGAATTCCGACGCCTGGTGGTCGAGGACGGTTTCGACGCTGCGGAAATCCTGCGCTGCTTCACTCTCAACCCGGCCATGCGCCTCAAGATACAGAACCGGAAGGGGCAGGTGGCCGTGGGCGCCGACGCCGACTTGATCCTGTTCGGACCGGGTTGGCAGATAGACCAGGTCTACGCCAAAGGCCGGAAGATGGTCGCGGGCGGCCAGGTCCTGGTCAAGGGGACGTTCGAATAACGCGGGTGGATGCGGTTGAAGCAGTATGTGAGCAGGTTGAGGCCACCGGCAACGCCGCATGAGGCCGTCAGATGCATTTTTGAGATGGGTTCGAACAACGCGGGTGGACGTGGTTGAATTCAATGGCTGAACCCCTCCTGGAAATAAAGAAACTCGTCACCAGCTTCCACACCGACGCCGGCGTGGTCAGGGCGGTGGACGGCGTGGACCTGGTCCTGGAGCGCGAGAAGACCCTCGGTCTGGTGGGAGAGTCCGGTTCGGGCAAATCCGTCACGGCGCTGTCCGTCATGGGGTTGGTTCCGCGGCCGGCCGGGCGCATCACGAGCGGGCGGATCCTCTTCAGCCATGACCACCGCGTTCAGGACCTGGCCAAGCTCGATCCCCGCGGCAGGGACATCCGCTCCATCCGGGGCAACGACATCGCCATGATTTTCCAGGAACCGATGACGTCGCTGAACCCGGTGTTCACCATCGGCAACCAGATCATGGAAGCCATCATCCTGCACCAGCGGCTGAGCCACCGGGACGCCAGGACCCAGGCCATCGATATGCTGGCCGAGGTGGGGATTTCGAACCCGGAAAAACGCTGCGACGAATACCCCCATCAGCTCTCGGGCGGCATGCGGCAGCGGGCCATGATCGCCATGGCGCTCTCCTGCCGCCCGGCGTTGCTCATCGCCGACGAGCCCACCACGGCCCTCGACGTGACCATCCAGGCCCAGGTGCTCGAGCTGATGAACAAGCTCCGCTCGGATTTCAAGGCCTCGATCCTCTTCATCACCCACGACCTGGGGGTCATCGCCAAGATGGCCGACCACGTCGCCGTGATGTACTTAGGCAAAGTGGCGGAAGCCGGACCGGTGGGCGAAATTTTCCACTCCCCCCGCCACCCCTACACGCAAGGCCTGATGCATTCCATTCCGTCCATCGCCGCCGCGCGCAACGTCAAGCTGACGCCCATCGAGGGGGTCGTGCCGGACCTGTTCCACATCCCGCCCGGGTGCGGCTTCGCCCCCCGCTGCCCGAAGGCCATGGACGTCTGCCGGGTACGGGTCCCCCCGTCCTTTCAGGTCACGCCGGGCACCGTGACCTCCTGCTGGCTCTACGAGGGCTCGCCCCAGGTGGTGGAACATGAGGCCTGATAAACCCCTCCTGGAAGTCAGCGGGCTGGTGAAGCACTTCCCGATCAAGCGGGGTCTGTTCAAACCGCCCGACCACGTCAAGGCCGTGGACGGCGTGGACCTTTACATCCGGCGGGGGGAAACGCTCGGCATGGTGGGCGAATCCGGCTGCGGCAAGACCACTGCCGGCCGATCCATTTTAAGGCTCATCGAACCGACGGCCGGCCAGATCTATTTCCGCGGCGGCCGGCCGGATGCGGCATCCCCGGCCGAAGAAATAGATGTCACGGCCGCCGGGCCCGCGGTGCTGAAACACCTCCGGCGGGACATGCAGATCATCTTCCAGGACCCCTATTCCTCGCTGGACCCGCGCATGACCGTGGGCCGCATCGTCGGCGAGCCGCTCTTCGCCCACGGGCTGGCCAAGGGACAAGCGCGGGACGACATCGTCCGCGATCTGCTGGCGGCCGTCGGTCTCAAGCCCGAAGCGGCCAAGCGCTACCCCCACGAGTTTTCGGGCGGCCAGCGCCAGCGCATCGGCATCGCCCGGGCGCTGGCGCCCCGGCCCCAGCTCATCGTGGCCGACGAGCCGGTCAGCGCGCTCGACGTCTCGATCCAGGCCCAGGTGCTGAACCTGCTGAAGGAGCTGCAGGCCCAGTTCGGGCTGACCTACCTCTTCATCGGCCACCACCTCTCGGTGGTCAAATACGCGAGCGACCGCATCGCGGTGATGTACCTGGGACGCATCGTCGAGCTGGCCTCTTCCGAGGCCCTCTTCGCCTACCCCCTGCATCCCTACACCGAGGCGCTGCTCTCGGCCGTGCCGGTCCCGGACCCGGATTTCAAGATGGAGCGCATCGTCCTGCAGGGCGACGTCCCCAGCCCGCTGAACCCGCCGCCCGGCTGCCACTTCCACCCCCGCTGCCGCTACGCCCGGGACATCTGCTCCCAAGAAGCCCCCGTTTATCGCGACCTGGGCGAGGAACATTTCGCCACCTGCCACTTCGCCGAGTCGCTGTCGCTGCGGCCGGCCGTGAGACACTGACGCCCGAAGGTTTTTCCGGCGGCCGCACGAGGGACAGCGGCTACCGGGGTTCCAACAGCTTTTTATGAATGTTGAACAGCTCGACCACGAAGCGGGTGGAGTCGGTGAGGTCCGCCGTGATCCAGCGGCGAACCTCCTTGGGCTTCCGGTCGCGGACGGCCTCGATCATGCGCTGGTGGTGGTGGATGCCGACGACCGGGTTGGGCTTTTCGACCTGCCGGAACATGATGTGGTAGTAGGGGCTGACCCGGTCCCAGGCCTGGTCGATGTGGGATTTCAGGATGGGCATATCGGCTTCGACGTAGATTGCGTCGTGGAATTCCCGGTTGGTCCGCAAGAGCGCCTCGGACTCGTTGGCCCGGCGCGCGGCGATGTAGCGGCGATGGTGGTCTTCGAGCCGCTGCACGGCATCCTCGCGGCGGCGCAGCGCCGCCTGCTCGCCGGCCTTGCATTCCAGTAACAGCCTCAGCTCCAGGATTTCGAACAGGCTCTCTTCGGAGAGCTCGTTGACGAGGTAGCCCCGCTTTTTGTCCGCGTGGACGAACCCACCGGCCGCGAGCATGGCGAGCGCCTCTCTTACCGGGATGGCGCTGACCCCCGTGCGGCGCGAGACGTTTTCGATGAAGAGCCGCTGCCCGGGGACGATCGTTCCGGAAACGATGTCTTTCTGCAACTCCCCGAATACCGCGTCGCGCAGCGATGTGGAGAGCTCCGGGTGCAGGGCCCGCCCTTTGACCGGAGTGCTCGGGGCGTCCGTCCTGTGCCGGTCCGCACCGAAGTGGTGCGCCCATGTGCGGCGCAGCGCGAGCGTCCCGCTCAAGCCCGGAAAGCCGGCCGTCTTGAACCAGCGGCTCGCCAGGCGCGAGAGACTGACCAGCGTCAGCGGCCCGCCGCCTTTATTCGACCGAAAGAGATAATCGCCGTCCGAGAGCTGCAGGCGTTCCACGTAGCTCGAGAAGAGCCGTTGGATGGAAGGCGTTATGACGAGGCGGTTCGAGATCTTGGGGATCCGGCGCAGTTTCAATTCCTGGCCGGGCTTCAGCCCGCGCAGGTCCCCGACCGACAGGCTCAGCAGGTCCTTGGCGTGCAGGCCCGTGCGGATGGCCAGCTCGAAAAACAGAAGGTCCCGCGGGCATTTCCGGAGCACGGCGCGCAGCCGGTTGATGTCGTCGACCGTTGCGATGAACCGCGGCGGTCCGGGTCGTTCGGGTTCGGCCTTCATCTCGCTTCCACCTCCTCCCGTTGCTGGACATAAAATGTTAACAATTTGTAGCCGGCATGATAACAAATTTATTTATCTGTCGCGCTAAAATTATTTAATACATTGAAATTGTTAAAATATTAAATTGGATCGGCGAAGACGCCTAAGCGCTTGACTCGAATGTTCATCTTTCAATATATTTTTTACCACACGTGGCAAGCTGCCGGAATACATGCCGCAGGCTGAAACCCCGCAGTGAACCCCGCAACCGAAAGGAGACCGCCATGTACCGAAAACTTTCTGTTCTGTTTCTTGCGCTCGTCGCGTTGAGCCTGATGGGCCGGCCGTCCGTTGCCGCCGACAAGCTCAATTACCCTCAGAAGGGGCGGGTCCTGAGCATCATCGTGCCGTACAACGCCGGCGGCGGGGCCGACACCGATGCGCGCATCATCGCCCCCCTGCTGGAAAAGAAAATGGGGATCCCCGTCCAGGTGGTGAACAAGCCCGGCGCCGGCACCCAGGTCGGGATGACCGAACTCACCTCGGCCAAGCCCGACGGGTACACCATCCTGCTCGGGCACTTCCCGGGTACGGTCACCACCTATCTCGACGCCACCCGGCAGACCGCCTACAGCCGTAAAAACTTTGTCGGCATTGCCTTCACCGCTTCGGAGCCCTTCACCTTCATCGTCGGCAAGGACAGCCCCCACAAAAGCATGCAAGACGTGGTCGACGCCGCCAAGGCCAACCCGGAGAAGTTCAAGGTGGCCGTGACCGGGCTCCTGCTGCCCCCGCACCTGTCGGTGCTCGAGCTCGAAAAGCAGACCGGCGCCAAGTTCGCGACCGTGCACTTCGACGGCGCCGCCCCCGGCCGCACCGCCTTCCTGGGGGGGCATACGGACGCGCTGGTGGCGCTGGTGTCGGAAGCCGCCCCGGCGCTAAAGGGCGACATGGCGCGGGTGATCGGGATCATGGATACGGAGAGCAGCGCCCAGCTGCCCGGGGTCAAGACCATGCCCGAGCAGGGCTACAAGGTTTTGATGGTGAACAGCGAAGGCATCCTGGCTCCCGCCGGCACTCCGGCCGCGATCATCCAGTACCTGGAGAACGCGATCAAGGACGCCGTGTCGAACGAAACCTACACCTCCCGCATGAAGCAGCTGGGCATCAACGTCAAATTCAAGGGCGCCAAGGAATCGGAACAATGGCTGACCCAGCTCGAAAACCAGGTCAAGCCCCTGATCGAGGAAGCCCGCCGGAACCAGAAGTAGCAACCCCGTGTCACCCCGCAGCGGCGGGCCCTGCGATCGGAAGGGCTCGCCGCCGGGGCACGGTTCAACGGGCGCCCCGGCCGTCGGAAGCAGCCGCCTTCGACGCGGGAGCATCCGGATCGATGCAGGAGAATCGCCATGCCGACCATGAGACGGCCCTACCAGCTGACGGCGCTGGTGTTGTTTGGCCTGTCCGGGTTCATCGCTTACGAGTCGCTGAAGCTCAAATACTACACCTCGCTCGGACCCGGGCCCGGGCTTTTTCCCTTTGTGGCTGTCGTTGGCCCTGGCGGCGCTGGCGGCGGCCATGTTCTTCCAGGCCACATTCAAGGCATCCGAGCCTCGCCCGGCGGATTTCCGAGACAGCCGAACGGGCTACCTGCGGGCGGCGGCCATCTGCGTCGCCTGGATCTGGGCGACCCTGATGCTCGAGCGGCTGGGCTACCGACTGACGATGCTGGTGTTTTTCCCGGTCCTCCTGTTCGCGCTCGGCCGCGTCAAATGGTGGCTCGTGGTTGCGATCAGCCTTCTGGGATCGGTGGCGGTCTTCTATGTTTTTTCCGTCGGACTGAGCGTCCACCTGCCGGTCGGGCCGTTCGACGGGGTTTTCGAGTCGATCGACGACCTGGTTTTCTGACGTCGCGTCGGCACACGGAGGAGTCCCCGCATGGAAGCCTTTCATGCCCTGATGGACGGTTTCGCCGTCTGCCTGCAGTGGCAGTATCTCTTCTTCGCCGTTCTCGGGTGTCTGGTCGGAACCCTGATCGGGGTCCTGCCGGGCGTCGGGCCCGCGGCGGGGACCGCCATGCTGCTGCCGCTGACGTTCGGCATGTCGCCGATCGCCTCGATCATCATGCTCTCGGCCATCTATTACGGGTCGATGTACGGCGGGACCATCACCTCGGTGCTGGTCAACGTCCCGGGCGAGGCCGCCTCCGCCATCACCTGCCTGGACGGCTATGCCATGGCCAAGAAAGGCCGAGCCGGTTCGGCGCTCGCCATCGCCGCCATCGGTTCGTTTGTCGGCGGCAACGTCGCCACCATGGGGCTGGTCCTGCTGGCGCTGCCGCTGACCGCCGTGGCGCTGAAATTCGGTCCGCCGGAATTCTTCAGCCTGATGCTGATCGGGCTGTCGCTTGCGACGACCCTGGCCAGCCGGTCCGTGGTGCGCGCGCTGATCTCCGCGGTCCTGGGTCTGCTGCTGGCGATGATCGGCATGGACCCGGTCCTGGGGGTGCCGCGCTTCACCTTCGGCGAGAAGGAGCTCCTGGACGGGATCGGCATCGTGCCGATCGCCATGGGCCTCTTCGGCATCGGGGAATTGCTGCTGACCGCCGAGGGGACCAAGTCCTCCGTCATCCACACGCGGCTGCGCGAGATGTGGCCGTCGTGGCAGGAAATGAAGGCGTCCATCTGGCCGATTTTCCGCGGGACCGGCATCGGGTTCTTCCTGGGCCTCATCCCCGGCATCGGCGTCCTGGTGCCCACGTTCATTTCGTACGCCGTGGAGAAGAAAGGTCTCCAAGACTCCGGAAAAGTTCGGCACGGGCATGATCGAGGGGGTAGCGGCCCCGGAGACGGCCAACAACGCCTACTGCAATGCCGCCATGATCCCCTCGTTCACGCTCGGGGTGCCGGGCTCCGCCGTCATCGCCATCCTGATGAGCGCCTTCATGATGAACGGGTTGATCCCCGGGCCCCTTCCTGTTCCAGGAGCACCCGGACATCGCCTGGGCCGTCATCGCCAGCTTCTACGTCGGCAACCTGATCCTGCTGATCATGAACCTGCCGATGATCCCGATCTGGGTTTCTTTCCTGAGAATATCGACCCCGATCCTGTACACGCTCATCCTGGGATTCTGCGTGATCGGCGCCTACAGCGCCCACAACAGCGTGTTCGACGTCGGGCTGACGCTGGCCTTCGGCTTCGTGGGGTACGCCTTCAAGAAACTCGACATCCCCCTGGCCCCCATGATCCTGACCGTCATTCTGGGGCCCCTCATGGAGAGAGCGCTGCGGCAGTCGCTCGAGATGTCGCGCGGCGACTTCACCATCTTTTTCACGCGGCCGATCTCGGCCGCGCTCCTGGGGCTGGCGGCGGTCTTCGTGGCGACGTCGCTGATGAAGATGGCTTCGCAGGTGAAAGAAGACCGGGTGGCGTGAGCCCGCCGGAACGCGGCGGACACTGGGTCACGAGGTGATCGCGTGCTGCAGATCGTCATCTGGGATAACGACCCGCAACGGATTGCCGAAATCGACCGGAACCTGCAGTCCGCGGCCAATCAGCTCAAGCTCAAGGCCCTGATCCTGAGCAACTCCGAGCCGCCCTCGATCGCGAGGGAGAATCTGCTTGACCGGCTCCCCGTGCTCGAGATTGCGGGTTGCTACTGGTCTCTGCGGCCCGGCAAGGCGTTCAGCCAAGCGGACTGCATTGCCCTGCTATCGAGATTTAAATGAACTCAACCACAGTGGAGGCTCGATGAAGAAAAACGTTATCGTGGTCATGCTGGATACGCTGCAGTTCAACTATCTGGGGTGTTACGGGAACACGTGGATCAAGACGCCGAACCTGGACCGCTTCGCCCGCCAGGGGGTCCTGTTTGAAAACGCTTACACCGAGGGCCTGCCGACCGTCCCGTGCCGGCGCGCCATGCTGACGGGCCGGTATACGCTGCCCGTGAAGGGCTGGTCGCAGCTGGACGTCGACGACACCACCATCGCCGACCTGTGCTGGGGGCATCCCATCGACAGCGCATTGATTCACGACTCCGGGCCGTTCCGGCTGCCAAAGTTCGGCTACTCGAGGGGCTTCGACAAGGTCCATTTCATTCACGGGCATGAAACGGATCACCAGTACTACGCTCAGGACGAACTGATCGCACTCAAGGCCGAAGACTATTACGAAGACCACGTCATGGAGAAGGCCGACGCGATTCTGGGCGAAAACGTCATGCGCCCGCTGATGAATCAGGTGGAGTGTCACCTGAAGGAACGCCAGTACTGGAAGTCCGACGAGGACCAGCACGTGGCCCAGGTGATGAAGTCCGCCAGCCGGTACATCGAGGAGGTCGACCGGAACAAATCCTTCTTCCTGTGGGTGGACAGTTTCGACCCGCACGAACCCTGGGACCCGCCGTCGGTCTACGACCCCAATCTGAAATGCATGTACGACCCCGACTACACGGGCAAAGACATGTTCCTCCCCATCCAGGGTCACGTGAACGGCTTGTACACGGAAGAGGAGCTGCACCACATCCGTATGCTCTACGCCGAAAAAGTGACCAACGTGGACAAGTGGTTCGGCTGGCTGATGGACCGGGTGCGGGCTCTGGGCCTGGAGGAGAACACTCTGGTCATGGTCGTTTCCGACCACGGCTCCCCCATGGGCAACGGCGAACACGGACACGGCATCATGCGCAAGTGCCGACCGTGGCCGTATGAAGAGCTGGCCCATATCCCGTTTTTGATGCGCGGACCGGGCCTGCCGAAAGGCAAACGGGTCAAGGGCTTCGTCCAGTCCTGCGACGTCGCGCCCACCGTCGTCGACTGGCTGGGCATCGGGGTGCACCCGTCGATGCAGGGCCAGACCCTGCTGCCCCTGGCCCGGGGCGAGGTGGACAACGTCCGCGACTTCGCCATCGCGGGGTACTTCCGCTACTCCTGGTCCATCATCACCGAAGACTGGTCGTTCATCCACTGGCTCAAGGACGACGAGAAGACGGTCGCGGACTCGCGCTTCGGCATTTACGGCCGGGACCTCGCCCTGTCGACCGCCCACCTGCTCCAGCTGAAAAAGGCCAACGCGGTGGAGGACCGCGACACCGCCTTCTACAGCCGGGCCTACGAGGAGCACAAGAAGGCCGCCACCCTCGACGGGGACGACCAGTGGACCTGCACCGCCGCGAGCTCGGGCGAGGTGCCTGAGCGCGACGAGCTCTACGACCGCCGGACGGACCCTTTCCAGCTGAAAAACGTGGCATCGGAAAACCCGCAGGTCGCGCGGGAGATGTTCGATAAACTGAGGCTGTTTATGGCGGAGCTGCGGGCCTGCTGAAGAAAGGCCCGAGGCGGGCCTGGGAATTACGATCATGACCCTGAGGCAGTGTGTTCGCACACTGCCTCAGGGTCATGTGGATTCCCAGGGCGGCTGTGCGCCCCGCCCTGAGGCGGGGCATCCGGTAGTCACAGCGAAATGTTAACCGTGGTGGTGACTCCCGCGGTTATCGAGCTGTTGTAGGACCCTGTGGTGGTCAAGTAGGAGGACGCCACGATCGTGTAATCGCCGAACGGCAGACTGACGGAGTACGTGTACCCGTTCCGGACGTTGACGCTGTAAACTTCTATCTGGCCGCTGCCCGCAGGCTGGCGGAAGCTGAGCGTCGCGTACTGTTCAGTGTCGGCGCCGGCGATCGTGACCGTGCCGGCGAAGGTGCCCATCCCCCGTGACGCCAGGAAGATATCTTCTGTGATGACCACGCTGCCGGGAGGGGCAGTCACGGTTTTCGACCGGGTTTCGTGACCGGGAGAAAAAACGACCAGGGTGTACGTGCCGTCCTCGACGAACAGCTCATAGTAGCCGTTCGAATCGGTCACGGTGGAGGCCTGGATCGCCACCTGGTCCTCAAGGGGCCCGGCGGCAGTGAAAACCTGCGCACTCACCAGCGCCCCGGACACCCCTCCATTCGAGTCGGTCACGCGGCCCTCGATGAGGGCGTCCTCGTCCGGGTACTTTACCTTCACTGTGGGCTTCAGCAGCCACTGGCCGCTGTTGCCGGCCACGACCACCGAGCGGTTGGCGTCGAAGTCCAAAATCAGCTCGGTCGTGCTGTTGGCGTTGATGTCGAACCCGCCGACGATCTTGAACCCGCTCTGCGAGCCGCTCGGGACCTTCAGTTCGTGATAGACGTCATTCAGGTCGACCACATAGTTGGCATAGGGGTGGGCCTGGCTCAGGATGTTGATAGCGCCCGACTCGGGGGCCGTGCCGATGATGAGCCGCATCTGGGTGTACGCCCCAGCCTCCAGATCGACGAGGCCCAGATCTTCCCGCACCCCGTTGACGAGATCGAGCAGGTTGACGGTCATCGGGGTTCTCGGCATGTCGACCGAGTACCAATTGCGCTGGTTGTTTTCGTTCGTGCCGGGCTGGTGGACCTGGACTTCGGTGATCGTCACATAGACTGCGTTATAGGCGGGTGAAGGGCCGTCTGTCAGGCTCAGCGACAGCGTCCCAACGCCTCCGCCTCCGCTGCTGGACCCTCCGCCGCCGCCCCCGCAGCCTATGAATAAAACAGCAATTAGGATTGTGCTTACACAAGACATTATTCTAGTCATATTCCCCCCTGGTCCTTCCATGATTCGGCACCTGCTTTCCTCTCATACTGCAATACCTGTACCCTTAGTGGTGGAGAGACACTAACCATTAGAATTATTGGCGACAACCTGGTTTTATAATGTGTGTAAGTTCGATAGGGTAATACCCTCGACTGGGTGAGTTGGGTGTCAGTTATGGGAACGCGAATCCCGAAAGTGCTGAACAGAACGACCCGCGAGAGGTGCATGCGGGGAGAGGGCAAGGACAGGGCACCGGCAGCAAAGGAAACATAGCATTCCACCAGGCATCGGAGTATATCGAGCCCGAGGCTGGATTGGACCCGTCTGCCCGACAGTCTCTGTTGCGACGGAAAATAGTCTTGACATGCAAAACAGCCTTGATCTACCGGCTGGCATAGAAATGGGAGGTTTCAGGATGAAGGATGTCTTCACGGACGATGCGCCCAGGCCGGGCGGCCACTATTCCCAGGCCGTCGTTCACGGGGGGCTCGTGTATGTCGCCGGCCAGTTGCCTATCAAGCCGAACAGCCAGGACAAGGCCGTGGGGAGTATCGAGGAGCAGATGGAGCAGGTCCTGGCGAACCTGGACGCGATCCTGCGCGCGGCCGGCAGCGGCAGGGACCACGTGCTGAAGGTGACCGTGTACGTCGCGGACATCGCGCTCTGGGGCCGGGTCAATGCGGTCTACGCGCGGTTCTTCGGCGAGCACCGTCCGGCCCGGACCGTCGTGCCGACCCGGGAGCTGCACCACGGGTTCCAGGTGGAGATCGACGCGATCGCGGCAATCGCGGATGCGCAGCACGGAGAAGACTCATGAACCTGGCCGAACTCGAAACCCCCTGCCTGGTCCTCGACCGGGCCAAGATGATGAAGAACGTCGCCGCCCTGCACGCGCGGCTGCAGCGCCTCGGGGTCGGCCTCCGCCCGCACGGCAAAACCGGGAAGAACATCGACTCGCTGCGGCCGACGCTGGCGGGTCAACCCGGGGGCATCACCGTGTCCACGCTCAAGGAGGCCGAATACTATTTCGGCCACGGGATCCGGGACATCGTCTACGCCGTGGGGATCGCGCCGGTCAAGCTGGACCGGGTCGCCGGCCTGATCCAAAAAGGGGCGCGGATCACCGTCATCCTCGACTCGGTCGCGCAGGCGCGCGCGGTCGCCGCGAAGGCGCGCGAGCACGGGGTGACCATCCCGGCGCTGATCGAGATCGACTCGGACGGCCACCGCTCGGGCGTCGAGCCGGGCGATCCCCTGCTGGTCGACATCGGCCGCATCCTCCACGCGGAGAAGGGGACTGCGCTGGCCGGAGTGCTCACCCACGCCGGGGCCTCCTACGACTGCAAGTCCGTGGACGCCATCCGCGCGATGGCGCAAACCGAGCGCGACGGCGCGGTGGCCTGCGCCGAGGCGCTGCGCCGCAGCGGGCTGCCCTGCCCGGTCGTGAGCGTCGGCTCCACCCCGACCGCCTTTTTCGCCGAGGACTTGAGCGGGGTGACCGAGGTCCGGGCCGGGGTGTTCCTCTTCTTCGACCTGGTCATGGCGGGGCTGGGGGTCTGCCGCCCGCAGGACATCGCCGTGTCGGTGCTGGCCTCGATCATCGGCCACCAGCGGCGCCGCGGCTGGGCGATCACCGACGCCGGATGGATGGCGCTCTCGCGCGACCGCGGCACCGCCTCGCAATCCGTGGACCAGGGCTACGGCCTGGTGTGCGACCGTGCCGGCGGGCTGCTGCCCGGCCTCGTCGTGCAGGCCACGAACCAGGAGCACGGGATCGTCGCCGATCGCTCCGGGAAGCCTGTCGACTGGGCCGCGCTGCCGATCGGCAGCGCGGTCCGCATCCTGCCCAACCACGCGTGCGCCACGGCGGCGATGTTCGATCGCTACCACGTGACCGACGGCTCAACCGAGGTCGTCGACGTATGGCACCGGGTCAACGGCTGGTGATTTGGCAGGGTGTTGCAGAACGGCGCCTCGGGCCGTGATCCGGCGTTGCGCGGCTCGGGTGAGTGCTCACATACTGGCTCGTATGCTGCGCTTCCCCCATCGCCGCGCGCCTGGGCTGACGGCCCGATGCTGGTTTTTCAACACCCTGAAGGCGAGTACTTCCGGACCAAGGAGGGCTGATGCGGCCGTTCGCACTGATCATCGCGATCGCCATGGCGATGACGTCTCCTGCCATGGCGCAACACCTCACTGTCGGGTCGGGTCAATTCGAGCGGGAGGAGTCCGCAGGCGCCACGGCCGAGCGGCAGCGGGTGTTCTACCACCGGCCGGAGGCTTGGACGCCGGCCGGCCGGATCGTGGTCGTGCTGCACGGGGTCAACCGGGACGCGGACCGCTACCGCGACGAGTGGCGCGCGCTGGCCGACCGGTACGGCTTTCTCCTGGTCGTGCCCGAGTTCTCGCAGGCCAAGTTCCCCGGGGACGACTGGTACAACTTCGGCGGGATGGTGGACGCGAAGGGGACGCCCCGGGAGCGGGCGCAGTGGAGCTTCAACGTGGTGGACCGGGTGTTCGCCGACGTGCGCCGGCTCTCGGGTGCCGAGCGCAGAGGCTACAGTCTCTACGGTCACTCCGCGGGCGCGCAGTTCGCCCACCGTTTCCTGCTCTTCGCCGCATCGCCGGCCGTCGAGATGGTGGTGGCGGCCAACGCGGGCTGGTACACCCTGCCCGTTGCCGACGAGGCGTTCCCCTACGGGTTGAAGGGCAGCCCCGCGACCGAGGCCGACGTGCGCGCCTTCCTGGCGCGGCCGCTGGTGCTGCAGTTGGGCGAGGCGGATACCGACAGCGGGCACAGCAGCCTGCGGCGGACGCCCGAGGCAGACAGCCAGGGGGCGCACCGCTTCGCCCGCGGCCGGAACTTCATGGCCGTGGCCGAGGGCGAGGCCAGACGCCTCGGGGCCCCGCTGGCGTGGAGGGTGGTCACCGTCCCCGGGGTCGGCCACTCGAACGGTAAGATGGCCGAGCACGCGGCACGCGAGCTGTTTCGCTGATTGGACCCCATCCCCAAAATGCATCCGACGGCCGCATGCGGCGTTGCCGGCCGCCGCAACCTGCTCACATACGGGTCAGTATGGTGCGCGGTCTCGGCGACCTGCGCCTTGCCTGCGGCCGTGATCTGCAATTTCTGAGATGGGTTCCAGTTCGACCTCCGGCGTAGCGTTGTCCGATAGTAAGGTTTGTTTCTTTGTGGGAGAGGCTTTCAGTCTCGATCGTCGCGGCTGGAAAGCCGCTCCCACAGGAGATACGCCAACTTATAGGCCTCCCGCCGGCGGCTGATCGGGGCTTCAGGGTGACGTCGGGCAGGCGGCGGTGCCGCGTTACGAGGGGCACATCGTTTTCTCGATCTTCTGCCAGAGCTGGTCTTCGCTGAAAGGTTTCTGCAGGAATTCGACTCCTCCCGAGCTCAGCAGCTCCATGACTTCCTCGCTCAGGCTGTAGCCGCTCGCCAGGACGATCCGGGCATCCGGGTTCAGCTGGCGGATGCGGTTGAATGCCTCGAATCCGCCCATGTCCGGCATGATCATGTCCAGGATGACGACCTGGATCTGTTCGCCCGCATCCTGGTAGATGTCGACCCCGCTTTTCCCCGACGCGGCCGCCAGGACGCGGCAGCGGGACTGCCTGAGCATGCGCGCCACGGTGTTGAGGACACCCGTGTCGTCGTCGATCAGCAGGACCGTCAGGCCCTCCCGTCGGAGGCGGTTCGCACGCGGGCTGGGCGAGGCGCCGGCCCCCTCGCCGGTCTCCGGCCGCGGCACCACCGGCTTAGCGGTGACGGGCAGCCGGACGGTGACGATCGTCCCGCTGCCTTTCGTGCTCGCGATCCCGATCGTGCCGCCGTGGTTGTGAATGATGCCGCAGGCGGACGTCAGGCCGAGGCCGGTGCCCGCACCGGGTTTCCGGGTCGTGAAAAACGGGTCGAAGACCCTCGGCAGGATCTCCGCATCGATCCCGCAGCCGTCGTCCGCCACGACGATTTCGGCCGCTTCCGCGGCGCCGGGCCCGGGGCTGCCGCCGATCTCCGGGGCCAAGGCGCTGCGGCGCGTCCCCAGGATCAGGTTGCCGCCCGCTGGCATGGCGTTCGCGGAGTTCAGAAAGAGGTTGAGCAGCGCCTGCTCGATCCGGGTCTCGTCGACCTCCACCGGCAGCACGCCGTCCTCGAGCCGATACGCCACCCGGATCCCCCGGTGGCTGGCCTCGAAGAATTTGCCGCTCTTGAGGACGACGGCGTTGAGGTCGACCGGGACCGGCTCGTGCCGGCCGCTACGGGCAAGGCTCAGGAGCTGGTGCGTCAGCCTGGCGCCGGTGGCGGTCGAGCGCAGGATGATGTCGAGCAGCTCCCGATCCGAGTCGGGTCTCGCCTCCGCGTGCAGCATTACCGTGGCGTTGCCCTGGATGCACATCAGCAGGTTGTTGAAGTCGTGCGCGATGCCGCCCGCCAGCGCGCCGACCGCATCCATTTTCTGGGCCTGCAGCAGCCGCAGCAGCGTTTTTTTCGCTTTCGGTCTGGTCGACCATGAACCCGAAGATTTCGACGAGATCCCCCGCGGCGTCGAAGGCGCCGGTGACGTTTTCGATCACGTCGATCACCTGGCCGTCCCGGCGCCGGAAGCGGGATTCGTAGCTGGCGAGGTGCCGCTTTGCCTTGAGCAGATCCAGAAACTGCGCCCGGTCCTGGACGTCCGAGTAGAGCTCGAGAACGTTGGTGTCCAGGGCCTCCGGCAGGGAGCGAAAACCGAAAAGCTGGATGAACGCCTGGTTGCAGGCGACAAGGCTGCCGTCCGTCCGGGTGATGTAGGTGGCGGCGATGTTGGTCTCGAAAAACTGTCGGTAACGATCTTCGCTGCGGGCGAGCTTGAGCTCGGCCGCCCGCCGCCCGGTGACGTCCCTGCCGACCGACTGGTACTCCAGGATGCGGCCGTTGTCGTCGAAAACGGCGCGGTCCGTCCACTCCTGCCAGCCGACGGACCCGTCGGGACGGCTCACCGGATGCTCGTAGGTGACGACGGGGCTCGCGGCGGTCAGCGACAGGTATCGGCTCTTCACCTCGCGGTGATCGGGTTCGGGGATGAAGGCGAAGAAGTTCTGCCCGACCAGGGGGCGCCCGTCCGGGCTGAAGTAATTCTGGTAGGCCCTGTTCACATAGGTCAAAGTGCCGTCGGGAAGAAAGCGGCAGATCAGCGCCGGCGTCTCCTCGACCAGCGTCCGGTAGAACGCAAGCTCGTCGTAGCGGGTCATCGATGGTCTTCGCGTAAGAGGGAGGAAGGTGCTCGATTATAGGAAATTCCGTGAACCGGATCAAGAGGTGCATGCATGGCAGGATTTGGTTTGACCCCACCCCGATTTTTGTGCCAATTTTGCGCCGGTGGCCGTCGGCGGCGTCCGACGGTCACGACCGTGGTCGTGCAGCTCCAACCAGTTTCCGACACGCTGAAATCGCCTGCCGGAGTGACGAAATGGCTCACGCGGGACATCACCGGGCCTACCGCAGTCTGGTCGACCGTCTGAACCGGTTCCCCCAGGGCGCGCCGCCCTCCCCCCTGCTCTTCGAAATCCTCAAAATGCTGTTCAGCGAAAAGGAGGCCGGGCTCGTGGCGCGGCTGCCGATCCGGCCCTTCACGGCGGAGACGGCCGCCCGCGCGTGGAAGCTGGATGCGGGCTCGGCGCGGAAGACCCTGGACGAGCTCGCCGCGCGGGCCGTGCTGATCGACATGCCGCAGGGCGACACGGTGCATTACTGCCTGCCGCCGCCCATGGCGGGCTTCTTCGAGTTCTCGCTGATGCGGGTGCGGGGCGACATCGACCAGAAGGCGCTGAGCGAGCTCTTCTACCAGTATCTGAACGTCGAGGAGGATTTCATCAAGGCCCTGTTCATGGACGGTGAAACGCCGCTCGGGCGGGTCTTCGTCCAGGAACGGGCGCTGCCCGAAACGTGCGCGCTGCACGTGCTGGACTACGAGCGCGCCAGCGCCGTGATCCGGGACGCCGCGCAGGTCGGCATCAGCCTTTGCTACTGCCGTCACAAGATGGAGCACGTGGGGCGGGACTGCGGCGCGCCCAAGACCATCTGCATGACGTTCAACACGACCGCCGGCGCGCTGATCCGGCACGGCCACGCCCGGCGGGTGGACGCGGCGGAGTGCCTCGACCTGCTGGATCAGGCCCAGGCCCACGATCTGGTCCAGTTCGGCGAGAACGTGCAGCGCTCGGTCAACTTCATCTGCAACTGCTGCGGGTGCTGCTGCGAGGCGCTGCTGGCGGTGCGGCGCTTCGGACTCCTGCGGCCGATGCACTCCAATTTCATCGCGGCCATCGATGCCGCCGCCTGCGTGGGGTGCGGCCAGTGCGCCGAGGTCTGCCCGGTGCAGGCGATCCGGGCGGCGGGAAACGGTGCCGGCGTCTCCCTGGAACCGGGCATGTGCCTGGGCTGCGGCGTTTGCGTCCGCAACTGCCCATCCGGCGCCGTGCGCCTCGACCCCCGCCAGGGACGCGTGCTGACCCCGGTGGACACGGTTCACCGCACGGTCGTCATGGCCGTCGAAAGGGGAACCCTGCAGAACCTGATTTTCGACAACCAGGTCCTCGAAAGCCACCGGGCGCTCGCCGCGGTGCTCGGCGCCGTTCTGCGGCTGGAGCCGGTGAAACGCGCGCTCGCCGCCAACCTCCTCAAATCGCGCTACGTGGCCGCGGTCCTCGACCGCCTGTGCCCGTAGCGGGCACCGACGTTTCGGAACCTATACTGTCCCTCCACCCGTGGGCCGGCGGTGGGCTCCCCCTAAAACATTGCGCTCGCCGAAAGGGCTTGGCCAACAGCCGGTTGCGCAAGAACCGGGGATGGATTAGTTTGACACACTCCTGCCCCGGAGGCTGCAGACGGCCGGAGATCCAACCGCATGATTCATAACCAGCAGGGATGGAATTCTTCGAAGCATCAAATGCATGTGACGAAGGTGAACAGTTAGGTGGGCGTGAAGATTGGCTCTGGGGAGGGAAGCCCATCCGTTAAACCAAGATCAAACAAGGGAGGCGTTGAAATGAAAAAGGCACTGACGTTGGTTCTATCTGTGGTGTTGACGTTCATGGTTGCAGGGGCCGCCTCGGCGCAATCCAAGGAAACCATGAAGATCGCCTCGAACACGGCCCCGGACCATCATTACAACATCGGGGCGAAGAAATTTGCCGACTTGATGACGGAGAGGACCAAGGGCCGCATCGATTTCAAAATCTATCCCGCCGGGCAGCTGGGCAAAGGCGAGCGGGAAGTCACCGAGGGCCTGCAGCAAGGCTCGATCGACCTGCAAGTGACCTCCACCGGGCCCTTGGGCGGCTTCAGCCAGTCCGTTCTCATCCTGGATTTCCCCTACCTCTTCCGGGACTACGACCATGTCGACCTGGTGCTGGACGGCCCCATCGGCCAGAAGCTGCTCAACGACTTCGAGAAGGTCAACATCAAGGCGTTGGCCTTCTGGGAAAACGGTTTCCGACACCTGACCAACAGCAAGCATGCGGTCAAGGCCGTCGACGACGCCAAGGGTTTCAAAATCCGCACCATGGAAAACAAGGTCCACCTGGCGGCCTGGAGGAGTGCCGGCGTCAATCCGACCCCCATGGCGTTTGGCGAGGTGTTCACCGCTCTTCAGCAGAAGGTGATCGACGGGCAGGAAAACCCGATCGCCGTCACGTACACCTCCAAATTCTGGGATGCCGGCCAGAAATATTTCTCCTTCACGGCGCATGTCTACTCCCCGGCCGTGCTCCTGATGAACAAGAAGAAGTTTGACGGCCTGTCCAAGGCAGACCAGGAGCTGTTTTCGAAAACGGCGCTGGAGGCAGGCAAATTTCAGCGCAAGGTCAACCGGGATGCGGAAGAGGCCAGCATGAAGGACATGGCGGCCAAGGGGGTTACGGTCACCCGTGACGTCGACCGCGAAAGCTTCAAGAAAGCCATGCTGCCGGCTTTCGACACCTTCAGCAGCGACTTCCCCAAGGCGGAAATCGAAAAAATCATGAATGCAAAGTGATCACCCGGGGGCCGTTCGGTCCGATGTCTTCAACCCGTCTCCTCGATGCCCGCGCATCGGGGAGACGGGTTTGAATACCAGCTCTATTTTAAACTGCCAAGAAAATGCATGACCGAGCGTTGAGAATCGGGTGGCGTTATCGGTTGTCGGGGAGGACATCATGCCGCTGCACTATTTGAGCTCACGGGAAAAAGTCCGTTCGGCATTACGACGGGAAAACCATGGCCCCATTCCCATCGATTTCGGCGGGAGGGTTTCATCTGTCAGCGTTGACGTGTACCGGGAGCTCAGGAAAAAGCTAAACCTGGCTGTCGATGATCGCCCGGTCTACGATCACCACTACCAGCGCCTGGGGATTGCAGCGGTTGCGGATGATCTTCTGGAGCGTTTCCATGTGGACACTCGTTACGTTCACTTCTTGCCTCCCAAATCTTTAGATACTGCACCGGCAACAAAGCAGGACGGCTCCTATTACTACCGTGACGAGTGGGGGGTGGGATTGAGGAGGTCGCCCAACACCCTCTATTACGATTTCGACTCCGCCCCTCTTGCGCAGGCGTCGGTGGAAGACCTCGCCGCCTGGCGCGGGCCCGATTTCGACGGCACGCGCGACGGGGAATGGGAAAAGGCGATTGCCGGATATAAGACCGGCGGCTTTGCCATCGCCACGGTCTTCAAAGGTATCTTCGAGCAAAGCTGGCCGTTGAGAGGCTTTGAAAAGCTCCTGATGGACATGGCGCTTTCGCCCGATTTCGTCTGCCGATTGTGGGACAAGGTGCTGAACGCCCAGAAGAAGATCTACGGCCATTTTTTCGACGTCGTCGGGCCCTCGCTGGACATCGTGCTGATCACCGAAGACCTTTGCGGGCAGAACAATCCACTCTTTTCCCCCGCTTTCTTTCGGAAAGAACTGAAGCCGAGGCTGGGCGAGCTGGTGGCCTTCATCCAATCCAAATGCCCCGATGCCTATGTCGGCATCCACAGCGACGGAGCCGTTTTCTCGTTCATCCAGGATTTCATCGACATCGGCTGCACGATCCTGAACCCCCTGCAGACCACCGCGGGCGGCATGGATGCGCAAACGGTCGCCGCGGCCTTTGGAAAAAAGATTTCCTTTTGGGCCGGAATCGACACCCAGCACCTGCTTCCCTTCGAATCGGCCGAGACGGTCGAGAAGGAGGTGGAGACGACGATCCGGCTTGTTCTCGGCCGACAACGGCTACCTCTTCGCCCCGGCGCACAACATCGCGAGCGGGACCGGAGTCGACAACGTCATGGCCATGTTTCGCGCCATAGAGAAAGTGAATGGCGGTTTTTAACTCAAGCAGGCTGCCGTTGCGGGAGAATCTCGACCCTTTGAAAGCCGCGGTTCTGAATCCGGGTTGGGTGCAAGCGGCGAGCAGGCCGTCGGACTGCAGAAACACGAGACGCGGGGACTCGAACCCGGGCGGATAATCTTCCCGGCATAGCGGGCTTCTACGCGTATCGCAGCAGCCGGCTGAGATATTTGAAGTAGGCCTGGATCTGGGTATACATGTGAATGACCCAGAGATTGTAAGCTTTTTCGTAAGGGATCGAGTTCGTATCGGCGTAGGTGAGCGGGTAGATGAGGGCCGGCGTGTCGAGCTGCCCGGTGGCCAGGGCGGACTGCCGCAGCGCTGCAAGCAGAACCGTGGGGGGTAGTTTGGGATCGACGACCAGCGCTTTTACGCAGTGCGTCAGGTCCGACAGGTTGAGGCCGACATCCGAGACGTTCGCGACGAGAAGCGCCTTGAGCCGGCCCTTCTCCTTCAGAGAGAACAGATGCCTTTCGCGCCGGAAACCGTGCTTTTGGAATTCGGTGCTGATGGAATCATCTTCAAAGGTGTGCGCTTCAAGGTCCAGAGCATTCAGCATGAGACCTGCGGAGGTGTCCGCATACACATACCCCAATTCGACCAGATCATCGCGGGTAGAGGGCGCCAGCTCCCAGGCGGCGGGGAGGGACGGCGCCTGGGGGCCGGAATCCGGCAGTTTCAGATAGGCCATGGGGTCCAGTGAACAGCCCTTGGGGTTGTTGATATAGCGCGCCACGCCGCCGAATACGCGGCTCGGGAACTTGTTCTGCGGCCGGTAATAGCAGACCAGATAATCCATGTGCATGTTGCTGAGCCGGTAGGTGTCGTAGACGCAACGGCCGATCTGGTCGAGGACGATGAGGCCGGCGCGGTTGAGCGCCGACTTGCGCGCCGCGTGATGGTGGGTGAGCCAGGCGTTTTTCCAAAACCGGACCATGGCCATATGGCCCAGAATGGTCCCGTTGTCCTGATAGACGAAGTGCCGGGCGATGTCCGGGCTGCGAGTGTAGAGCTTGTCGTAGGTCTGCCGAATTTCCTGCTTGTGTTTGTTGATCAGGGCGTACTTGCTCGGGTATATGAAGCCGGTCTCGAAGAGGAAATCCCACAGGGCATCCAAATCGAGATCCGTGCACACATATGAATTCTTGTCTTGGGCCTGATGAAGTATCCGCAGCAGCTGGATGTGGTCCCGCGGCGTCACGTCGATCAATGCGAGTCCGCACCGCACCCGCCTCCGGTTTTCCTTTTCCGCTACCGGTTTGCGGAACACGACCTGGGTGCTGCACGTCAGCTTGGCCATGCCTGCGAAATGCAACTCGACCTCGGGCAGGATCAACCCCGGCAGCAGGCTGGCGGCATGCTCCTCCTCTTCCACCGAGAAGCCCGAACCGGACAGGTCGGCGACTTTCAGGTCCAGGCGTTTCTGGGTGAGAGGATGGCGGAAGATGATGTTCGGCGAAGGGCTCACGGTCTGACGCTGGCTGCGGAATTCGGCTTTGCCGTGGCGCTGGACTTCGCTCTTCAGGGGTTCCAGCACATAGCTGCGGGAGCTGCGGCCCGAGGTCGACCTTATGATGCGGCACTCACCCGAATAGAGCGTCTGGCTTCCGGAGTGGAAAAGAACCTGGGCGGGTTGGGCGAGAACGATCCATTCAAAGCTCTGCGGCGGTTCTGCCGTGAGCTCGATGCGGAATGAGGAGGCCGCAAAGTCCAAAAGCGAGCCGGAAAAAGAGCAGCTGCCCTGAATCAGATGGACCGATATGCCGCGACAGCGCTGACGCTCGACTCGGCGATGGCTGATTTCGCGGCTGGCGCTCGGCAGCCCCAGGCGGCAGCCTTTGGAGTTGATCTCGATGATTTCGGGGAAGGCCTGGATGAATTTTTGGCCGCGTGGCACCAGAATGTATTTGAGCTCATGGGTCCGGATCAGGGCAGCTGCATCGACCGCTTCACTCCACGTACATTCCAGTACCGGCCCGAAACACGGCTGCGGGAACGCCGGGATGCGCAGGCTGCGGTTGTAATGCCGATGCGCAAAATGGACCTGAATGCTGTCTTCTTGAAAATTGACGAAATTCAAACGATTGACCAGAATCTCGCGGGAGACCTTGCGACCGTTTTCCGAACCGGTTGCACCCGTTTCAAGCTCGGCGGGTTTGGCTAAGAGGGCTTTTTCTTGAGCCGTGACCTCGGTAGAGGAAGCGGTATCGTCCGGAGAGTTGATGACCGTAAGAGTCGGATGCGTGCTTTCCACCAGGCCTCCATCCCAAGCGCTGATCTCTGCCAGCTCTGCCGCCCACTTATCTGCGCTGCACAACCCAACACGCCCGATTGCAACCGCACCGACGATTTCGATTCGTGTATGAAATCGAGTGCCTAGAAATATGGGCAAAACCATATAACGAGATGTTCGTCATTGCAAGGCAAATCAGATGATAGAGCAATTGTCAGAGCCTCGAGTGCTTGAGGAGCTCTTCCAGGTGGGCCTGCCAGAGCGCCGCCGCCGAGTGGGTGCGGTGCCCGCAGGTTTTTTCGCTGATGGGGATGAGCACGTGACGGCCGCGCCGGACACGCCGGATGGCGTCCTCCAGGATGCCGAGCTCCGGCGGGTTGACCTGGTCGTCGGCGGAATTCACCGCGAGCAGTTCCGCTTCGATCATCTCCAGGCCGGGCGCGGGGTCGTAGTCGCGCGACGCGTCGAACTGGTAGAGCATGTCGTTGGCGTCCAGCTTGGCCGCATACTCGGCGACCAGGCGGTCGAACATCTGGTCGGCCGCTTCAGGGGTCGGCGCCTGCAGCTGCCACTGCAGGGGGACGCTGACCATGAAGAGCAGGGTGTAGATGGCGGAGCGCAGGCCTCTCTGCGGCTGCTCGCGGTAGTCACCGCCCTGCCAGTCCGGGTCTTCGCGGATGGCGTCCAGCACCATGCGCCGGATCATCCGGTTGCGTCCGGCGATCGCGACCGGCAGGCTCGCCAGCGGCATCAGGGCGTCCATGAACCGCGGGAACGTCTCGCCCCACAGCCACGTGTGCATCCCCCCCATGGACGTCCCCATGACCAGCCGCAGATGGTTCACCCCGAGCCCCTCGGTCACCAGCCGGTGTTGCGCCTGCACCATGTCGGCATAGGTGTACCGCGGGAAGCGGGCCCGCAGGCCGTCGCTCGGTTTGCCGGATTGCCCGTGGCCGATCCCGTCCGGGAGAATGAGGTAGTGCCGGTCGGCACCCAGCAGCCGGCCCGGCCCGAAGAGCACGCCCCCGAACGGTTCGTTTAGAAAGGCGCGGCCGCTGCCGCCGGTGCCGTGCAGGACGAGCACCGCGTTGCGCACCACGCCGGACGCGTCGCGGGCCGGGCTGCCCAGCGTGGTGTAGTGCAGCCGGAGCTCGGGCAGGGTCTCGCCGGAGGCGAAGCGGAAATCGCGGATGACAAAGTCCCCTTCCGTGTCGGCGAAGCCGATCCCCGTTGTCGCGCAGCTGGTCATGCGTCCATCCTGTCGGTTACTAAGCTGTGTGTATTAGTTTTGATGCGGAGCCCCCCTCACCCTGCCCTCTCCCCCAGAATTGGGGGAGAGGGTTAGGGTGAGGGGGCGCGGCCCGTCCATACAATTTTTCGGGAAAATCAGTATTTCCGCGGCTGAGAGCGTTTGCGCCGCGGCCTCATTTCTCGATGCGCACCGGGTAGAGAGGATTGATGTTGTTGGCATAGAGCTCGAAGCCTTTGACATTCTTGCTCACGGCCGCGAGCAGCTTGGGCGTGCCGATGAAAATATCGGGCGCGGTCTCGACGAGTTGGCGCTGGATCTCCCGGTACACGTCCTTGCGTCGGGTCAGGTCGAGCGTCGTCCGCCCGGCCTCCAGGAGCTTGTCCAGCTCGGGTGTCGTATAGAAGTCGCGGTTGTCGTTGCCGATCCCCGTGCTGTGGAACCGCGAGAAGAGCCCGCCGTCCGCGTCCCCGGTGCCGGTGTAGCCCATGACGTAGAGCCCCTTGGCGCCCTTGCGGGTTTCGGCCAGGAACTGGCCCCACTCGTAGGACTCGATCGCCGCCTTCACGCCCACCTGCGAAAGAAAGGCCTGCACCATCTCGACGATGCTCTTGCGCTCCGTGCGCGGGTCGGTCCAGATGACGCAGTCGAACCCGTTGGGATAGCCGGCCGTCTTGAGCAGCGCGCGGGCCTTTTCCGGGTTGTACGGGTAGGCCGCGGGCAGCGTGGTGTCGAAGCCCCAGATGCTCGGGGAAATCGGCCCGGAGGCCGGGGCGCCGCGGTTGAACCACACGGCTTCGATGATGGCCTGCTTGTCCACGGCGTAGTTGAGCGCCTGCCGCACGATCGGGTTGTCGAAAGGTTTGACCTTCGTGTTCATGCCGATGAACGTGGTGGCCTGGAACAGCGCCTCGATGGCCTGCACCCGGGGGTTCTTGTTCAGCCGGTCGAAGTCCTGCGGCGGCAGGTTGTACAGGATGTCGATGCCGCCGGACTCCATCTCGACCACGCGGGTGGCGTCCTCCGGGATCGCCCGGTAGACGACGCCGGAAACCTTGGCCGGCCCCTCGAAGTAGCCGTCGAAGCGGCTCAAGACGACCCGGTTGCCGTGGTGGTGCTCCTTGAACTGGAAGGGTCCGGTCCCCACGGGGCGTTTGCCGAAGTCGTCCCCGGCCTCGCGCACGGCCTTCTCGTTCAGGATGGCCATCTCGTAGCGCGTCAGGTTGGTCAACAAGGGGGCGAACGGCTGCTTGGTCGTCAGGCGCACCGTGTAGCGGTCGACGGCCTCGACCTTCTGCACCTCGCTGACCAGGCGGGCGCCGGGCGAGGCGTTTTTGGGGTCGAGCACCCGCTCGATGGAGTATTTGACGTCGCCGGACGTCAGCTCCTCGCCGTTGTGGAACTTCACCCCCTTCTTCAGCTGAAAGACCCATGTGCGCGCATCCGGGTTCTCCCAGGATTCGGCCAGGTCCTTCTGGATCTCCATGGCCTTGTTCATCTTGACCAGGTTGCTGAAGATCTGCTTGGCGACGTTGGCCGTGTAGACGTCGTTCATCTTGTGCGGGTCCAGGTTGCTGATGTCGGCGACCTGGGCGACGCGCAGAACGGCGTCCTGGGCCCAGGCGCCGGAGGCAGCCGCCAGCAGCGCCAGCAGCAGGATGCATCCCGTCCGTTTCGTGTTCATCTCCGATCCTCTCTCCGATGGGGTTGTTCGAGCTCTTCTTCCGTTCTACCGACGCAGCTTGGGGTCCAGGGCGTCCCGCAGGCCGTCGCCCAGCAGGTTCAGCGCCATGACCACGACCATGATCGCCAGGCCCGGGAAAACTGTGAGGTGCGGGGCGTTGCGCATGAACTGCCGGCCGTCGCTCAGCATCGACCCCCACTCCGGGGTGGGCGGCTGAATCCCGAGGCCGAGAAAGCTGAGGGTGGCGGCCGACAGGATCGCCTGGGCGACACCGAGCGTGCTGAGGACGATGAGCGGCGCCATGCAGTTGGGGATGATGTTCTGCACGATGATGCGCAGGTCGCTCGCGCCCGCGGCGCGGGCGGCTTCGACGAACTCCAGGTCTCGCAGCGACATGGCCGAGGCCCGCACCAGGCGGGCGTAGCGCGGCAGCACGCTGATGCCCACCGCGATCATCAGGTTGAGCAGGCTGGCGCCCAGGGCGCCGACGATGGCGATGGCCAGGATCAGCTGCGGGACGGACAGCAGCACGTCCATGGTGCGCATCACGAGGCTGTCGAGTCCCCGGCCGTAGTAGCCGCTGACGGCGCCGGCCATGCCGCCGAAGACCGCGCCGATGCCCACCGCCACGAATCCGATCACCAGCGAGATGCGGCCAGCATAGACGATGCGGCTGAAAATGTCGCGGCCGAAATTGTCGGTCCCGAGGACATGCGTTGACGGATGGGCCCTGGAGGCGCGCCCGCACGTCGATCGCCGCCGGGTCGTACGGGGCGATCCAGGGGGCGGCGACGGCGCTGACGACCAGGACGGCGATGACCGCCAGGCCGCAGACGGCCGCCCGGTTCATCTTCAGGCGCCGCCAGGTTTCACGCAAGGGGTTGGGTTTTTCGACCGGCATGGGCGATCCTTCTGGCCGCGGGCTAACCCGAACAGCTCATGAAAATTATTCAGCATCGACAAGATGGGCAACGATATTCAGACAACGTGCTCCGACCGGCGCGACTCGTGAAATGTCCGGGCTATGCGGCGGCCTCCCGGCGGGCGCGATACTGGGCCCGGATGCGCGGGTCCAGGAATGCGTAGACGATGTCGACGGCGAGGTTCACCGCGCAGATGCAGACGCCGAACATCAGCACCCCGCCCTGGATCAGCGGGTAATCGTGGGCCCGGATGGCGTCGATGAGCATGCGCCCGACCCCCGGGTACGAAAACACGGTCTCGGTCACCACGACGCCGCCGAGCAGCAGGCCGAAGTAGAGGCCGGCGATGGTGACGACCGGGATCAGCGCGTTGCGCACGCTGTGGTGGGCGAGCACGAACACCGCCGGGATCCCCTTGGCGTGCGCGGTTCGGACGTAGTCCTGGCGGATCACCTCCAGCATGCTGGAGCGGGTCATCCGCGCGATCACCGCCATGATCTGAATGCCCAGGGTGAGCGAGGGCAGCACCAGGTGCTGCCAGGTGCCGTAGCCGGAGGACGGGAGCACGGGAACGGCAATGGACAGGAGCAGCATGAGCATGAGCGAGAACCAGAAATTGGGGATGGAAAAGCCCAGCAGCGCCAAGAAGCTGGCCAGCGCGTCGGCGGCGGTGTTCTGGCGCAGCGCGGCCACCAGGCCGAGCGGGAATCCCAGCAGGACGGCGAGCGCAAGCCCGCAGGCCGCCAGCGTCAGGGTCGCCGGAAAGCGGCTTGCGATTTCCTCCAGCACGGGGTTGTTGGTCCGGATGCTGCGGCCGAGGTCGCCCTGCAGCGCGTTTTTGAGGAAGATGGCGTACTGGACGTAGACCGGCCGGTCGAGGCCCAGGTTGTGGCGGAGCTGCTCGAGCTGGAGCGGGGACGCTTCCGCGCCGAGCAGGATTTCCGCCGGGTCGCCCGGCGTCAGGTGCATGATGGCGAACACCAGCAGCGACACGCCCATGAGGATGGGCGGGAAAAACGCGAGCCGCCTCAGGATGTAACGCAGCATTCGCCAAGGTTCCTTTCCGGTCTGCGGGTCATGCCCGTTTTACGCGCCGGGCGAATCGTTCACGCGCCAGCAGGCGACCCAGTGTCCTGCGACGATCTCCTCCAGAGGGGGCGTCTTCAGCCGGCAGTCGTCCACGCGCAGCGGGCAGCGCGAGTAAAACCGGCAGCCCGGGGGCGGGTTGATGGGGCTGGCGATCTCCCCCTGCAGCGAAAACTCGGGCTTGCTCTGCTCGACGACCGGGTCGGGCTGCGGGATGGCCGCGAGCAGGCTGCGGGTGTACGGGTGACGGTGCGCGCGGTTGAAGATGTCGGCCGGGCCCATCTCCACGATTTTCCCCATGTACACGATGGCCACCTGATCGCTGATGAACTGCACCACGCTCAGGTCGTGCGAAATGAAGAGGTAGGTCAGGTGCAGCTCCGCCTGCAGCTCCTTGAACAGGTTGAGGACCTGGGAGCGGATCGAGACGTCCAGCGCGGACACGGGCTCGTCGGCCACGATGAACTCCGGGTCCACGGCCAGCGCGCGGGCGATGCCGATGCGCTGACGCTGGCCCCCGGAGAACTCGTGCGGGTAGCGTTCCATGTCCGCCGCGCTGAGGCCGACCCGCTCCAGCAGCTCGGCCGCGCGCTCGCGCCGCCGGCCGCCGTGCAGGTTCTGGATCTCCATCGGCGTCACGATCGCGTTGCCGACCGTCATGCGCGGGTCGAGGGACGAGTACGGGTCCTGAAACACGATCTGCATCCGGCGGCGGAGCGCGCGCATCCGGCTCGCGCCGAGCGCGGCGATGTCCGTCCCGTCGAAGCGTATCCCGCCGGAGGTGGGCTGCAGCAGCCGCAGCAGCAGGCGGCCGATCGTCGTCTTGCCGCTCCCGGACTCGCCCACCAGCCCGAACACGCTCCCCCTGCGGATGGAGAAGTCGACGCCGTCCACCGCCTTCAGCACCTTGCCGCGGCCGAGCCGGAAGTGCTTGTGCAGACCGGTGACGTCTACGAGCGCCTGTGGGTCGGTCATGCGCCGGCTCCGGTGATCGGGAAATGACAGCGGGCCTGGTGGCCGGGGGACAGGGGGGCCAGCGGGGGAAGCTCGCGGCGGCACCGTTCGGCCGCGCGGGCGCAGCGCGGTGCGAACGCGCAGCCCGGCGGCAGGCGGTCGAGCCGCGGCGGCAGCCCCTCGATGGAGTGGAGGCGGTGCTGCTTCAGCCCCACCCGCGGCAGCGAGGCGAGCAGCCCGTGGGTGTACGGGTGCGCCGGCGATGCGAACAGCGTGAACACATCCGCGTGCTCGACCACCCGGCCGGCATACATGACCGCCACGCGGCGGCACATGTTGGCGATGACGCCCATGTCGTGCGTGATGAGGATCACGGCGGTCTGCCGCTCCCGGCAGAGCCGCTTGATCAGCTTCAGGACCTGCGCCTGCACGGTCACATCGAGGGCGGTGGTCGGCTCGTCGGCGATCAGCAGCGCGGGCTCGCAGGCGAGCGCCATGGCGATCATGACCCGCTGCCGCAGGCCCCCGCTCAGCTCGTGCGGGTACTGCTTCGCGCGCTCGTCGGCGGCGGGGATTTCCGTCGCCCGCAGCATCCGGAGCACTTCCGGGAGACGCTTGACGCGGCGCAAGCCCCGGTGGAAGCGGAAGACTTCGGCGATCTGGAACCCGACGGTCTTCACCGGGTTCAACGAGGTGAGGGGGTCCTGGAAGATCATGGAGATCTGCGCGCCCCGGACCCTGCGCATCGCACGGGCGTCGAGCTCGAGCAGGTTCCGCCCCATGAACTCGATCCGCCCGCCGACGATCCTGCCCGGTGGGGATGACACCAGACCCAGGATGGAGAGGGCGGTCACGCTCTTGCCGCAGCCCGACTCGCCCACCAGCCCTAATACCTCGCCCCGGCTCAAGGTCAGATCCACGCCGTCCACCGCTTTGATAACCCCCTCGCGCGTGTGGAAGTGCGTCTGGAGCCCAGAGATGTTGAGGATTTCCGCGTCGGCCGGGAGCTGGGTCATCAAGCCATCCTGAAGGGGGGCGCTGTCAGCGCTGGTTTTATGGCGTCATGCCGAATATTTGTCAAGGAAGGCCATTCACCGTAGGGCCCATGCGGGGCGGCGGGATTCTCGATGCGCTGCTGCCGGGAAGCGTACTACGATAATCGACTTGATTGGGTCGGGATGGAGGGGTATGGGTAGTGCCGTTTTGGTTCGGGTTACCGGGGTCATACCGTGAGCCGAAAGGCACCGACAGGTTTTTGAATCAACCGCTAAACAGGGGCGAGGGCATTTATGCGCAGGGACGCAATCGTGATCAAGAGACAGGACAATGTGGCAACGGCCATCCGGGATATCGAGGAAGGCAAAACGGCGACCGTCGGGATCGAAGATGAGACCCTGACGGTGCGGGTGATCCAGCCGATTCCTTTAGGCCATAAGCTTGCGTTGCGGCGCATTCAATCCGGCGAAGAAATTCTGAAGTATGGAGCGGTGATCGGCCGCGCGACCAAGGATATACAGGTCGGGGAGCATGTTCACGTGCACAATGTCGAAAGCACCCGCGCTCGCGGCGACTTGGCTTGAACCGGCATTATTAACGGAAGCGAGACGAACAATGAAATTCATGGGATACCGAAGATCGGATGGCCGGGTGGGCACACGGAATTACGTGGGGGTGCTCTCTACAGTCGTCTGCGCCAATGAAGTGGCGCGCAATATCGCCGCGCAGGTCAAGGGCGCGGTTGCCTTCAGCCACCAGCAAGGGTGTTGCCAGACCCCGCCCGATCTCGATCGTGTTACGGAGTCCTTGATCGGCCTCGGCAGCAACCCCAACCTTGCGGCAGTCCTGCTGGTAAGCCTGGGATGCGAAGGCACCGATGTCGATCGGGTCAAGAAATCGATAGAAGATAGCGGCAAGCCGGTGCAGCTCGTGACGATACAAGAGGAGGGCGGGGCTGCGAACACCACCGCCAAGGGAGTGCTGGCCGCGCAGCACATGGCCGTTGCCGCTTCCCGCATCTCCCGTGTCGAATGCCCGGCGAGTGACCTGATCCTCGGCCTCAAATGCGGCAGTTCGGATACCACGAGCGGACTTGCCGCCAACCCGGCTGTCGGAGTTGCGGTGGAACGGCTGGTGGAGGAGGGGGGGACCGCTATTCTGGGCGAAGTCACCGAGGTGATCGGCGCTGAACACCTGCTCGCCAAACAGTGCAAGGACGAGACCGTCGCCCGGAGCCTTCTGAGGCTCGTGGACCGCATGGAGCAACGGGTCAAGGCCATGGGGGTCGATATGCGTGGGGGGCAGCCGACCCCCGGCAACATCAAGGGGGGGCTTACCACGATCGAAGAGAAGTCCCTGGGGGCGATTGCCAAGATAGGCGGAACCGTTCTCCAGGCGGTCTACGAATACGCGCAGGCCCCACAGGTTAAAGGCCTGGTGTTCATGGACTCGCCCGGTCGGGAACCGGAGCTGTTAACGGGGATGGCCGCTGCCGGAGCGAACTTGATCGTATTCACCACCGGCCGGGGTGCGCCCCAGGGGTTTCCCTTTGTCCCGGTGGTCAAGGTGACCGGGAACGAGGTCACGTGGAACCGTCTGCAGGACCACATGGATATGTCGGTACACGGAGTCATGGATGGGGATGAGTCCCTGAAGCAAGCCGGGAAACGAATTTACGAAAAGTTGCTCGAAACCGCATCCGGTGTTGAAACCAAGGCCGAAGTGTCCGGTTACGTGCAGGCCATGGACATCTACGTAACCGGCCCAATAATTTGATCGCCCCTTCGCCAGACGTCCAAGCAGGGTTCATCTATTTCAGCAGAGAGATCCTGCACATGGTCTCTGACAACTCGGCGTGATTCAAGGCCGATTTTTTCCTTCAACATCGAAGTGCGTCAGGCAAGGTAGGCGTGTCCACCGCGGGACTGTTTGCGACGGCCTGCAGCTCATTTCAGCTTCCGGGCTTTGTCATCCCGCCGGTGATAGGAAACCAAAAACCAACGCACACCAGGCCGGTGAGAACGACACCGGATTCAGCGTGAAAGGGGGGGGAGCGCGATGCCGAAGAAGCGCATTCTGATCGTGGGCGGGGTCGCCGGCGGGGCGTCCTGCGCGGCGCGGGCCCGAAGGCTCTCGGAAACTGCCGAGATCGTCATCTTCGACCGCGGCGACTACGTGTCCTTTGCCAACTGCGGGCTGCCGTATTACGTCGGCGATGTCATCCGCAAGGAGGACGATCTGCTGGTGGCCACACCGGAGTTGTTCCGGGAGCGGTTCAACATCGAGGTGCGCCTGCAGGCGGACGTGGTCGCCATCGACCGCAACCGGCAGACGATTTCCGTCAGGGACCTCCGGTCGGGCTCCGTTTACGAGGAGGCCTACGACGCCCTGGTCCTCTCTCCCGGGGCAACCCCCATCCGGCCAAACCTGTCGGGGATCGATCTGCCCGGGATTTTTTCGCTGCGCACCATACCGGACAGCCGGCGGATCCGGGAGTGGATCGACCGCAGTCAGGCAAAGCGCGCCCTCATCGTGGGCGGCGGGTACATCGGCATGGAAATGACCGAGAACCTGGTCCGGCGGGGGCTCGCGGTCACGGTGGTCGAAATGCAGTCCCAGATCATGCCGCTGCTGGACCCGGAAATGGCCATGCCCGTCCAGACGCTGCTCGCATCGGAGGGGGTGCGTCTGCGGTTGAACGAAACCGTCACCGGCTTTGCCGCCGGGGAAAGCGGCTTGCTGCGCGTGCAGCTCGCGTCGGGCGCGGAGGAGTCGGCGGACCTGGTGCTGCTGTGCATCGGCGTGCGGCCCGAAACCGGGCTGGCGCGCGCGGCCGGGCTCGAGGTAGGAGAACACGGCGGCATCCGTGTGGACGCCCGCATGCGGACGAGCAGCCCCCACATCTGGGCGGTCGGCGACGCGGTCGAAGTCCGCGATGCGGTCACGCATCGGTACGCAGTCGTGCCGCTGGCCGGACCGGCCAACCGCCAGGGCCGGATCGCGGCCGACGTGATCATGGGGCGCGAGGCCAGCTTCCGCGGGGTCCAGGGGACTTCGGTGGTCGGCATCCTCGGATCGGTCGTCGCCTTCACCGGGCCGAGCGAGAAGGCGCTGCGCAAATTCGGGCTCTGGGACGATGGATCTTACGAGAAGATCTACCTGCACCCCGGCCACCACGCCGGCTACTACCCCGGGGCGAGCCCGATCAGCCTGAAGCTGATCTTCCGGCGCGACGACGGACGGGTCGTCAGCGCTCAGGCCTTCGGCAAGGAGGGCGTGGAGCGGCGCATCGACGTCATCGCCATGACGATCCAGAAAGGCGGCACGGTGTTCGACCTGGAGGAGGCGGAGCTGTGCTACGCGCCCCAGTTCGGCTCGGCCAAAGACCCCGTCAACATGGCCGGCATGATCGCGGCCAACGTCATTCGCGGCGACGCGCGCATCGCGCACTGGGAGGACCTGGAACGCACGCCGGCCCTGATCCTGGACGTGCGCGACCCGGCCGAATTCAAGAGCGGGAGCATCCCCGGGGCCGCGCACATCCCCCTGGACGAGCTGCGCCGGCGCATGGGCGAGCTGCCGCGGGACCGCGACATCTGGGCCTACTGCTTCGTGGGGCAGCGGTCGTACTACGCCTCCCGGGCGCTGCAGCAGTACGGCTACCGGATCAAAAATATCAGCGGCGGCTACAAGACCTTCCTGCAGTCCCGGCCGCCGGCCTTGGAACCCGCGGGCAAAAAGGCGGAATAACCTGCGGTTGTCCTATCCCCGCCGCAGGACGCGGCCCGCGCGTTCGGCCGTTACCCGGCCGTCCTGCGCGGCGATCCGGCCGTTGACGATGACCATCCGGATGCCCGTGGGGAAGGCGCAAGGATTTTCGAACGTGGCGGTGTCCGCTATGGCGTCGGGGTCGAACAGCACGAGGTCCGCCTGGTATCCTGCAGCGATGCGCCCGCGGTCCTGGATGCCGAGCCTTCGGGCGGGCAATCCCGTCATCTTGTAGATGGCGGTGGCGAGCGGCAGCATGCTTCCGCTCGCTGCACGAAATGCCCGAGCACGCGCGGGAACGTCCCATAGGCGCGCGGGTGCGTCGCGCTCCTGTCGTCTGTCCCCGGCAAGGGCCGCGCCGTCGGAGCCGACCGCCACCGTGTCGCTCCGCATAATCACCGCAAGATCGTCTTCGGAAAGCGAAAAAAACACGGCGCTCACCGCGGCCGCTTCTTCCACCACCAACCGCACGACCGCATCCTCCGGCGGGACGTTCCAGTGCATTGCTACCTGTGCGAGGGATCGACCGCACAGCGCGCGGTTGCGCTCCGAGCCCGTGCCGGATATGCGGATGCGCCCGGCCCCGCCGCGCTCGGCGAGTGCCGCCCGGATGTCGGCTCGCAGGCGAGTGTCCCGAGTCGCGCTCGTGAGCAGCTCCAGCATCGAGGACACCCCGCCGGCGTGGGCCCACGCGGGGATCAACACGGATAGCGCAGTCTGAGAGGCTTCGTACGGGTACTGGTCCGCGGCGATGTCGACCCCCGCCTGCCGCGCGTCGTTCAGGCGATCGAGCGCTTCCCGGCCCTTGCCCCAGTTCGCGAGGCCCAGCGCTTTGAGGTGCGAGACCTGCACCCTCACCCCGGTCGTGCGGCCGATGCGGATGGCCTCGTCGATGGCGTCGAGAAGGGTCGACGCTTCTCCGCGGATGTGACTGGAGTACATCGCACCGTGCTCGGCCAGCACCGAGGCGAGCTCGATCAACTCCTCGGCCGCGGCATAGCTGCCCGGGGGATAGATCAGCCCGGTCGAAAGCCCCCACGCGCCCTGGGAGAGTTGGCTGGACAGGAGCTCCTTCATCGCCTGCATCTCGCCCGGCTCGGGCGTGCGATTGTCCGACCCCATCACGGCCATGCGCAGCGGCCCGTGGGCCGCGAGCGGGGCGAGGTTCAGGCCGATCCCCACGGCCTCGACCTCGGCCGCGAACGATTGCATGTCCGTCCACGCCAGCCCCTTCGCGGGCAGGCGGAAGTCGTGCATTTTCAGAAACCCGAGCAGCAGCTCCCGTCGGCTTTCGGACACCGGGAAACACCCCAGCCCGCAGTTGCCGGTCACCTCGAGCGTGACGCCTTGAAGGAGCTTGCTCTCGGCCGACGGGTTCTCGAAAATGGTCGCGTCGGTGTGGGAGTGGATGTCGATGAAGCCGGGGGCCAGAACCAGCCCGGACGCATCGATAACGTCACCGGCGGGGCCCGCAACCTGCCCCACCTGCGTGATCCGGTCGCTGCCGACCGCCACATCCGCCGCGAAAGCCGGAGCCCCGGACCCGTCGACGATCGTGGCGTTTTTGAAAAGATATGCGTTCACCGCGGAATTCTTCCCCCGTTCAACCGGATCGAGTCATCCTATACTCGCAGAAAGTCGATGGCGGAGCAGACCATGGCTTCCGTCATGATCGTGATCGCCTCTTCGTCGATGTCAAAGGTTGATTTGTGGCCGGGTGAGGTGATCCCTTTTTCCGGATTACTGCTGCCGACAAAAAAATAAGTGCCAGGAATCTTTTCCAGGAAGTAGGCCATATCTTCTCCGCCCATCGATGGTTCCGGCATGCGCAGCATCCGTTCCGCCCCGAATACCCGGGTCAGGGTTTTTTCCACCGCAGCGGTGATTTCGTCGTTGTTTATGGTTGGAGGGTATCCGAAGTGGTACGAGAAGGTATAGTCGGCACGCATGCCGCTTGTCACTCCGCGGATTACCCGTTCAATGCGTTCGGGCATGCTCTGTCGCAGATCCGGGTCCAAAGCACGCACCGTTCCCTTCATAGCCACTTCATCCGCTATGATGTTGTAGGCATAGCCGCCGGTGATGGTCCCCACGGTTACGACCACCGGCTTGACGGGGTTGATTTCCCGGCTGGCGATCGTCTGCAGCGCGGCAACAACCTGGCTTGCCACAGCAATGGCGTCTACTCCCTGATGCGGTGCCGCTCCGTGACAGCCCTTGCCGATGATGGAGATGTCGATAGAATCCAGGCAGGCCATCGCGGCTCCATACCGCACGGCCACTTTCCCAACCGGGTAATCCTGCCAGACATGAGCACCGATGATTGCGTCCACTCCGTCCAACACGCCTTCCTCGATCATCGGTTTGGCGCCTCCGGGGCCTTCTTCCGCGGGCTGGAAGATAAACTTGACCGATCCGGCCAGTTCCTGGCGTAGTTCGCTCAGAACCATCGCCGCACCCAGTAATGCCGATGTGTGGGCATCGTGCCCGCAGGCATGCATGACCCCGGAGTTTACCGAAGCGAAGGGCAGACCGGTTTTTTCGGTGATAGTGAGTGCATCCATGTCCGCACGCAAGGCAACCATTTTCCCCGGATTGGCTCCACGCAAAATCGCAGCGACACCCGTTTTGGCGATGCCGGTTTTCATTTCGACACCCAGTCCGGCGAGTTTTTCGCTGACGAATTTCGCCGTGTTGTATTCTTGAAAACCGGGCTCCGGGTGCTGGTGTAAATAGCGGCGCATCTCAATGATTTTCGGCCCCAGGTCTTTAATCCTTTGTCTGATCCAGCTGTCGTTCTTCATGTGGCGTACTCCTCCTGCTCTATCGCGTCCGGTTCCCCGGGCGCAGGATTAACGTTCACGCACCCAGCCTGCCTGCAAAATGGCAGGCCACTAGTCCACCCGAGCCGTTGGCCGCTAATTCCGGCTCCGTTTCTCGGCAAATATCTTGACGATGCATGCACCGGCCGTAGAACCGGCATCCGGGTGGTGGATTGATGGGGCTGGGGATATCTCCTTCCAACAGAATCCGGGTCCGTCTCACATCCAGCTTGGGGATAGTCACGGCAGACAACAATGCCTGAGTGTACGGATGTTTTGCTTGCTCAAAAATTGACCTGTAGTCGGCGACCTCAACGATTTTTCCAAGATACATCACTGCGATCCGTTTGCTCATATGCTTGACGACGCTCAGATTATGAGAGATGAACAGGTAGGTCAGGCCGAAATCCCGCTGCAACCCCTGGAGCAAATTCAGGACTTGCGCCTGAATGCAGACATCCAGTGCAGAAACAGGCTCGTCCAGAACGATGAATTCCGGTTTAAGGGCCAATGCCCTGGCAATCCCCACCCGTTGCCGCCGGCCGCCGTCCAGTTCATGCGGGTAGCTGTTGATGAGCCGCTCCGCCAACCCGACGGTGTCCATCAGTCTTTTGATTTTATCCTGCGTTTCCTGCCGGGTTTTGCAAACATTATTCACGTACAAGGGTTCTGCGATCAGTTCCGAAACAGTGAGCCGCGGATTCAGGGATGAGTAGGGGTCCTGAAAAACGATCTGCATTTTTTTCCGGGCTTCTTTCATCTGCCCGCGGCTGAACAGGAGCACGTTGTCGCCGTTATATGTAACCTGACCGCTGGTCGGCTCCAGTAAACGGATCAGCACCCTTCCGGTAGTGGATTTGCCGCAACCCGACTCGCCGACGAGGCCCAGCGTCTCTCCTTTTTCGATGTGGAAGTTTATATCATCCACTGCGTGCAGCAATCCCGTTTTCGTCACAAAGTATTTTTTCAGGTTTTTCACTTCTATCAAGGTTCCGGACATATGCTCCTCTGCTGCGTTATTTCGTCTTGTATAACAGACAGGAAACGACGTGTCCTGGTTCGACTTCGATCCGCCCGGGGATGGCTTGCGAACATTCCGCCATGGCCTTGGGGCACCGGGGATGAAACGAGCATCCCGTCGGCAGATCCGTCGGATCGGGCATAATGCCCTTGATGATGGATAACTGCTCCTGTTCGGCGTCAATGTCCGGAATCGCATGGAACAACGCCACGGTGTAGGGGTGGCATGGGTTGACGAACAACGCCCGTTTATCCGCATACTCGATCACGCTGCCGGCGTACAGGATGGCGACTTTGTCGCAAATATCGGCCACGATACCCAAGTCGTGAGTGATCAGGAGCATCGAGGTCTTGTACTTGTCCTTGAGATCCTTCATCAAGGCCAGCACCTGGGCCTGGATGGTCACATCCAGAGCGGTGGTGGGTTCATCGGCGATTAAAAGTCTGGGGTTGCAGGCCAGCGCGATGGCGATGACCACTCGCTGTTTCATCCCCCCACTGAATTGATGCGGATAATCTTTCGCCCGTTCGGTCTGGATGCCCACCGTTTCCAACATATGGTCCGCCTTCTCTAACGCCTGGGCGGGCGTTATATTTTCGTGCAGCCGGATCATCTCTGCAATTTGTTTCCCCACCGTCATGCTGGGGTTGAGCGATGTCATCGGATCCTGAAATATCATCGCTATTTTTTTGCCGCGGATATCCCGCATTTCATCACCCGACTTGCCGAGCAAATCCTGTCCTTCAAACAAGATTTTCCCACGGACGATTTCCCCGGGGGGGTGAGGAATCAACTGCATGATGGCCAGCGCTGCTGTGGTTTTGCCGGCGCCGGTTTCCCCGACAAACCCCAGGGTCTCGCCATATCCCAGGGACAGGTCAAGATGCTCCAGGGCTCGGACCGTTCCATCCTCCGTGACATAGCGTACCGCCAAATCCTCGATTTCCAGCAACTGTTGCTTATCGTTCATGGTGTTCTTCTCCGAATTCACAAACACGGACGTCGGGTCCGTTAGTTTTTCAATCTCGGATCAAGCGCATCCCGCAACCCGTCACCCAACAAATTCAAACCAAAAACCGCCACCATGATGGCCAGGCCCGGAAAGACGGTCATAAACCAGTAGTTGCGGATAAAGGACCGGCCTCCAGACAGCATTGCCCCCCACTCGGGAACCGGTGGTTGTATGCCCAGGCCGATGAAACTCAGTGCCGCGGCAATGATAATCGCGGTTGCAACTCCCAAAGTTCCCTGAACGATAATGGGTGCGAGGCAATTGGGTAGAATGTGCTTGAAGATGATGCGGACATCGCTGGACCCTACCGCCCGGGCGGCTTCCACGAACTCATGCTCCCGGATGGACAGAACCGACGCCTGGACAATGCGTGCATAAGCTGGAATCGAGGAGATGCCCACGGCAATCATAAGGTTCGTCAGCCCCGGCCCAAGCGCGGCCACTATGGAAATGGCCAACAGAATGGACGGGATTGAAAGCAGCACGTCCATGGTCCGCATAATCATCTGATCCAGCTTGCCGCCGTAAAAACCAGCCACGGCACCCAGAAGACCTCCGATAACGATCGCGATTCCCACGGAGAGAAAGCCGACTTGCAGAGAAATTCGGGCGCCATAGACAATGCGGCTGAAAATATCGCGTCCAAAATCATCCGTCCCGAAGGGGTGTTTCAGGCTCGGATACTGAAAGGTTTCCTTGAGGTTTTGCTTGGCATAATGGTAGGGAGTAATAATGTCCGCGAAGATGGCCGTAAAAAAAAGAGTGCAAATAATAAACAAGCCGGCCATCGCCATTTTGCTTCTTTTTAACCGCCGCCAGGTTTCAACGAGCTGGCTGCGTTTTCTTGCTCTGATTTCTCCCTTGGTGTTCTCTCGTGTCTCCACCCTGATCACTCCTGCTATTTGTATTGGGATCGGATCCTTGGATTTACGTAGGCATATAGAAGGTCCACCAGCAGGTTGATCACGCAGAACGCGATCGCAACTACCAACACCCCGCCCTGCACTACGGGAAAGTCGCGCATTTTTATCGCCTCTACCATCAACCGGCCCACGCCTGGGATTGAAAAAATAGTTTCAGTCAATACGGCTCCGCCCATCAATCCGCCGAACTGTAGGCCCACAACGGTGATGATCGGCACCAAGGCGTTGCCCAGAGCATGCCGCAGAATGACCACCGACTCTTTTTGGCCTTTCGCGCGGGCCGTGCGGATATAATCCTGCCGGATCACCTCGAGCATGCTGGAGCGAGTCATCCGGGCAATGATTGCGGTTGAGAGCCCGCCCAATGCGATCATGGGCATGATCATCTGTTCAATACGGTCATACCCGGATGCCGGTAGCCAGTTCAGATAAACGGTAAAAAACAGTATCAACAACAACCCCAGCCAAAAGATGGGCATCGAAGTTCCGATCAGGGCCAGAATCATCGCACCCGTATCAAAAAGGGAATATGGCTTGATCGCAGATATGATGCCGGCGGGAATCCCGATGAGCATCGCGAAGACAACGGCCGTCCACGACAATTTCAACGTAATGAGAAAAGTACCGGCGATTTCCGCCAATACCGGCCGGTTTGTCATGTAGGACCGCCCAATATCCAGGTCAACCACCATCCTTTTGATATAAGTGGCGTATTGAATGAGAAAGGGTTGGTCCAGCCCCATCTCCTGGCGCAGAAGTTCCACCTGCTCTTTGGTCGCCTGGTCGCCCAGAACCAGTGCCGCCGGATCGCCGGGAGTCAGATACAGCATAGTAAACACAATAAAGCTGACCCCTAAGACGACAGGGACCAGAAATAGAATCCGCCGGAAAATAAACTTTTTCATTGGCTCCCCCGCAAAACGATACTGTCCAAAACAGTTTTTGGATGAACACTATGCATCCGTGATATCGATAGCGGCCAGACGATGGAGGCATTACTAAACCGCGCGAACATGATCGACGACATCGCAATCAACTCTGCTCAAGCCCTGATGTGGAGCGCATTTTCGATGGTCCCCGCACATGTTGAACCACCGAGGTGCGGCGCATGATAGTTCAAACAGTGCTGCCATTCAAGTTGGAAAAAACCAGCGATTCGATCACCGCACACGCGGGACTGGGCTCTATCGGGCGGAGTTAGAATGCGGCTTGGGGCGGTTGGAAACGATAGACAAGAGCCTCCCGGTCCAGGGTGGTGAGGCGGGCTATCGGGCTGGGTCTCGATTCTTGACAGGAACGGCAGAAAGGAATACGAGAGGCGGACGCCATTGTGTCGGAATTGCTGAAAGGAGGACGTTGTAGCTCGGCGCTTGCCATAAGCTATTCGCGTGCATTTTACTATTTGACGTTCCGTGTCAACGAGCGCAAGGCGGTGTTCAAGAGCACTCGCGCCCGGGAAAAGTTTCTTGAATACCTGGCCTCGGCCAACACTACGATGCGGTGGTGCATGCGTACTTATTTTATATTCGGTGCCAAAGAAAGCCATCTGGTGGGGCGAGCGTCCGATCAGAACCTTCCCGGCCTGAAGCAGCTGGCCGACCGCCTCAGCATCCACGATATTTCCGCCGAACTCGAACACGCTCTTCCAGTACAACTGCAGCTAACCCGAGACATCAAACAGTATCTTTTCCAGAAACATACGCGTATGAGATTGAAATGAACGTTTCCGGACGATGTCAAAAATCTAACGATTGGAGGGCTTGTCTGTGAGAATGAAAAAGGCAGGGAAAAACATAATGGTATTGCTGGCGTTGGGATTGAGCGTTCTGCTGGTCGCCGATCGCAGCGATGCCGGCGCGGCCGATGCGCCGAAAACTAAGGACGGCCTGATCGTGGCCATGGGATCGGATGCCAAGAGCTTTGATCCCCAAGGAAGCCGAGACATTTTTTCGAATCAGGTGAATCGGCAAGTATATAATATGTTGCTGGTGTTAAATGAGGAGAAGAATGAAATCGTGCCGGGCCTGGCCGAATCTTACAAGAAGATCGACGAACTGACTTATGAATTCAAGCTGAAAAAAGGCGTTAAGTTCCACAACGGGGAAGAGTTTAAAGCCAGCGACGTGAAATTTACTCTCGAGAGGGCCTTGAGTCCGGCCGGAGCCCCGATTGCTTCTTTGGTTGGAAATCTGGACATCGATGGCTTAAAAACGCCCGATGACAGTACCGTGATAATCAAACTCAAAAAGCCCAATCCTGGGTTTTTGACCGTTTTGACCATGGAAAACATGGGGATGTTGAACGAAAAGGCCGTGAAAGCCGCCGGAAAAGATTATGGACAAAATCCGGTGGGAACGGGCCCCTATAAATTCGTCAGCTGGCAACGGGGCAATAAAATCGAAATGACAAGGTTCGACGAGTATTTCGGTGATAAGCCGAAAATTAAGAACATCGTGATACGGATCATCCCAGAAGGCACGAACCGTGTCATTGAGCTGGAAAGCGGAGGGGTAGACATCACGTACGACGTGACGACGAACGACGTTAAGCTGGTTCAGGAGAACAAGAACCTTCAGCTTTTCCGAACTATCGACAATTCGGTGACGTTCATGGGGTTCAACACCAGCAAGAAACCGTTCAATGATGTCAGGGTTAGGCAGGCATTCGCCTACGCGATTGATATCAATGCTGTCGTCGAAGGGGCCTGGCGTGGTGTCGGGAAACCGGCAACTGGCATGGTTGCTCCTAATTTGATGTACGCCAATCCCGCACTGAAGACGCACGAATATAATCCAGCGAAAGCGAAACAACTGCTTGCAGAAGCTGGATACCCCAATGGTTTCAAAGCGGAAAGCTGGACGAACGACCGTAAGGAACGAATCGACATGGCTCAGATTATGCAGAGCATGCTCAAAGAAGTTGGAATCGATATTGAAATAAAAGTGTTCGAGTGGGGTGCCTATTTCGACAAAACGGGCAAGGGCGAACATTCCATGTATCAAATGAGCTGGACGGTGAGCGCCAACGACCCAGATCAGATTCTTGACCCGCTTTTCCACTCCAAGAATATCGGACCCGCTGGAAATCGGGCTTATTATTCCAACACTAAGCTGGATGAACTGATTTCCAAGGGCAGCACGATGGACAACGGGGAAGCCAAAAAGAAAGTCTATCTTGAAATCCAAGATATTTTAATGACGGAGTTGCCGTATATGCCCCTCTTGAACGGGGAGCAGGTTATTGGCGTCCGCAAAAACATTAAGGGATTCAAGCCAAGCCCTTCAGCCGTCCATAACCTGTTTACAGTGAGCTTTGAATAACGGACTACTGACACCAACGTGCGACTGTCGATCAGGGGGCGCAGGACACTGTGCCCCCTTTTTTTCGGTTCTGTTTTAACTCTCCATAATTGTTTTTGCCTTGGCCGGGAAAGAGTCGGATAGAAAGTGCCTCTATAATATATTCAACAAAATGCGCCTCGCAATAAACGACTGCATTTGATGGCGAAGAGCCGTTCTCGGTTCCGAACCAGATCCATTCAACTCCACCTATTCGTTATGGCGGGTTGAGCGCGTCACCTCGACAAATACCGAGTGGGTGCGGGAGCCCTGGCTGGGCAGGGTGGGGGTGGTCGAGGTGAGCGTATTCGCCGCCCCGCCCGTTTCGACCTCTTGCGCGTCGTGGATGGTCCACGCCCCCTGGGTCAGCGAGACGCACCCGGCGATGATGTCCTCGGTGAGGGCGACCGCGATCCTCATTTCGCCCTCGGGGCTCCGCACCCGCACGGTGTCCCCGGCACGGATGCCCCGGGCGGCCGCATCCCGGGGGTTCATGACCAGGGCCTGATCCGACCAGCGTGTGCGCCCAGGGGAGGTTGGCGTTCTGGGAATTGACCCGGAACTTGGAGTGCGGGGTGATCATTCGCAGCGGGTGAGCGGGGTCCGGCGTCGCTGACCCGGCATCGGGGGATCGCCGACGCCTCGGTCGCGGCGAGGGCGTCGCAGCGGATCTCGATCTTGCCGGAAGGCGTCGTGAGCGGGTTCTCCGGCGGGCTCTCGACAAATCGGCTCAGACCGACACGCCGCTGGTCGGCGCCCGCGAGAATCCCCGTTTCCCTGAATTGCTCGACGTCCTCGATCCCGGAGTTTGGCCAGCAGGTGGTCGAGCCACTGCTTCCCGGTGCGGCCCTCCGAATAGGCCTCCCCGAAGCCCAGCCGGTCGGCCAGATCGCAGAAGATGTCGTAGTCGTGGCGGCAGAGGGGGAGGGGTTCGATCGCCTGGTGCGAATAGAAGAGGTAGTGGTCGGCCGGGGCCATCACGTCCTCCCGTTCGAGGAAGGTCGTGGCCGGCAGCACGATGTCGCTGAATTGGGCAGTCGGCGTCATGAACAGGTCGTGGGTGACCACCAGGTCCACCTTTTTGAACGCCCGGATGTTTTTCTTTATGTCGCTGCCCTGGTTCAGGTAGTTGGCGCCGATGCTGTAGATGAGATGGATGTCCGACGGGTACCCGCCGGCCCGGCCCTCCAGCACCGCATCCGGCCAGCGGTAGACCGGAATGACCGGCAGGGCCGAGACGTCCGGCACCGGCATCGTCGGGAAGGCGATCTTCGGCAGCTTGCCCCAGAACTCGCCGCCCGTCGATCCGCCCGCAATGCCGATGTTGCCCGTGGCCGCCTGCAGCGCCAGCCGTGAACCGGTAGGCTCTCTTCCCCGCCGAGCGTCCGCTGGATGGACAAGCCCGGCAGCAGCGCGGCGGGCCGGGACCGTGCGTAGCACCGGGCGAGCCCGATGATGGTCTCTTCCGGCACTCCGCAGATTCCGGCGGCCCAGGCGGGGGTTTTGGGCTGCCCGTCCGACGCGGCCGGTAATGTAATCGATCAGGTCGTCGAAGCCGACGGTGCAGCGGTCGACGAACTGCCGGTCGAGGAACCCCTCCGCGACGATCACGTAGAGCATCGCCGCCAGCATCGCGCTGTCGGTGCCGGGCAGGATCGGGACCCATTGCGTCGCGAGCTTGCGCACGGTCGCGGTGCGGCGCGGGTCGACCACGACCACCGGAACCCCGTCGCGTTTGGCCCGGCCGACCACCGCCTCGATCCGGCTGCTGAAGCGGGTCTCGCAGATGTTGGCGCCCCAGAGCAGGATCATCCGCGAGCGCTCCAGACTCAGCGGGTCGAGGCCGGTCTCGCGCGTCCCGAAGAGGTGCCGGTCGATGAAGGCGGATGCCGCGCTGGAATAGGAATCCGTGCGGTTGACGAAGCCGCCCAGCATGGCGAAGAATCGGCGGCCGACCAGGCTGGTGTTGTGCACCGCCGCCCGGCAGCTGCCGGAGCCGTGAAACGGCAGGAAGGACAGGCAGCCGTGCCGCTTCCCGGATCTCCCGCAGGCGCGCGGCGATGTAGTCCAGCGCCTCGGGCCAGCCGACCTCGCGGAAGCGGCCCTCGCCGCGCCCTCCCGTGCGCATCAACGGAGACCTCAGGCGATCTGTCGCGTAAACGGTGTCGGCCATGCGGTAGCCCTTGATGCAGCCGCGCATGAGCTCCGGCGCCAGCGGGTTGTCGGTGATGCGCACGACGCGCCCGCCGGCCACGTGGGCCTGCAGCGGGCACCCGGCGCCGCAGTCGCGGTCGCAGGATACCGGGACCGATCGGTCGATGTGGGCTTTGCGCATGGAGGCTCTTTAGCAGACTTCTCTTGGCGATTGAACGGCAGGCGTGAAAAAGAGGCGGCCGTGAGAATGAGAGATGACTTCTCAGCAGAGTCCCTCGGCAACACCCGGCGGCGCTGTTGCCGCCAACCATTCGGGCACGGCCTTGGAGGAGAAAAGAAACCCGAAGGCAGTCTCCGGCGCCTTCGGGCTCACTGGTGTATGCGCGTTACTCCTTCTTGTACTTGAACGAGAGGCTCACCCGGGCGCGGTAGCTCACCACTGCGCCCTTTTCGATCTTCAAATCCAGCTTGGTAATTTCGGCAACGCGCAACTCCTTGAGGCTCTTCGATGCGGTCTCTACGGCCACTTTGGCCGCATCCTCCCAGGACTTCGCGCTCGTTCCGACCAGCTCGACGACTTTGTAGACACTTTCGGTTGCCATGACACCCTCCTTTCTGTGAGTGATCGATCGCCACGCCGGAGTGCTTCCGACTCCCCCCTCCCAGGATCTGGGCCAGATGATGCCGGACCGCCCTGACAGGCTCGGGACCCGTCTTCGGGGGGATGGTCGGTGCGTCTGCAACGACCGGCGCACTCGACCAGCGGGTTGCCGCCCGGCGAGTCCACAACCCGGCTCCGGTGCTGCATGACGTGATATGAGAATATCCACTGGTAGGCTTCGAGAGGCTGGACGGTGGGGGATTGGTCGTCTTGCGTGAGGCTGCAGAAGCGGACCTCGTCGGCGTAGAGGATCGCCGCAAAGCTGCGTTGAAAGCCTTTCGTTTCCATGCCGCCGCCTCCTGGAGCAGAAGGGTGGGCATATCAATGCTGATACGGGCAGACAGAGGGGATTGGGTGGATGATATCCCGGCCCGAGCACCGCCGCAATAGCAAATTGAGATCGCTTTGCAGCCTCAGTCCGAATAACGCGTCGCACTGCGATGCCGGCTCACTCACCCCTTCCGGCGCACCACAAAGAACTCATAGGCATAGTAGCCGGAGTGTCTCCGGTGCATCGCGGGCTCCTGCGCGAGTTGATCCAGCACGGCGAGCGCTTCGCCATCGTCGGCGTATCTGCTGCGGAGATCCTCGATGTGCTGCTGCATCGGCGTATAGAAATCATCCCACCACGCCGCGTCCGGAAGGCTGAAGTGGTCGATGAGTGAGAAACCGCGTCTCGCGATTGCGGCCAGGACGTCTGGAACCCGGCCCATGGTCGGATAGTCGTCCTCGAAGCTCGCTTTAACCTCGGGCGGCGGGTTCTCCTTGCGCCAGACGGCATCGGTGAAGGCGAGGTAACCGCCGGGGCGGAGGAGGCCGTGGCAGATCCGCAGGGCATTCTCGATGCCGATGTTGTAAAGCGCCCCCTCGGACCAGACGAGGTCGAAGCTCGCAGGCGGTAGCCCGGGGCTGGCCATGTCGCCGGCCACCGGTCGAATGCGTTCAGCGAGCCCTCGAGCAGCGACCGTCCCGCGCAATCGTTCGATGCTCGGCGCTTGGCTGTCCAGTGCCACGATGGAGCCGGATGTGAGTTCGGCGAGATGGAGTGTCTGCCCGCCGACGCCGCAGCCAAGGTCAAGCACCGCGGGTGCGGGCGGCAGCTCACGGCAGAACGCAAGCGCCCTCGCAGCGCCGGCGCGATTGCCCGGCCCCTGCCTGGGAAGCGACTCGTAAACTTCGAAGAATATCTGCCGGAAACGTGGTGTCGGCTCGCTCATCCCACCTCTTGCGTTTCCACCATTATGGACTCCCCGTCGTAGGCGAGCCGCCGCGCTTTTCGATCGCCCGCACCACATACGGGAAGAGATTCTCGACAATCTTCCCGTACCCGGCCGGATTGGGATGGACGCCGTCCTCCTGGTTGAACTGGCGGACCATGGCCACGCCCTCGAGAAAGAAGGGCATAAAGATGACTTCGCTTTCCCCGGCCAGTTTCGGATAGATTTCGTTGAAGCGAGCGACATAGCCCGGACCGAGGTTGCGAACCATCTTCATCCCGGCCAGAACCACGGTGATCTCCCTCTCCTTGAGGGTTGTCAGCATCTTCCGGTATTATCCTCGGCCACCTGGGGGTCGATGCCGCGCAGGCCGTCGTTGGCGCCGGTCTCAAGGATGACGATGTCCGGCTTCATGGTCAGCACCCATTCAAGGCGCGACAGGGCGCCGCTGCTGGTCTCGGCGCTGACTCCGGCATTGATCACCTGATAGGGGTGGCCGGCAGCCCGCAGCATCTTCTCGAGCAAGGCCGGGTAACTCTCCTCGATGGCCACGCCGTAGCCGGCGGTGAGACTGTCGCCCATGGCAACGATGATCCCGGCCGTCTTTCTGCCCCCCGACTCCTGGGACTTTGAAGGGCCCGGCTCGTCACGGCAGGCGCCGAGCAGGAGGAGAACCGCCAAAATCAGACCGGACACTCTCTTCATAAAACCCTCACGAAGATTGTTCGCGGAGATAGCTGCCGGGCTTTTTGACAATCACCGACAGCGAGGTGATCAACCCGAGCGCCAGTACGAGAATCGTCACCACCGCCAGCAGCAACACGGCGGCGAGCGGGTGGGGTTGATAGAGGATATCGAGGACCAAGCGACACAAGGCCCAACTGCCGACTTCCGCGACCAGTACCGCCGCGCCGCAACTGAGCAGGGCGAGAAATACGTTTTCGAGCGAAAAGACCTTGAGAACGAAAGCGGTGTCGGCGCCGAGAATCTTGTAGTGAACCGCCTCCTCGAGTCTCGCCAGCCGGGTGGCGAGGATCGAGCCGACCAGGATCAGACCGCCGGCGAGGAGGGAAAAGGAGGCGAAGAAGGCGACCAGCAGGGAGAGCTTGGCCATCAGCCGGCCCAGTTCGGCGGCGGACTGGCCGACATTGATCGGGCTGACGTTGGGGAAGCGCCCCACCATCCGGTTTTCCAGAGCCCCCACCCGATCCTCGGCCACCCTCAGGGCGGCAAAGAAAGTCTGCGGTGCCGCCCTGAGGGTTTGCTCGGGGAAGACGAAGTAGAAAAATGGGTAGAGCATCGACTTGGTACGACTGCGGATCGAGGCGACCTCGGCCTTGAGGCTCACCCCTTGAATGGAAAAGTGGAGAATATCGCCGATCTTGATATCGCCGATTTCGACCACCGAGTCGAGCAGCGACACGGGCGGCAGGGTCGACGAGCGGTGCGCGGGGCCGAAAAGCCCTTGGCCGGCGATGAGCTTCTCGTCGTCCAGCAGGTGGTCGCGATAGGTGAGACTGAACTC
>CAWHEZ010000026.1:0-31179 GCA_963828345.1 uncultured delta proteobacterium
GTAGGCGGCGACCGGCGGGCCGGCGAACACGGGGATGCCGCCGGCCCAGTGGAGCTCGTCGCGGTGGAAGTGGCCGGTGACCACCGCCCGGACCGGGTGGCGGCCCAGGATCCGTTCGAGGCGCAGGCGGCCGGCGGGGTCCCAGCCCGGGTGGACGGCGCCGTTGTAGAAGTCCTCGGCCGCCGGCCGGTGGTGGAAGAACAGGATGGGGCGGCCGCCCGCCCCGGCGAGCGCCGACTCGATCTCCGCCTCCGGGTCGTACCCGTCCACGGCGAATCCAAGCGCCAGCGGCTCGGTGTAGGCGAAGACGAGGGCCACCCCGCGGTGGTCGGCCCGGTGCACGAGCGGCCCGACCTCCCGGCGGAAGTCGGCCGCGCCGCGCTCAGGGTCGGCGGCGGGGATGTCGTGGTTGCCCGGCAGGAAGTGGATCGGGACCTTGAGGTCCCGGAACACCGCCATGAGGCGCTCGCGCGCCGGCGCCGCGGGCACGCCGTCCGCGAAGATGTCGCCCGTGTGCACGACGCAGGCCACGTCAAAGGGCAGCCGGTTGATCTCCGCCACCAGCCGGCGGGCGCGCTCAGCGTGGTCACGGTCGCCGAGGTGGGTGTCCGTGATCTGCACGAAGCGCAGCACCTCGTCCGCGGCGGCGGGCAGTGCCGCCACGACCAGCGCCGCCAGCAGCGCGATGCAGGCAGTCCCGCGGCTGAAGCGTCTCGACATGATCCTCCCTTCGCCCTGGCCGGGGTAATGTTGACGCTCCCCGGCGAACCTTCTATAGTCTCCGGAACCCGCATCCTGCTGCTGCGGACCGCACGCCAACCTCCGGAGGAGACCCATGCCGATAGCCGCTCGGATGATCCCGCGGATGACCGCATTCGCCGTGATCAAGGACATGTTCGAAGCGGGCCGCAAGCTCAAGGCCGAGCACGGGGCCGAGAACGTCTGCGACTTCTCCATCGGGAACCCCGACGTGCCGCCCCCGGAGGCGTTTCACCGCGCGCTCTGCGAAACCGTCGCCGCCGGGCCGCTCGACCACGGCTACGCCCCGCTCACCGGCCACCTGCCGGTCCGTCAGGCGCTCTCCCGCCGGCTGCGGGACGAGCACGGCATCGACGTCCCGCCCGAGCTGGTGCTCATGACGGTCGGCGCCTCGGGGGCGCTGAACGACATCCTGCACACGCTCGTCGACCCGGGGGAGGAGATCGTGACGCCGGCCCCCTACTTCCTCGGCTACGAAAACTACGCGTTTCTGGCGGGCGCCCGGCTGGTGGCCGTCCCGACCGACGACCGCTTCCACCTCGACCCCTCGGCCGTCGCGGCCGCCCTCACCGGCCGCACCCGGGTCGTCCTGATCAACTCGCCCAACAACCCGAGCGGCGCCGTTTACACCGCCTCCGAGCTGCAGGCCCTGGGCCGGGTCCTGGAGGACGGCAGCCGGCGCCACGGGCGGCGCATCTACCTGGTCGCGGACGAGCCCTACCGGCTCATCACCTACGGAGTGCCGGTCCCCTCGGTGTTCGCCGCGTACCCGCACACGGTGGTGATCAACTCGTTTTCCAAGGAGCTGAGCCTGGCCGGGGAACGGCTCGGCTACCTGGCCGTGCACCCGCAGGCCGAGGATGCCGGCGAGATCCTCGCGACCGCCGCGGCGGTCAACTCCATGCTCGTGGTCAACGCGCCCAGCCTGTTCCAGCGGCTGGTGGTCAAGGTCGAAGGGGCCCGCGTGGACATCGAGCCCTACCGGCGGCGGCGGGACCTGATCTGCGGCATTTTGCGGCAGGCGGGCTACGAGTTCAGCGAACCCGAGGGTGCGTTCTACCTCTTCCCGAAAAGCCCCATCGCGGACGACGCGCGCTTCACCGAGATGCTCAAGCAGGAGCTCATCCTGGTCAGCCCGGGGCGGGCCTTCGGGACACCGGGGTATTTCCGCATCTCCTACGCCGTCCCGGAGAAAACCCTGGTGCAATCGAAGGCCGGCTTCGAGCGGGCGATGCAGAAGGCCCGCGCCGGCCGCTGACGCCCGTCGCTCACCCCCGCGCGAACGACCACTCGCGCCCCGCGGCCGTCTGCCGCACCCGCAGGTGGCCGAGCCAGCGGGCGTCGTCGGCCTGCGGGAAGTCTTCGCGGAAGTGCGCCCCGCGGCTCTCGGTGCGCCGCAGCGCCGCCTCGAGGACGAGCCCGGCCGCGGTGAGCGCCGCCTGCGCGCGCAGCCAGGCAGCGGTCTCCGCCGCCCCCTGCGCCGCGCCGCCGCCCGCGCGCGCAACACCGTCCAGTTCCTCCACCGCGCTCAATGCCCGCTCCAGCCCCGCGCGGGTGCGGACGATCCCGCCCTCCTGCCACATGATCTGCCCGAGCCTCCGGCCGACCTCGGCCGCGGTCATCCACGGGGTCGCCGCCGGCGCGACACCCCGCGCCGGCGCGCCGTCTTCAGCCCCCGGGGCAGCCCGTCCGCCCCGCGCCGCCCACTCGGCCGCGGACTCGCCCGCCCGCCGGCCGAAGACCAGCGTCTCGGCCAGCGCGTTGCCGCCCATGCGGTTGGCGCCGTGCAGCCCCCCGGTGACCTCGCCGGCCGCGAACAGGCCGGGGACCGAGGTCGCCCCGGCGGGGTCGATGGCCACCCCGCCCATGGTGTGGTGCGCCATGGGGGCGACCCGCAGCGGCCGCTGCAGCGCGCCGCAGCGCCGGCCGATGATCCCCAGCACCGATTCCGAGAACGGGTCGGAGGTCCACTCCGATTCGCTGACGCCGGACAGGTCCAGGAGCACCGCCCGCCCCGCGCGCGCCTCGACGAAGAGCGCCTGCGAGAGCCGGTCGCGCGAGCGCTCGGCCGCCGGCCGCTCGGTGATGGCGTACTTCGCGTAGATGTCCTCGCCGCGGTCGTTGACGAGCCGGCCCCGGTCGACCAGCCGCGGCGGCACCAGGTGGCGCGGGAGCCCGGGTTCGGCCAGGCCCACCGGGTAGAACTGCACGAACTCCATGTCCTGGAGCAGCGCGCCCGCGTTCAGAGCCAGCGCGTAGCCCTCCCCCACGATCCCGCGGGGGTTGTCGTGCCGGGCGAAGAGTCCGCCCGCCCCGCCGCAGGCGAGCACGACGGCCCGGGCGCCCAGCCGGAGCCACTCCCCCGTCTGCGGCCTGAACCCCCGGAGAAGGCTGAAGCCCTCCTCGCAGCGGAGCTCGCCGGCGACCACCCCCGCCAGGAACTCGGTGCCGGCCGCGCGGTTGCGTTCGACGAGGCAGCGGACGATCTCCTCGCCCCAGACCGGCGCACGGCCGCGGCTGTAGAGGTAGCCCTGCCGATAGTCCGCGCGCAGACCCCAGCCGACCAGCTCCCGCAGCCGCTCCGGCGCCTCGGCCGCGAGGACGCGCGCGAGCTCCGGCTGGTTCAGCCCCCGTCCGGCCTGCAGCGTGCGCGCGAGGTGCTCCTCGACGGGCTCCCCCGGGGGGCTGCCGGCGAACACGCCGCCGCTCACGATCGTGGCGCTGCCCTTGCCGGGGGACCCCTTGCAGAGGACCGTCACCCGGGCCCCGCGCTCGCGGGCGGCCAGTGCGGCCCGCAGGCCCGCGGCCCCGCTGCCGACCACCAGGACGTCGTGGCTGTCGCGGTCCACGGCCCCTCTCACCGCACGGTCACGACGGGCCGGGCGCAATCCGTGACCTCGCCGACCCGCGCCGCCGCGGCCACCCCGGCCGCCCGGAGCGCGGCCACCAGCGCGTCGGCCTGCGCGCCCGGCACCGCCAGCAGCAGCCCGCCGGAGGTCTGCGGGTCGAAGAGCAGCTCCTCCTCGTCGGCCGACAGCTCCAGCCGGCGCTCCCAGAAACCGTCCGCGGCCTTGCGGTTGGCGTCGTTGCTGCCGGTGGTCTGGCCCTTGCGGTACATGGGCAGCGCCTGGGGGTGGAACGGAAGGCGCCGGAAGTCCAGGTGGAACCCGAGCCCGCTCGCCCGCGCCATCTCGACCGTGTGCCCCACGATGCCGAAGCCGGTCACGTCGGTGCAGGCGTGGACCTCGAAGCCGCGCGCGGCTTGCATGGCCGCGGCGTTGAGGCCGGCCACGGCCGGCAGGATGGTCTCGAGCTCCGCGTAGGGCAGCTTCCCCGCGCGGCTGGCGTTGAACAGGACGCCGGTGCCGAGCGGCTTGGTCAGCACCAGCGCATCCCCCGCCCGGGCGCCCGCGTTCGTCCAGACCCGGTCCGGGTGGACCAGGCCGGTGACCGACAGGCCGTACTTGGGCTCGTTGTCCTCGACCGAATGGCCGCCGGCCATGCAGGCGCCGGCTTCCACCACCTTGTCGTTGCCCCCGCGCAGGATCTCGCGCAGCAGCCCCAGGTCCAGGGCCTTGGACGGGAACATCACCAGGTTCAGGGCGAGGATCGGGCGCCCGCCCATGGCGTAGACGTCCGAAAGGGAGTTGGCGGCCGCGATCTGGCCGAACCAATAGGGGTCGTCCACGGGCGGGGTGATGAAATCCACCGTGCTGATGACGGCCGTCTCCGGGCTGAGCCGGTACACGGCCGCGTCGTCGCTGGTCGCAAACCCCACGAGCAGGTCGGGGTCGGGCGGGGCGGCAAACCCCTTGAGCACGTCCGACAGATCCGCCGGACCGATCTTGGCCGCTCACCCGCAGGTGCGCGACATGCTCATGAGGGTCTTGGGCTTGGAGAAGAGCATCGGGCTGTCCTCTACAGGGGGGCGCACCGCCGGCAGTCGTGCGCGACCCGTTGGCGCTATACGCTGAACCTACTGGAATGACCGGACTTTTTTTACGAGTTATAGCGACGAATGGTAGACCAGGCAACTAGATTCTATGCATGCCTGCGGCGGGGCCGATCGAAAACGGCTATGAACGCGGCGGCCCGGGCGTGCGCCCGGGCCGTGCGGCGATGCGCGGCGGACTGGCTCAGGCGGTCTCTTCGACCTGCGGCTCGGCCGGGGCCGAGGTGTTCATCTCGTAGCGCAGGTGGGCCCATTCCTGCTTCACGGAGAGCCGGGAGGCGGTGATTTCGAGTCCCCCCTGCCCCTGCGGGTCGAGCCTGCGGAACATCCGGTCGAGGATGCCCTCTCCCTGCCGGGCCTGCCGGGCGTCGATCTGCCGGGACGCGTTCAGGTCCTTCAGGAAGGCCTTGAGGAGCTTTTTCAAGTGCTTCATCATCCGGCGGGACGGACGGTACTCCTGCACCCGCTCGGCCAGCTGCTGCGCGGGGGGGACGACCTCGGCGGCGACCTGCGGAACAGCCTGGGCGACGGCCTGGGGCGCGGCGACCTCCGGGGCCGTCCCGGCCGCCGGACTGTCGCCGGTTTCCGCGACCTGCGAGATCCGGGCCTCGGCCGCGTTCAGATAGGTGAGCTCGCGGTGCACCTCGATGTCGGCCGTGAACGATTCGAGGCTCGCGTACCGGCCCGCGGCCGCGGTCGGGCCGGCGGCATCCGCGCCGCCGGTCAGAAACGCCTTGAGCCGCGCCCCGATGTCCTGCAGCAGGGCCTCGATGTCGGCCTTCTCCTGCTCGTTCAGGTCGCCCACGACCGAGAGCTCAAACGAGCTGTCCGCTTGAAAGTCGACCAGCTGCAGCTGCTCGGCATCGTACCCCTCGCCGTTGAAGGCGAGGTGCTTGTAGGTCAGCAGCGCGGCCTCTGTGCGCGCGTCGGACGAGATGGTGACCGTGTCCCCCTCGGCGGTCTGAATCTCGATGTCCGTGCTCTGTTCCTGCTTGATCCCCAGGTAGGCCAGGCGCGCAATCTCGCCTTCGTGCTGGGCTGCGGCGGAGCGGGGGCAACAGTTCAGCCCCCCAGCCGATACGGGTGGGGTGGTGTCCATGGGTCGATCTCCTTTCTGGAAGGGGAGCGGCCCTTCTGAGCCGCTTCCTGACTGAGTCTTGAAAGGAGTATCGACCCCGCGGCAGAATACTTGAGAGCTATCCCGGCTGGCCGTTCGAACGGGCCACCTTGGCGGCGATCTCCGCGTAGGCCCGGGCGGCCGGGGCATCGGGGTAGGTGTTCTGGAACGAGCTCCCGGAGTCCCCGCAGGCCACCATGCGCGGGTCCATCGGGATGCGGCCGAGAAAGTCGACCCCCATCTCGGCGGCGGTCCGTTCGCCGCCCCCGGAGCCGAAAAGCTCGATCGCCTCGCCGCAGTGCGGGCAGGTCAGGCCGCTCATGTTTTCGACCATCCCGAGGATGGAGAGCTTCACCGTGCGGCAGAAGTTGATGGACTTGCGCACGTCGGCCAGGGCGACCTCCTGGGGGGTGGTCACGATGATCGCCCGCGCGTCCGGGATCTGCTGGGCGACCGTGAGCGGCTCGTCCCCGGTCCCGGGCGGCGAGTCGATCACCAGAAAGTCCAGGTTGCCCCAGTCGACGTCGGCGATGAACTGCCGGATGGCGGAGAACTTCAACGGCCCGCGCCAGATGACGGCGTCGTCGCGCTTGGGCAGGAAGGACTCCATCGAAATGGCGACGAGGTTGGCGGAGTGTCGCATCGGCTCGAGCTTGCCGTTGGGGTTGACCTCCGGCATCCCGGTCAAGCCCAGCATGCGCGGCACGTCCGGCCCGTGCAGATCCACGTCCATGAGGCCCACCTTGAACCCGCTCGAGGCGAGCGCGAGCGCGAGGTTGACCGAGGTGCTCGTCTTGCCGACCCCGCCCTTGCCGCTCATGACCACAAGCTTGCTGCGGATCTTGCGCAGCGAGTCGGCGACCGAGACGTCCTGCTCCTCCTTGAGCTGTTTGGGGGTCTTCGGGACTTCATCCATAATCTGGGACATGAAACCGTGTCTCCTTTCAGTGCGTTCAACCAAAACCGTTACACCAAACACCAAACACCAAACACGAAACACCAAACACTATCTCACCCGGCGCTCAACATAGGCCGGTGGCGCCCGTTGTCAAACGCCCTGCCCGGCGCGAGCCCACGACATACCAGGCCAGGCCGGCGGCCTGCAGCGCCAGCAGCGCGATGAAGCTGGCCTGGTAGCCCGCGGGCGAATAGCGTCCGTCGGCGGCCACCGGGAAAAAGGCGATGACCGCCCCGGTGCCCCACTGGGCGGCGAAGGCAGCGACGAAGACGAGGACGTTGAGGCCGGTGCTGACCCGTCCGGCCAGTTGCGCGGGGAAGCGCGCGGCCAGCGCCGGGTAGGGGATCACGCCGGTCGTCCCGACAAAGCCGAAGAGCATCCACAGCGGGGTCGCCCAGGCGACCGGGGCCCAGACGAGCAGCGCCTGGACCCCCATGAACAGGGTCATGCCCCACACCCCGGTCGTCATGGGCGCGACGCCCACCCGCTCGAGCCGCTCGGTGACGAAGCCAATGATGACATAGCCGGCCGTCATGGCCGCCGCGGTCCAGAAGAGCACCCCGGCGATGCCGGCCCGGTCCATCCCGGCCAGGTCCCGCAGCCACGGCCCGCACCACAGCCCTTGAATCGACATGAAGGCCATCTGCGAGGCCACGGTCAGCGGGGTCACGCGCCAGAAGACGGGGCTGGTGAACACGTCCGCGATGCCGGCGAGCGCCCCGCCGGTCCGCTCGGCGGCAGGCGGCCGGCGGAGCTCGGGGACGACGAAGAACACCGCGGCCGCGACCAGCGCGCTCAGCACCGCCAGCATCAGGAAGACCCCGCGCCAGTCGGTGACCCCCAGCGCGAACTCGACGGGCAGCGTGGCCGTCAGCGCGCCGCACCCGCCGGCCGCGAGGTGCAGCCCGTTGACCCGCGGCCACAGCCGCTGCGGGAACCAGAGCGTGTAGGCCTTGATGGCCGCCATGTACCCGGCCGAAACGCCCAGCCCGATCAACGCCCGCCCGGCGACCAGCCCCGCCAGGCTCGCCGCCGTCCCGAACCAGAGCGCCCCGAGCGCGGCGAAGACGAGCAGCCCCCCTTCGACCCGTCGCGGCCCGTGGCGGTCGAGCAGGACCCCGAGCGGCAGCTGGAAGGCCGCAAAGCAGACGAAGTAGGCGGAGGTGAGCAGGCCGAGGTCGGCCGGGCCGATCCGCAGCTCCGCGGCCAGGTTGGGGGCGATCACGGCGTTGACCACCCGGAACAGGTAGGAAACGAAGTACGCCAGCGCGAACGGGACGAGCACGCGGCCCGCCGTCGCCGCGGTCACGCGCGGGGCGGGCGCGCGCATCAGCCGGCCATCACGTCGGGCGTGTAGGTCAGCGTCGCGAAGAGGTCCGGGTAGCGTCTCCGCGCGCCGGATCAGCTCCACCGAGCCGTCCCGGCGCAGCAGCAGCTCCATGGGCCGGAGCTTGCCGTTGTAGTTGAACCCCATGGCGTGCCCGTGGGCGCCGGTGTCGTGGATGACCAGCAGGTCCCCGTCCGCGATCGCCGGCAGCTCGCGCTGCACGGCGAACTTGTCGTTGTTTTCGCAGAGCGAGCCGACCACGTCCACCGGCCCCGCGGGCGGGCGTCCGGCCTTGGACGGGACCGTGATGTGGTGGTAGGCCCCGTACATGCCCGGGCGCATGAGCGCCGACATGCAGGCGTCGACCCCGATGTAGGTCCGGTAGATGTCCTTGCGGTTGATGGCCGTGACCACCAGCGCCCCGTGCGGCCCGGTCATGTAGCGGCCGCTTTCCATGAAGAGGCGGGGCGCGTAGCCGTTGCGCGCGCGGAATCCCCGAAAGTGCCCGGTCACCTCGGCGCCGAGGGCCGCGAGGTCGAGCGGCGGGTCTTCGGGCCGGTAGGGGATCCCCAGCCCGCCCCCCATGTTGATGAAATCGAAGCGGATGCCGAGCCCGGCCGACACCGACTCGGCCAGCTCGAGGAGCATCTGCACGGTCTGGACCATCGAACGGTAGTTGCGTTCGTTGGACACCACCATCGTGTGCAGGCCGAAACGCCGGGCGCCGCGCGCCATGGCCAGGCGGTAGGCCTCCGTCAGCTGCTCGTGGGTCAGGCCGTACTTGGCCTCGACCGGGTTGCCGATGATGGCGTTGCCGGTCCGGCGCGGGCCCGGGTTGTAGCGGAAGCAGATCAGCTCGGGGAAGACCGGCACCTTGGGGACCAGGCTGATGTCGTCCAGGTTGAGGATGCACCCGCCGTCGGCCGCGGCCGTCTCGAACTCGCTCCGCGCGGTGTTGTTGGAGGTGAACATGAGGTCCTCGCCGCGCGCGCCGATGCCGCGGCTCAGCATGAGCTCGGCCGGGGAGCTGCAGTCGAAGCCGAAGCCCATGGCGTGCATGATCGCGAGCACGCGCGGGTTGGGCAGCGCCTTCACGGCGAAGTACTCGCGGAAGCCGTCGACGCCCGCGAAGACCTGCTTGAGCCGCTCGCCCGTCTGCCGGATGCCGGCCTCGTCGTAAATGTGGAAGGGGGTCCCGTAGTGGGCGACGATGCGCTCCAGCATGGGGTACAGGCGCTGCTCGAATTCGGCGGACATCGGCATGTCTCGGACTCTCCTTCTGCGTCGGTTTGCCCGGCGCCGGCCCGCGGCCCCGAGGTCGTTCGGTCGATATTTATATAGCGCGGGTTTGTCAAGCCAAAAAATCCCACCTGCCGGCCCGCACCCCCGGACCCGAACGGAGCCCGCGCGCCTGCTTCCGGTTTCGGCTTGAATCCCAGGGCATAGAATGGGATATTGCTTCTAAAGTCAAAGAGCTCGCGTTCCCGACGCGATCCCGGGCGGACCCCGGCCCTTCCCGCCGCGACGTCTCCGGGTCGAGTTTGACGCATCGTGTTACCGGAGTACATCGTCTGCGCGCAAGCGCACCGGCCGTATCTCGAAAGGACATCTTCCATGTATCTTGCCCACTACGGACTCAAGAAAAAGCCCTTCGACATCAGCCCGGACCCGGATTTTCTCTGGCTCGGGGAGAAGCACACCGAGGGTCTGGCCGTCCTCAAGTACGGCATCCTCGAAAACAAGGGCTTCCTGCTGATCACCGGGGATGTCGGCACCGGCAAAACGGCGCTGATCCGGGCGGTCGAGAAGGACGTCGGAGGCCGCGCCGTCGTGGTCACAGTTCCCGACCCCAGCCTGAGCCTGATGGACTTCTACAATTTCATGGCCTCCGAGCTGGGCATGGAGCGCACCTTCGCCCACAAGGGCGAGTTCCTGATCGCGTTCAAGAAGCTCCTTCTCAGCGCCTTCTCCTCGTACCGCCGGGTGCTCCTGATCATCGACGAATCCCAGCGCCTGAACACCGCGCTGCTCGAAGAAATCCGCCTGCTGTCGAACATCGACCTGGCCGGCAAGGTGCTGATGAACATCTTCTTCGTCGGGCAAACCGAGTTCCGCGACATGCTGGCGCTCGAGGAAAACCGCGCCGTGCGGCAGCGCATCAGCGTCAGCTACCACATCCAGCCCCTGACGCTCGAGGAGGTCCGGCAGTATGTGACCCACCGGCTGAAGGTGGCGGGGGCGGCCGGGGAGGTGTTGACCCCCGCGGCGGTCGAGGCCGTGCACGCAGGCTCGCGCGGCTACCCGCGCCTGATCAACATCATCTGCGACCACGCCCTGGTGTCGGGCTACTCGCAGGGGGTCAACCGCATCGATGCCGACATCATCCGCGAATGTGTGAAGGAACTCCGAGTCACGGTCGGTGCCGGTGCGCGGACGGTCGAAACCCCGCCACCGCCCGCCCGACCGGCAGCCACGCCGCCGCCAAGCGCCGCCCCCGAACCGCAGCCGTCGAGCAGCGGCCGCAACGCGCTCGTCTTCGCGGGCGTCGCCGCGCTGCTCGCGGCCGCCTGGTTCTTCTGGGGTGACCGGATCTCCGACGAGCTGGCGCGCCTGGGGCAGGGCCGGGATATGCGTGCGACCGCCCCCGCCGCCTCATCCGTCGGCGCCGCCCCGCCGCTCGCGGTGGAGAGCGGCCCGCGGGCCCCGCAGCCGACGGAGCCGGCGGCCCCATCCCCTCCGCCCGCGGCCACGGCCCCGGCGGCGAAGGAACCGCCCATTGTCGCGACGACGCCCGAACCCCCGGCGGCCCCCGCGCCGCCGCCCCCGGCACCCCCTGCGCCCCACGTCGCCGCGCCGCCACCGCCCCCCCCGGCCGCGCCCGCACCGCAGGCTGCGCCGGCCCCGGCGCCCGGGCCCGCCGCGCCGCCGCCCGCGCGGGAGGCCTTCCCATTAAAGGATTTCGTCGTCTTCTTCACCCAGAACTCGACCGAGATCCCGGTCTACGCGAACGACATGCTGCTCGCCGCGGCGGCGCTCATGAAGAGCCGCCCGACCGTCGCGGCCGTGATCGAGGGGCACACCGACTCGGTCGGCGACCGGTCCTACAACCGGATCGTGGCCGAAAACCGGGCGGCGGCGGTGAGGGCCTTCCTGCTCGCGCAGGGGGTGGCGCCGGCGCGCCTCACGCTGGCGGCGTTCGGGTCGGACCGACCGATCGAGAGCAACAGCACGCCCGAGGGGCGGGGCAAGAACCGGCGGGTCGTGCTCCGGCTGGTCCCGGAGAAACCGGGCGGATGAGACGGTAGGGGGTCAGCGCGACCGCAGCTTCCAGCGCACGACCTGGGCGTCGTAGTCGATCGTGTAGTCCACGCGGCTGAGGAAATCCATCCCGAGCAGCCCGCCGTAGGTCGGCGCGCCGCCCTCGAAGGACAGGATCACGATCGGGAAGTCGCGCGCGGTGATGGGCCCCACGCGCATGGCGTCCACCTTCCCCACCTCGGAGTGCAGGCTTTGCCCGCCGGCCACCTTGGACTGACCCTTGGCCAGCGTGAGGATGTTGAGCCGGTCGGCCACCGGCCGGTAGAGCACGGTGTGGGTCGCGCCGGTGTCCATGATCAGGTGCGCGCTCGTTTCGAGCCCGCCGTTGGCGAACGCCACCGGCACGAGGATCTGGTTGTTGGCGATGACGACCGGCGTTTCGGCCGCCCGCATGTCCTGCTGCCGCTCGCGCTCCGCACGGCGCAGACGCTCCTCCTCTTCCTGGCGGCGGAGGTCGCTCAGCTGCCCTTCGATATGCTGCTGTTTCTCCTGCTCGAGCGACCGCTGACGGTCGAGATCGGACTGCACCACCTGGGCCTTCTGATCCTCGCTCAGGTGGTCGTACTTCTCCCGGTAGCGGCCCGCCTGGTCGCGGTAGTCCGCCGGGATCTTCCAGAGCTCGTCCACGTAGTGCGTGCGCCCCTGGCGGTCGGTGTACTTGAAAAACTCCGCCGCGGCCGGGGCGGCCAGGGTGAGCCAGGCGGCGACCAGCGTCAGAATGGCGGCGGCGATGCCGGGGGCCGCAACCGGCGCGCACGCGCGTTTGAATCCGTCTCTCATACGTTTAATGCCCGGTTCAGGCTCCCCTGCGTGTAGCCCTCAAGGTCCAGCGCCACGTGCGTGAATCCGATCGCGCGCAACCGCGCGACCACCGCCTGCCGCGTCTCCTCCCGGGCGAGCCGCTCCACGTCCCGGGCCGGGACTTCGATCCGCGCGACGTCGCCGTGATGCCGGACCCGACACCCCGTGAAGCCCAGGTCCTGCAGGGCTTCCTCCGCGGTCTCGACCATCTGCAGGACGGCCGCGGTGATCGGCCTCCCATAGGGGATGCGCGAGGCGAGGCAGGCCATGGAGGGCTTGTCCCAGGTCGGCAGCCCCATCGCGCGCGACAGCTCGCGGATGTCGGCCTTGGTCAGCCCGGCCTCCACCAGCGGCGCGAGCACCCCCATCTCCTCGGCCGCCTTCAACCCGGGCCGGTAGTCGCCCAGGTCGTCCAGGTTGACCCCGTGGGCCAGGTGCGAGAGCCCCAGCGCCGCAGTGCGTCGCAGGATCTCGCCGAAAAGGATCCGCTTGCAGATGTAGCACCGGTCGGGGCGGTTGGCCGCGAACCCCGGGTCGTCCATCCCGTCGAACGGGATGACGACGTGCCGCACCCCCAGCCTCACGGCCGTCTCGGCCGCTTGCCCGACTTCGCGGCGCGAGTGGATCGGGGCGTGCACGGTGAACGCGGTCACCTCGTCCCCGAGCACCTCGACCGCGGCCGCTACCAGAAAGGTGCTGTCCACCCCGCCCGAGAACGCCACGGCGAGGGGTCGGCTGCGCCGCAGAATCGCTTTCAGCCGCCGGCTCTTGTCCTGCAGTTCGGAGTCCATCCCGCTCCGTTCCCCCGGCCCGCCGCCCTGAAGGTTGTGCACGGGCGAAGAGCTGGGTATATAGGGTGACCATCCGCAGCCGGCACAGAGTAAGATCGCCCCAATCGCCGCAAAACTTGACCGCGGGGCGCGTGGACCGGTCCGCGCCCCGGAATATAGGCCGTTCTGCGTACCGCGCAAAGGAGAATCGTTGGGCATCCGCCGCTGGTTCGTCTGGCCCCCGCTCGTGCTGGCCCTGGTGCTGGCCCAGTCCTATTTCTGGGTGCCGACCTACGACGAGCAGGCCCGCGGCAACCCCGGCCGGCTGGAGGAGTTCATCCACGCCTCCATCGGCGACGCGAGCATCCTGAACCCCATCCTGGCGGCGGACGGGTCCAGCTCGGAGATCAACACCCTCGTGTTCGAGGGGCTCATCGACCGGGACGAGAACCTGCGCTTTCGCGGCCGCGTGGCCGAGATCCTGGGCGGTGTCGGAGGAGGCCTATTTCTACGTCGACGAGCGGGCAGCAGCCGCCGGGCGCGCCCGCGCCCGGCCCCGAGGGTGCGGCCGCGCTGCTGCGCACGGCCCTCGACGCGGCCCGAACGCCCTGCCGCCCGCCGCCCGCGCCGCGCTCGCGAACATCGCGGCCGTCGACGGTGGAGCCTGCCCGCACCTTCGAGACCACCCGGCGGCGGACCGGCCGGCAGCAGCCCGGCCGAGGCGTCCGTGCGGGTGTCCGCCCCGCCCCGCGTCAAGCTCACGCTGCGGGAGGTGGACCAGGACCTGTTCACCCGCCTCTCCGAGATCCTGGGGCCGGACGCTCTTCTCCGACGTTCGACCCGCGCGCCCACGTCGCGACGACCCCCACGCTCCCGGCACCCGAGCTGCAGGCGCTCGCCGCCGAGCTCCTGCCCGCGACCGAGCACAACCCGGTCATCGAGTTCCGCCTCCGGCCCGGCGTGACCTTCCACGACGGGCACCCGGTGACGCGCCAGCGACGTCACGTTCACCTACGACGCGATCATGGACCCCCGCAACCTGTCCCCGCGGGTCTCGGACTACGAGCCGGTGAAGACGGTCCAGGTGATCGACCCGCACACCGTGCGGATCGTCTACAAACGCCTCTACTCCCCGGCCGTGGGGACCTGGACGATCGGCCTGCTGCCCGAGCACCTGCTGGGCGCTGAGGCCCTGCGCCGGGAGGCCGTGCTCGCCGGCGCCGACCCCGCCGAGTTCGGCCTGCGCCAGAGCGCGTTCAACCGCCGCCCGGTCGGCTGCGGGCCGTTCGTGTTCCGGGAGTGGAAGTCCGATCAGTACATCGAGCTCGAGCGCTTCGCGCGCTACTGGGAGGGGGCCCCCCTCTACCGCCGCTACGTCTACCGCATCGTCCCCGACCTCCTGACCCAGGAGATCGAGTTCTACGCGGGCACCATCGACACCTACGCGGTGCAACCCCACCAGGTGGCGCGCCTCGAGGCGGACCCGCGCTTCCAGAGCTTTTCCGGGACCTCCTACAGCTACAGCTACATCGCCTACAACCTGCGCCGCCCGCCCTTCGACGACCCGCGCGTGCGCCGCGCCCTCGGCATTGGCGATCAACGTGGAGGACATCATCCGCTACGTGCTGTACGACCAGGGCGAGCGCACGACCGGCCCCTTCCTGCAGCAGACCGAGTACTACGACCGCTCGATCGCCCCCCTGCCCTACGACCCGGCCGGCGCGCTCGCCCTGCTCTCCGAGGCCGGCTGGCAGCGCAACGGCGAGGGCATGCTCGAAAAAGACGGCCAGCGGCTGCGCTTCACGCTGATCACCAACAGCGGCAACGACACCCGCAAGTCGATCCTCGCGATCGCGCAGGACGCCTGGCGCCGGATCGGCGTCGACGTGCGCACGGATCTCGTCGAGTGGTCGGTGTTCATCAAGGAGCGGGTCAACAAGCTCGACTTCGACGCGCTCGTGCTGGGCTGGTCCATGGGGGTGGACCCCGATCTCTACCAGATATGGCACTCGAGCCAGTCCGGCCCCCACCAGCTCAACTTCATCGGCTACCGCAACCCCGAGGCCGACGAGCTCATCGTGCGCATCCGCCGGGAGTACGACTTCCGGCGCCAGGTGGAGCTCTGCCGCCGCCTGCACGCCATCATCGCCCGCGACCAGCCCTACACGTTCCTGTACGTGGGCAAGTGGACGGCGGTCCTGGACCGGCGCATCGTCATCCGGGAACCCGACGGCGCCTACCGCCGGATCACGCCGACCCGGACGGGCAGCTACATGTTCGACTTCAACCGCTGGATCAAGCTGGCGGAGGTGCCGAGCTTTGAGAAGTAATGACGACGGTAGGTTATTGGGTGTTTCGGGTGATTTAGCTGCTTTGGCAAAACACCTCAAACACCAAAACACCCAAACACCTCAAACTAGGATTGCCCATGCTCTCCTTCATCGGACGCAGCGCCGTCCAGAAGATCGTGACCCTCTTCTGCGTGTCGGTGGTCTCGTTCGCCATCGTCCACCTGGCCCCGGGGGAACCGAGCCAGGTGGACCCCATGAACCCCAAGTTCACGCCGGAGATGGTCGCGCGCTTTCGGCAGACCTTTCACCTGGACCAGCCCCTGCACGTCCAGTACGGCCTGTTCTACGCGGACCTCCTGACCGGCCGGACCGTGTCCTGGAAGGACAACCAGCCCGTGCTCGCCAAAGTCTGGGAGCGGTTCCTGAACAGCCTGCCGCTCTTCGTCGTGGGGACCCTCATCACGTGGACGGTCTCCTTCCCCGTGGGCATCCGCTCGGCCATCCACCGCGGCGGGGCCTACGACCGCACCGCCACCTTCCTCTCCTACGTGCTGATCTCGATCCCCGGCTTCTTCTTCGCCTACATCCTGATCATTTTCGTGGTCGACTGGCTCCAGGTGCCGGTGATCGGCATCCAGACCTTCGGCATGCGCGAGGCCCCCGCGATCCACCACGTCATGGACCGGCTCTGGCACATGCTGCTGCCCTCGGTGCTGGGGGCGACCGGCGGGATCGCCGTGCTCTCGCGCTACGTGCGCGGCCAGATGCTCGAGGTCGAGGGCCAGGACTACGTGCGCACCGCCCGCGCCAAGGGCCTCCCGTGGGAGATGGTTCACTACAAGCATGCGCTGCGCAACGCGCTGCTTGCCGTTCGTGACGATGTTCGGGCTCGTGCTGCCGGGGCTGATCGGCGGCTCGGTCATCATCGAGTCCATCTTCTCCTGGCCGGGCCTCGGCCGCATGGCCTACGAGGCCATCCTCGCGCGCGACTACCCGGTCATCCTGACGATCAACTTCATCGCCGCCGTGCTCGTGCTGGTCGGCACCTTCGTCTCCGACCTGCTCTACGTCGTCGTGGACCCGAGGATTCGCCTGTGACCCCCGACGCCGCCCGCGCCGATCCTCCCGCAGGAGCCGCCGCCCCCGCGCCGCACGCGACGCGCCGAGCTCTGGCGCCTGTTCCGGCGCAACCGCATGGCCGTCGTCGGCCTGGCCGTCTTCGCGCTGTTCTTCGCGACCGCCGTGGCCGGGGTGGCGCTGACCTCCGGACCGCGGCCGCTGATCGACCCGGCGCAGGTGCGCCTGCAGGAAAGGCTCCGCCCGCCCCTGTCCCCGGCGGTCGCGGCCGTGCTCAGCCCCGCGCAGATGCCGGCGTTGAGCATCTACCTCTGCGGCACCGACGATCTCGGCCGCGACGTGTTCGCGCGCATGCTGCAGGGGGCCTGGGTGTCGCTCACGGTCGGCTTCGTCGCGGTCGGCATCTCGGTGGCGATCGGGATCGTCATGGGCGGGCTCGCCGGGTACTACGGCAGCCGGCCCGTCCGCTGGGAACAGGTGGCGATCGCCCTGGTCATGACGGCCGGGGCCGTTCTGCTGGCCGCCGGCAGCCGCCCGCTCGGGGCCGCCCTGCTCGTGGGCGGGCACGCGTGGCTCTTCCTGTCCATCTCCCCCTGGGGGTGCGCGCGGCTGGGGGCGCGCTGCCCGGCGCCGCTGCGCTTCCTGCAGCGCAGCGCGCTCAGCGTCGACACGCTCGTCATGCGCTTCGTGGACATCATGCTCTGCTTCCCGAGCTTCTTCCTCATCCTGACGGTGGTGGCGCTGCTGCCGCCCAGCATCTACACCATCATGATCGTGATCGGGCTCACCAGCTGGGAAGGCACGGCGCGCTTCGTGCGGGCCGAGTTCCTGTCCTTGCGCGAGCAGGACTTCGTGGCCGCGGCGCGGGCCTTGGGCGTCGGCGACCGGCGGATCATCTTCCGCCACATCCTGCCGAATGCCATCGCCCCCGTGCTGGTCTCCGCGACGCTCGGCATCGCCTCGGCCATCCTGACCGAGGCCGGGTTGAGCTTTCTCGGCTTCGGCGTCCCGCCGCCGAACGCCACCTGGGGCAACATCCTCTCCGACGGCAAGCGCTTCATCTTCGACGCGCCCTGGCTGACGTTCATCCCCGGGGCCGCCATCCTGCTCGTGGTGCTGTCGTTCAACCTCTTCGGCGAAGGCCTGCGGGACGCGCTCAACCCCCGGCTGAGGGAACGCCGATGAGCGGCGGACGGCCGGCGGGGGGCCTCGTGACGACGGCGCGCCGCGGGAGGCCACCCCGGACGGCGGGCCGGTGCTCGCGGTCGAGGGCCTGCGCGTGCACTTCACGGGCGAAAGCGGAGTCGCCCGCGCGGTCGACGGGGTGGACGTCACGGTGGGCCGCCGCGAGACGGTCTGCCTGGTCGGCGAGTCGGGCTGCGGCAAGACGGTTTCGGCCCTGGCCGTGCTGGGCCTCGTCCCCGGGCCGCCCGAGGGCCTCGCGGCCGGCCGCATCCGCTTCGGCGGGCGCAACCTGCTGGAGCTGGACGACCGGGCCATGGAGACGGTCCGCGGGCGGCGCATCGGCATGGTCTTTCAAGAGCCGCTCACCTCCCTCAACCCGGTCTTCACGATCGGCGAGCAGATCGCCGAGCCGCTGCGGGTCCACCTCCGCCTGCCCGAGCCCGAGGTGCACCGGCGCTGCATCCAGCTGCTCGCGGATGTCGGGCTCGACTCCCCGGCCGACCGCCTGGCCGACTACCCGCACCGGCTGAGCGGCGGGCAGCGCCAGCGGGTCATGATCGCGATGGCGCTCGCCTGCGAGCCCGAGCTCATCATCGCCGACGAGCCGACCACGGCGCTCGATGTCACCGTGCAGGCCCAGATCCTCGCGCTCATGCGCCGCCTGCAGCAGTCGCGCGGCATGTCCATGCTCTACATCACCCACGACCTGCGGGTCGTGGCGCAGATCGCCGACCGGGTCTACGTGATGTACGCCGGGCTCATCGCCGAGTGCGGGGACCTCGACCAGATCTTCAAGACGCCGCGGCACCCCTACACCCGGGCGCTGCTCGCCGCACTGCCCGGCCGCGGCAAGCGCGGGCGCAGGCTCTACAGCATCCCGGGGACCGTCCCGGACCCGGCCCACCGGCCGGCCGGCTGCCCCTTCCACCCGCGCTGCCCGCAGGCGGAGCCTCCCTGCCGCACGCAGCTCCCGGGCCTGTGCGCGTTCGAGCCCGGGCACGTCGCCCGCTGCCCGGTGGCCGCCGAACGCGGCCCGGAGGACTGGTGCGCATGAGCGGCGACCTCCTGCGCCTCGAGGGCGTGAGCAAGCGCTACCCCGTCCAGCGCGGGGCCCTTCGCCGCACGACCGGGTGGGTGCGCGCGGTCGACGACCTGTCGCTCGCCATCCCCGGCGGCAGCACGCTCGGCCTGGTCGGCGAGAGCGGCTGCGGGAAGACCACGCTCGCCCGCATGATCCTCAAGCTCCTCCCGTGCGACTCCGGCCGCATCCTCTTCAAGGGCGTCGACCTCGTCCCCCTGTCGGCGGCCGGGATGCGCCCGCTGCGCCGCGAGATCCAGATCGTCTTCCAGGACCCCTACGGCTCGTTGAACCCGCGCATGACGGTCGGCCAGGCCCTGAGCGAAGGGCTGCGCACCTGCGGCGTCCGCGACCGGGAGGAGGTCCGCGGCCGGGTCGCCGAGCTGCTCGCGATGGTCGGGCTCTCCCCCGAAGCGGCCGAGCGCTTCCCGCACGAGTTCAGCGGCGGCCAGCGGCAGCGCGTCGGGATCGCGCGCGCCCTGACCGTGGGCCCGTCGCTCGTCGTCTGCGACGAACCCGTGTCGGCGCTCGACGTCTCCATCCAGGCCCAGATCCTCAACCTGCTCAAGGACCTGCAGGAGCGCCTGGGGCTCACCTACCTCTTCATTTCCCACGACCTGAACGTGGTGGGGTACCTCTGCGACCGCGTGGCCGTGATGTACCGGGGGCAGATCGTGGAGTCCGCGCCGGCCGACGAGTTGTTCGACCGCCCGCTGCACCCCTACACGCACGTGCTCCTGGCATCGGCGCCCGACCTCGAAAACGGCCGCCGACCGGACGCCGCGCCACCCGAGCCGCCCTCCGAGACGGCGGAGGCGGACGGGCCGTGCCGGTTCCAGCCGAGGTGCGCGCGCGCGGACGAGGGCTGCCGCTCGTTCGACGGCGAGCTCGTGCAGGCCGGCGCGGGCCACTTCGTGCGCTGCCGGCGGGCCGGTTCAACTTGAGAATCGGCTTCGGAATTGCTTTGCCGGTCGAAATTTGGCATGGGATCTTCCGGGTCGGTTTGCATTCCCCTTGTGGGAGCGGCGCCTGTCCTCGGCGAAAGCCGGGGATCCCAGCCGCGACGATCGAGGCTGAACGCCCCTCCCACAAAAAAAAGCAACCGTACCGGCTGATGACGTGACGCCGGGCGTCGTAGCCCGGCAGAAAGCGAATCCGGAAGGAATCCTCCGATGTACGACGCTGCGCTCAACACCCCCCGCGCCGAAATCGAGGCGCGCATCGCAGCCCTCCAGCGCGCGCTCGCGCGCCAGGGGCTGGATGCCGCCCTGATCCTCCAGAAGACCGACCTCTTCTATTTCAGCGGCACCATCCAGCAGGCGACGCTGTACGTCCCGGCCGCAGGCGAGCCGATTCTCATGGTCAACCGCAACTTCGAGCGCGGCCGGGCGGAATCGCCGCTCGACCGCGTCGTGCCGCTGCCCAGCCCGAGCCGCATCCCGGCCATCCTGCAGGCGGCGGGTCTGAAGACCCCGGCCGCGCTGGGGTTCGAGCTCGACGTGCTGCCGGTGAACCTCTTCCGGAAGTACTGCGAGGTGTTCGCAGGCGCCCAGCCCGCGGACATGTCCACCGAAATCCGGCTGATCCGCGCGATCAAGTCCGCCTTCGAGATCGAGCTGATCCGGGAGGCCGCGCGGCGGTCCGACCAGGTGGCCGCCCTGCTGCCCGGCCTGATCCGCGCGGGCATGACCGAAATCGAGCTGGCCGGCCGCGTGGAAGCCGAAGCGCGCCGCCTGGGGCACCAGGGGATCGTGCGCATGCGCCTGTGGGGGGGCGAGCTCTTCTACGGCCACCTGCTCTCCGGGGCCTCGGGCGGGGTGCCGAGCTACCACTCGTCGCCGACCGGCGGCAGCGGGATCAACCCGGCCGTGGCCCAGGGCGCCGGGGAGCGGAGCGATCGGCCGCAACGAGCCCGTGATGCTGGACTACGTCTTCGCCTACCGCGGCTACATTTCCGACCACACGCGCCTCTTCTCGCTCGGCCCGGTCGCGGACGAGCTGCAGCGCGCCCACGACGCCATGCTGGCCCTCCAGGCCGAAATCGCCCGGCGCGCCGTGCCCGGGGCGGCCTCCGGGTCGATCTACGACTTTGCGCTGGCCTGGGTGCAGGCGCACGGCTGGGCCGAGCACTTCATGGGCGCGAGCGCGGAGCGCGTGCGCTTCGTGGGCCACGGGGTCGGCCTCGAGCTGGACGAGTTCCCGTTCCTGAACGCCGGCCAGACCCTGCCGCTGCAGGCGGGCATGGTGGTCGCCGTGGAACCCAAGCTCGTGTTCCCCGGCCGCGGGGTGGTGGGCATCGAGAACACCCACGTGGTGACGCCCGACGGCCTCGAGCAGCTCGGCCGCTACCCCGGCGAGATCACGGTGGTATGAAAGGGTCCAAGGGGTCCAGGCGTCAAGGGGTCGAGCGAAAATGCTGGAATCCTCCTCACCCTCGAACCCTTGACCCCTCGACCCCTTGACCCCTTTGAACCGCCAAAGGAGAATCAGCCATGACATCCGAAATGACCCCCAAAGAGCTTCGAGCCCTCATCCGCGCGCGCCGCTGGACCGGCCCGACGAGCGGGGCCTGCACCGGCCGCATCCAGGCCAACCTGGTGATGATGCCCCGCGAGCAGGCCTTCGACTTCCTGCTCTTCTGCGTGCGCAACCCCAAGCCCTGCCCGCTGCTGGACGTGCTCGAACCCGGCCGCTGGGAGCCGACCATCGCGCCGGGGGCGGACCTGCGCACCGACCTCCCGCGCTACTGCGTTTACGAGAACGGGCGCCTCGCCGGCGAGGTCGAGGACGTGACGGATCTCGTCCACCCCGACATGGTGAGCTTCCTGCTCGGGTGCAGCTTCTCCTTCGAGAACGCGATGCTCGCGGCCGGGCTGCCGGTCCGCAACATCGAGGAGGGCCGGAACGTCTCGATGTACGTGACGTCGCGCGACTGCGCGCCGGCCGGGCCGTTCCGCTCGAAGCTCGTCGTCACCATGCGGCCGATGACGCCCGCGCAGGCCGTGCGCGCGGTGCAGGTCACGACCCGCTTCCACCTGACCCACGGGGCGCCGGTCCACATCGGCGACCCCGCCGAGCTCGGCATCCGCGACTTCGCGGCGCCCGAGTTCGGCGACCCGGTGACCGTCCGGCCGGGCGAGGTCCCGGTGTTCTGGGCCTGCGGGGTCACCTCGCAGCTGGCGGCCACCTCGGTGCCGCTGCCGCGCGTGATCACCCACTCGCCCGGGCACATGTTCGTGGCCGACCTGCGCGACGAAGACCTTACAATTCTGTAGACCGACCGCGGCTTCCTCACCATCCTGCTTGACAGCCGCGGAGGCCTACTATATTCGTCCTTATCTCCAGCAATTCAGTCGAGTAAAGTGCCGTCGTCATCGTCTCTGCCTTCCCATCCAACCAGCAAGGAGGATCGTGATGAAACGGGTTCCAGCCATCGCACTCGCCCTGTCCTGCCTCATGCTCGTCGCCGCCCTGACGCTCCCGTCCGCGGCCGTTGCAGCCGATGACATCAAGATCGGCGTCCTCTTCCCGTTGACCGGCGGCGCGGCCTCGGCCGGCCGCGAGCTGCGCGCGGGCGCCGAGCTCGCACTCGAGATCGCCAACACCGCCATGCCCGACCTCGACATGACCATGGCCCGGAACGCCGGCATCAAGAGCATGGGCGGGGCCAAGATCACCCTCATCTTCAAGGACCACGAGGGCAATCCCACCCTGGGCGCCGACCTCGCCAAGAAGCTCATCCTGGACGACAAGGTCCACGGCCTGATGGGCGCCTACCACAGCTCGGTCACCAAGGCGGTCAGCGCCGTGGCCGAGCAGTACGGGGTCCCGCTCATCAACGACTCGTCCACCTCCCCTGAGCTGACGCGCCTGGGGTACAAGTGGTTCTGGCGCACGACCCCGCACGACGAGTACTTCACCAAGGATCTGTTCGAGTTCCTGAAGGGCCTGACCGAGGGCAAGGTGAAGGGCGTCGCGGCGGTGCCGAAGAAGGACATCCTGAACCTGACGTCGGCCTGCGAAAAGACCGAATGGGGCTCCGCCGTCTCGGAGCTGATCGAGAAGTTCGGCAAGGAGTACGGGTTCGAGGTCAAGCGCTCGATCCTCTACGCCGCCAAGTCGACCGACCTTTCGAGCGAGGTGCGCGGGTTGATCGCCGTGAAGCCGGATGCCATGCTGTTTGCGAGCTACGGCGCGGACTCGATCCTGATGATGAAGACGCTGAAGGAGCAGAAGGCGGCGCCCAAGATCCTGTGGGGGCAGAATGCGGGCTTCGAGGTCCCCGAGTTCGTGAGCACCCTGGGCGACACCACCAACGGCGTCCTGACCCGCACCGTGTTCATCCCGAAGGTCGGGCAGGCGAAGCCCATCGCCGCCAAGGTCAACGAAATGTACCGGAAGAAGACCGGGGTCGACCTCAGCGGCGCCTCGGCGCGCTCGTTCACCGGACTGCAGGCCTGGGTGCACGTCCTGGAGAAGGCCGGCTCGACCAAGCCCGCCGACATCCAGAAGGCGGCCAACGAGATCCAGATCCCCGGCAACGAGCTCGTGGTGCCATGGAGCGGCATCAAGTTCGCCGCCGGCGGCGAAGACATGGGTCAGAACACCCTGGGCAAGGGGCTCATCGGCCAATACCAGAAGAAGGCCGACGGCAAGATCGAGCTCGAGATCGTCTATCCCTTCGACGTGGCCACGGCCAACATGACGTACCCGTTCCCGAAGTTCTAGCGCCACCCCACCGAACCCTGCTCACCCATTCCGCCGGCGGCTCCCGGCGAAATGGGTGAGCGTATTGTTGCGCCGGAGGCATCCTTCGCAATGGACATCCTGCTCGGCTCGCTCGTGTCCGGTCTGCTCCTGGGCCTGGTCCTGGCTCTCGTGGCGCTGGGCCTCACCATCATCTTCGGGGTGATGGACATCGTCAACTTCGCCCACGGCGAGTTCCTGATGGTCGGCATGTACGCCGGGCTGCTGACCGCCCAGGCGACGGGGCTCGACCCGCTCTTCACGCTGCCGGTGGCCGCGGCGGTCGGCTTCGTGCTCGGGGTCGTCTGCTACACGGGCCTCGTCCAGTTCCTGCTGCGCGGCCCCATGATCGCCCAGCTGCTGGGGACCTTCGGCCTCATGCTGACCCTGCGCAACCTCGCGCTGCTCTTCTTCGGCTCCGAGGACCGCTCGCTGCACCACGGCCTGCTCGTGGGGCGCAGCTTCGACATCGGCATGGGCATCATCGTCTCGGCCACCAAGCTCGCCACCGCGGTCCTCGCGGTCGCGGCCTTCGTCGGCGTGTGGCTGCTCATGAACCGCACCAAGATCGGCAAGGCGCTCACCGCCACCGCCCTCAACCGCCAGGGCGCCCGCTACATGGGGATCCCCACCGAGCGGATGAACGCGCTCGCCTGGGGGATCGGCGGCGGCACCGTCACCATGGCCGGGGCGCTCATCGTCAACTTCTGGTCGGTGAACCCCTACGTGGGCCTGATCTTCACCATGATCGCCTTCACCGTGGTCGCCCTCGGCGGGTTCGGCAGCGTCCCGGGGGCCTTCTTCGCCGGCCTCGTGGTCGGGCTGATCATGGAGATCCCCGGGTTCTGGGACTTCTTTTCCCTCACCTTCGACCTGCGCTGGATGGCGGACATCCCGATCACCTCCTTCAAGTACACCTTCATCTACGTCGCCTACTTCGTGATCATGCTGATCAGCCCAAGGGGGTTGTTCGGATGGAAGCAATAAAAAACGCCTTCGACTTTTCGGACTTCCCGCGCCTGGACCGCGTGCTGGCCGTGGGGGTGTTCGCGGCGCTGCTCGCGTTCCCCCTCTTCCCGTACTCGGCCTTCGCCATGGCGACCGTGATCCAGTTCTTCATGTTCTCGCTCTACAGCATGGGCTGGAACACGATCGGGGGCTACGGCGGGCAGGTCGACCTCGGCCAGGCGCAGTACGCGGGCATCGGCGCCTACACCACGACCGTGTGCCTGCTGCGCTGGGACATCCCCTTCTGGGTGTCGATGCCGATCGGGGTCGTGATCGCCGTGTGCTGGTCGTTCGCCATCGGCTACCCGCTGTTCAAGCTCAAGGGCCACTACTTCGCGATCGCCAGCATCGCGACCTCGCTCGTGCTCAAGGACGTCTTCGAGGTCTGGAAGTTCGTCGGCGCCGCCCGCGGCCTGGGGATCCTGCCCTCCAAGTACCAGCCGCCCGACTTCCTGCGGCTGATCTTCCGGGAGGACGTGTACTACTACTACGTCATCTTCGGCTTCTTCGCGCTCGGGCTGCTGGCCATGAACTGGTTCCGCAAGTCCCGGCTCGGCTTCCAGCTGCGTTCGATCAAGGACAACGAGGAGGTGGCGCGCTCGCTCGGGATCAACGTGCGCTGGGCCAAGATCAAGACCTACGCGCTCGCGGTCACCTTCGTGAGCGTCGTGGGCTCGTTCCACGCCGTCTACGTCAAGAACATCGAGCCCGAGGACACGATGAGCCTCGACCTCTCCATCCTGATCGCGCTCATGGCCATGATGGGCGGGGCGGGCTCCTTCTGGGGGCCGGTGATCGGGGCGGGGGTCCTCATCCCGCTCAAGAGCTACCTCAAGGAGTGGCTGGGGGCGGCCGCCGGGATGGTCGGCATGGACCTCATCATCTACGGCGTCATCATCATGCTCATCTCGGCGTTCGAGCCCCGGGGCATCTGGGGCATCGTCGAGAAGATCCGGCGGAGGACGCGCATCTGATGGCCCTGCTCGAAGTGCACAACCTGGTGAAGGCGTTCGGCGGGCTCAAGGCCAACGACGACGTGTCGTTTCAGCTCGAGCAGGGCGACCTGCTGAGCGTGATCGGGCCGAACGGCGCCGGCAAGACGACCCTCTTCAACTGCATCGCCGGGCATGTTCGCGCCCACCTCCGGCCGGGTCGTGTTCGGCGGGGAGGACATCACCGGCATCGGGGCCCCGGCCGTCGCGCGCCGCGGCCTGGCGCGCACCTTCCAGGTCTACGTGGCCGGCGGGGACCTGAACGTGCTCGAAAACGTCATGGTCGGCTGCTTCATGCGCACCGCCTCCCCGGCGCGCGCGCGCAGGCAGGCCGAAGGGCTGCTCGAGGAGATGGGGCTCAAGGACCTCAGCCGCGCCATGGTCAACGAGCTGCCCGTCGCCGCCCAGAAACGCGTGACCATGGCGACCGCGCTGGCGACCGAACCCCGCCTGCTGCTGCTCGACGAGGTGGCCGCCGGCCTCAACCCGAGCGAGATCGAAGGCATCATGGGCAGCATCCGCCACATCCACGGCGAGCGCGGGGTGACGGTCATGCTGATCGAGCACGTCATGGAGCTGGTCATGAACATCAGCCGGCGGGTGATCGTGCTGGACTACGGGCGCAAGATCGCCGAGGGCAGCCCGCAGGACATCAGCCGCGACCCGCAGGTCATCAAGGCCTACCTCGGCGAAAAATACGTGCGCGACCACGTGCCGGCATCCGGAGGCGCCCCCGCATGAGCGCGAGCCCCATTCTCGAGGTGATGGACATCAAGGTGCGGTACTCGGGCCTGCCCGTGCTGCAGGGCGTCTCCCTGACCGTGAACGCCGCGGAGACCGTCTGCGTGGTCGGCGCCAACGGCGCGGGCAAGTCCACCCTGCTGCGCGCGGTCATGGGCTCCCAGCGGGCCTTCGAGGGCCGCATCCTCTTCCAGGGCCGGGAGATCCAGCGCCTGAAGACCGAGGAGATCGTGCGGCTCGGGATCGTCTACGTGCCCGAGGAGAAGATGCTCTTCCGGCCGCTCGCGGTCGAGGAGAACCTGCTGCTGGGCGCCTACACGCTCGGCGACCCCGCGCGGATCCGCAGCAACCTCGAGCTCATCTACACCCTCTTCCCGCGCCTCAAGGAGCGCCGCCGCCAGCCCGCCTCGACGCTCTCGGGCGGCGAGCAGCAGATGGTCGCGATCGGCCGCGGGCTGATGTCCAACCCCAAGATCCTCATGCTGGACGAACCCTCGCTCGGCCTCGCACCCAAGCTCGTGGACGAGGTGCTCGAGACCGTGCGGCGGCTGAAGACCGAGGGCATGACGATCCTGCTGGTCGAGCAGAACGTGCGCGAGGCGCTCGACCTCGCCGACCGCGGCTACGTCATCCAGACCGGCCGCATCGTCGGCCAGGGGACGGGCAAGGAGCTGCTCGCCAGCGACCAGTTCCGCCAGGCCTTCCTCGGAATTTAGACCCTGTCCCCATCCTGGCGAGGCTGTTGGTCACGGCACCGCTCCCCTCACGCCGGTCTCTTTTCTTTGACACGCCATCCGTCTATGATGGCCACCCACCCGGAAGGGAAACCGGATCATCCAAACAGGAGGTCTCAAATGGCAGGCAGAAAATGGATCGTGCTCGCGGTGATGCTGGCGCTGCTGATTTCGGCACCTGTCGCGCAGGCTCAGACACGCTACAAGCTGAGCGTCGTTCTGTCCGAACTCTCCCCCTGGTACGAGGGGGCCGCCCTGTTCGCCGATCTGGTCAAGGCCAGGACGGATGGAAAAATCGTGATCGACATCTACCCCAATCAACAACTCTCCGGCGGCGATCTGGTCAAGGGGCTTCAGATGCTGCAGGCGGGCGCCATCGACATGGCGTTCAACTCGACCATCCATTACGCCTCGGTCGACCCGCGCTTCATGGTGGTTTCCATGCCCTGGATCATGCCGAGCTATGAGGCGGTCGACCGGATCATCGACGGCCCCATCGGCGAGCAGCTGACCGGCATGGTTCGGGACAACAAGGTGGAGCCCCTCGCGCTGGCCGGCAACGGGTTCCGGCAGATCACCAACAACGTCCGCGAGATCACGAAACCCGCGGATCTGAATGGATTGAGAATCCGGATCCCCGGGATGAAGATGTACGTCGCCACGTTCAAGAGCCTCGGGGCCAATGCGTCCGCCCTCGATTTCGCGGAGCTCTACAGCGCCCTGCAGCAGAAAACCATGGACGGCCAGGAGAACCCGGTCAGCACCATCGTGTCCGGCAAGCTCCACGAAGTTCAGAAATACTGCACCCTGTGGAACTACTCGTACCACCTGATCGTCATCGGGGTTAACAAAAAGCTCTGGGATTCCTTCGACGACAAGACCAAGGACATCATGCGGAAATCGGCCAAGCAGGCCGCGTATTACGAAAAGATGGTCGCACGGAAGATGGATGCCGACCTGGTGGACACCATGGCCAAAGCCGGCGTCAAGATCACCCGCCTGACACCCGAACAGATGAAGGCGTTCCATCCCCTGGTGGAACCGGTTTACCAGGAGTTCGAGCCGACGATCGGCAAAGAGCTGCTGGGCAAGTTCCGGGCGGAAGGGCAGAAATAGGGCCGGCCGACCGGATAGGACTGCCTGCGGGAGAGGATGTTGAAATGAAGCAGATTTTAGACAACATCGAAGAAACCATCATCGGCATCGTTCTGTTCGTCATGCTCACCATCGTTTTCTGCAACGCCCTCTCCCGTTATCTCATCAACCTCAACATGGCCTCTTCCATGGAAATCGTGACCTCCCTTTTCCCCTGGCTGACCTTCCTGGGCGGGGCGGTGGTCGTCAAAAAGAAGGGGCACATCGGGTTCTCGCTCCTGACCGACCGGTTCCCGGAGAGGATCCGGAGGTTCGTCCCCATCTTTGCCGCGAGCTGCATCGTGTTCGTTTTTTCGGTGTTCACCTATCTGGGGACGGAGATGGTGCTGTTCGAAAGGGAGACTCGCCAGGTCACGGCCGCTCTTGAATTCCCGACCTGGGTGATCGAGCTGTCCATCCCGCTGGGCTCCCTCGCCATCATCATCCGGACGATTCAGGCCAATTTTCGATTCAGTGCAAAACGCCCGCACAGCGGGGATGAAGACCTTCAGACCGAGATCTGAACGGGCCTCTCCGCAGGGTTCGTTGCCCGCGGCCGGGTTTCGTAACTTTCACGGGAACCGAGAGAGAGAATGGACGTTTTATCGCTGGTCCTCCTGCTGTTCGGGATTTTTTTCACCCTCCTGTTCTTGAACGTCCCGATATTTGTCTCGTTGGCCGTTGCCAGCATCGCCGCGGTGTATCGCGGCCGGCATCCCCTTCACCATGATCCCCATCCTGCTCTACACCACCACATCGAAGTTCACACTGCTGGCCATCCCTTTTTTCATTTTGGCGGGCCACGCCATGGAGCGCGCGGGCATCTCGGGCAGGCTGATCCATTTGATCGATTCATTGGTGGGCCATGTCCGCGGGGGCCTGGCGGTGGTCACCGTGATCAGCTGCTGCTTCTTCGGCGCGATTTCGGGATCCGGGCCGGCGACCGTTGCCGCCATCGGGCTGATCTCCATTCCGGCCATGGTCAAAAACGGGTACGACAAGACGTACTCCGTCGCGCTGGTGGCCTCTGCGGCCGAGGTCGCCATCCTGATCCCGCCCAGCATAGCGCTCGTCGTCTACGGCGTCATCTCCGAGACCTCCATCGGGCAGTTGTTCATGGCCGGGATGGTGCCGGGCATTCTGATGGGCGCATCCATCATGGGGTTGGGATACTGGAAGTCGCGGGAAACGGGATTCGGAGGCACGCCCCGGCGGAGGACGCCCCCGAACGAGATCGGGAAAGCCTTCATAGATGCCTTCTGGGGCCTCATGGCTCCCGTTATCATCCTGGGCGGGATCTACGGGGGGGTCTTCACGCCCACGGAGGCAGCCGCCGTAGCCGCCGGTTACGGGATCCTGGTCGGAATCTTCATCTACCGGACGATCAAGCTGAGGGATCTCTTCAAGCTGTTCACGGAAACCGCCATGTCCACGGCCATCATCATGGTGATCGTGATCAACGCCAGCGTCTTCTCCTGGATCCTGACGACCGGAAGAGTGGCGCAGAGCCTTTATCAGACCATGATGGGCATCAGCACCGACTACCTGTTCGTGCTGTTCGTCTTGAATGTCCTGCTTCTCATCGCCGGCTGCTTCATGGACGCCATCTCGGCCTTTTACATCTTCATCCCCTTGTTTCTCCCCTTGTGCAAAACGATCGGAATCGACCCTGTCCATCTTGGGGTTGTCATGACGGGCAACCTGGCCATCGGGATGATCACGCCCCCCGTGGGGGTCGATCTCTACACCGCCTGTGCCATCTCCGGAGTCCCCTTCAAGGACCTCGCCCGGAAGATATGGCCGTTTGTGATTGCCTCACTCATTCCGCTGATCTTGATCACCTACATCCCCGCGATTTCGCTCTGGCTGCCGAAAATCCTGGGAATGAGGTAACCCTCGAATCGAGCTTTTTACTGCTGAGGAGCAACCCATGGATCCAGTTGAACGGCTAATACGCGTCCTGACGCATCAGGCGGTCGATCGTCCCCCGGTCATCGGTGTAACCAACTCCGTGACCCTCGAACTGATGGATTCCGTTGGGGTGACGTTTCCGGAAGCCCACCATGACCCGGCCCGGATGATGCGGCTCGGGGCAGCGGCGCATGAGATGTGCGGCCTGGAATCGGTCAAAGTCCCTTTCGATCTGACCGTGGAAACCGGGGCATTGGGTGCAGATATCGACTACGGAACGCGGGACACGCTTCCGCGAACCGTGAAGCCGCCATTTGAGACGCCGGAAGATCTCATTGCCGGGGAGGACTACGTAACCCGCGGGAGGATCCCTGTCGTTCTGGAGGCCATCCGGCTGTCCCGGAAGACCTATGGCACTCGCGCTCCGGTCATCTCTTCGCTCGTGGGTCCTTTCACCCTTTCCGCTCTGTTATTCGGGATGGAGCGCTTCTTTATCTGGATGCTGCAGGACCCGCAGCGCTACCGTGCCGCCATGGAAAAGGCGACGCACCTCTGCACGGCCTACGCCCGGGAGCAATTTGAAGCCGGAAGCCACGTCGTCCAGATTGCGGACCCTTCCGCCTCCAGAGATTTGATCTCATCCGAGAAATACGGGGCCTTGGTTGCGCCTTACCACCGGCAACTGTGCTCGGCCCTTGATGCCCCGACCGTAATCCATATTTGCGGCGACATTACGGGCCACCTCAATCACATCGCAGAAACGGGCGCCGGCGGCATCAGTTTTGACTACAAGACGGATATCGAAGCCGCAAAAAATACTCTCAAAGGGAAGATGGCGCTGATCGGGTATGTCCCGACTTCCCTGCTGCGGGAGGGCAAACCGGAAGAGGTCCATGCCTACTCCAAAGACGTGCCTTAACGCGGGAGTCGATGCCCTCAATGCGGGTTGCGCTTGGCCTCTCGACACGCCCACAGAAAATATCGTGGCCATGGTGAAAGCAGCAACCCCTGGCTGAAATTATCTCCTTTTGAGAAATTTCACGCCATAGAGCAACTCTATCGAGACGATACTGGCCGCCATCTTCCGGCCGGCGGCTGTTCAAGATGGATCGACGCCAGGAGACCGCGGAGATGACGACCCTGCGGGTCGCACAGAACGCGCACGAAGCGCTCGACCTCGCCGACCGCGGTTACGTCATCCAGACCGGCCGCATCTCCGGCCGGGGGACGGGCAAGGAGTTCCTCGCCGGCGGTCTGCTCCGCAAGGCCTTCCTGGGCAT
>CAWHEZ010000027.1:0-48937 GCA_963828345.1 uncultured delta proteobacterium
CATGCCCACAGGCTACATCGCCAAGCGCATCTTCCACCTGACCCTGATCCTGCTCGGGGTGTCCGTGCTGGTCTTCCTGATGCTGCGGATGATCCCGGGCGACCCGGCCCGGCTGCTGCTCGGCGAGTACGCGACCGAGGACGATCTCGCGCGGCTGCGCGGCCAGATGGGGCTCGACCGCTCGTACCCCGTTCAATACGGGATCTACCTCGCCGGCCTGCTGCAGGGGGATTTGGGCAACTCGCTGCGCAACGGGGCGCCGGTGGCCGAGGAGATCGCCCCGCGCCTGATGGCGACGCTCGAGCTCGCGGTCGCCGCCATGCTGATCGCCTCGCTCGTCGGGATCGCGGCCGGGGTCATCTCCTCGGTGAAGCAGTTCTCGGCCTGGGACTACGGCTCCATGGTGCTGGCGCTGGTCGGCGTCTCCATGCCGATCTTCTGGCTGGGGCTGATGCTGATGTACGTGCTGGCGGTCATGTTCCCGGTCATGCCGATGATGGGCCGCATCGGGATGGGCAACGAGCCGGACGTCGTCACCGGTCTGATGCTGATCGACACCCTGGTCGCCGGCGAGTTCGGCGACTTCCTCGACGCCCTGCACCACCTGGTCCTGCCCGCCGTCACGCTCGCGACCGTGCCGATGGCGATCGTCGCCCGCATCACCCGCTCCGCGATGCTCGAGGTGCTCAACAAGGACTACGTGCGCACGGCGCGCGCCAAGGGCATGAGCGAGGCGGTCGTCGTCCTGCGCCACGCGCTGCGCAACGCCTTCCTGCCGATCGTGACCGTGCTCGGGCTCAACCTGGGCCTGCTCCTCGGCGGGGCGGTGCTGACCGAGACCATCTTCTCCTGGCCGGGCCTGGGCCGCTACGTGGTGGACTCGCTCATGGCGCGCGACTACGCCGCGGTGCAGGGCTGCATCCTGGTCTTCGCCGCGCTCATGGCCGTCATCAACCTGATCGTGGACCTGGTCTACGTCCTGCTCGACCCGAGGATTCGCGTGCATGCATAGGTGGGAGACGCTTCACGACCTGTTGCGCAGCGGCACCGCCGCCTTCGGCATGGCGCTCATCGCCCTGGTGATCCTGGTGGCGATCGCCGGCCCGGCCCTGGCGCCCCACGACCCGCTGAAGCCCGTGCCCCTGGAGCGCCTCCAGCCCCCGAGCGAGGCCCACCTGTTCGGGACCGACAGCCTGGGCCGCGACATCCTCAGCCGGGTGATCTACGGCGCGCGCATCTCGCTCATGATCGGCCTCATCTCGGTCGGGATCTCGCTCGTCCCCGGCACGCTGCTCGGCCTGACGGCCGGCTACTTCGGCGGGCGGGCGGACAGCCTGATCATGCGCCTGATGGACATGCTGCTCGCCTTCCCGGCCATCCTGCTCGCCATCTTCATCACCGCCATCCTGGGCCCGAGCCTGCCCAACACCATGGTGGCCGTCGGCATCGTCTACATCCCGCACTACGCGCGCATCGTGCGCGCGAGCGTCCTCTCGCTGAAGGAGCAGCTCTTCGTGCAGGCGATCGGGCACCTGGGCGGCGGGCACCTGCGCATCCTCGGGCGCCACATCCTGCCCAACGCCATGCCGCCCATCATCGTCTACGCGACCCTCGGCATGGGCACGGCCGTGCTGCAGGCGGCAGCCCTCGGGTTCCTCGGGCTCGGCGCCCAGCCGCCCCAGCCCGAGTGGGGGGCCATGCTGAGCGAGGGGCGGCAGTACATCCAGAACGCGCCGCACGTGGCCGCCTTCCCGGGCGCGGCCATTCTCGTGCTGGTGCTGGGGTTCAACCTCTTCGGGGACGGGCTGCGGGACGTGCTCGACCCCTCGCTGCGGTCGGTGTGAGGAGGGGCGCGTGAGCGAGCCGGTCCTCAGCATCCGCGGCCTCCGGACGCAGTTCCACACCCGCCGCGGGATCGTGAAGGCCGTGGACGGCCTGGAGCTGACCATCGAGGCCGGCGAGACCTTCGGGCTCGTGGGCGAGAGCGGCTGCGGCAAGAGCGTCACGGCGCTGTCCATCCTGCGCCTGCTGCCCCGGCCGGCCGGCCGCATCGCCGCAGGCGAGATCCGCTTGAACGGCACGGACCTGGTCCCGCTCGGCGAGGGCGAGATGCGCCGCATCCGGGGCAACCGCATCTCCATGATCTTCCAGGAGCCGATGAGCTCGCTCAACCCGGTCTACACGGTCGGCTTCCAGATCGAGGAGGTCCTGCGCAAGCACCGCGGCATGTCGGCCGCCGAGGCGCGCGCCGAGGCCGCCGGCCTGCTGGGGCTGGTCGGCATGCCGGAGCCGGCCGCGCGCCTGGACGACTACCCCCACCAGTTCTCCGGCGGCATGCGCCAGCGGGCGATGATCGCCATGGCGCTCGCCTGCCGCCCGGACCTCATGATCGCCGACGAGCCGACGACCGCCCTCGACGTGACCATCCAGGCGCAGATCCTGGACCTGATCGCGCGCTTGAAAGAGGAGTTCGGGATGTCGGTGCTGCTCATCACGCACGACCTGGGCGTCGTGGCCGAGATCTGCCGCAACGCGGCGGTCATGTACGCGGGGCGCGTGGTCGAGAGCGCCGCGGTCGCCGAGCTCTACCGCCGGCCGGCCCACCCGTACACCGTCGGCCTCTTCGAGTCGCGGCCGCGGCCCGGCGGCGAGGGGGCGCTGCGGCCGATCCCCGGCGTGGTGCCGAGCCTCGCGGACCTGCCCCCGGGCTGCGCGTTTCAGGACCGCTGCTTCCGGCGCCACGACCGCTGCGGCGAGGACCCGCCCTGGCGCGAGATCGCCCCCGGCCACCACGCCCGCTGCTGGCAGCCGCTGGAGGGCGGGCGATGAGCACGGCCCTGCTGCGCGCCGAAGGCGTCGCCAAGCACTACCCGCTCAAGGCGGCCGGGTTCTCGTCCCGCAAGGGCCTGGTGCTGGCGGTGCAGGACGTGTCGCTGAGCGTCGCGGCGGGCGAGGTCTTCGGCCTGGTGGGCGAGAGCGGCTGCGGCAAGTCCACCCTCGGCCGGGTGCTGCTGCGCCTCGAGGAGCCCACGGCGGGCCGCGTCGATCTTCGACGGCGCGGACGTCTCGAGCTTCGACCGGGCGCGGCTCAAGCAGTTCCGACGCGAGGCCCAGATCGTCTACCAGGACCCCTACGCGGCGCTGAACCCGCGCCGCAGGATCGGGGAGCTCGTGGCCGAGCCCCTCGACATCCACCGGGTGGGCACACCGGCCGAGCGGCGCGAGCGCACGGCCTGGCTGCTGCAGGTCGTGGGGCTGCTGCCGGAGCACGCGCGGCGCTACCCCCACGAGTTCTCGGGCGGCCAGCGCCAGCGGATCGTGATCGCCCGGGCGCTGGCGCTGAACCCGCGGCTGCTGTTGGCCGACGAGCCGGTCTCGGCGCTGGACGTGTCCATCCAGGCGCAGGTGATCAACCTGCTCAAGGAGCTGCAGGCCCGCTTCCAGCTGACCTACCTCTTCATCTCCCACGACCTGAGCCTGGTCGAATACCTCTGCGACCGGGTGGCGGTCATGTACCTCGGCCGGCTGGTCGAGCTGGCCCCCCGCCGCGACCTCTACCGCGAGCCGCTGCACCCCTACACCCAGGCCCTGCTCTCGGCCGCGCCGGCCGCGGAACCGGGGGCGCGCAAGCACCGCATCCTCCTGAGCGGCGACGTGCCCAGCCCGATCAACCCCCCGACGGGCTGCCCCTTCCACCCGCGCTGCCGCGAGCGCCGCGAGATCTGCGGCACCCTCATCCCCGAGTTTCGCGAGATCGCCCCCGGGCGCCACGTCGCCTGCCACAACCGCTGAGCCTTTTTCAACCCCCTGCTAAAGCTTCACGCCGATAAGCCGATATCGAGATACTAACCCGGGCCAAACAGGCCGGGCACACTATCCATATATTCTACCCAAGGAGGGTGAACCCATGAGGCGGATGTTGGCGGTGCTGGTGATCGGTTGCGTGTTGGTGGCGGGCGCGGGCGTTGCGGCCGCGGCGGATATGGGAACCAAGGACGAGGCCGTGGCCATGGTGAAGAAGGCCGTCGGATTCATCAAGGCGAATGGAGCCGAAAAGGCGTATGCCGAGTTCAGCAACCCCAAAGGGCAGTTCGTGGACCGCGACCTCTACATCGCCGTCTACGACATGAACGGCAAGTGCCTGGCCCACGGCGCCAACGCCAAGATGATCGGCCGGGACCTGTTGGACAACAAGGACGTGGACGGCAAGGAGTTCGTTAAAGAACGCGTGGAGATGATGAAGAAGCAGACCTCCGGCTGGCAGGACTACAAGTTCCGCAACCCGACCAGCAACCAGGTCGAGCCCAAGGCCATGTACGTCGAACGCGTCAACGACGTCATCGTGGGCTGCGGGATCTACAAGAAATAGCTGACAAGTCCATGTACATCGAACGCTCAACGAGTCATCGTGGCCTGCGGGATCTACAAGAAATAGCGGCTGACCCCCGCCCCCGCCGGCCCCGGCGGAGGCGCAGCCGGAAGGCCGCCGGGTCCGCACGCGGGCCCGGCAGACCTCCCCTGAAGGAAATCGATCATGAAACTGCGCACCAAACTCGTCCTGGGGTTCGCCTCCCTCACGCTCGTCATGATCGCGCTGGGCGGCGCCTCCTTTTTCATGTTCAAGCGCATCGACGCGAACATCGGCGCGGTGAACCGGGAGAGCCTGCCGGCCGTCAAGTTCGCCACGAACGTCGAACGTTCGGCCCTCGAGACCATCCTCGAGGAGAAAAACTACCTGCTCTTCAAGAGCAACGACATCCAGGCGCGGGCCAAGGGCAAGCTCGGCCAGGTGGCCTCGAGCCTGGGCGAAATCGACCAGCTGGCTGCGGCGACCCAGAACAAAGAGCTCGCCGCGCGCTCGGCCGAGGTGCGCCAGGCCGTCGCCGATTACGGCAAGCTCTACGACCAGGCCGTGGACGCGCTGAAGCGCAACCGGGTCGAGGAGACGCTGCTGGACGAGAAGGGCGACCTGGTCGGCAAGGAGGCCGAGGCGCTGCTGAACGCCAAGAAGACCGAGTTCCAGCAGGTCAGCAACGCGCTGGCGGTGCTGAACAACATCAACGCCTGGTCGCTCGACATGCGCCTGAACGAGAAGGGCTACATGCTCGGCCGCGAGCAGATGGCGCTCAATGCGATCGAGCGCGACATCCAGAGCCTGCTCAGCGCCTACGACGCGCTGGACAAGCTCAACCCGGACGAGGTCGAGAAGAAGCAGATCGCCAACGCGCGCCAGGCGACCGGCGAGTACGCCAAGGCGCTGCAGGCCTGGGTGGCCGAGGTCCAGCGGGATGCCCAGAGCGCGGCGCTGGCCGACTTCGTCAAGACCATGAACCGCTCCGGCGACACCGTCAGCCAGATGGTCGACGACTACACCCTCACCAAGCAGGCCCAGTTCGAGAAGATCAACGAGGCCATGTTCCTGGTCGTGGCGGTGTCCAAGGCCGCCCTCAGCGCCCAGATCAGCGAGAAGAGCTACATCATCCGCCGGGATAATAACGAGTGGGATGTGTTGATCATGGAGATCGAACAGCTCTCCAAGCTCTATGCCTCGCTGCGCAAGGTGGCGACGACGCCCGACGAGCAGGCCGCCATCGAGCGCGCTACTGCGGCGACCCAGGCGTATCTGGCGGCCGCCAACGCCTGGGCCAAGAACGACGCCGACCTGCGGCAGACCATCCTGCCGAAGATGAAGACCAACGGCGAGACCGTGATGGCGGCGGCGCAATCCATCCAGAAGCGACGCCTGGGCCGGGTCGGACGAGATCAACGACCAGACCCGCTCGATCGTCGCGAGCTCCAACTGGGCGATCGTGGTGGCGCTCGGCATCGGCGTGCTCGTGGCCGTCGTCATGGCCGGGGCCATCACCCGCTCCATCACCCGGCCGATCCATCACGCCATCGCCGCCCTCGAGGGCAGCTCCGACCAGGTGACCTCGGCCTCCGGCGAGATCGCGTCGTCCAGCCAGCAGCTGGCCGAAGGCACCAGCCAGCAGGCGGCCTCGATCGAGGAGACCTCCTCGGCTCTGGAGGAGATGTCTTCGATGACCAAGCAGAACGCCGACCATGCCGCCCAGGCCAACCGGCTGATGACCGAGGCCGGCGCCATCGTGGGCGAGGCCAACGCCTCGATGGGCCAGCTGACCGGCTCCATGCAGGCGATCACCCAGGCGAGCGAAGAGACCCAGAAGATCATCAAGACCATCGACGAGATCGCCTTCCAGACCAACCTGCTGGCGCTCAACGCGGCGGTCGAGGCCGCGCGCGCCGGCCAGGCCGGCGCGGGCTTCGCCGTCGTTGCCGACGAGGTCCGCAACCTCGCCATGCGGGCGGCGGACGCGGCCCGCAACACGGCGGGGCTCATCGACGGGACGGTCCAGAAGATCCGGAGCGGCTCCGAGCTCGTGGCCAAGACCAACGAGGCCTTCAAGCGGGTGGCCGACAGCACCGGCAAGGCCGCCCAGCTGGTGGGCGAGATCGCCGCGGCCTCGAGCGAGCAGGCCCAGGGGATCACCCAGATTTCGACCGCCGTTTCGGAAATGGACAAGGTCACCCAGCAGAACGCCGCCAACGCCGAGGAGTCCGCGTCCTCGGCCGAGGAGATGAGCGCCCAGGCCGCGCAGATGCGGGAGATCGTGGGCGGGCTGATCGCCGTCGTGGGCGGCGCCGGGCGCACACGGCCGGCCGCGGAACCGGTCGAGGAGACCGAGCCGGTCGCAACGGCGCGCCGGCGAGTCGACTCCGGGGCGGCCAAGGCCACCCCCGAGCAGCTCATCCCGCTGGAGGAAGAGGACGTATAATTGACAGGCGGTCGGCCGGGGTGGTAGGGTCCGCCCCGTTCACACCAGGCGACTGCGGGAACGGAACACGGTGCAAACCCGTGGCGGTCCCGCCGCTGTGACCCCGGCCGGGCTTCAAGGCCCGGCGCCTCCGCCGCGGGTGTTCGCCACTGCGCCGCCGTAGCGGCGCGGGAAGGCTGCCGGCGGAGGGGGGAAGCCAGAAGACGACCGCGGCCGCCGCAGGTTAGGATCCGATGGCAAAGGGTTCTGACGGCTCTTGATAGAGAGCTGTTGGGACCTTTTGTTTTTTTGGTGGTTGGTTTTTAGTGTTTGGTGTTTGGGTAAAAAAGAGGGGTGGGTATTTGGTTTAAGTGATAGTTTTAGGTATTTGGTGTGTTTTGGTGTTGGATGCTGGGGAGCGGCTTTCAGCCGCGATGTCGAACGACACTGAAAAGGATCACCGATGGACATGGAATGCATTCTGGTGAAGGAGGTCGGCGGGTTCGAGCTCGCCCGTCTGCCCGTCCGGCCCCCGCTGGACGATGAGGTCCTCGTCCAGGTGGCGGTGACGGGAGTCTGCCGGACCGATCTCAAACTGATCCGGGTCGGCCACCGCGACCTCGTGCTGCCGCGGGTGCCCGGCGAGGAAGTCGTGGGCGAAATAGCGGATAAAGGCGCCCGCGTTGCCGGCGTGGAGCGCGGGGACCTGGTGTACGTCTACCCCGGCGTGTGGTGCGGCGCGTGCCCGCCCTGTCGTTCGGGCGCGGAGAACCTCTGCCGGGACATGCGCATCATGGGGTTTCACCGGGATGGAGGGTTCGCGGAGTACGTCACGGTGCCCGCCCAAAGCGTGATCCCCGTGCCCGACGGCGTCGCGGCCGAAGCCGCCGTTTTCGCGGAGCCGCTTTCCTGCTGCCTGAACGCGCTGGAGCTGGCGGGGCTCAAGCCCGGCATGGCGGCGGGCATCTGGGGCGCGGGCCCGGCCGGCACGCTCCTGCACCGCGCGGCGCAGGCCAAAGGGGCCACGGCCGTCAACGTGGAGCCGGACCTCCGCCGGCGGGCGTCCATCGGCGGCCTTGAGCGCAGCGGGGATCGGTCCTTCGACGTGTGCGTGGTCGCCGTGGGCGCCAAGGCCGCCTACGAGGACGCCGCGGCCCGGCTGCGACCGCGCGGCCGCCTGGTGGTCTTCTCGGGCCTGTCGCCCGCCGACGATCGCATGCAGGTGAGCCTCAACCAGCTGCACTACCATGAACAGACGCTGGTGGGGGCCTACGGCTGCGCCTACCGCCACGGGGTGGCGGCGCTGAACCTCATCGCGAGCGGGGCCGTTCCGGTCGCCGACCTGGTGTCCCACCGGCTGCCGCTCGGCCGGCTGGCGGAGGCGCTGGAGCTGGTCGAAACGCGCCGCTGCATGAAGATCCTGCTCTATCCCGCAGGGGGGCCGGCACGATGACCGCCGAAGCCGCCTTGAGGCATTTCGGGGCCGCCATCCAGCGGGTCATCGGCCGCGGGGACCTCTCGCGGGCCGAGTGCCTGGAGCTCTTCCGGCAGATCCTGCGCGACGAGCAGCCGGAGCTGCAGCAGGGCGCCCTGCTCGGGGCGCTCGCGGCCAAGGGGGAGACGCCGGAGGAAGTGGCCGGGGTGTGGCAGGCCGTGGACGAGCTGGACACCCGGCACGTGGAGCTGGGCGGGGACGGGCCGCTGGTCGAGAACTGCGGGACCGGCATGGACCGCCTGAAGACCTTCAACATCAGCTCGGCCGCGGCGGTGGTCGCGGCGGCCGGCGGGGTGCGGATGGCCCGCCACGGGTCGCGCGGGCTGACGTCGGCCTGCGGCACGGTCGACCTGCTCGAGGCCGTGGGGGTGAACGTGGAGTGCGACGTCGCGACGGTCGCGCGCAGCATCCGGGAGTGCGGCATCGGGCTGTTCAACGGGATGAGCGCCGAGGTTCACCCGCGCGGGCTCTTTCGCATCCTCGCCCGCATCCGTTTCGGGTCGGTGTTGAACATCGCCGCGTCGCTCGCGAGCCCCTGCCGGCCGTCTCACGCCGTACGCGGCGTGCACGTTCCGGAGGCGGTGCGCCCGGTCGCCGCCGTCATGCGCGCGATCGGCTACCGCCGCGCCATGGTGGTGCACGGGTTCGACCGCGGGGAGCCCGGCATGGACGAGCTCTCGACCCTGGGGGAGACGCTGGTCCACGAGATCCGGCCCGACGGCCGGGAGGAGGAGTACACGCTGGCGCCCGAGGACGCGGGGGTCGAACGCGCGGCATACGCCGACATCGCCACCACCGGCGACCCCGGGCTCGAGGCCGATCGGTTTCTGCACGTGCTCGCCGGCACCGGTTCCGCCGCCTGCACCGGGATCACCTGCCTCAACGCGGGGGCGATCCTGTACGTGGCGGGCCGGGCGGGCGACCTGGCGACGGGGGTCCGGCGCAGCCGCGAGCTGGTGCGGTCGGGCGAGGCCTTCGCGACCCTCTGCCGGTGGGTGCGGACCCAGGCCGACGCCGACGGACGCTCGCTCGAGCGGTTGCGCGAGCGCGCCCGCCGCCTGGGGCTGGAGGACAAGGTCCCCCTTTGACTTCTCTTGAAATTCTGGTAAACGGTGAGACATCTTCTGTGACACCTCACCGGCACGAAAGGAGAAACGGCATGTCAAAGGCTCAAGACACGAAGAAGGACGCCAAGAAGAAACCCCAGAAGAGTCTCAAGGAGAAGCGCGCCGAGAAGAAAGGCAAGAAGGACAAAGCCTGATCGACCGCCGAAGGGATTCCGTCAGCCCGTCGGCCCGTTGATGTCACTGCCATCGACACGGGCCCACGGGCAAACGGGTCCACGGGTTAACACGCTTCGCCGACCAGCTCACACGTCCCCGTACAGCTTCCCCAGGAAGTAGCTCATCTGCCGGTACCACCACGGCCAGTCGTGGTTGACGTCCTCCCCCCAGACATCCACCCAGGCCGGGATCGACTTCTCCCGGAAGCAGCGGTCGAGCGCGCGCGTGTCCTCGAGCGCCTCGGTTTCCCACGCGCCCCGGCCGGTGCACACGATGATCCGGCTGTCGCGGTAGCGGTCGAGGGTCCCGGCGTCCGTGATCCCCGGCAGGTAGGACAGGGGCGAGTTGAAGTAGATCGCCGGCAGGTCGGCGGGGCTCAGGCCGAACTCGGCGCGGTCCAGGCGGTAGAGGCCCGAGAGCGCGATCGTGCCGCCGAAGGCGTCCGGGTGCTTCAGGAAGGCGTTCACGGCGTGGTAGGCCCCCATGCTGCACCCGGTCGCCATGGGGCGCTCGCCGGGGGTCCGGCAGTGGGTGCGCACGAAGGGCACGACCTCGTCGACCAGATAGCGGTCGTAGGCCTCGTGCCGGGAGTTGCGCTCGGCCGGGGGCGCGGACCAGTCGTACCAGGACTCGGCGTCCACGCTGTCGATCGTGAACAGCTTGACCTTCCCCGCCTGGATGAACTCCGCGATGGCCGTCGTCATTCCCATGCCTTCGAAATCGAACCAGCGGCCGCGCGAGCAGGGGAACACGACGAACGGCTTGCCCCAGTGCCCGTAGACGTTGAGGTTCATGTCGCGGTTCAGATGGCGGCTCCACCAGCGGTGTGGTTCGACGTGCATGGCGTCCTTTACTTTTCGTGAGGGGTTCGGTCTCAGGCGGTCGCGTGGATGAAGTGCACGACGTCCAGCATGCGGTCCAGTTCCGGGGTGCGGAAGATGAAGCCCACGTCGCCCAGCGCGCCGCTGAACACCCCCGGCACGGTTTCCACCTGCATCATCAGGTGACCGTAGCGGGCGATGACGTCGTTGTGGGGGTGCGCGTAGGCGATGTCGCGGCGGCGGCTCGCGTAGCAGCAGTGGTACTTGCGCTCGTACGTGAGCCGGGTGCTGCCGGTGACCACGAGCTCGGCCCACGCGCGGTAGACGTCCGTGTCGCAGGCGTAGTTGAACATGTCCGTGGTCCAGCCGCCGGGGGGGCGCAGGTTGACTTCCAGCCCCACGTACTCGCCCGACGGCGTGAGGAAGAACTCGATGTGGAAAAAGCGCTCGCGGACCCCGAACGCGACCAGGCACGCGCGCCCGGCGGCCTCCAGCGCGGCCGGGATCTCCCGCTGCGAGTAGTAGAAGAGGTGGCGCCGGTCGTTGACCGTTTCCATGATGCCCTGGCTGAACACGTGGCTCGTCACGAAGACCGGGTCCCCGTCGGCGTCCGCCAGCCCGTCGAAGGAGTGGATCGTGCCGGTCACGAACTGCTCGAGGAGGTAGTCCACGGGGGGCGTGGTCGCGAAGACCCGCGCGAGCTCCGCATCGGTCTCGATGCGGTAGGTGTCGAGGGCCCCGACCCCCGCATCGGGCTTGGCCACCAGCGGGTAGCCGATGTCCTGCGCCAGGGCGCGGGCCTCCGCGAGCGTGCGCACCCGCCCGCCGCGCGGCACCCGGACCCCGGCCGCGGCAAAGCGCACCTTCATCCCCGATTTGCAGCGCACGAACTCGATGTCGGCGGCGCGGATCCCCGGGATGTTGAAATCGTCGCGGATGCGCGCCTCGGTCGCCAGCCAGTACTCGTTCAGCGAGTCGAAGCGTTCGATCCGGCCGTAGCGGTGGGTGTAGTAGCCGCAGGCGCGCACGAGCGCGTCGTAGTCGTGCATGTCGGGCACCTGGTAGTACTCGCTCAGCGCGGCCTGGGTCTCGGGGGGCAGGGCGTCGCGCGGCGCGTCGCCGATCCCGAGGGCGTTGCCGCCGGCCTCCCGGACCTGGCTCCAGAAGCGGTGGTAGTGGGGCGGGAAATGAGGGGACAGGATGACGACGTTGCGGGCCATGGGCTCAAGCCTCCTGGCGGGCCGCCGCAGCGAGCGCGAGAACCTCCGCCTGCTCCGGGCAGCGATAGATGTACCGGTGCGCCCCCATGACCTCCCAGAAGAGGGGCGGGTTGTCGGCGTGCTCCACCAGACGGGGCCCGATCCGGGCCACGAGCTCGTCGTGGCCGAGCGCGTGCGGCGTGTCCTTGCGGCCCACGTAGGCGACGCAGTAGCGTTTGTCCTCGGGGAGGTCGAGCGGCCGGCCGAGCAGCATGTGCACCCACGCGCGGTAGAGGTCCCCGTCGATGCTGTAGTTCATCATGTCGATGATGGCCCCGCCGGGGGGGCGGCAGTTGATTTCGATCGGCACGTAGTCTCCGTCGACCCGGAAGAACTCGAAGTGGAAGAACTTGCGCCGGATGTCGAAGCGCCGGACGAGCGCGCGGCCGATCCGCCGCAGCGCGTCCGGGATGCTTCGGTCGACGTAGAAGAACGTGTCCTTGCCCCGTGCGTACTCGATCAGCCCTTCGCCGTAGACCAGGGTGTTCTCGAAGCGCACGGCGCCGTCGGTGTCGGTCATGCCGTCGTAGGTGACGATCGGGGCGTCCACGAACTCCTCCAGGAGGTACTCCTCCCGCAGCTCCGGGAACACCGCGGCCATCTGCTCCGGCCCGTCGATCCGGAAGGCGCCGCCCGCGCCGACCCCCTCGTTCGGCTTGAGGATGACCGGGTAGCCCAGCTCGCCCGCCAGCAGGTCCGCCTCCTGAAGCGTCGACACCACCGCCCCGCGCGCCACGCGCAGCCCGGACTCCTGGAAGATGCGCTTCATGACCGACTTCTTCTTGATCTGGTCCACCTCCCGCCGCGTGATGCCGGGGATGGAGAAGCGCTCGTTGATGACGGCCTCCAGCCGCAGCCAGGCCTCGTTGTGCGATTCCACCAGGTCGAAGGCGCCCTCGAACCCCTGGGCGTGCTTGATCTCCAGAATCTCGTTGACGGCCTGCACCGCCAGGCGCCAGTTTTTGAGCTCGGTGCGACCGTACCAGTGGATGCACTCGCGCAGGTCCACCGGCAGGCTGTAGAACTCGGCCTCGCCGATCGCCCACACCCGGACACCGGCCTGGTGTAACCGACGCACGAAGTTGGCGTAGTTGGGGGGGAACTCGGGGGAGATGTAGAGTATGTCCATCGCGTCTGGTCGATCTCCGGAAACGGTGAAACGGCGTCGCCGCTTTCGGGGGACGCGGGTTGTATGGTCAGCCCTCAACCTGACGGGGTGTTGAAAAACGGCGTCTCGGTCCGTGATCCGGCGTGGCGCAGCGTTCGGACATGCTCACATCACTCTCCCGGTATGCTGCGCTGTCCAAAAGGCCGCGCGCCCGGGCTGGCGGCCCGATACGGGTTTTCGGACACCCGGCGCTGAGGGGGCGGGATCACGGGGTGTCGGCCTGCGGGAACGCGCAAACATAACGCACCGGCTGCGGCCGTCAAGGTCCGCGCCGCGCGACCGGGCGCTGCCGGGAGAGGCTGCGCGCCTTCAGGCAAGCTCGTCGAAGCGGCAGGTCAGGGTCACCCCCTCGCCGTCGAAGGCGCTCTTCACCTTGTAGGGGAGGGATTTGAACATGCGGATCATGGCCTGGTTGTTCGGCGAGGTGTAGGCCATCAGCCCGAAGAACCCCTGCTCGCGGGCGGCCTCGGCCAGCTTGCGCAGGATGCGGCGGGCGATCCCCTTGTTCTGGTAGCGCTTGTTCACGGAGAAGGCCACCTCGGCCATATTGATCTTCTCGATCAGCATGCACTCCCCGATGGCGACCACCCGCCCGAACCCGAACTCCCCGACGATGGCCAGTATGGTCAGGACCTTGATGTAGTCCACGCACGAGCGCACATCGATGTCCGAGCGCGAGAAGCACGTTTTCTCGTGCCGGAAGCGCGAGAAGACGTCCTCCTTGTCGAGGCCGTAATAGTGCTCCTGGATGCGCCGGTCGTCGACCGGCTTGGCCGGGCGGATCGTGACCTCCTCCCCGTCGACGGTGATGACCTCTTCGAGCTTGACCGGGTAAACGCCGTGCACGGCCTCGCCCAGGGCCCGTTCCGGGCCGATCAGCCCCAAGCCCTTGGCCTGCGCGAAGAGCTCCTCGCGGAAGGCGGGGTGGGCGACGCTGATCATCCCGACCGCGCGCTCCTGCAGGCTTTTGCCGGCCATGTTGAAGGCCCCGTATTCGGTGATCACGTACTGCACGTCCGCCCGGGGGACGGCGACGTTGGTGTCGGTCAGCTGCGGCACGATGTTGCTGCTGCGCCCGTCATCGGAGGTGGAGAAGAGCATGATGATGGATTTGCCGCCCGGCGACCGCCGCGCGCCGCGGACGAAATCGGAGATCCCGGAGACGCCGGCAAAAAACGTGCGCGGCGAGGCCTCGGCCTCGACCTGGCCGGTGAGGTCCATCGTGCGCGCCACGTTCAGCGACACCATGCGGTGGTGGCGGCTGATGATGAAGGGGTCGTTGACGTAGTCCGAGGGGCGGAAGTCCACGGCCGGGTTGTTGTCGATGAACTCGTAGAGGTTGTGCGAGCCGATGGCGGCGGAGGCCACGAGCTTGCCCTCGTTGAACCCCTTGCGCCGGTTGTTGATGACGCCCGTGGCGTAGAGATGCATGATGTCGTCGGTCAGGAACTGGGAGTGGACGCCGAGGTCGTTCTTGTCCGCGAGCGCCTGGATGGTGGCCTGCGAGGCGGCATCCAAACCGATCTGCAGCGTGGAGCCGTCCTCGATCAGCCGGGCGATGAGCTGCCCGATGCGGGTGGCGGTCTCCGAGGCCGGCGGCGGCTGCACGGACAGCAGCGGCTCGGGATGCTCGACCACGACGTGCACCTGGTTGACGTGGATGAAGCTCTGCCCGAGGACGCGCGGCATCTGCGGGTTCACCTGGGCGATGACGAGATCGGCCGCCAGGGCCGCCGCCAGGGTCACGTCCACCGAAACCCCCAGGCTCATCCACCCGAAGTCATCCGGCGGGGACACCTGGATCAGGGCAACCTGGATCGGCAGCTTCTTGGACGTGAAGAGGTCCGGCACGTCCGAGATGTTCATCGGGGTGATGAAGCGCTTGTGGCGGGCGATCACCTCGGCGTTGGCGGACCCGAGGTAGATGGTGCGGACGTTCAGGGTGACGTCCTCCGTGGCGTCGGCGAGCATGCTCAACGGTGTGGCTTCGGTGCTCATGAGACGGACGATCTCGAGCCCGCTCAGCCGGGGTGCTGCCTGGGCCAGGGCGCGCATCAGCTCCTGGGGCTGCCCGCAGGCCGAACCGATGAACAGGCGCTGTCCGGGCCGGATCACCCGCATGGCGTCGGCCGCGGACCGCCGCTTGGACAGGTATGCGTCGGCCCAGTAATCGGATGTCGGCATGCTGCCTCCTGTGGGTGACGTGTCGGTGGGGAACTGGGATTGAGTGTTTCAGACTACCTGAAACCGCGAACGGTTGTCAATTTCGCGGCTGCGGGCCGGGCGGCGGTCGGTCCCGTTTTATGCATGGGGTGCACGAGCGCCCCCATGCCGGGGGATGTGACTTTCAGGCGTCGCTTTGATATGGTGATCTCTCGTGCGCCGCGGATTCACCCGGGCCTCGTTCAGGCGCACCCACCCCGCTGGGGGCAGCCCATGCTGTACTCGACCCGTTCCAAACTGATCGCCGGATTCATGGCCGTCACGCTGCTCGTGGGGGCGGCCTCCCTCTTCATCGGGGTGCGCCTGGTGGACGAGCACGTGTTCGGCGAGGCGCTCAACCGGGTGAGCCAGGACTTGAACGCGGCCAACGAGATGTACCTCACCCGCGTGAAGCACGTCAAAACCTCCCTCAGCATCACCACCCTCGGGTTCGCCTTCATCTCCTCGGTCCGGGAGCGCAACACGGTGGACCTCGCGCTGCGCCTGGAGCGCATGTCCAAGCTGGCCGAGCTGGACTTCGCCGGGGTCGTCGACCCCCGCGGGGACGTCATCTGCCGCATCGGGCCGAACGCCTTTCCGCCGCCCGGCCGCCGGCCCGAGAACCCACTGACCCAGATGGTCCTTGAGCAGCGGGTCTCGGTGTCCGGCACCGTGATCCTGCCCAAGGACGTCCTGGTCGAGGAAAACCACGAGCTCGCAGAACGGGCGCGCATCCTGCTCGCCGCGGGGCCGGAGTCCCCCTCCAACGCCCGCGAGGAGATCACCGCGGGCATGACGATCGCGGCGGCGGTCCCGATCTTCGAGGGCAGCAGCTTCGTCGGGGTCCTGTACGGCGGGATCCTGCTCAACCGCGGCGAGGCCTTCGTGGACACCGTGCGCGACACGGTGTTCCAGGGGGAGAGCTTCGGGGGCAAGAGCATCGGGACGGCGACCCTCTTCCTCAACGACGTCCGCATCGCCACCAACGTGCTGACCCCGGAGGGCAAGCGGGCGCTCGGGACCCGCGTGTCGCCGCGGGTCGAGGAACACGTGCTCGGCAAGGGGCGGCGCTGGACCGACCGCGCGTTCGTCTTCAGCGACTGGTACATCACGGCTTACAGCCCGATCGAGACGATCTCCGGGCGGCGGGCCGGGATGCTCTACGTCGGCGTCGTGGAGGAGAAGTACGCCGACATCCGCCGCCAGCTGCTGACGGTCTACAGCCTGCTGACCGTTGCGGTCATGCTGGCCGCCTCGGCGCTCGGCTGGGTCATCGCCAGCCGCATCAGCTCCCCGATCCATCGGCTGATCCAGGCCAGCCGCCAGGTGAGCGAGGGGAACCTGACCCCCGACATCGGGCCGACCGAAAAAGGCGAGATCGGCCTGCTGCAGAACACCTTCAAGGAGATGGTGGCGTTCGTCGGCCGGCGCCACGCCGACAGTGAGGCCCGCATCATGCAGAGCCAGCGGCAGGCGAGCGTCGGCCGCCTGGCGGCCGGGGTCGCACACGAGATCAACAACCCGCTCACGGGGGTTTTGACCTACACCCACATGCTGCTGAGACGGTCCGAACTGGCCGAGGACGTGCGCGGCGACCTGCAGATCATCGCCGAGGCGACCGAGCGCGTGCGCAAGATCGTCAAGGGCCTGCTGGACTTCTCGCGTCAGACGAAGATCGACCCCGAGCCGACCGACATCAACCGTCTGGCGGCCTCCGCGACGACGCTGATCGAAAACCAGGCGCTGATGAAGGGGGTTGCCATCCGGCTCAATCCGGGCGAAAATCTGCCCGAGTTGATCGTGGACCGCAGCCAGATCCAGGGGGTGCTGATCAACATGGTCATCAACGCCCTCGACGCGACGCCGCCGGGGGGCACCATCCGGGTGTTCACGGCCTCCGGGTACACCGGCCAGCCGTCCGGACGCAAGGGCGTCGAGATCACGATCGCCGACACCGGCAGCGGCATCGCCCCGGAAAACCTCGACCGGATCTTCGACCCGTTCTTCACGACCAAGGCGGTCGGCCAGGGGACGGGACTCGGCCTGGCCGTGTCGCTCGGCATCGTGCAGCGCCACGGCGGCCACATCCGGGTGCAGAGCGAACCGGGCAAGGGGACACGGTTCTTCATCTGGCTGCCGGCGAAGGACGCGTCATGAAGCCGAGCGTCCTGGTCGTCGACGACGAGCCCATCGTCCGCAAGAGTTGCCGGCTCGTGCTCGAGGCCGCCGGGTGGCAGGTGCTCGAGGCCGGATCGGCGGCCGGGGCGCTGGCGCTGCTGACCTCCGCGACCCCGCGGCTGCTGCTCGTGGACCTCAAGATGCCCTTCGAGGACGGCACGCGGCTGATCGGCCGCCTGCGGGAGATGGGCATCCGCACCCCGGCCGTGCTGATGAGCGGCTATTCGACCGAGGACACGGCCCGCGACGCCGAGCGCCTGGGGGCGCTCGCGTTCCTGGGCAAGCCCTTCACCCCCGATGAGTTGACGGATACCATCCAACGCGTTCTGAACCGGATCGAGAAGGAGGAGGACGGCCATGGCCAAAGCAAAGATCCTGGTCATCGATGACGAGCGGATCGTGATCGACAGCATCACCAAGATTCTCAAGGAGGAGCACATCGAGGTGGAGGCCACCCTGAGCGGGCGGCAAGGGGTCGACATGGCGCTGCAGAAGGCCTACGACCTGGTCCTGACCGACCTGCGCATGCCGGACATCGGCGGCATGCGCGTGCTGCGGGACATCAAGCGCGCCCGGCCGGGCCTGCCGGTGGTCATGATCACCGGGTACGCCTCGGTGCCGTCCGCGGTCCAGGCCGTCAAGCTGGGCGCGGTGGAAATCCTCGAGAAGCCCTTCTCCCCGGACGGGCTCGTCGCGGTCGTGCGCAAGGCGCTCGGCACCCGGCCGGGCGCAGACGAGGCGGACGAGACGATCCACCGGGGCGAGATCATCCGGCTGCTGGAGCGCGCCGCCGTCGACCAGAACCTGGTCTACGAGCTCATGCACTGCGGGGCGGACGCGCTGGCGGACTACGAGCTCACCAACGCCGAGAAGCTCGCCGTCCTGACGGCGGACATCGAGTGGATCGAAAAGCAGGTCGGGCAGCTCTCCTCCAGCCAGCGCAAGTGGCTGGACGCCCGGCGCAACAGCGAGATCTGGTGATCCCGCATGGACCCGGCGGGAGCGGGGGGCCGGCCTCCCGCTCCCGCCGGGTCCATTCCTGACGCACCACCGCCTCCGGGTGCGGCTCGTCACGGCCTCGCACATTTGTCTCTTGGGGCGTTTCGGGGTAGAATGGAGCTAACGGTCACCCTTGGCCCCATGCAGCGAGGCATGTTTTGATGAAGCGATCGGCAGTCGTTCTGGTGGTGATGTCCTTCGTGTTTGCGGCACAGTCCGCCTACCCCGCCCAGGTCGCCCGCGCGACCAAAAAATCCGCCCCCGCTCCCGAGATCCGCTCCCACGTCGCCGCACCCCGGCCGGTGTGCGAAGCCTTTGCCGTGGCGGAGGCCGCCGACGGGCGGGTGCTGGAGGGTCGGAACCTGCAGATGCGGTGGCCCATGGCGAGCGTCACCAAGCTCATGCTGGCCATGGTCGTGGCGGAGAAGCTCGAAGCCGGCACGCTCGGCCTGAACGACCCGGTCCGGGTCAGCCGCAGCGCCCAGGGCATGGGGGGCACCCAGGTCTTCCTGAAGGCGGGCGAGACGTTCACGCTGAACGAGCTCATGACCGCCGCCATGGTCGAATCCGCCAACGACGCGTCCTACGCGGTGGCCGAGCACGTCGGCGGCAGCGCGGCCGAGTTCGTGCGCCTGATGAACCGCAAGGCGGCCGCCCTCGGCATGCACGACACCGAGTTCCACGGCCCGCACGGGCTTCCCCCGCGGCGGGGCGAACGAGACAACCTGTCGACCTGTTTGGACCTGATCCGGCTGGCCCGCGCGGCCTTGAAGCACCCGCAGATTTTGGAATGGACCTCGACCGAGCGCAGCACCTTCCGCAACGGGACGATGCCGATCCACAACCACAACCGGCTGCTCGGGGTCGTGCCGGGGGTGGACGGGCTGAAGACCGGCTTCACTCGCCGGGCGGGGTACAACATCGTGGCGACGGGCGCCAGCGGCGAGCGGCGTCTCATCGTGGTGGTGCTGGGCAGCCCCGAGTCGAAGACCCGCAACGCCTTCGCCGCCGAGAAGTTCCGCGAGTATCTCCGTCTCGTGCCGGGGCCGGCGCCGGACGGCGGCAACCCGACCGACGACTTCGGCGGCTGAGCCGGCTGCGGCCGGGGCGGAAACCGCGATTACGGTCGGGCGGCCGCGCGCACGGCCGCGATGACCTGGTCGGCGGTGTAGAAGTCGCTGCGCAGCGCCGTCTCCCCCGCCGACCCGTAGACCAGCAGCAGCGGGATCGTGAGGCTGCCCGCCTCCCTGAGCTTGGCACGGCCGGCCGGGTTGCCCGCGGTCAGGTCCACCTTCATCGGCACCGCCCCGGATTCGGAGATTGCCCGCGCCACCTCCCGGTCCTTCCACACGCTCTGTTCGAGCGCCTTGCAGTTCAGGCACCACTCCGCCGTGAACACCATCACCACGGGCCTGCGGTCACGCTCGGCCGCGGCGAATCGCTCGGGCGTGTACGGCACCCAGCGCAGCGGCCCGCTGTCGCTGAGGCCGGCCGCGGCCGCGACCGCCAGCAGGACGACGGCCGCCCCGGCCGCCCCCCAGGCCAGGCGAACGGCCGGAGTGCCGGCCAGGCGCGCGGCCCCGACCCCCATCCACACGCCGCCGAGCGCGCACAGGCCCGTGACCGGCCACCACAGCAGGCGGGGGTCGCCGCCGGTTTCGGCCGACAGGGTCTGGGCGCCGATGCCGATGAAGTAGGCCGCGGCGGCGAGCATGAACACGCCCATCACCTGCTTCAGCAGCTCACTCCAGGGGCCGGTCTTGGGGACGCGCCGCAGCCAGTCGGGGCGGGCGGCGAGCACCGCGTAGGGCAGCCCCATGCCGGCGCCGATCGCGGCGAAGGTGGCCAGCGTCACAGCCGGCGCCTGCGTCGCGGCCCAGGCGGCCGCCGTGCCCATGAAGGGCGCGGTGCACGGTGTCGACAGGACGGCCGTGAGGACCCCCATCCCCACGGCGCCCGCGGCGGTGTCCTGCCGCGGGTTGAACGCGTAGACCCGGGTCGGCAGCCGCACGGCGTAGGCGCCGAACATCCCGACCGCCATCAGGGCGATGACCGCGCCCACGCCGAGCGTGAAGGCCGGGTACTGGAACAGCTGGTGCGTGGAGGTGAAGCCGCTCGCGGGCGAGACGACCGCCCCCAGGCCGACCCAGAACAGCAGCACCCCCGCGAAGGTGCACTGGCCCAGGGTGCGGCCGCGGCGGCGGTCCGTCCCCTGGGAGAGGCTGATGATCTTGACCGGCACGAGCGGCAGGACGCACGGGGTCAGGTTGAGCAGAAACCCGCCGGCGGCGGCGAGCAGGAGGACCGCCGCCAGGCCGGGCACCGACGCGGGGTCGAACTCCACGGACGCCCCGAAGAGGTCGAAGCGCAGCGGCGTGCGGCGTGCGGCGCCGCTCTGCGCGGTCTGGAAGAGCTCGGGGTGGGCGGGTGCGACGCTCTCGCCCGCCCGCGCGACCGGCAGCGTCGCCCTGACGACAAGGCGCTGCGGCATCAGGCAGTACGCGGCCGCGCACGCCTGGTACTCGACCGCCAGCGCCAGCCCGACGTTGTCCGGGGCCGGGGAGGGCAGGCTGAGGGCGAGCGGCACGATGACGACCGTGCGGCCCTCGAAGCTCATGAGCGGGGTGTCCGTGAACTCCGCCTGCAGGGGCTGGGCCGGGGGAAAGCGCGCGGGTTCGGCCACCACACCGTCGGGCGCCTCGCTCACCCGGACCCGCGTGGGGAAGGGCTTGAAATCGCCCATCGGACGCAGTTGCGCCGGGTCGGCGACGACGTGGTAGCCCGGCCGGATGTCGAGGACGACCGCCAGAAGGAGCGGCCCGGCGGGACGGGCGCGGTCCGTCGACCAGGCGGTCGACACCGCGACCGGGTCCTCGTCGGGCGCGGGGCCGGGCGGGGACAGCAGGGCCTGCGCGTGCGCGGCCGCCGTCGCGAGCACCAGCACACAGGTCAGTAGACAGCGGACACGGGAGCGCGCGTTCATTTCGCCACTGTAGCATACCTCCCGAAGGCGGCCCAAGCGGTTTCGCGACCGGAATGCCGGTGCGGCCCGCTCCGGCCCACCCCCCATCCGTCCCTTTCCGGGTGTTCCGGGGCGCCCGTCGACGCATTTTGTCGCCGGCAATAATTGACTTTTTTCGGTCAGACGGATAGGTTACCCGAATTTGTGGCGATTCAAATCCATCGGCCGACCGCGCGCCGCAGCTCCCGGGCGCCGGCGGCTATTTTAGCGAGGAGAGGACACGATGAGCATCAGCATTCCCAAGGAGAAGTTTTATTTCACATCCGAGTCCGTGACCGAAGGGCACCCGGACAAGGTGGCCGACCAGATCTCCGACGCCATCCTGGACGCCATCATGGCCGAGGACAAGCGCTGCCGCGTGGCCGCGGAGACCCTGGTCACGACGGGCATGGCCTTCATCGCCGGCGAGATCACGACCAGCACCTACGTCGAGATGCCCCAGATCGTCCGGGACACGATCCGGGACATCGGCTACAACTCGTCCAAGATGGGGTTCGACTGGCAGACCTGCGCGGTGATGACCAGCATCGACCACCAGTCGCTCGACATCGCCCAGGGGGTCGACAAGGGCGACGGGCTCTACAAGGAGCAGGGCGCCGGCGACCAGGGGCTCATGTTCGGCTACGCGACCGACGAGACCCCCGAGCTCATGCCGATGCCCATTATCCTCGCCCACAAGCTCTGCCGCCGCCTGGCCGAGGTGCGCAAGAACGGCCAGCTGGACTACCTCCGGCCGGACGGCAAGGCTCAGGTCACCCTGGAGTACGAGGACGGCGCCCCCAAACGGGTCGATGCGGTCGTGATCGCCACCCAGCACAAGCCGGACGTCGAGAGCGATGTCCTGCGGGAAGGCGTCATCAACTCGGTCGTCCGCAAGGTCATTCCGGCCGAGATGCTGGACGCCGACACGCGCTACTACATCAACGCCACCGGGCGTTTCGTGATCGGCGGGCCGATGGGCGACTGCGGGCTGACCGGTCGCAAGATCATCGTCGACACCTACGGCGGGCAGGGCAGCCACGGGGGCGGGTGCTTCTCGGGCAAGGACCCTTCCAAGGTCGACCGCAGCGCCTCCTACATGGCCCGGCACATCGCCAAGAACATCGTGGCCGCCCAGCTGGCCCGGCGCTGCGAGGTTCAGATCGCCTACTGCATCGGGGTCGCGCAGCCGGTCTCGATCATGGTGGACACGATGGGGACCGGGAAGCTGCCGGGCAGCCGCATAGCCGACATCGTGCGGCAGTGCTTCGACCTGCGCCCGGCCGCGATCATCGAGTACCTGGACCTGCTGCGGCCGATCTACCGCAAGACGGCCGCCTACGGCCACTTCGGCCGCACGGAGCCGGAGTTCACCTGGGAGCACACCACCATGGCCGCCAAGATGCGCGAACTGGCCGGCGTCTGATTCGGACGCCGTCGCCTCACCCCATTACCGGACAAGGAGAACCGATCTTCGATGAAATACGACGTGAAGGACATCAATCTGGCCAACGACGGGAAACGGCGCATTGAGTGGGCCGCCCAGAGCATGCCGGTGCTCAACCGCATCCGGCAGCGCTTCACCCAGGAAAAGCCGTTCGCGGGCGTGAAGCTCGCCGCCTGCCTGCACGTGACCACCGAGACCGCCGCCCTCATGCAGACCCTGCAGGCCGGTGGCGCCTCGGTGGCGCTGTGCGCCTCCAACCCGCTCAGCACGCAGGACGACGTGGCGGCGTCGCTGTGCAAGCACGACCGCATTCCGACCTTCGCCATCAAGGGCGAGGACCACAAGACCTACTACGCGCACATCAACGCGGTGCTCGACACGAAACCGCATTACACCATGGACGACGGCGCCGATCTGGTGTCCATCCTGCACTCCGAGCGGCAGAGCCTCATCGCCAACGTGCGCGGGGGCACCGAGGAGACCACGACCGGGATCATCCGGCTGCGCAGCATGGCGGCGGACGGGGTGCTGCGCTACCCGATCATCGCCGTGAACGACGCCCGCACCAAGCACTTCTTCGACAACCGCTACGGCACGGGCCAGAGCACGATGGACGGGTTCATCCGGGCGACCAACCGGTTGATCGCCGGGACCACCTTCGTCGTCTGCGGCTACGGCTGGTGCGGACGCGGGATCGCCATGCGGGCCAAGGGCCTGGGCGCCCACGTGGTGGTGACCGAGATCGATCCCCTGCCGGCGCTCGAGGCCGTCATGGACGGCTTCGTCGTGATGCCGATGGCGGAGGCCGCGCGCGTCGGGGATTTCTTCTGCACGGTGACCGGCAACATCAACGTCATCCGCAAGGAACACTTCAAGGTGATGAAAGACGGGGCGATCGTCGCCAACTCCGGGCACTTCAACGTGGAGCTCGACCTGCCCGGCCTGGAGAGCCTGTCCGTCTCGCGCCGCACGATCCGCCCGTTCGTGGAGGAGTTCGTGCTGAAGGGCGGCCGCCGCGTCAACGTGCTCGGCGAGGGCCGGCTCATCAACCTGGCCGCCGCCGAGGGCCACCCCTCGAGCGTCATGGACATGAGCTTCGCCAACCAGGCCCTCAGCGTCGAGTACATGGTCCGGTTGAAGAAGCCGCTCGAACGCAACGTCTACCCGGTGCCCGAGGAGATCGACCAGCGGATCGCGCGCGAGAAGCTCGCCGCCATGGGGGTCGCGATCGACAAGCTGACGCCGGAGCAGAAGAAGTATCTGGCGTCCTGGGAAATGGGTACCTAACACCACGCCGCAGGCCGTGATCCGGCGTTGCGCGACCCCCCACCCTAACCCTCCCCCTCAGGGGGAGGGCAGGGAGAGGGTGGCGGTGTGGCGTCATTCGTGATGGTATTTATGAAAAAGGCCACCGGGTTTCGGTGAGCGGCTGGAGTCATTCCGATGGAAGCGAAGCAGGCGAGGCGGCGGGTGCCGCCTCGCCTGCTCTATTTGGGAGTGCGCTCAGGATGAGGACTGACGGGCGAAACCGGTGCGCAGCAGGGAATCGCGGCTGATCATGCCCTTGAAGTGCCCGGTGCCGTCGACCACGGGCAGGCGTTTGAACCCCCGCGCGGTCATCAGGCCGATGACCTCGTCGATCGGTGCGTCTTCCCGCACGGTGACGACGTCGGTCCGCATCACCTCGGAGGCGGTCTTCGCGCGCAGCTGCCCCTTGAGCGCCCGGTGGCGCCGGCCGCGTTCCGTGATCGAGACGAGAGTCTTGAACTGCTCCCAGACGCCGTCGGAGGCGTCCGACGCGAAGGCGCCCAGGAGGTCCCGGTCCGAAATCAGGCCTAAAAACCGGCCGTCCGGGTCCACCACGACCACCCGCTGGATGTCGTTGGCCGCGATGATCCCAATGACCTCCTCGACCGGAGTGTCCGGCGCGACCGTGTGCGTATCGCGCCGCATGATGTCGGACACCGTGCGCAGGTTGCCGACGTGAACCTGCTGCCGGCCGAGCGCCTCCCAGTCCGGGGCCGTGTTCGTGATCGCCCGGAAGACATCCAGACGCGACAGCATGCCCGTCAGCCTCCCGCGCTCGTCGACCACCGGCAGCCGCTTCAGCTGCCGCTCGATCATCAGGTCGACCGCCTCCCGCACATAGCGGTCGGCCCCGATCGTGACGGCCGGTGAGCTCATCACGTCCCCGGCCGTCCGGGACGCGAGCGCCACGAGGATTTCGTCCAGTCGATCGCCGGCTGCGGTCGCGAGCAACCCCAGGCGCACCGGCATTCTCCCCTTGTAGATCAGGTCTCCCTGCGTGACGACGCCGATGGGGCGCCGGTCCGCGTCCACCACCGGCACCCCCCCGAAGCTGGCCGAGAGCAGCGTGCGGACGATCTGGTCGAGCGGGGTGGAGGCCACGACGCTCGTGGGGTCGGGGGTCATGAGGTCGCGTACCTTGACCTGGCGGGGCAGCAGCAGCTTGCGGGTCCGGTGCGCGACCACCCGGAGGTCCTGCACGGCCACTACCCCGTCGGAGACCATCGCGTCCAGTCCCCGGAGAACCCGGTCGGTTTCGGCCGTCGGCAGGACGATCGTGATCCGCACCGGCATGTTGTAGGAGAGCAGCTCGATGCGACGGGTGGCGACCTCGCCGTTTTCGTAGCAGCCGTCGGTCCCGCGCGTGACCAGACAGCGTGCGGCGAGCTTCAGCGACCGGACGTGCTCGACCACCGCCTGGTCGAGCGGGCGGCCCTCCCAGCGGGCCCTTTCGCTCGTGAAGATCTCGATGACCTGGTAGCGGACCATGCCGGCTCCTTCACCGCGCCCGGGCGACCCAGGCGCCCAGCAGCACCAGCGCCAACCCGATCAGGTTGTTCGCGGCCATGTTGAGCAGCGCGCCTACATGGTCCTCGGCGCCGGCCGCACTGGTGGTTTCGAGCGCATACGTCGAAAACGTGGTCAATGCCCCGAGATAGCCGGTCACGAAGAAGACCCGCACGGACGGGGTCATCCAGGTGCTGCCCCGCTCCGCGAGCGCGTAGGCCACGCCGATCAGAAAGCAGCCGGCCAGGTTGACGGCGAGGGTCCCCCAGGGGAACCGGCTGCCGCAGAGCTTCACCGCCAGCAGCGACACGCCGTACCGGCTGAGGGCGCCGATGCTGCCGCCTGCCATCACCAGGAGTATGTTCGTCATCGCGTCCGGTCACCTACCGTGATCATGCGGAATGGCCCGATCCACACACGGTTAGACTCGGCCTCCGCTCCACCGCAGCTTGGCCTTGAGCACGTCGAAGTAGTGGCGGTCCGGCAGCAGGATCAGGAGCATGGGGTGGACGCTCTTGCAGACGGTGATCACGTCCTTCTCGGTGATCTGCAGCCCCTTCTGCCCGTCCAGGGTGAGGATGATGTCCGAGGAGTCCTTGTCCAGGCGGATGGTGATTTCCACATCGTCGGGGACGATGAGCGGTCGGTTGGTCAACGTGAACGGGCAGATCGGGGTCAGGATGAGCCCGGGGACCTTCGGGTGGACGACCGGGCCGCCGGCCGCCAGGGAGTAGGCCGTCGACCCGGTGGGGGTGGACACGATGAGACCGTCGGCGCGGAAGGTGGTGAGGTAGTGCCCGTTGACGTGCGTGATGATGTTGGCCAGGCGGGCCAGGGCGCCGCGGTTGATGACGACGTCGTTCAGGACGGTTTCGCGCACCAGCGGCTTGGCCTTGCGATCGACCCGGACCTCGAGGCGCATGCGCCGGGCCACGGTGAATTCCCCCTTCAGCACCCGCTCGGCGGCTTCGAACAGGTTCTCCTCGGCGGTCTCGGCCAGAAACCCGAGCTCGCCGAACTTGACGCCCAGCAACGGGATCTCGCGGTCGCCGACCCAGCGCACGGCGCTGAGGAAGGTCCCGTCCCCCCCGAGGACGAACACGCAGTAGAGATCGGCGGGCGCCTGGGCCGGACCGCGTTGAGCCGTTCCGGGCGGACCGACCTTGCGGAGCACGCGGATGCCGCGCAGCTTCAGCCAACTCGCGAACTCCTCGGCCCGGGCCATCGCCCGCGGGTCGTTCTTGATGTAGATCCCGACCCGGCGGGTACCGGCTTCCGTTTGGCTGCGCGCTGATGTCTTCATCCGTGTCTTCCCGTGTGTCCTCACCAGGGGGGCGTCACATCGCTCCGGCGGGGATGTCGCTCCCGCCGCTCGACCCGTCTCCAGGCCGTGTCCGGCATCGTCGGTTGCCGGATTAATAGCAAGCTTTGCGCGCGGACAACAAGCGCTTTTTACAGCGGGTCGGTGCTGCGGGCCAGCTGCAGCCCGCGGGCCTCGAACTCGCGGAACCGCCGGGCGGCGATGCCGGCGAAGTCGATCTGCGGGTGGGGTACGGGGGAGGTGCAGTCCGTGAGCAGCCGGATGCGGGCCAGGCGGTCCGGCCGTGAGCCGAACACCTCCACCAGGTCTTCGAGGGTCTCCAGGACGCAGTGGCTGGACGCTTCCCCGGCGACGACGAGCCGGTCGCAGGCCTCCACCGCCGCCACCAGCTCGCGGTTGAGCCGCCCCTGCGGGTGCGTGTCGATTTCGATCTCCGGCCGGAAGATGGAGTAGTGCTCGGTCTCGGGGATGCTGCCCTTGACGAGCCAGTGCGGCCGGCTGCGACGGGCGAGTGCGTGCCAGAAGACCGTGGACCAGAGCTCGGGGTCGAGCGCGTTGCCGACCCCGCCGATCGGCACGTGGTAGGGCCAGATGGTCAGTTGCTTTTTCGACTCCCGGTCCAGCCGGCGGACGTAGTCGCGCGACCACTCGGGCTGAATGGCCGGCTGCCAGCGCCCCGCTTCGACGTCCGCGGGCGTGATGAGGGTGAAGGGCGGCGGATGGGCCCCGCCGGCGTCGACCCACCAGACCGGGTGGAAGATCTGGAACACGTGGTGGGAGTCGAGCGAGCAGATGATCCCGGTGATGTCCGCGGCCCGGCGGTGGATGAACTCGATCAGGCGCCGCAGGTCCCCGAGTGCGCCCGGGACGTGGAGCGCGCCCTGCGCGTGGCAGAAATCGACCTGCATGTCGACGATCAGCAGCATCGACCCGTCGCCGGTCCGGTCCGCCGGCGGCAGCCCGGCCGCTCGCGCCTCGGCGGCGATGGCCGGCAGATCGGGGTGGAAGAGGGTGCCGATGCGGGTGGGGTTGTAAAATGGGGGGGCCGGGGTCATGCCGCCTCCTTCCGCGGGATGCCGCGGCGCTCAGGGGCTCTTTTTCTTGAGCAGGTCGCCCAGCCGCGCGAAGGGGGAGTCGAGCGTCTCCGGGCGTTCCGCGGCCGCGCCGTCTTCGCCGGCGTACCAGTCCGCCACCTGGTCGCGCGCGTGCTCGTTGTCGTGGCAGTAGATGCACAGCAGCTCCCAGTTGCTGCCGTCGGGCGGGTTGTGGTCGTGGTCGTGGTCCTTGTGGTGGACGGTGAGCTCGCGCAGGCGCTTGCCGGTCAGCTCCCGGCCGCAGCGGGCGCAGACGTGCGGGAAGAGCTTGAGGGCGCGCTCGCGGTAGCCGGCCTCGCGCTGCTGCCGGTCGCGCCGGGCCGCGGCGATGACCCGGTCGGCGGTGGGCGTCTTTTTTTCAGGCATACGCGGGCGCCTCCTCTGTCGGCGGGTGACTCCGATTTACAGGGTACCTCGCCTCATAGACCGTTGCCGCCGCAAACACAACCATTCCGCGGCCGGTCGCGGGGCGACCGGCGGTTGTCTTCTGCCATGCGATGGTGGTAAAGAACGCGACGAGCCGGCACACAAAAAAGGAGAGCCCCCTTGCTGAACGCGCAGGACGCCATACCGCTCTACGAGAAGCTGCGCGACCTCCTGCGGGAGCAGATCGAGCAGGGTCGGTACCGCCCGGGAGAGCCCATCCCCTCGGAGCGCGAGCTCTGCCGGGCGCACCGGATCAGCCGGATCACGGTGCGCCAGGCCATCGCCGGCATGATCCACGACGGGCTGCTCGTCCGCAAACAGGGCAAGGGAACCTTCGTCGCCCGGCGCAAGGTCAGCCAGGGCCTGTCGCGCATCGTCACCTTCCGCCGCACCGTGCTGGACATCGGCATGAAGCCCTCGACCCGCATCCTGTCGCACGGGCTGCTCCCGGCCGACCTCGAGGTCGCGAGCGTCCTGAAACTGCCCGATGCCGGCCAGGTGCTGAGGCTTGTTCTGCTGGGGCGGGGAGACGACCAGCCCCTGGTCGTCTACGAGTCGTTCTTCCCGCCGGAGATCGGCCGGAAGATGACGACCGAAGCCAGAGCCCGTGAACGGCGGAACCGGCCGTTTTCCTCCTACGACCTGTACGGGCGGGCCACGGGATGCACCCCGACCCGGGTCAACCAGGCGCTCGAGGCGGTCGCGGCCGACGACGCCCAGGCCCGGCTGCTCGATGTCGCCCCCGGGACCGCGCTGCTGCGGGTCACCTCCATCTTTACCGACCGCGAGGGGATGCCGCTCGAACTGCGGCGCGCCCTCTATCGCGGGGACTATTACAAGTTCAACGTCGTCCGGGATCTCTCCTGAGTGGAACCGCGGTTTTTGCGTTTGACAGCGCTCCGAGCTGAACTGGTAATGACCAGATAGTACCAGACCTCCCCGACCGACCCGTCCCTCACCATGCAACCGAAAGGAGGCCCCATGCGTTCCACGATGTTCCGGATCCTCGGAGCGGCGCTCGCCGCCGCGCTGGTCCTGTCCCCGGCCTGCAGTCCCCCGGCCGAGGCGCAGCAGAAGATGATCAACCTCAACATGGGCAGCACCTCGTCCACCTCCGCCGTATATGCCTGGTGCGTTGCCACGGCCAACGTGATCAACAAGGCCAACGTGGGGCTCAACGTCACCGTGGTCGAGAGCGGTGCGGCCCTGGACAACCTGCGCAAGCTGAAGGAGGGGGCCTTCGATTTCGCGCTGTCGATCGACATCCCCTCGGCCATGCAGATGGTGCAGGGCATCGACTCGTTCAAAGGCCAGCCGTGGAAGGATGTGCGCGTGCTCTTCATCCGCAACGTGACCATCGACCGGCTCTACGCGCGCAAGGACGCGGGAGTGAAGACCTTCGCCGACCTCGGCGGCAAGAAGTTCTCCCCGGGCATCCCGGGCGCTTCGTCGACCGCCTACATGATGAAGTTCAACGAGGTGCTCAAGGCCAACATCAACTTCGTCCCGGGAACGCTCAGCGACTCGATCGGCGCGTTGCAGACCAATCGGATCGTCGGCCTGCAGAAGACGAGCCCGGTCGGCGCCATGGACGCCTCCCTGATCGAGGTCAACCTCACAACGCCGATCACGGCCCTGGGGTTCACGAAGGACGATGTCGCCCGGATCACGAAGGTGTACCCGTACATTCCCTTCATCGAGACCGCCAAGGGCTCGATCGCGCAGATCCCGGACGCCGGCCCGATGTACGAGCTCGCCCCGATCGTGGGCGCCATGGCCTCCAAAGAGTTGCCCGAGGACGTGGCCTACCGGATCGTCAAATCGTACGTCGAAGGGCTGCCGGAGGTCGCGGCCTCCTACCCGGCCGTGAAGGGCTGGGACCCGGTCGGCGACCTGTTCAAGTACGTGCCGGAAGGCGCGGAGGTCCCGGTGCACCTGGGGCTGGTGCGCTACGCGAAGGAGAAGGGCATCGAGGTGCCCAAGCGGTTCCTGCCCCCGGAGCAGAAATAGGAGGCAAGGGCGGGGGCGCCCGCCCCACCGCGGTGAACCAACCACCTCCGTCGGCGTGGAACGCGTCCGCGTCGGCGGCGATCCTGTGCGGGAGGCCTGGGCCATGTTGCCGCAGAAGGGTTTCACCACCCGGAACGTCCTCTTTGTCGGCGGGCTGGTGTTCGCGCTTTTTCAGCTCGTCCTGCCGGTGTTCGTCCACCTGATCGATCTGCAGATGCGCTCCATGCACGTGCTGCTGGGGATCTCGCTGTCCTTCCTGGCCTATCCGGCCGGGAAGTCCCCCAAGCCGGACCGCCCGTCGCTGTGGGACGGGTTCATCATCGCCGTGGTGGTGGTCGCGAACGTCAACATCTTCCTCAAGGCGATGGACATCTACTACCAGCCCGGGACGGCCGAGGTGTTCGACCTCGTGCTGGGGGCGGCGCTGTTCATCCTGGTCCTGGAGGCCGGCCGCCGCACGATGGGCGTCGCCGCTCCCATCATGCTGCTCGCGCTCGTGGCCTATATCTACTGCGCTCCGTGGTTCCCCGGGATGTGGCAGATGCGCCGGCTGTCGTGGCAGTTCCTGATCAACTCGGTCTACTATTCGCCGCTCGGCATCTACGGCGGGGTGACCGGGATGTCGGCCACCTTCATCGCCATGTTCGTCATCTTCGGCGCGCTGCTCTCGGTCACCGGCGCGGGGAAAACATTCATCGACCTCGCGCTGCGGCTGACGGGCCGCTTCACCGGCGGGCCGGCCAAGACGGCGGTCGTCGCGAGCTCGATGTTCGGCAGCATCAGCGGCAGCGCCGTGGCCAACGTGATGGTGACCGGCAACTACACGATCCCCCTCATGAAGAAATACGGCTACGAGCCCGAGTTCGCCGCATCCGTGGAAGCCATCTCGTCGACCGGCGGCGGGGTGACGCCGCCCATCATGAGCATCACCGCCTTCATGATGGCCGAGTTCCTGAACATCTCCTATCTCAAAATCATCGGCTACGCCCTGATCCCCTGCGTGCTCTACTACACGGGCGTGTTCGCCGGGGTGCACTTCCGGACGAAGCGGCTGGGCCTCAGGGCGCTGCCCCCGGAGGAGATCCCGCGCTGGGGCGAGATCCTGCGGTTCAAGAAGATGTCCGGTTTCCTGGTGCCGACCGTGACGCTGCTCTACATGATCTACGCCGGCAGCCCCCTGATGGAAGCGGGCTTTTACGCCTCGGTCGCCGCGTTGGCCGTCTACTTCGTGAACCATGCGCGCGAGATGGGCGTCCGGCCAATGCTGGTCGGCATCGCGCAGGCGCTCAGCGCGGGCGGGCTCGACATCGTCCGCCTGGTGCCGATCCTGGTCTGCATGAGTGTCCTGGTCAACCTGATCGGGGTGACCGGGCTCGCTCCCAAAATCAGCGCGGTGATTCTGGAGATCGGCACCACCAACATCTACCTGTCCCTGCTCATCGCCTCGCTGCTGCCGCTGATCCTGGGGACCGCGCTGCCGGTCGTGCCGACCTACCTGCTGTCCATGTCCATCCTGACACCCGCCCTGCTCAAGCTCGGGGTCGACGAGGTGGCGGCCCACCTGTTCTACATTTACTGGGGCGTGCTCGGCGCCATCACCCCCCCCACCTGCGAGGCGGCGGTGGTGGCGGCCGGCATCGCGAAAGGCAGCTGGGTCAAGACCGCGAACTATGCCATGAAGCTCGGCGCGGTGGCGTTCTGTCTGCCCTACTTCATGGTGCTGCACCCGGCCCTGGTCGGGCGCGACACCCCGGTTCAGGTGGCGCTGGCCGCGGGCACGGGGCTTCTGGGGGCGGTGACCATGGCCTACGGGTTGTTCGGGTGGTCCGCCAGCCGGCTCAACCCCGTGCTGCGGGTCCTGTTTTTCGCCGGGGGGGCCATGATGCTGTTCCCGGGGATCGAGGTCACGCTGGCCGGGATGGCGGTGAGCGCGGGCACCCTGGTGGCGAACCGGATGATCCCGTCCGTCGCACCGGCCGCCGTTTCGAAAGGCCCGGTGTGATTTCTCGGCGGACGTCAATGACCACCCGTGGAGCGGGTGGCGTGGATTTTCGGCCATAGGACGAAACGACAACAGCACGTCAGTGCTGCGACCGTTGCACCTGCAACCGACGTGCACCGCACGCGGTTTGACTGGCAGGTAACCCAGAGGAGGAACGCGATGAAGAAGACATCCTTGCGCATCATCAGCCCCAACGGGCACCTGGGGTTCGCCCCGACCAAGGAGGGCAGCTTCTGGATCGGGGCCAAGACCAAGCCCGACTACTACTGCTGCGACTCGGGCAGCGACGACATCGGGCCGGGGCCGCTCGGCAGCGACACGAGCGTCAGCCCCTACGACTGGCAGAAGCACGACCTCGAGCTGATGCTGTTGGCCGCGCGCGAGCAGGGGGTGCCGATGATGATCGGCTCCTCGGGCGACACCGGCACCAACAGCCGCGTCGACATGTACGTCGGCATGATCCGCGACCTCAGCCGCAAGCACCGCCTGAAGCCCTTCAAGCTGGTCACGTTCTATTCCGAGCTGGACAAGGCCGACCTGCGCCGCCGGATGGAACGCGGCGACGTGGTCGAGGGGCTGGACAATCGCCCGGCCTTCACCTTGGAGGAGCTCGACCGGACCGACCGCGTGGTCGCCATGGCGGGCGTGCACCCCTTCATCCGGGCGCTGGAGCGCGGGGCGGACGTGATCATCGGCGGCCGCAGCAGCGACGCCGCCATCTTCGCCGCGGCCGCCCTCTACGAGGGGTTTCCCGAGAGCCACTCGTATTACCTGGGCAAGGTCCTCGAGTGCGCCTCGTTCTGCGCCGAGCCCTACATGGCCAAGGAGTCCGTCATCGGCACGATCACGCACCACGACGTGACGGTCACGGCCATGCACCCGGAGCAGCGCTGCACGGTCGCCTCGGTCGCCGGGCACGCCATGTACGAGCGTTCGAACGCCTTTTACGAGTACTTCGCCGGCGGAACGCTCGACATGACCGGCTGCCGCTACGAGCAGGTCGACCCGAAGTCCACGCGCGCCACCGGCCAGGTGTTCGTGCCGACGGTGGGGCGCACGAAGGTGAAGCTGGAAGGCTCCGGCAAGGTCGGCGAGCGGTTCATCGGCATCGTCGGCATCCGCGACCCGTACTCCATCCGCAACATCGACCGGGTGATCGGCTGGGCCCGCAGCCAGGTCGAGGAACGGTTCGCGGGCAAGCCCTACCAGCTCTTCTACAACATCTACGGCAAGAACGGCGTCATGGGGGATCTGGAGCCCGTGCGCGAGATCCGCTCGCACGAGCTGTGCGTGATCGTCGAGGGGGTGGCGCCGACCAAGGAGATGGCCGAGGAGGTCACGCTCATCGGCTCGCGCCAGATCTTCTACGCGCGCCTGCCCGAGGTGAAGGGCACGGCCGGCACGGCCGCCTTCGTGATCGACGGGGTGCTGCCCGCGCCGGCCGGCTACCGCTGGACGATGAACCACGTGCTCCCGGTGGACGACCCCATGGAGCTCTTCACGTTAAACGAGATGGTGATCCGCGACGGGGAGGTGGGCTGATGAAAACCGTGAAGCTGGTCGAGCTGGCCAAGACCATCCGCAGCAAGAACGCGGGCACCGACAAGATCACCTTCGACATCATCTTCCGGGAGAAGGAGAACTACGAGCTCGTGAAGCGCAGCGGCGTCCTGACGCGCCGCACCGTGGCCGCGCTCTTCACCATCCCGGAGGAGCGCATCAGCGACTTCCAGGAATACGACCCGGCCTACGCGATCAAGTTCACCATCTACCGCCGCGAGCCGAGCGGGAGCCCCGGCGAGAGCGACATCTTCGGCTGCCAGCAGTACCCGCCGCTCTTGGAAATCGAAGTCCCGCTGAGCTGAAAACGGCGCCGCAGGCCGTGATCCGGCGTTGCGCGGCCTTTCGTGAATGCTCACATGCTTCCCAGCATGCTGCGCTTCCCGAAAGGCCGCGCGCCTTGGCTGACGGCCTGGGGCGCCGTTTTACATCGTCCGAAACGATCACGGCACAGGAGCAGAGAAGAGGATTGTTAACGGGCCAGCGGGTTCGCGGGCCAGCGAAGCCGGTGTCCCGGCGTTCAGTCGATCTCAAATTCTGCCGCCCGGTCGCCGAGGTTGCCGTAGCGGTGGTAGTTGGTGCAGACGCTCTGCTGCCGGTAGTACTGCAAGAGCTCGATGCGGCCCTCCATCACCACCGGTGTGCGGGCGATGTAGAAGCCCGTCTCGGCGGCGGCTGCGAAGAGCTCCGGCGGCACGCGGTCCGGCGCCGCGTAGCGGATGCGGTCGACCGAGGGGATCGCGGCGATGAGCTCCGGGTCGGTTTCGCGCACGACCGGGTCCCGGGCGGTCAGCCGGCCGCCTTCGGGGCCGTGGAGGAAGCGCACGGCCGGGCCGTCCATTCCGGGCGGCACGCTCACGCGCAGGCGGTTGCCGGTGGCCCGGACGGCTGCGATGCGCGCCACGACGTCGAACAGTCCGTCCTCCGGGTGCAGCCGCACGACGACGGTGCCGACCGGCAGGTGGCGCAGCACGTTGTCCTGGCCGCGCAGGTTGACGGGGTCGACCGGCCGGCCGAACTCGCGTTCCACCCGGAAGAGGTAGCTGCGGATCGCGAGGACCGTCCGCCGCATCTCCGCGGCCTCCCCCCCGAACCGCCCGGTGTCGAGCATGAGCTCCCAGCGCTGCGCCAGGCGCAGGAGCGGGGTGGGGGCCTCGATCGGGCCCGTCTCAGGCGCCCCCGCGTCCTCGGCATCCAGGAACTGGGAGACGTAGTGCGGGCTGCCGGCCTTGATCACCGGCGCCGAGGGCGGACTTGCCCATGCCGCCGAAGGGCTGGCGCAGGACGACGGCCCCGGTGGTCCCCCGGTTGATGTAGAGGTTGCCGGCCCGGACACGCGCTTTCCAGAACTCGTGCTCCCGGCGGTCCAGGCTCTCGAGCCCGGCCGTCAGGCCGTAGCCGGTGTCGTTGGCCAGGCGCACGGCCTCCTCCAGGTCTTTGGCCGGCAGCACCCCGAGCACGGGGCCGAAGAACTCGGTGCGGTGGGTCGCGCTGCCCGGCCGCACGCCCCACTTGATCCCGGCCGACCAGAGGTGCGGGTTGCCCTCGGCCGGTTTCGGCTCGAGCGCCCAGCTCTCCCCGGGCTCCAGCCCGGTCAGCGCCTCGATCAGCGGGCTGCGCGGCGGGCGCACGAGCGGTCCCATTTTGTTCGTGAAGTCCCACGCCGAGCCGGCCGTGAAGGTCGCGGCGGCGTCCACGAGCTGCCGGCGGAAGGCCGCGTCCTCGTAGACCTCGCGCTCGAGGATCAGCAGCGAGGCGGCCGAGCACTTCTGGCCGGAGTTGCCGAAGGCCGAATAGACGACGTCCCCGACCGCCTGCTCGCGGTCCGACATGGCCGTCACGATCATGGCGTTCTTGCCGCCGGTCTCGGCCGCGAGCGCGAGCTCCGGCCGCTGCTGCAGGATCCGCAGGCCGGTCTCGGTCCCGCCGGTCAGGATGACGAAGTCCACCTCGGGGTGGCCGGTCAGCAGGGCGCCGGTGCCGCCGCCGTCGCAGGGCAGAAACTGCAGCGCGGTGGTGGGGACGCCCGCCTTCCAGAAGCAGCGGCAGAGCAGCCAGCCGACCAGGATCGCGTCCGAGGAGGGTTTGAAGACGACGGTGTTGCCGGCGGCGAGCGCGGCGGTGATCCCGCCGCAGGGGATGGCGATCGGGAAGTTCCAGGGCGTGACGACGACCCCGACGCCCTTGCCGCGGCAGCGCAGGCCCTGCATTCGGTAGTACGCCTCGGCCGTCCTGGGGTAGAACTCGGCGAAGTCCACGGCCTCGGAGACTTCCGGGTCCGCCTCGGTGAAGAGCTTGCCGGTCGTGGCGGCGGTCGCGCCGATCAGATCCCCGCGTGCCCGGCGGATTTCCGTGGCGGCGGCCGCGAGGATGCGGCGCCGGCGGCGGGCGGTGAGCGTCCGCCAGCCGTCGGGGTCCTCGGCGGCGCAGGCGACCGCGCGGCGGACGTCGACGGCCGCGGCGAGCGCGGAGCGGGACACGCACACCCGGTCGGGGAGCTGGCTGGGGTCGAGGGTCTTGAGCAACCGGCGGCCCACCGTCACCTCCCTGCCGGCGACCACGAGCGGCACCTCGACGGGGGCGTCCCCCGGCCGCTTCATCCAGCGGCGCCGGATCGCTTCGGCCCAGGCCCGGTTGGGGGCGAGCGACCAGTCCGTGTTCGGCTCGTTGCGGAAGCCGCTCCCGGTCCCGGTCGCCCGGTCGCGGGGGAAGCTCTCGGTCAGGCGGTTCTGGCGGCGGTGCGGCTCGGCGGCGAGGGTCGGCATGCGGCGCACCGAGGCGCGGAAGCGCTCGGTCAGCATGCGCCAGGCGGGGCTGTCGGTCTTCAGGCCGTTGACGTGGCGCAGGAAGTTGCGCGGGCCGGTGGTCTCGTCCAGGCGTCGAATGAGGTAGGCGACCGCCGTGATGAAGTGCCGGTCCTCTGCCACCGGCGCATAGGTCAGCAGGTCGCAGCCGGTTTCGGCGACGGCGCGCCGGACGGGGTTGGCCATGCCCTCGATCATCTCGAAGGTGACCTGGTCCATGACCCCGTTGCGGCGGGCGACGGTGACCGCGTAGGCCAGGTCGAAGACGTTGTGGGACGCGACCCCCAGCCGCACGGCCCGGGCGTTGTCCGGCTGCAGACCGAAGGTCACCATGCGCTTCCAGTTGGCGTCCACGTCGCGCTTGTCGTCGTAGGGGGCGAGCGGCCAGTCGCTCAGGGAGGACTCCAGCAGCTCCATCTCCATGTTCGCACCCTTGACGACCCGCACCTTGACCGGGCTGCCGCCCGCCTCGACCCGATGTTGCGCCCAGCGGGTGATCTCCTGCAGCCAGCCGAAGGAATCGGGCAGGTAGGCCTGCAGCGCCATGCCGGCGAAGACGGCCGTGAACTCCGGCCGGTCCAGGGTGCGCATGAAAGCGGCCGCGGTCAGGGCGAGGTCGCGGTAGGCCTCCATGTCGAGGGTGACCGACTTTGCGCGGCGGCGGCCGTCGGGCCCGACATGGGTGTGGGCGGCGGCCTCGCGGTAGAGGACCGCCAGGCGCTCCGAAATGCGGTCGACGGTCTCCTCGAAGGCGAGCGGGTGGATCTGGGCGCAGATGGTGGAGATCTTGACCGCGATGCTCTCGACTTTCGGGTTGCGCAGGTCGGCGAGGTAGGTCTGCATGTGCGCGCGGGCTTCCGCCTCGCCGAGGACCTCCTCCCCGAGGTGGTTCACGTTGACGCGCATGCCGTCGGCCTGCCGTTGATCCAGGTAAACGCTCAGCCGTTCGGGCTCTCCGGAGATGATCGTGTGCCGCGTGTCCGCCCGCAGCCGGGCGATCACGCGCGGCACCGCGATGTCCGGCACGAGGCGGCCGAACCGCACGAACAGGCCGAGCAGCGCCTTTTCGGTCGGCGTGAAGAACCGGGGCACGCCGCTGGCGGTGAAGAGGTGCACGATCTGGTCCGCCACGCGGCGCGGGTCGGCGGAGCGGAACCCCTGGTCGATCAGGGCCGTCAGGATGACCTTGTCCCGCGGGTCCCGCATGAGGCGGGCCATCTTGCGGCCGCGCACCCGCTCCGGCCGGGTCATGAGCGCGTTGGCGCGGTCCTGCCAGCGCCCGGCCAGGGCGATGGCGTCCTCGATGCTGCTTTCGTCGACGGCTGGTGCCATGGGAGGCCTCCTCGGGGGATTCGGGTTCGACTCCGGGGATAGCGGATAGCGGCGGAAAAGGGAAGCCCCCGCATGGGAACGGAGCATCGTTTGCCCGTCAACCCGTCTGCCCGCAGGCCCGTTGCCCGGAACCGGTGCTCGTTTACCAATCTGCAGCGGCAGCCGGGTCCGCTGCCACGGTTCAGGACTGGATTCCGGCTTTCGCCGGAATGACTGCTGTCGGGGGCTTGGGGGCCGAGGGAAAAGGCCACCCGGCTTCACTGTGGGAGCGGCTTTCCAGCCGCGATCCGCGCGGGACCGGTCTATGCACACCCACGAGGGGAGGGGAGCGGGCAATCGAGAGGGTCGCGGGGAAGGACCGGCTCACGGGCCAACGGGTAAACGGGCCCACGGGTCCACGACCGCGTTCACCCACCCGACTGCCAGACGGCCGCAGCGCCGAACACCAGCAGCACCGCCCCGGAGGCGCGGTTGACCCAGAGCAGCGCCCCGGTGGCGAGCCGCTCGCGCATCAGCCCGACCCCGCCGCTCAAGAGCAGCCACCAGGCGGCCGAGCCGACGAAGACCCCCAGGACGAGCCAGGCGGCCGCCGTGAGGTCCCCGCCGGTCTCGGCCACGCCGAGCGCGGCGAAGATGCCGGCGAAGGAGATGATCGTCATGGGGTTGGTGAGGGTCAGGAGGAGGGTCGAGAGGTAGCTGCCGACCAGGCCCCGGCCGGCGGATGCCTGCGCGGCCCGCTCCGCGGGCGCGTGAGCGCAGCGTGCGCACCCCGAGCGCCAGGAGGAACACCCCGCCGATCAGCTGGATCCAGGTGCGCTGGTCCACGAGGAAGGCGGAGACGACCGTGAGGCCGAACCCGGCGACGCAGCCGTAGAGCGCGTCGGCCGTGGCGGCCCCCAGCCCCGAGAGGAAACCGGAGGCCCGGCCGTCCGCGAGGGTGCGGCGGATGCAGAGGATGCCGATCGGCCCGACCGGTGCCGCGATCGAAAACCCGATGACGAGACCACGCAGGAAGAGGCTGAAGTCCATATGCTGTTTGCCGAGTAGCCTTCTTCAGGAAAGGTAGGATCGGAAAATCCGAAATTCGAATATCGAAATCCGAAATCATCCTTGTTTCGGATTTCGAATTTCGTGCTTCGGATTTCGTGTGTTCGGGTTAGGGATTCGGAGCGTGCCGGCTCGAAATGGACTCTAATGTTCTCCCAGGTATGCTTTCCGCACCATCTCGTTGTTGGCCAGGTTGGCGGCCAGGTCGCTGAAGATGATGGCGCCGGATTGCAGGACGTAGCCGCGGCTGGCTACCTGCAGCGCCATGCGGGCGTTCTGCTCGACCAGCAGGATGGTCGTGCCGGCGGCGTGCAGCTGGCGGATGGTGTCGAAGATGCCGTCCACCAGGACCGGCGCCAGGCCCATGGACGGTTCGTCGAGGAGAAGCACGTGGGGGTTGGACATCAGGGCCCGGCCCATGGCGAGCATCTGCTGCTCGCCGCCGCTCAGCGTCCCGGACAGCTGTTTGCTGCGCTCCTTGAGGCGCGGGAACATGGCAAACACGCGTTCGAGGTTGCCGTCGTTTTTTTGCTTGTCCGTGCAGCAGAATGCCCCCATTTCCAGATTCTCGATCACCGTGAGGCGGCCGAACACCCTGCGGCCCTCCGGCACCTGGACGACGCCCTTCATGACGATTTCGTGCGGGCGCAGCCGGGTCAGGTCTTCACCCTCCAGACGAATCGAACCGCTGCGCGGTTTAAGCAGGCCGCTGGTGGTCCTCAGCATGGTGCTCTTGCCGGCGCCGTTGGCCCCGATGATGGTGACGATCTCACCTTTTTCGACGTTGATGGAAACGTCTTTGAGGGCGTGAATTTTACCGTAGAAGCTGTTGATATTCTGGACTTCCAGTATGGGCATGGTCGCGTTTCTCCTCCCCCGTGTCGGTTCAGGCCGCGTGGGGCTGCTGCGCGGCGCTCCCCCGGCCGAGATAGGCCTCGATCACCTGCGGGTTGCGCTGGACTTCGGCCGGCGTGCCCTCGGCGATCTTCTTGCCGTAGTCGAGTACGGTCACTGTCTCGGAGATGCCCATCACCACCCGCATCTGGTGCTCGATCAGCAGGATGGTGATTCCGAGGGCATCCCGCAGGTGGCGGATGAAGTCCATCAGGTCCTGGGATTCCTTCGGGTTCATGCCGGCGGCGGGTTCGTCCAGGCAGAGCACTTTCGGCCGCGTGGCGAGCGCGCGCGCGATCTCCAGCCGTCGCTGGTCGCCGTAGGGCAGGTTCTTGGCGATCATGTCGCCTTTGCCGCCCAGGTTGACGAACTTGAGCAGCCGGCTCGCCTCCTCGGCGGATTCCTTTTCCTCCCGGCGGGTGGCCGGGGAACGCAGCACGATGCCGAAAAACCCGGCCTTCAGGTGCCCGTGCAGGCCGACGAGGATGTTCTCCATGGCGGTCAGGTTTTGGAACAGGCGAATGTTCTGATACGTGCGGGCGATGCCGCGCCGGACGATCTGGTCGGGCAACAGACCCACCAGGGAGCGCTCTTCCAGCAGGATGTCGCCGCCCTCCGGGCGGTAGAAGCCGGTGACGCAGTTGAAGACGGTGGTTTTGCCGGCGCCGTTCGGCCCGATGACGCTGTGGATGCTCTGCTCCCGGACCTCCAGGTCGAGGTGGTCGATCGCGACCAGCCCGCCGAACTGCTTGGTGAGTTGCTGGGTGGTGATGACGGCCATGATGGTATCCTCCTAAGCCCTGCTCCTTGCCGGTTCGTCCGCAGCTGCCTCTGCGCTGTCGTTTTCGCTTTCGTGCAGCTCCCGCTTGTGGGTGACCTCCGGCCACAAGCCCTCGGGCTTCAGCAGCATCATCGCGACCAGGACCGCGCCGTAGACCAGCAGGCGGTACTCGGCGAACTCACGCAGCAACTCCGGCAGCCCCACCAGGGCGGCGGCGCCGACGACGACCCCGGGGATGCTGCCGACGCCACCCACGATGATCACGCACAGGATGTTGATCGAGATCATGATATTGAAACTGTGCGGGTAAACCGAACCGAGCTTGGTGGCGAAGATCGCCCCGCTCAGCGCCGAAAACCCGGCGCCGACGGCGAAGGCCTTGAGCTTGGTGGACACCAGGTTGATGCCCATGGCCTGGGCGACGTCCTCGTCCTCGCGCACCGCCATCCAGGAACGGCCGAGGCGCGAGTCCCGCAGGCGCCAGGCGATGAAGCCGATCAGCAGGCAACCGGCCAGAATCAGATAGTAGACCTGCTGCGGGGTCCCGAACTCGAATCCGAATAGTTCGACCTTGGGGATCTTGCCGATGCCCTGGGCACCGCCCAGCCACGGCCGCAGGAAGTCCGACAGGACGAACAGGCGGATGATCTCTCCGAACCCCAGAGTGGCGATGGCCAGGTAGTCGCCACGCATCTTGAGGACCGGCGTGCAGATGAGCACGCCCGTGACGGCCCCTGCGGCGATGGCCACCGGCAGCGCCTGCCAGAAATTCCAGTTGAAGAAACCGAGCTCCGGCGAGGTGAGGATGGCGATGGTGTAGGAGCCGATGGCGAAATACGCCACGTGCCCGAGGTCGAGCATGCCGGAGAAACCGATGATGATGTTCAAGCCGAGCCCGAGCATGATGTAGAGGCCGATGATGGTGAGCACCTCGCTCAGGAACAACCCCAGGATATGGGGCAGGGCCAGCAGCACGAACCCGCCGAGCAGCACCAGTGCGATGTTCAGGCGACGCCGCGACACCGGCGGAAGGTTTTGCACCCGCCCCGTGACGTCTTTGCCCTTCCGGATCCAGGCGGCGGCCGCACCCGCGACCAGGATGAACACCGCCGCCGCCCCCGAAATGGACAGTCCGTTGCCTTCGTAGAGAAGGTCGGTGAGGTCCGCCAGCGGTCCCCACTCGGAAAAAATCGGGGAGATGGTGTCCTGAAGCGTCCCGACCATGACGACCGTTGTCAGGGCGGTGATCACCACCCGTCGCAGCGTATCCGGCATCATGACCAGCAGCCCCGCGGTCAAACCGGTCAGCCCGCCGGCGAGCAGCAGCAGGCCGACCCCGGCCCAGAGACTTTCCTGCTGGAACGTCAAAATCTGGAAAAGGGACGGGGAGGCGTTGATGAACACCAGGCGCAGGTTGACGACGGTGCTCAGCAACACGAGCAGCGCCAGCATGGCCATCATGATCAGGCCGGAAGCAACGGACGCCGCCAGGCCCTTGGCGCCGCCGCCGGCGCGCGAGGCGGGCAGGTAGGCGATGAAGGCCGCCGCCGCGAGGAGCAGCATCTGGCCCATCGAGATCACTTCGGAGACGATCTCCCGCTGGTTGAAGGCTTCCACCATGCCGATGATGGAGAGGATTACCAGGCAAACGCCGCCGATCAATCCGTATTTGATTCCGGGCAACCGGTTCATGCACGCATCCTTTCCGAGCCCTTAAGCCTTCTTGACCGCCAGCCGTTCTCCGAGAATGCCGGTCGGCCGGAAGATCAGGATCAGCACCAACAGGGTGAAGGCGATGGCGTCCTTGAGTTGGTAGGGCGCTACGATGCCGAGGCCGTCCAGGATGAGGCTCGGTCCGATGGACTCCACCAGGCCCAGGAATATGCCGCCCAGCATGGCTCCCGGGATGTTGCCGATGCCTCCCAGGACAGCGGCGGTGAAGGCCTTGATGCCGGGGATGAAGCCCATGAAGAAGTGGACCTGCTTGAACATCAGCGCGTAGAGCACGCCGGCCGCGCCGGCTGCGGCGCCGCCGATGACGAAGGTCATGGTGATCATGCGGTCGACATCGATGCCCATCAGGGCCGATGCCTCCTTGTCCTCGGAAACCGAGCGGATGGCCTTGCCGATTTTAGTGCGCTGGACGAACTGGTATAGCGCCACCATCAGGAAGGCCGCGGCCGCGATGACCAGCGCCTGGAATTTCAGGATGTGGATCGGTCCCAGCGCGAGCTGGCCCTCGAGCGGCTTGATCACGGGGTAGGCCTGGAAGCCGGAGCCGTAAAAGCCGCGGAACATGTACTGCAGGAAGAAGGAGGCGCCGATGGCCGTGATGAGCGGGACCAGCCGCGGGGCGCCGCGCAGCGGCCGGTAGGCGATGCGCTCGAGCAGCACCGCGATCAGGGTCGAGGTCGCCATCGAGACGATGAAGATCACCACCAGGCTCAGCGCCGGGTACTCGTCCAGCATGCCGCTCTGATGAAAGTAGGCCGCGAAGAAATAGGCCGTGTACGGGCCGCTCATGAAGACCTCGCTGTGGGCGAAGTTGATCATGCGCAACACCCCGTACACCATGGTGTAGCCCATGGCGATCAAGGCGTAGATGCTGCCCTGGGCCAGCCCGAAGATGATGAAATCCATCCAGTGGCGGCTCGTGTAGGTGCCTTTGATCAGCGTCACCGTCGAGCCCCAGATGATCAGCGCGACCAGCACGGCGCCGATCAGCCACATGATCAGGTCGGTGACGGACGTGCGTTCTTTCAGCCGTTGCAGCATAGCAGGTGGTCCTTCAGGATGATCGGTCCCGTTGCGGCGGCCGCGTGCCGGGGCACGGCGGAGGCAGCCGATGTAAAGAGCCGAGCACCATACCCTCCGGCGCCCGGCTCTGTCAACACGGCAATGCGCCCGCCCCGTGCGGGGCGGGCGCATCGTGGCATGGCGGGATCAGTAGGGTTTCCAGTACGGGGTCTCGGGGTTCACCAGCTTCTTGATGTTGTCCGCGGTCTGCTGGTAGACGGCAATCCGCGGGTCGGCGCAGTCGCCGAACTCGTTGCAGCTGATGGTGCCGGTCAGGCCCTTCTGGCCCTTGGTCGCGTAGAGGGCGTCGCGGAAGGCCTTGCGCGGGATGTACAGGGTGTCCCCGTCCTTCACGCCGACCTTTTCGACGGCCGCGAAGACCATCATGGCCGCGTCGTAGCCGTGCGCATGGAACGGCGCGATCGGCTTCTCACCGTACTTCTTCTGGTGTTTGGCCAGGAAGTCCTTGTACCCGGCGCCGAAGGCCGAGAAGTCCGGGCTGGAGTGATACATCCCGACCGCGGCCTCGCCGGCGGCCTTGTAGAAGTCCGGGGAGAAGCTCCCGTCGGCGCTCATCAGGGCGACCTTCTCGAGCCCGGCGACTTCCTTGGACTGCCGGGTGATGTGGCCCGCGGCCGCGATGAAGATCGGGAGGTAGATGAAGTCGGGCTTGCCGGTGGCGATCTTGGTCAGCACCGGGCGCATGTCGGTGTCGGTCGGGGCGACGGCTTCCTGGGCGACGATGGTGCCGCCCAGCTTCTTGAACTCCTCGGCGAAGACCGCCTGCAGCTGCTCGGCGTAGACGCTGCCGTCGTGGATCGTGGCCGCGGTCTTGGCGCCCAGCTTCTTGATGGCGAACTGCGCGGCGACCGCGCCCTGCACCTTGTCGTTGTGGGCGGTGCGCGTGTAGCCGTCGTACTCCTTGCCGCGTTTCGGATCGGTCAGATACGGCGCGGTGTTGGAGGGCGACACCGTCGGGATGCCGGCCTTCCACAGGATGGGGGCCCCGGGGCGCGCGGCGCTCGAGCAGTTGGAGCCGATCGCGGCGACGATCGTCGGGTCGGAGGCGAGCTTGGTGGCGGCGGCCTGGCCGCCCTCGGCGTTGCAGCCCTCGTCCTGCCCGCTCAGCTTGATCGGGTGGCCCAGGAGCTTGCCGCCCTTGTCCTGGATGGCGAGCTCGACCCCGCGCCGGGTGTCGATGCCGAGCGAGGCATCCGCACCGGCCACGACCATCCAGTAGGCGACGTGCACCGGCTGGCCCTTCTTGATCGTGACCACGCCCAGCGGATCCTTGGGCGCGGCGGCCTGGGCGACGCTCAACAAGGCAAAACCAAAAACCAGAGCCACTGCGACAACAAGAGTGAGACGTTTCATGGCTGCCTCCTTTGATAAAATGGTGTTGATGTGAGGGATTTTACGCTCCTGCTCCGGGGAAGGAGGGGATGGCGGAATCCCGTGAGCGCAACGTGCGAAAACTACTAAACGATATTCATTCTGTCAAGGAGGCTCAAAAAATATAGTCTTGCGGTCGCAGGGCCAAAAAAAAGGCCGGGCGCCCGCAGGCGCCCGGCCGATCCCTAGTCTTATGTGCAACGGATCAATACGGTTTCCAGACCGGGGTCTCGGGGTTCACGAGCTTCTTGATGTTCTCGGCCGTCTGCTGGAAGACCGCGATACGCGGGTCGGCGCAGTCGCCGAACTCGCTGCAGGAGATGGTGCCGGTCAGGCCCTTCTGGCCCTTGGTCGCGTAGAGGGCGTCGCGCAGCGCCTTGCGCGGGATGTACAGGGTGTCCCCGTCCTTCACGCCGACCTTTTCGACGGCCGCGAAGATCATCATGGCCGCGTCGTAGGCGTGAGCGTGATACGGGGCCAGCGGCTTCTCGCCGTACTTCTTCTGGTGCTTGGCCAGGAAGTCCTTGTAGCCGGCGCTGAAGGCCGAGAAGTCCGGGCTGGAGTGATACATCCCGACCGCGGCCTCGCCGGCGGCCTTGTAGAAGTCCGGGGAGAAGGTCCCGTCGGCGCTCATGAGGTAGACCTTCTCGAGCCCGGAGACCTCTTTCGCCTGGCGCGTGATGTGGCCGCCGGCGGCGATGAAGATCGGGAAGTAGATGAACTCGGGCTTGCCGGTGGCGATCTTGGTCAGTACCGGGCGCATGTCGGTGTCGGTCGGGGCGACGGCTTCCTGGGCGACGATGGTGCCGCCCAGCTTCTTGAACTCCTCGGCGAAGACCGCCTGCAGCTGCTCGGCGTAGACGCTGCCGTCGTGGATCGTGGCCGCGGTCTTGACGCCCAGCTTCTTGACGGCGAACTGCGCGGCGACCGCGCCCTGCACCTTGTCGTTGTGGGCGGTGCGCAGGTAGCCGTTGTACTCGTTGCCGCGCTTGGGGTCGGTCAGGTAGGGCGCGGTGTTGGAGGCCGAAACCGTGCTGACCCCCTGCTTCCAGAGTATGGGGGCCCCGGGGCGGGCGGCGCTCGAGCAGGTCGGGCCGACGGCGGCCACGATCGTCGGGTCGGCCGCGAGCTTGGTGGCGGCGGCCTGGCCGCCCTCGGCGCTGCAGCCCTCGTCCTGCCCGCTCAGCTTGATCGGGTGGCCCAGGAGCTTGCCGCCCTTGTCCTGGATGGCGAGCTCGACGCCGCGCCGGATGTCGATCCCGAGGGAGGCGTCCGAGCCGGCCACGACCAGCCAGTAGGCGATGTGGACGGGTTGCCCCTTTTTGATGGTGACGGTCCCCAGGGGGTCCTTGGGGGGCTCGGCGCCGGCGGTGGCGACCACGGCCAGCAGGAGGGCGAGGGACAGGCAGAGAGCGAGACTGCGACGATGGGACATGAAGAACTCCTTTTCAGTGGTTGGTGTGGAGCTGGCGCTGTGCCGGCCGATCCGGTGCGCAACGAAAAAGGGCGCACCTTATTCGATGCGCCCCTTCAAGTCAAGGTTCAGCAGGGTTGAAAACGGCGTTCGGTCGTGATTTCGCGCGTGATGTCCAGCGTGCTGTTCCCGCCGGGCGCTCGGCCCGATACTTGTTCAACGCTGTTAGGGTTCCGGGTCGGTGACGGTTGGCTTCGAGCGTTTGCGGCGAGCCCCGGAACACCAAACACCAAACACGAAACACTCTGTTAAACTATTCCCGCTTCGCTCAAGGGTCGGTTCTCCAACACGCGGGCCGGCGTGAAGATGGACAGGTCGAGCGCGGGCGGCCGTTTCAGGATCAGCTCGGACAGGTAGCGGCCGACCGCCGGGCCCTGCTGCAGGCCATGGCCGGAGAACCCGGTTGCGAGGTACAGCCCTCGGATCTCGGGCCACTCCCCGATGATGGCGTTGTGATCGAGCGTGTTGACGTCGTAGAGGCCGGCCCAGCCGCGGACGAGCTTGAGCCGGTCCCAGGCCGGGACGAACTCGGCCAGCTCCGGCCAGAGGACCTCCATGAACCGCTTGTCGTCCCAGCTGAAGTTGTAGCCGACCGGGTCCTCGTCCATGGATTTCCCCAGCAGGATCATGCCGCCGGTCTCGGTGCGGAAGTAGAGGCCCGAAAGCAGAACGGTCAGAGGCAGCGGGCCGTCGGGCTTCACGGCCGTGTCGAGCGTGAAGATCTGGCGCTTGACGGGGACGACCGGGAGCTTGACCCCAATGGTCGCGGCGAGATCGGCCGCCCAGGCGCCCCCGCAGTTGACGACGCACGCGGCTGCGAGCGTGTCGCCCGAATCGAGGTCGACGCCGGTCGCCCGTCCGCCCTCGGCGCGGATCTTGACCGCTTCTCCCGTCAGGAACACGGCGCCGCGGGACTTGGCCTTGGCCCGGTAGGCCATCAGCGCCGCGTACGCGTCGAAATGCCCGTCGTCGGGGCCGAAGGTTGCGCCGACGATCTCCTCGCCGGGCGCATAGAGCGGGTAGCGGTCCCGGATCTGCTGCGGCGACCACCATTCGATCCTGCAGCCCAGGCTGCGCTGCAGCTCGAAGGCGCGCCGGGCGGCGTCCTGGTTGGCCGCGCTGACCAGGAAGAGGTTGCCCTCGCGGTGGAAGTAGATCTTGGGCCGACGGTCCTCGACGGTCATCTCGTCTTCGAACCGGTCGAGGACCTGGAAGGCATGCTGGGAGATCTGGATGTTCTCCTTGAGGCTGAACTGGATGCGCACGTTGCTCATGGAGAGGGTCGTGGAGGCCCGGGCGTAGGTCGGGTCCCGCTCGACCACCGCGACTTTCATCCGTGGTTCGGCCTGCAGCAGGTGATGGGCCGTGGAGCCGCCCATGATCCCCCCGCCGACGATGACGACATCGTATGAAGCCGTCTGACTCATTCAACGTCTCCTTTCGCGATCCCCGGCGGGCGATGGCGCCGGCCGTTCGCCGAAACGTGGACCCGTGTGCCCGTGCATCCGAACGGGGATGAACGGGCCAACGGGCTCAACCGGCTGACGGGTCAACGTCCCTTTACAAAGGAAGCCACGTGCCGATGCCCTTTTCCTGCGCGCGGCGATACAGCAGCGGCGCCACGGCCATGTCGTCGATCGCCAGGCCGAGGTTGGCCGTCATGAGACGCTCGCGGGCGTTTTCGCGGCCCTTCTTCTTCCCGACCACCAGCTCGCCCAGATCGGCGTGGATCGGGGGGATGTTCTGGAAGTAGCCCATGGACTGGTAGAGGCGCAGTTGCGGGACGTCGTCGGTGCAGAACTTGGCCGCCTCGGCCAGCGCCTCGCGGCTCCAGTACGAATCGTAGTCCACGAGCGACGCGAAGGCGCCTTCGTCCAGCCAGCCCGGCTGGATCGTCGCGTGGGGCACCTTGAGGATCGGCCCGGCGGTGACGACGATGTCGCAGCCGGACACGGCCTCGCGCGGCGTCTTCACGGGCAGGACCTCGACCCCCAGGCGCGCGCGAGATGTCGGCCGCGTAGCGCTCGGCCATGGCCGGGTTGGCGTCGTAGGCCTTGATCGTGCGGATGGGGAAGAGCGTCTTGAAGGCCTCGGCGTGGCTGACGCCCTGCACCCCGCAGCCGAGCATCCCCATGACCGAGGACTCGGGTCGCGCCAGGCGCCGGCCGGCGATGGCGCTCGCCGCCCCGGTGCGCTTGGCCGTGATCCAGACGCAGTCCATGACCGCCACCGGCAGGCCGGTCGCGGTGTCGTTCAGGATGAGCAGGCCGGTGATGTACGGGAGGCCGCGCTTATAGTTCTCGGGGTAGCCGCTGACCCACTTGACGCCGGCCGACTGCAGGTCCGGGATGTAGGCCGGCATGGCGTGGATGAAGTTGTTCCCGCCGCCCGGGTGGACGCCCGGCTTCGGGGGCATCTCGGTGCGACCCTCGCCCTTGGCGCGGAAGGCCGTTTCGACGGCGTCGATGATCTCGGCCATGGAAAGCCCGACCGCCACGACGTCGGCCTGGGACAGGTAGAGTATTTTGTGTTCAGCCATGGGACCTCCCGTGATGAAGGTT
>CAWHEZ010000028.1:0-71216 GCA_963828345.1 uncultured delta proteobacterium
GAATTCAACGATGGTGCTGGAAATCCTCAAAAGCTTTCCGTGCGGCGCCGTGTCGTTCATATCCTACTCGGCAGCCCTGCACTATCCGGAGCTGACTGCGATCAAATTCAACGGAAAAGCGCCGCACGACAAAGACTACCCATTCATGCAAACCTATTACTATGTCTCAAAAGGACAGCCTCAGGGGGATATCAAAAAGTTCATCGACTTCACATTCGCCAACAGCGACAGCGTGCTTAAGAAAAATGGCCTGCTGCCGGTAGAGCCCTGACCGACAGGCGCACAGATCACAGCGTTAACAGGCTACTCGCGGATACGGCAGGAAGGCGCCCTTCCTGCCGTATGCGTTTATCAAACGCCTTCCGCGTCTAGATGAGACGCTGACTGTCATTGCGGATTTTCATTCTCTACCGGCTTGCTCGATTTATTGCACGGGAGAGCCCGGGACCCCATTCGGCCGAGGGTCCCCTGCAGAGGGGTGCCCCGATCTGCTCGAATCCCCGCCGCGCAGGATCTTTCACCCTCAGGGAATTGACCCTCTCGCCCGGATGTAAAGGGTGTCGTCAAAAAGCGGTGCAGCAGGACGATATGACGGTTGTCGTGGTGCGGGCCGTCAGATAGGCATGCGGGAGAGCCGGCGCAGGCCGAAGCGCAGCGGCAGGACGACGGCCGCGACGCTCAGGACCAGCGCCAGCGCGAAGGCGCCCGCGGTCCACACCCAGACATAGGTGGGAAGCGGGCGCCCGTGCATGTCGGCCATGAAGATCCGATACACCGGCCCGGCCTCGAGCAGGATGACCGCCGCGATGAGGCCGGCGCAGGTGATCATGAAAACGAGCCCGCCGAAGCTCGTCACGGTCTGGGTGGGGTTCTCGGCCTTGAAATCCGGGTAGGCCGCCCCGAGGCCGATGCCGATCGCGACGATCCCCGGTACCAGGCAGAACACCGTCGCGCTGGAGAGCGCCATCATAAACGGCGTCACCTTCAGGAGCAGGTTGGTCCCGACGACCAGGACCTCGGTCAGGAGCAGCAGCGGCAGGTAGTAGATGAAGAACTTGATGACCAGGAAAGAGCGCAGCGACACCGGCGAGGCCTTGATCATCCAGAAGGCTTCGCGCTCCAGGCTGACGGCCGGGTAGGCGAAGCGCGCGGTCACCGCGGTCAGCACGAAGAGCGCCAGCCCCATGTTGAGAAAGGCGAACAGGTTCTGCAGGTAGACGGTCTGGATGGGCGAGCGCTCCAGCGGCAGGGCCTCGAAGTTGTAGATGTAGATCACCAGCAGGGCCGCGATCAGGAAGAGCTGGGTCCACTGGGTCTGGTCCCGCAGGAAGGTCGTGACCTCCTTCACGGCGAGCGCCCGCACCGGACCCGGCAGGCGGCGGAACAGACGCTCGCTCAGCCGCCGGCCTCGGATCACCCGCGCGGAGGCCGTCTGCGTGCGGGAGAATCCTCTGAAGTAGAAGGCGTCCGCCAGGAGCGCGAGCAGGCTGACGAGCGCCGCCGCGGCGCTGCCGGCCAGCGCCAGGTGGAAGAGGCTCGTGCCGATGGCGCCCTTGAGGGCGGCCTGGACCGCGTCCGAGACCCAGGTGCTCGGCAGGTAAGGCGCAGCCGGCGCCTGCAGCTCGGTGAGGTAGAGCAGCACCGAGTCGAACACCTCGGGGTTGACCAGCTGCTCGGGCCTCGACAGGCGCACCGCCAGGTAGAGCACCACGAACAGGAGCACCCCCACCAGCAGGACGACGCTGCGCATGCGGGTCGCCGGGACGACCATGACCGCCACGGTCACCGCGGCGGCGCTCAGCGCCGAGGCGACGACGGCGAGCAGGCCCACCGCCAGCGGCGTGAGCGCGTAGTACGCCGGCCCGGAGTCGAAGACCACCCCGTACGCCAGGAAGACCGGCGCCGTGAAGACGACCACCATCCACGAGCTTTCCACCGCGGCGTCGAGCCAGCGCGCGAGGAAAATGCGGTGGCTCGGCACCGGCATGGCGTGCACGAGCTCGAGGTCCCGGGAGAGGTAGAGTCGGGAGAGCGAGGTCAGGACGCTGCTGAAGAGCATCAGCGCGAAGGACACCATCAGGATCATGGCCAGGAGCTTGTAGGCCAGCAGATCGCCGATGTCCTCGATGCCCTTGAAGTACCGCAGCACCCGGAACGACAGCGCGAAGAGACCGGCCCAGAAGAGCGCCCCGACCCCCGCCAGGACGAGCAGCCGCCGGCCGCCGCCGCGGGTGGAGCGCGCCCGCCCGCGCACCCGCAGGGGCAGCGTGCGGGGCCGGAGCAGGCGGCGGATGTCCTTGAGGAGGCCCTCGGTCATCCTGCGTCCGTCAGGTTCAGGAAGACCTGCTCCAGGTCGGACGAGCCGGCGTTGGCCTCGCGCCGCAGCTCGGCCGTGGTGCCGCTCGCCACCAGGCGGCCGCGGTGGATCACCCCGATGCGGTCGCAGATGTCCTCGGCCACCGGCAGCGTGTGGGTGGACATGAAGACCGTGACGCCCTCGGAGGCCAGGCGCCGCAGCAGGCCCTTGACCATGAGGATGGCGCGCGGGTCGAGCCCCACCATGGGCTCGTCGACCACGAGCACCTCCGGCTCGTGCACCAGGGCGGCGGCCATGATCAGGCGCTGCTTCATGCCGTGCGAGTAGGACTCGATCAGCTCCCCCGACCAGTCCGCCAGCGAGAACAGCCGCAGCATCGCGTCCGCCCGCTCGGCGAAACGCGGCTCGGGCAGGCCGTAGATGTCGGCCGTGAACTTCAGGAACTCCAGGCCCGTGAGCTTCTCGTAGAGGTAGGGCCGGTCCGGGATGAACCCGATCCGGCGCTTGGCCTCCTCCGGTGCGGCGCGCATGTCGATCCCGGCCACCGATACGCTGCCGGACGTCGGTTCCAGAACCCCGCCCAGCATCTTGATCGTGGTGGTCTTGCCGGCCCCGTTCGGGCCGATGAAGCCGAAGACCTCGCCGCGCTCGACCCGCAGGCTCAGCCGGTCGACCGCCGTGTGGCCGCCGTATGTCTTGGTCAGGTCGGTGAGTTCAATCATTGGTGTTTGGGTATTTTGGTGTTTCGTGTTTGGTGTTTGGGTGTTTGGCCCCTTTGAATCGATTTGAGCCGGCAGGGTTCGAGGGGTCAAGGGGTCGAGTGAAGGAAAAGGTCTTATTTCGGCTTCCTCTCCCTTGAACCCTTGTGCCCTTGAATCCTTGAACCCTTTTCCCTTCACTCTACCACCTCGATCGTGAGGTTCCCCATGACCCCCAGCAGGTCGAGCTGCTGCTGGGCCGAACCGGTGACGAAGCGCAGGTGCGTGACGTCGGCCGGCAGCTGCCCGAACGTCGCGTCGGCCGTGACCCAGCGCCCCACGTACAGCAGGTTCCAGGCGTGGTAGTAGAAGCGGCCCCGCAGGTAGACGACGCCCGCCTCCACCCGCGCGGGGATCCCGGCCGCCCGGGCGAGGGCGGCGAGCAGCACCGCGTGCTCGTTGCAGTCGCCCATGCGGTGCTCGAGGGTGGAAAGCGCATCCGGCAGCGACAGCACCGGGCGTTTCTCGATGCTGCGGTGGACCCAGTCCACGAGGAGGCGGGCAGCCTCCAGCGGGGCGGCTGTCGCGGAGACCGACCCGAGAATCGCGCGGGCCTGGGCCCGGATGCGCTCGTGGTCGGACTGGATCAGCGCCTCCGGCTTCAGGTAGGCCTGCTCGAGCGTCCCGAGCCCGGCGGCAGGGGGCAGGTCGTCCAGCCGCTCGCGGTCGACGGTGAGCACCCCGTCGGCCACCGTCTGGCGGCCGCCCTTGACCGGCACGCGCTCCGCGCCGGGACCGCCCAGCCGCACCCGCAGCCGCTCGCGGCCGGCCGCATCCGGGATCGCGCGATCGGGCGTTACGGCCGCCGCAGCCGCGAGGTCCTCCCCCGCGATGGTGCCGAGCCCGCGCACGGCATCCTCGCGGTCGGTCTTCTCCAGCCGCATCCCTAAAAGCCCGCGCTCGCGCAGGACGTCGCCGCCCTCGCCGATCCAGGCGGTCTGGGTCATCCCGCGCACCCCCATGCTGACGCGCACGGCCGCCTGCTCCGCGCCCATGACCTGCAGGGTTTCGCGCTCGACGACCTCCAGCTGAACGGCGGCCTGACCCAGGGTCGCCGGGTCGAAGATATCGAAGGTGTACCGGTCCCCGGGTTTCAGCTGCGCGGGGGACATGGCGTAGAGAACGGCCGCAGGCAGGAAGGGCTTGCGCTTCAGCGGCAGCTCGACCCGGCGACGGACGCCGGCGGTGTCCGTGTGCACCGTCAGCGTGTCGCCCGCCACCTCGGCCTCGGCCCGGAAGCGGAAGGGCCCGGAGGCGAGCTCGAACTCGAGCCGCCCGAGGGACAGGTCCGCGAGCAGGCGGGCGCGCGTCTGGAGCCGCAGCTCCTGTGCCATCCCCATCGTGGTCACCCGCATCCAGACCTGCTCGAGCAACTCGCTGCCGCCCGGGTGCGGCTCGAGGCGGGTGTGGGCGTACCCGATCTTGCGCGAGTTGTGGAAGATGTTCATCCAGGATTCGCGCACGGAGGCGGAGGCCCCCGGCGCGGCCGGCAGCGAGCGGGAGCCCCCGAGCAGGGCGTCGAGCGCTCCCAGTCGCAGGAGCAGCAGCGCGAGAAAAAGGGCGGTGAACCCTACCGCCGCCCTGCGGAAAGGCGTCATGTGCTTGGATGCCATTTAGAGAAACAGTCTAACACGGAGAGGCCCCGGGGCCAAAGCGGCCGCCACGGGGATGGCTCATGTGCAACGCGCTGACCGCTAATAGAGCATGGAACCCGCGCAAACACCACAGGTTGCGTTTCCTTACGCCTGCGTGGTCGTAACCCCTCACGTTGCTAGTTTTTTTATTGACAACGCCCTGAGTTTACACGATAGTCACGCCATCGTTCAGGGCCGTTCACAATTGGATTTGCTGGATTCAAAGAGTTAGCAAATGCTCCTGGTTCCCAGCTGTAGCGACATCAACAGGCAGAGTCGAAGCGACTCTGCCTTTTTTTGTTTGGGGGCAGCTGTCTGCAATCGTCAACCGAATCGGGGGCTGGAGCAATGCAAGAAGGTACCGTGAAGTGGTTCAACAACAAGAAGGGGTGGGGGTTCATTCAGAAGCAGGACGGCGGTGACGTGTTCGTCCACTACTCGGCCATCAAGGGCGATGGGTACAAGTCGCTCGCCGAGGGGGACCGGGTGCGTTTCGATGTCGAAGATGCCGCCAAAGGCCCCTCCGCGACCAACGTGGAGAAGGTCGCCTGAGTCTGGCCCGGCGCGCGATGGCGCCGGGGAGAAGCACGCGAGGTGCGGCGGAGCACGCTCTGCCGTCAAGCAGCCGGCCGTCAGCGGCCATTACAACAGGGAGGAGGAGGTATTATGGCAGAAGGTGTTGTGAAGTGGTTCAACGAGAAGAAGGGCTACGGGTTCATCAAGAAAGACGACGGGCAGGACATCTTCGTGCACTACTCGGCCATCCAGGGCAAAGGGTTCAAGTCTCTGGCCGAGGGTGACAAGGTGCGCTTCGAGGTCCAGCAGGGCGCCAAGGGTCCGTCGGCCTCCGAGGTCGAGAAGATCAGCTGACCGCCGTGGGCCGCCTGCCGGCCCACGCCTGTTCATCCCCCTCCCGTTCGCGGGCGGGGGATTTTTTTGCGGCGGCCCGGACCGGTCACGAGTCCGACAACATCTCCCGCGCGTGCTCCAGCGTGACGCGGCTGATTTTCTCGCCGCCCAGCATGCGCGCGACTTCGCGCGTGCGCTCAGCGGCCGACAGCAGCGTGATGTCGGTCCGCGTGCGCCCGTCCACGACCTCTTTCGAGATGCGGAAATGGCGGGCGCCGAAGCGGGCGATCTGCGGCAGATGGGTGATGCAGAGCACCTGGTGACGCGTGGCGATTTCGGCCAGCTTGCGGCCGACCACCTCGGCCACGGCCCCGCCGATGCCCGCGTCCACTTCGTCGAAGACGATGGTCGCCACCGACTCGCTTTGCGCCAGGAGCGACTTCAGAGCCAGCACCACGCGCGACAGCTCGCCGCCCGAGGCGATGGCGGCGAGCGGCTTGAGCGCCTCGCCCACGTTGGGCGCGATGGTCAGCACGGCCCGGTCGACCCCGGTCTCCGTAAGCGCCCAGCGGTCCGCCTTCAGGTGCGGGTCCGCGTCCGCCGGCGCCGGAACCTGCGTGAACTGCACCCCGAGCCGGGTGCCGTCCATCCGCAGCCCGGCCAGCTCGGCCGCCACCTTGCGGGTGAAACGGTCGGCCGCCTTGCGCCGCTTTTGGGACAGTACGAGCGCCTGCGCGGCGGCCTGGGCGTGCAGGTCGGCCAGCCGGGCCGTCACGGCGTCTATTTCAGCCGAGAGCGTCTCGAGACCCGCGAGCTCGGCGGCGCTCTGCTCGAGCCTGGCCAACACGGCCTCGAGCGACCCGCCGTGCTTGCGCTTCAGGCGGTTGATCAGGTCCAGGCGCGCCTCGATCTCCTCCAGGCGCCCCTCGTCGATGTCGATCGTCTTGAGGTAGCCCTGCAGTCCGCCCACGAGGTCCTCGAGGCGGTAGACCGCCTCGGCGCAGGCCTCCGCATGCCCCGCCAGCAGCGGGTCGACCCTGGCCATCTTCTCGAGGCTGCGCCGCACGTCCCCGATCCGCTCGGCCGCCGCCCCCGGTCCGCTGTACAGCGCATCGACTGCGGCCTCGACCGCCTCGTGCAGGGCGCCGGCATGGCGCAGGCGCTGGCGCTCCTGTTCGATCTCCTGGTCCTCCCCCGCGTGCACGCCGGCGGCCTCGATCTCCTGCCGCTGGAACTCGAGGAGTTCGATGGTCTCCGCCTGCCGCGCCCGCCGCACCGTGAGCTCGTGCAGCCGTTTGAGCTCCGGCACGATCTGCCGGACCAGCGCGGCCACGGCCTCGCGCTCCACCGTGAGCCCGGCGAACTGGTCGAGCAGCAGCAGGTGCTGGTCCTCCTTGAGCAGGCGCTGGTGCGCGTGCTGGCCGGAGATGCTCGCCAGCGAGTCGGTCACGGCCGACAGCACCTGCAGGGTCGCCAGGCGGCCGTTGATGTACACCCGGTTGCCGTCCGCGCGCGAGATGACTCGCCGCACCAGGAGCCCGTCCGCGAGATCGTAGCCCGCGTCCAGGGCGGCCCGGCCGGCGGCCGCGTCCGCGCGCACCGCGAAGAGCGCCTCCACCTCGGCCGCATCGGCGCCCGTGCGGATCATGTCCGCCGACGCGCGCCCGCCCAGGATGAGGTTGACGGCGTTGATGATGATGGTCTTGCCCGCCCCGGTCTCGCCGCTCAGAATCGTCAGCCCGGCGTCAAGGCGGATGTGGAGATCGTCGATGATGGCGAAGTTGCGGATGGAGAGCTCTTTCAGCATGGCTGGCCGAGGGCGGTGTCGTGGGTACGGGCGGTTGGACAGATGGGCGCATTATACACGGGGCCGGCTGCTTGTAAAGCGCGCCCGCGGGCGCCGACGGAAAAGAGGGCTTGAATCGGCCCGCCAAAGTTCCTACACTCACGGATCGGAAACAGGCCCGATCGCACCCGAACCGAGCACGAGACTTACATGGCACGCACACCGCCCATTCTGATCCTGGCGACCCGCAACCCCGGCAAGACGGCTGAAATCCGCAGTCTCCTCGCCGGGTTCCCGGTCGAGGTCCGCGACCTTTCCGCCTTCGGCCCCATCCCCGAGGTCGAGGAGGACGGGGCCACCTTCGAGGAGAACGCCTACAAGAAGGCCAGCTTCACGGCCCGCGTGCTGGGCGCCCCGGCCCTGTCGGACGACTCGGGGCTGTGCGTGCAGGCGCTGGGCGGCGCGCCCGGCGTCCGCTCGGCCCGCTACGGCGGCCCCGACGCCACCGACGCCGATCGCTGCCGCCGGCTGCTCGACGAGATGCGGGGGCTGAGCGACCGGCGCGCCGCGTTCGAGTGCGTCCTGTCGCTCGCCGTCCCGTCCGGCCCCGCGCTGACCTACGAGGGACGCTGCGAGGGCCGGATCGCCGAGGCGCCCTCCGGGGCGAACGGGTTCGGCTACGACCCGGTCTTCGTCTACCCGCCGCTCGGCCGGACCTTCGCCGATCTGTCGCGGGAGGAGAAGGGCCGCGTCAGCCATCGCGGACGGGCGCTCGCCGATCTGCGCGCGGAGTTCGCGAAGGTGATGACCTGGCTCCGGCACCACATGCCGCCGGGCGACCCCTGGGGGCAGGCCGGATGACCGAACCCGTCCACGACCTCGTGCGCCGGACCCGCAGCATCCGGCGTTTTCATCAAGACCGGCCGGTCGAGCTCGCGACGCTGCGGGGATTGATCGACCTCGCGCGCCTGTCGGCATCGGGCGGCAACCGCCAGCCGTTGAAGTACATCTTGAGCTGCGCGCCCGCCATGAACGCGAGCATCTTCGCGTGCGTTCGCTGGGCGGCCCACATCCAGGGCTGGCCCGGCCCGGTCGAAGGCGAACGCCCGGCGGCCTACATCGTCGTGCTCGCGGACACGGCCATCCGCTCGGACTGCGACACGGACCTCGGGATCGCCGCCCAGAGCATCCTGCTCGGGGCCGCCGCGGCCGGGCTCGGCGGCTGCATGCTCGCCCCGGCCGACCGCGGCGGGCTCGACCGCCTCCTGCAGCCGCCGCCCGGGCTGGAGATCCTGCTCGTGATCGCGCTCGGCCGGCCGCGGGAGCAGGTGGTGATCGAGGACCTGCCGCCGGGCGGGGACACCCGCTACTGGCGCGACGCCTCCGGGGTCCACCACGTCCCCAAGCGCAGTCTGGACGAGCTCACGGTCGCCGCCTACGGACCGTGAGAGCGGAGACCCCTGTGCCGGAACCGCGCCGCCGCATGCTCGCCGTGATCTTCAGCCGCCGCATGGTCGTCTCCTTCGCGATGGGCATCGCCTGCGGCCTGCCCCTGCTGCTGACCATGGGGGTGCTGCAGGCGTGGATGACCGAGGCGCAGGTCGACCTGACCTGGGTGGGGATGATCACGCTCGTCCAGATCCCCTACTCGTGGAAGTTCCTCTGGGCGCCGCTGCTGGACCGCTACAGCCTGCCGCTGCTCGGCCGCCGGCGCGGCTGGCTGCTGGTCGCGCAGCTGTTGCTGGCCGGCTCGATCGTGGCCCTCGGGTTCTCCGACCCGACGCACCATCCGGTGGCGATGGTGGTGAGCGCGATGCTGGTCGCGTTTTTCAGCGCCACCCAGGACGTGGTGGTCGACGCCTACCGACGCGAGGACCTGGCCGACGACGAGCTCGGTCTGGGCTCCTCGCTCTACGTGTACGGCTACCGCATCGGCATGTGGGCGTCCTCCGGCGGCGCGCTGATCCTGGCCGACCACATCCCCTTCGGCCGGGTCTACCTGCTGATGGCCTGCGGGATGCTGTTCGGAATCGGCGTGACGCTGCTCGCCCCGGAGCCGCGCGTCGCCGCCGCCCCGCCGCGCACGCTGCGGGAGGCGATGTGGAGCCCCCTCTCCGACCTCTTCGGCCGCGAGGGGATCGGCTGGGTCCTCGCCTTCATCCTGCTCTACAAGGTCGGCGACACCATGGCGGCCGCGATCGCAACGCCGTTTTACCTCGAGCTCGGGTTCTCCAAGTCCGAGATCGGGGCGGTCGTGAAGCTCTTCGGGTCGTGGGCGACCATCGGCGGCGCGATCCTGGGGGGTGCCATGATGCTGCGGCTGGGCATCCACCGCAGCCTCTGGGTCTTCGGGGTCCTGCAGGCGGTGTCGACCGCCGGGTTCGCCGTCCTGGCCCGTGCCGGGGCGAGCCTGCCCGTGCTCGCCGGGGTGATCGGGTTCGAAAGCGTGACCGGCGGCATGGGCACGAGCGCCTTCGTCGCCTTCATGGCGAGCCTCACCGACCGGCGGTTCACCGCCACCCAGTACGCGCTGCTGACGAGCATCATGGGGCTGCCGCGGGTCATCGCCTCGGCCCCGACCGGCTTTGCCGCCAAACACATGGGGTGGGAGGCGTTTTTCATCGTCTGCACGCTGGCGGCCCTGCCCGGGCTGATGCTGCTGCCGCGGTTTGCGCCCTGGCGCGCTCCCGCGCCGGCGGCCGCGTCGGGCGATGCGCAGACCGTTACCCCCGGCGTGAACCCAGAAGGAAGGGCTCCATGAGCGATCGCTTGTCCGACCAGAAAACCCTCGACCGCATCCGTGAGCTCCAGGCCAGGCGGCGCGAGATCATGGCGCTGCCTTCGGATGAGGCCCTGGCGCGGATCCTGTCCGACCCCCAGCCGGCCGCCCTGGTGCACGCCTTCCCCGAATCGGATTTCTACATCCTGGTGCACGAAATCGGCCCTGAGGACGCCCTGCCGGTGCTGGCGCTCGCCTCCGACCGGCAGTGGGACCACCTCGTGGACCTGGAGGGGTGGGCCCGCGACCGGATGGAGGTGACCGGCGCCACGCGCTGGATGAACCTCCTGATGGAGGCCGATCCGCGGCGCTTCGTGCGCTGGTTCCTGAACGAACGCTCCGGGTTCGGCGAGCTCTACCTCTTCCACACGGTCGAGGTGCGGATGCGGGAGCACGACCAGGACCCTTCGGATTTCGGGGAGGGGTTCTTCACCTTCGACGACGTCTACTACCTGCGCCTGTTGAAGCTGCCGCCGGGGCCCGAGGAGTCGGCCATGGGCGAAGCGGAGCACCACACCTTCCTGATGAAACTCCTCGAACGCCTGGCCGAGCACGACCACCCGCGCTTCCAGAACCTCGTGACCGAGGCCGCGAACGTCATCCCGGCCGAAAGCGAGGAGGACGAGTACCGCTGGCGCAATGTGCGCCTGGCCGAAAAGGGGATCGCTCCCTTCGACGAGGCGATCGGCATCTATCAGCCGGTCGCGCCCGAGGCGCTGCGGCGCCGTGCGCCCGAGGCCCCGCCGGCCGGGGATAGCCGCCCGGCCTCCACCCTGCCGGTCCCGGGCTACCCGCTGCGGGAGATGCCCGCGGACACGCCCTTCAGCCGCGCCCTCGCCCGCGTTGAGTCGCCGGCGGCGCTGCCCGGCCTGCAGCTGGAGTTCGCCAACCTCTGCAACCGGATCATCGTGGCCGACCACCGCACGATCCGCGACCGCGAGCAGCTGCGCCCGGTGGTCGCCAAGGCCTGCGGCTATCTCAGCCTCGGGCTCGAGCAGCTGAAAGGCCGGGACGAAACGACGGTCGACCCCTCCAAGGCGGCCGCGCTCCTCCTGCGCCACCCGCTCGCCGACCTCTTCCGGCTGGGCTTCGGCACGGCGCTGCAGCTCAAGTGGGGGGCGGAGCGCTGGCTGGCCGCGAGCTGGTTCGCCAAGGCCGGATTGCGCCTGACGTTCTGGGGCGAACAGTGGATGGGGGTTTTGGGGGGCGTCCTGCTCAAGAAGCCGCTCTACTACGACAACTACCGGACCGGGGTGCTGTACCGCGAGTTCGCCTCGCCGGAGGATCTCGCGCAGACCGAGGGCGTCCTGCGGGAAGTCCAGGCGGTCGACCGCCTGCTGGGAATCCTGAACCCGCCGGCCCCCGCCGCCGGCCGCCCGGCCGGGCTGACCTGGAAGAGCCTGCTCCTGACCCGCTGGGCGCGCCACCGGCTGGGGCTGGCCACGGATGCGCTCCAGCCGCTGGCCGTAAAGGCCTTCCGGCCCTTCTTCGACTCGCTCTTCGGCGGTGCGGCTGCAGGAGCTGCCGAGCCGCGGCGCATCCCCGACAGCGTGAAGGCCGACTTCCTCGCCTGGCTGTCGGAGGAAACGGGACTGAAGGACCACGAGCTGAGCGCAACGCTCGGCGGAATCCTCGAGGCGCTTTTCCACGAACTCGAGACCGAGTACGGCCGCGTGGCCGCCAAGGACATGGATCCCCGCTTCGTGCAGCTGTTCCTGCTGACTTCCGAGTAGCCCGGCCTCCAGGAGCCAGGCGCTCGGCCGGCAGATGGGGCAGATCCAGCGCACCGACCGGGACCGCTCACGAGGCATCTTTCGGTAAAATTGATAGGCCGGGCAATGGGGCCAACGCTTCAAGGGCTGAACAGTGCCGACGTTCGGCGATTGACTGCGCGGACCAGACCCCAGAACGTCTGCCCTAATTGATTCTGTTGTAAATCCGTAAATCGAAGTTGCAGCCTCCCGCCGTTGAGCCCTGCCGGCACATCCTTCTCCTCGGTACAGCGCAACAAGTTGAAACCCCATACGATTTTTCCGTATACCCGCTCGCTGCACCTGCGCCTCGGCCGGTGGAACGAGTTTTGCCATACCCCCCCTCAGAGGAGGCCACGTCCCATCAGCAGCTGCGGCTGCACCGATTCAAAAGAGGTTTTCGGCGGTGATGTAAACAGCCAACAAAAGGGGGCGACATGAAGAGGACGAAGAGAACGCAAACGGCTCTGGCGGCCATGATGCTGGTGGCGTCCATCTGCTTCGCATCACAGGCCTTCGCCTGGGGCTCTGCAACGCACGCCTACATCTGCGACCACCTCGGTGCCCAGGGCCCGCTGAAAAACCTGAATGAAATGTACGGGGGCATGGCGCCGGACGTTTTCAACTACCTGTTCACCGACAACACGCTCAGGGAGACGCTCTACGGCGCCACCCACTATTCGAATTTCTTGGACGTCTGGAAGAGTTCCAGGACCCCCATCGGGAAAGCCCTTGCACTCGGCTTCATCAGCCACAACGGTCTCTGGGGCGCCGACGGCACCGCCCACGGGGTCCCGTACAACAACCCGGACGGCTACGTGATCGGCAAGGCGATTGCGATGAGATTCAAGTACGGTCCCTTCTTTCCGGATGGCGGGCAAATCGACCCGAACGACCTGACGTTCTGGCTGAATGTCGAGCTGTATCACAACGCGGTCGAGAGCGCCGTCGACATCCTGATCTGCCAGCACGACCGGGCGCTGGGCGGAAAGATTAGTGCGGCCGCCCTGGCGCGCTCGCCGGAGTTCCCTGCCATGCTCGTAAAAACGTACCGCAGCCTGGCGCCCGAAAACCTGATCCGCGGCACCGAAAGCGACTTCCGCCGGAACCTCGTCGCCTACGGCTTTGCCCTCATGCAACCCCAAGATAAGGCCGTCGAGGACATCGCATCCCAGCTGGCCTCGATGGCGGGCGCCTTTCTGGCCATGTACGGCATCGACCCCTCCGGCTTGGGCGACCTCGACACCCTCGCGTTCAACATCATCAACCTGGCCCTTGAGGAGTGTGAGGAAGATTACCTGGATGCGGTCAACGGGACGATCGAGAAGGGTCTCAAGCGCGTTGAAGAGCAACCATATTTCAGATTGATCCGCGACACCCCCGGCGGGTCGCCCTGCCGGGGGTGTCTTTCCGACCCGGCGAGAACCGAAGCTGCCAGATCGGCTACCCACCCGACTTTCGAAGTCGCAGCAGCTCCTCCCGCAGCACCGTCGCGCAGGGCAGCTCGCGGCCGTCGCCGAACCGGATCCGGTAGGGCGCCCCGGTCGTGGACGAGCCCGTGGCGATCCGGTCGATGAAGTCCTCGGCCGAGCGCACCTCGGCCGCGTGCCGGCGCCACTTGCGGCGCAGGAACTCGGCCGCCGTGGCCGCGTCGTAACTCCGGTCGTTGCGGATGAAGGCGGCGTCGGTCATCCCGGCCACCCGGGCGATCAGCGCCTCGATCTGCCGTTCTTCGGCAGCAGGCAGCTCGCCCGCGCTCCCTGCTGCGGCAAACAGCAACGCCGCCAGGAGGCCGACCCAGCCGGCCCGATGCAGGATATGGCGGGTGCGGGTCATGCGGCGGCCAGCAGCTCCGCCGTGGTGAGGACCTGCGCGTAGGCGGCGGACAGGGCGGCCATGAAGGCCGCGTGCACCTGGGCGGCCGGGACCGAGACGGACCCGAACGCGAGCGCCCGCGTCGCGCAGGCATCGTCAGCCACCCGGCAGGCGAAGCCCAGATCAAACGCCGCGCGGGTGGTGGCGTCGATGCACATGTGGCTCATGGCCCCGCAGATCGTCACCGACCCGATCTTCGCCTGCCTCAGCCGGTCCAGGAGATCGGTCTCCCGGAAGCTGTTGGGGAAGTGCTTGACGACGACCGCCTCCCCCGGCGCGGGCGCCACGGTCGCGTGGATGTCCGCGCCGGGCGTCCCCGGCAGGAAGAAGGTCGCCCCCGGACGGTCGGCGACATGCCGGACGTGGAAGACCGGCAGCGCCCGGTCGCGGAAGTGCCGCAGGAGTCGGGCCGCGCGGCCGGCGGCCGCCTCGACCGCTTCCAGCTCCATCCGTCCCCCGGGGAAGTAGTCGTTCTGAAGGTCCACCAGGATCAGCCCCTGTGCGTTCATTCGCCCTCCTCAGCGGATCAACCCGAAGTCGTAGATGCCCGGCGTCGACCCCTCGATCAGCGTCGCGCCCACGCTGCGGGCGTAGTACTCGGCCGGCCCCACCCCGCCGATGACGGCATAGGCATAGCCCCGCTCCCGCATGGCGTGGAGGCAGGCCAAAAGAAGCGCGCGCCCCACCCCGCCCCCGCGCTCCGCCGGCGCCACCCCGGTCGGCCCGAAAAAATTGCGGCGCGTGCAGTCGTGGCAGGCGAATCCGATCACGCCCGCCTTCACGGCGATGAAGCAGGACGGCGGGTTGGCGGCAAACGCGGTTTCGCACTCGGCCGCCCAGGCCGCGCTGAAGTTCGCCCGCACCCAGTCCAGCACCAGGGCCTTTTCCCAGGGGTTCGGCCGCCGCACGGCAACCCCGGCCTGCGCCGCCCGCTGCAGCGCCGCGCCCAGGTCCGGGAGCGTGTAGAGCTTGACGAGCATGTCGGGCATAGGCCCCCCGGAGGAAATTCGAAGCACTAAATTCGAAATCCGAAACAACGGTGATCAGAGCACCTGTTTTGAGCTTACGATTTCAATCCAGCTTGTTTCGGATTTCGATATTCGAATTTCGAATTTTCATTGCCGCTCCGCTCCCGGTCGGAGCACATCAGGCCCCGGAATGCCGGTTCAACTGTTCGCGCCCGACCGAAGGAAACCGGCCGAGGTCGGTGTGCGGCAGGAACTTGGCGGCGCTGAAGCGCTGCATGAACTCCGGGTTCACGTTCAGCTCGAGGTAGGTGATCCGGTCGCGGATGCGGTCGATCTCCGCCGGGGCGGCGGCCGCGGTGAGGGCCATGGCCGCGCCTTCGAGCGAGCTGTTGCCGATCGGCACGTAGCGCTCGAGCGGGAGGTCCGGCAGCATGCCGATCGCGATCGCGGAGCGCGGGTCGATGAGGCAGCCGAAGGCCCCGGCCACGAAGACCGTGCCGATGTCCTCCAGCCGCAGGCCCACCGTCAGCGCCAGGGTCTCCAGGATCGTGTACATCGCGGCCTTCGACCGGACGAGGCTGTCGAGCTCGGGCTGGCCCACCATCAGCGGCCCGCCCGTGGCGGACTCCGCGGCAGGGACCACGACCAGGTGCGGATGCCGTCGACCACCCGCAGCCGCTCGCCGCAGGCGGCGGGGACGAGTTTGCCGCGCACGTCGATCATGCCGGCCCGGAAGAGCTGGGCGGCAAGGTCGATCACGCCGGAGCCGCAGATCCCGCGCGGCGGCAGGCCCCCGATCGTGCGCAGGCGGAACTCGCCGGAGGCGGGGTCGATCGCCACGCGGTCCACCGCCCCCGGACCGGCCGTCATGCCCATGCGCGTCACCCCGCCCTCGAGCGCCGGACCGGCCGCGCCGGCACAGCCGACGAGCCAGTCGCGGTTGCCCAGGACCACCTCGGCGTTGGTGCCCACGTCCACGAGCAGGGCGGTCTCCGGCCGGCGGTGCAGGTCGGAGAAGAGAATCCCCGCCACCAGGTCGCCGCCGAAGTAGCTGCCGATGTTGGGGAAGACGAGCACGCGCGCCCAGGGGCCGGCCCGCAGGCCGAGATCGGCCGCCCGCCGGACGCCCGGCCGGTTGACGACCGGGAGGTAGGGCTCGCGGATCATCCAGCGGGGCTCAAGCCCCAGGAAGAGGTGGGTCATGGCCGTGTTGCCCGCGACCGCGACCGCGGCGATGGCCTCGGGCGGGAGCCGGGCCGCCTCGCAGATGCGACCAATGGCCTCGTTCAGCCCGTCGACGACCAGCCGGGTCAACTCGTTCAAGCCGCCGGGGGTGTCGGCGTGGTGGATGCGGGCGAGGACGTCGGGTCCGATGACCCCCTGGGGGTTGTCGCAGCCGTGCTCGGCAAGGTGCGCCCCGGTGGCGAGGTCGACCAGCCGCAGCGCCACCCGGGTGGTGCCCAGGTCGATCGCCAGCCCGGCCGCGATCCGGTTGGTGTCGGCGGCGGCGACGCCGGTGAGGGCGAAGCGGCCGCGGTCCGGGAAGACCGTGCAGCGCACCCGGTAGCCGTGCTCCCGCAGCAGCCCGGGCAGGCGCTGCAGGAGATCGAGGTCGAGGTCGACCTCCGCGCCCCCCAGCTCGCGCCGCAGCGCGGCCGTCAGGCGCTCGGCGTCGGCCGTGTTGTCGCCCAGGCTCGGCGCGGCCAGCGCGACCGTGCGGACCCAGGCCCCGGGCGCGGCCGCGCTCATCCCGGGTTTTCCAGCCCGGCCACGATCCGGTTCATCACCTCGCCGGCTCCGCCCCGGATCAGATAGCTGCTGACGCCGGCGGTGAGCGGGGTGGGCTCGGGGTTGATCTCGATCACCCGGGCGCCGGACTGCCGGGCGATGATGGGCATGCTCGCCGCCGGCTGGACCACGCCCGAGGTGCCGATCACCAGCATGACGTCGCAGCGGGCGGCGACCTCCTGGGAACGCCGCAGCGCCTCGGGCGGGATCATCTCACCGAACAGGACCGCGTCCGGCCGCAGGATGCCGCCGCAGCTGCAGCGGGGCGGCAGGACCGAGGCGTCCACGTCGCGGGTCGGAACGCGCGCGTCGCACTCGGTGCAGCGCTGCCAGGCGAAGGTCCCGTGAAACTCGATCACGTCCGTGCTGCCGGCCGCCTGGTGCAGCCCGTCCACGTTCTGGGTGATGACCGTCTTGAGGATCCCCATGCGCTCCAGGCGCGCCAGCCCCTTGTGGCCGTCGTTGGGCAGGGCCCGGTCGATCACCTCCTTCAGCTCCCTGACCAGCACGCGCCAGACCAGCGCCGGGTCGGCGACGAAGGCGTCGATGTGCGCGATTTCCATCGGGTCGAACCGCTCCCAGAGCCCCCCCGCACCGCGGAAAGGCGGGATGCCGCTTTCGATGGAGATCCCGGCCCCGGTCAGGGCGGCGGCGTTGCGGGCGTTCTTCAGGTCGGTGACGGCGCGGGAGATGAGAGTGTCCATGGTCTGCGAGGAAATTTCCAGAGTGGGTTAGCGCGCTGCCAGGAACGTGTGCCAGGTCCCGTCGCGGGTCCACTCCTGGCGGATGGGGACGCCGAAGGCCGCCAATCGGCGCCGGACGCCTTCGGCCTCGCCGGTCGTGACGCCCGACAGGATGACCGCCCGCTTCGCTGCGAACCCGGGGGCCGCCATCACCCGGTGCAGGACGGCTGCCTGGATGTTGGCCACGATGAGCTCCGAACGCTCGTCGACCAGGTCCTCGGCCCGGCCCTGCAGCACGAGCACTCGGTCGGCGAGACGGTTGCGGGCGACGTTGCGGGCGGCCGTCCGCACGGCGGCCGGGTTCAGCTCCACGGCCGCGACCCGGGCGCCCAGGCGACGGGCCGCCGCGAGCGCCAGGATGCCGGTCCCCGTGCCGAGGTCCAGCGCGGTGCGAAAGTGCCCCTCGGCAGCCACCCGGTCGATCGCCAGCAGGCAATCCCGCGTGGTGGGGTGGTTGCCGGCCCCGAAGACGACCCCGGGATCGATCACCAGGGTCAGCGGGTCGGCCGCGGCGCGGGCGGCGGAGGGGTCCCAGGCGGGGACGATGCGGAACGGCCCGACGCGTTCGTCCGCGGCGATGGCGCCCTGCCACTGCTCGTAGGGCATGCAGGTGCGATCGGCCAGCCGCAGGTGCGGGTAGGCCCGCAGCAGGCCTGCGACCGCCTCGTCCGCGCACGCGGAGAAAAAGAGGCAGGAGGTGTCGCCCTCCGGCCAGTGTCCCAGGAAGCGCGCGTCCGGGATGGCTGCGCGCGAATCCAGCCGCCCGTCCAGCTGGTAGATGTGCAGCTGCGCGTAAGGGCAGCTCATCGGGGGCCTACGGCCTGGGGTCGCCCGTCCGCTCGTTCTCGTCCGGGGGCTGGTCCATGTACCACTGCATCGGGTCGATCAACGTGTAGCCCATCTCCTGCAGGCGCCTCTTCACGTGCGCCACGTTCTGGGTGAGCAGGTAGGGGAAGACCGCGCGCTTGTCCTCTTCCCAGTACCGCGCCACCAGGACGCTGCCGAAGGAGATGCCCATCTCCGTGATCGCGTCCACGATGCGCTTCAGCTGGCCGACCTTCTCCTCGACCAGGATGCACAGCAGCGTGCCGGGCTGCCCGATCCCCAGCACGTTGATGAACGCCCGCAGCAGGTCGCGCACCGACAGGATGCCCTTCAGCCGCCCCTCGTCGTCGACCACCGGCAGGGCGCCCACCTTCGAGTTCTGGATCATCAGCAGCGCGTCCTGGATGGTGTAGCCCGGCGAAATGGTGAACACCTTGCGCGTCATGATGTCCTTGACCCGGAGGCCCTCGAGTTTGCCCCTCTCCTCCGGGCTGATCCCGTCCTTGAAGGAGTGAAAGGGCAACGCGCTGCGGATGTCCCGGTCGCTGACGATCCCGATCAACTTGTCCACATCCTCGACCACCGGGAGGTGGCGGACCCGGTTCTTCGCCATCAGCTCCTGGGCCTCGAAGACCGAGGTTTCCGGACCGACGGTGACGACCCGGCGGGTCATCGATCTGCTGACAAACATAGGTACCCCCTGACTCGCGAAAAGGTTTAATCCCTCAGCCGTTCAACAGGACCTGCACGTGGTTGCGGGCCAGCTCCGGCAGCCGCTTCAGGCAATACCCGCCCTCGAGCACGGACACGATGCGCCCCTTGGCGGTCCGGTCGGCCATCCCGACCAGCTGTCGCATCATCCACGTGTAGAACTCGGTGGACACCTTGGTGTCGGACATGTCGTCGTCGCGATGGCCGTCGAAGCCGGCCGACACGATGATCACCTCCGGGTGGAACTGGTCGAAGGCCGGGAAGAGGTCGCGCTCGAGCAGCCGCTTGTAGTCCTCGTCCCCCTGCCCGGGCAGCACCGGGGAGTTCTTGGTGAACCCGTACCCCTTCCCGCGGCCGTACTCGAACTCGCGGCCGGTCCCGGGGTATGCGAACGACGGGTGCTGGTGGATGCTGTAGTAGTAGACGCTCGGGTCGTCGTCGAAAATGTGCTGGGTGCCGTTGCCGTGGTGCACGTCGAAGTCCACGATCCCCACCCGCCCGACGCCGAACTGCTTCTGGAGGAAGCGTGCCGCGACCGCCACGTTGTTGAAGTAGCAAAACCCCATCGCGCGGCTGACCTCGGCGTGGTGGCCGGGCGGGCGGACGGCGCAGAAGGCGTTGTCCAGGCGGCCCAGCATGATCTCACGGCAGGCCTCCAGGATCCCGCCGACGGCCAGCAGCGCCACCTCGTAGGTCTGGGCGCACATCTGGTTGTCCGGGGAGTCGAGCGTCTGCTTGCCGTCGCGACAGGCCGCCTCGAAGCGCTTGACGTACTCGGGCGTGTGGACGGCGTGAATCCACTCGAGGGCGGCCGGCACCGCCTGGACCGGGATCAGGTGCTCGAGCAGCCCCCCCTGCTCGATCCCCTCGCGGATCGCGAGCAGCCGCCCGGGGACCTCCGGGTGGTAGGGGCCGGTTTTGTGGAGCAGGTAGCGTTCGTCATAGAGAAAGCCGGTTCGTTTCATGGCGTATCCCTTCGACGGCGGCTCAGGAGCTCCGCCCTGACTTCAGGAACCTACGGAACGATCGTGTCGAAAATCGCAAACGCCGCACGCACGCAGGGGGTGTCCGCGGGCATCCGCATGGTCGGGATGCCGCGGGAATCGTAGTCGTACACCGTCGGGTCTTCGGGCACGGTGCCGGCCAGCTCGACCCCCGCCTGGGCGATGAGATCGAGCGTCTCGCGCGAAGGCGGCTCCTTGGCCTGGTTGATGACGAGCCGGCTCTTCCCCACCCCGATGTTGAGCTCGCGGGCCAGCGCGTCGATGCGCAGCGCCGCCTGCAGCCCCCGCCGGGACGGGTCCGAGACCAGCAGCAGGACGTCCACGTTCTTGGTGGTCAGCCGGCTGACGTGCTCCATGCCGGCCTCGTTGTCCATGACGATATAGGGGTAGTTGCCCACGAGCTTTTCGAGAAACCCGGTCAGCAGCGAGTTGGCCGCGCAGTAGCAGCCGGACCCCTCCGGACGGCCCATGCTGATGAGGTCGAACCCCTCGGATTCCGCCACGGCCTGCTCGAGCTTCATGGACATGAAGACGTCCTTGGTCATGCCCGAGGGGACCTGGCCCTTTTTCATCTCCTCGCGGGCGTTGCCGAGCGTGTCGCAGACGGCGACCCCGAGCACCTCGTTCAGGTTGGAGTTGCTGTCGGCGTCGACCGCGAGCACGGGCTGCTTGTGGTGGTGGAGCAGGTACTTGACGAGCAGGCCGGCCAGGGTGGTCTTCCCGGTGCCGCCCTTGCCGGCCAGAGCAATCGAAAACGCCATGCTGAAATTCCTTTGGTGTAAATGAGGTGACGGCCCGCCAGGACTGGTCGGGCATGGGCCATGATTAGGCCAGTTTGAGCCACCAGTCAAGCGCCGGCATCGTGCGGGGCCCGCCGGGGAGTATCGATCTCTTCGGGTCGATGGCCGTTGTCGTCCCCTTCTGTATCCCTCTAAAATGCTGGCAATTTTTTGGGCTCCCGGTTGCCAGCATCTTGAAATGGGTGTGTGGCTGTGTTACGCACCGGCAGGCAGGGGTGTTCTCAACCATTGGACAAAACGCAAGGGGGGTCCATGGATTTTGAACTCGGCAAGGCACAGAAGGAGATCCAGAAGGCAGCGCGGGAGTTCGCCAAGGGAGAGTTCGACCGGGAGCTGGCGCTCGAGCTCGACCGCAAGCACGAGTTCCCCAGGGCGATCTGGAAGAAGGCGGCGGAGCTGGGCTTCGTGGGGGTGCACTACCCCGAGGCCTACTCGGGCCAGGGGCTGGGGGTGCTCGAGAACATCCTGATCGCCGAGGAGCTCTGCGCACGCGACTCCGGCATCGGCAGCGCCGTCGTCCTGGCGAGCTTCGCCGCCGAGTGCGTCCTGCGCTTCGGCAGCGAGGAGCTCAAGCGCACGTTCCTGCCCCCGGTGGCCGAGGGGCGCATGCTCTCGGGCGGCGCGTTCACCGAGCCGGGGCACGGCTCGGACATCACCTCGCTCGAGACGACCGCCGTGCGCCAGGGCGACGAGTGGGTCATCAACGGCACCAAGACCTTCATCACCAACGGCGGGCTGGCGGGGTTCTACTGCACGCTCTGCCAGACCGACCCGGCAAGCCAGCCCTCGTATCGGGGGATCAGCATGATCCTGGTGGAAGCCGACCGCCCGGGGCTGCGCACCGCGGACGTGGGCGCGAAGATGGGCATTCACATGATGGCGACGGCCGAGGTCAGCTACAAGGACGTGCGCGTGCCCGCGACCAACCTCATCGGGCCCGAGGGCCGCGGGTTCTACCAGGTGCTCGAGTTCTTCGACGAGAGCCGCATCCTGGTGGCCGCCCAGGCGCTCGGGATCGCGCAGGGCGCCTTCGACCGCGCGCTGGCCTACGTCAAGGAGCGCCGCCAGTTCGGCCGGCGCATCGCCGACTTCCAGGTGACCCAGCACAAGCTGGCCGACATGGCGACCAAGATCGAGCTCGCGCGCCTGATGACCTACAAGGCCGCCTGGAACTACGACCAGGGGCGCATCGACCCGAAGCTGACCTCGATGGCCAAGATGTACGCCGCGCGCACGGCGGTCGAGGTGGCCGACGAGGCCATCCAGCTGCTGGGCGGCTACGGCTACATGACCGAGTACGAGGTCGAACGCTTCTACCGGGACGCCAAGATCACCGAAATCTACGAGGGCACCAAGGAAATCCAGAAGAACACCATCGCGAGCGCGGTGCTGGGCAAGCTGAAGTGAGCCGCGGCGCGCGGCCCGCAAAAAGGAGGGCGAACGATGAAAGGGAACACCACCATGATCGACCAGCTGAAGAAGGCCCTGATCACCGGCGTCGGCCTGGCCGTCAAGACCTGGACGGAAGTCGAGACCGCGGGCAAAGAGATGATCCGCAAGGCCGAGCTCTCCGACTCCGAGGCCCAGCGCGTTCTGAAGGGCCTCAAGGAAAGCTATGAAAAGACCCAGGAGAAGATGGAGGGCATGGTCGGCCAGGTCGTGAGGGACGTGCTGAAAAAGGCCGACATCGCCACCCGGGCGGACGTCAAGGATCTCTGGGACGAAATTCGCAGCCTCAAGAGGGAGCTCAAGGCTGCCAAGGCCCCGCGGAAAGCCGCCCGCCCCAAAGCGGCGACCAAGCCGAAGACCGCGCCGCGGGCCCGGAAGCCCGCCGCCTGAGGGGCCGGGCCGCCGGCCCCGGGCGCACATGCTGAGCATCCGCAAAATCGGGGTCATCAGCCGGACCTACCGGCACCTCAACCGCTACCGTCACATCCTGACGGTCCTGCTGAAGCACGGGTTCGGCGAGCTCGTGGACGCGCTGCGGATCGACCAGTACCTGGAGGTCGGGCTGCAGCTGATCACCCGCAGGCGCGCGCCGCGCGAAGAGCGGCTCACGCGGCCGCAGCGCGTGCGCATGGCGATCGAGGAGCTCGGGCCGACCTACATCAAGATGGGGCAGGTGCTGTCGACCCGCCCCGACCTGATCCCGCTCGAGTTCATCGACGAGCTCGCCAAGCTCCAGGACAGCGTCCCCTCCTTCCCCTTCGCCGAAACGGAGGCCATCCTCCAACAGGAGCTGCGCGCCCCGGTCGCGGAGCTCTTCGAGCAGATCGGCGCCGACCCGGTCGCCTCCGCCTCCATCGCCCAGGTGCACCGCGCGCGGCTGAAAAGCGGCGAGGAAGTCGCCGTCAAGGTGCGCCGGCCGGGCATCCGCGCGATCGTCGAGGTGGACCTCGAGATCATGCTCCACCTGGCGACCCTGGCCGAACGCCACGTGGAGGAGCTCGCCCTCCACCGGCCGGTCAAGATCGTCGAGGAGTTCGCCCGCACCCTGGAAAAGGAGCTCGACTTCTGCATCGAGGCGACCAACATCGAGCGCATCGCCCAAGGCTTCCTCGACGACCCCACCCTCTACATCCCCGCGGTCTACCGGGAGCTCAGCACCGCGGCCGTGCTCACGACCGAGTACGTCGAGGGGATCAAGATCTCGAGCATCGACCTGCTCGATGCGGCCGGCCGCGACCGGAGCGTCCTGTGCGCGCGCGGCGCGGACATCGTCCTGAAGCAGGTCTTCCGGCACGGGTTCTTTCACGCGGACCCGCACCCGGGCAACATCTTCGCCCTGCCCGGCGACGTGATCTGCCTCGTGGACTTCGGCATGGTGGGCGTGGTGGACCGTCAGACGCGCGAGCGGTTCGCCGAGCTCGTGGACGCGGTCGTGCGACGCAACGAGTCCCGGGCGGCCCAGGTGCTGCTGCAGCTGACCCAGTGGGACCACCCGCCGGACCTGCGGGAGCTGGAGCGCGAGCTCGCCGATTTCATGGGCCGGCACCTCTACCGGCCGCTCGGCGAGATCGAAGTCGGACGCCTGCTGCGCGACCTGCTGGACATCGCCACCCGGTTCCGGCTGCGGATGCCGCCCGACATCTTCCTGATGCTCAAGTCCATCAGCACGGTGGAGGCCGTCGGCCGGATGCTCGACCCGGCCTTCGACATGGTCGCGCGGGCAGCCCCCTTCATCGAGCAGGTGATGGCCGAGCGGTTCAAGCCCCAGCGCGTGGCCGAGGACGCGGGCGATCTCGTGGTGCGGCTGCTCCAGTTCCTGCACCAGTTCCCCAAGGACCTCCTCGACCTCGCCGGCCAGCTGCGCCAGCAGAAGCTCGGGATTGCGCTGCGGCACGAGGGCCTGGACAAGATGCTGGCGACCCACGACCGGATCAGCAACCGCATCTCGTTTGCCATCATCATCGCGGCCCTGGTGGTCGGCTCGGCGCTGATCGTGATCTCCAAGACCCCGCCCCTGTTCTACGGCATCTCCCTGATCGGCATCATCGGCTTCCTGGCCGCCGCCCTCATGGGGGTGTGGCTGCTCGTGGCCATCCTCAAGAAGGGCAAACTATAAAAACTTCGTATCGGGCCGTGATCCGGCGTTGCGCGGCGCCGTGCGCTCGCTGCGGCGTACTATGAGTACGCCTCACTCGGCCCGGCTTGCGCGCCTTGGCTGACGGCCCGGTACGAAGTTTTCATCGGCAGACCGACATCGGTCGTGGTGCGATCGCTCGAACTTTTCTTTCAGCGGACCTGCATTATCCTCCGACACATCATGCAACACTCGCAAAGGAGGGAGGTCTCATGAAAACCGCTGTTCTAATCCTTGCTGCAGTCCTGTTCCCCGTGGCGGCGCTCGCCGCCGACCCGATGGTGGTCGAGATGCGCGCGGCCGACGCCGCCGGGACCGGCGCCGTGATCGGGACGGTCACCGTGACCGCCACCCCGTACGGCACGCTCTTTACCCCGAACCTGACCGGGCTCACCCCCGGCTTGCACGGCTTCCACGTGCACGAGCACCCCAGCTGCGAACCCAAGGACCAGTCCGGCAAAGCCGTACCGGCGCTCGGCGCGGGCGGGCATTTCGACCCGGGCAAGACCGGCAAGCACCTCGGCCCCTACGCGGACGGGCACCTGGGCGACCTGCCGCCGCTGTTCGCGGATGCCGCCGGTCGCAGCACCCTGCCGGTGCTGGCACCGCGGCTGAAGCCGGCGGACGTGAAAGGCCGCAGCCTGATGGTGCACGCGGGTGGGGACAACTACGCCGATCAGCCCGAGCCGCTCGGCGGCGGCGGCCCACGGGTCGCCTGCGGGGTGGTGAAATAGCTGCCGCTTGCTAAGTACATCGTTTCATAAATACAGCCCCATGCGTCGCGTTACCCCCACCCTAACCCTCCCCCTCAGGGGGAGGGCAGGGAGAGGGTGGCGTTGGGGCGTCATTCGTGATGGTATTTATGGACAAAGGCCTCTAAGCGCGCGGTTGAGCGCTCCCGCCGGGTGTGGTACACATCCGGGCCACCGACCGAGGAGGCCTGAATGACGCTCACCCTGTACAACACCCTCACGCGCCGCAAGGAAGACTTCGTCCCCATCCGACCGGGGGAGGTCGGGCTCTACACCTGCGGCCCGACCGTCTACAACTACGCCCACATCGGCAACCTGCGCACCTATCTCTTCGAGGACGTCCTCAAGCGCGTGCTCGCCTACAACGGCCTCCGGGTCCGCCACGTCATGAACATCACCGACGTGGGGCACCTGACCGGGGACCGCGACATGGGCGAGGACAAGATGGAAAAGGGCGCCCAGCGCGAGGGCAAGACCGCCTGGGACATCGCCGCCTTCTACACGCGGGCCTTCCAGGAGGACATCCGGCGCCTGAACATCCTGGAGCCGACCGTCTGGTGCAAGGCGACCGACACCATCCCCGAGCAGATCGCCCTCATCCGCACCCTCGAGGAGAAGGGCTACACCTACGCGACCGGCGACGGGGTCTACTTCGACACCTCCAAGGTTCCGGATTACGCCAAACTGTCCAACCAGAACCTCGATGCGCTGCAGGAGGGCGCCCGCGTCGAGAAGAACGCCGCGAAGCGCAACGCCACGGACTTCGCGCTGTGGAAGCTCTCCCCGACGGGCTCCCGGCGCCAGATGGAGTGGGCCTCCCCCTGGGGGGTCGGGTTCCCGGGCTGGCACATCGAGTGCTCCGCCATGAGCATGATGTATCTCGGCGACCAGCTCGACATCCACTGCGGCGGCGCCGACCACGTGGACATCCACCACACCAACGAGATCGCGCAGTCCGAGGCGGCCACCGGCCGCAAGTTCTTCAACGTCTGGATGCACGGGGCGTTCCTCAACATCCAGGGCGGCAAGAAGATGGCCAAGAGCGAGGAGAATTTTCTCACGCTCGAAAACGCGCTCGTGAAGCGCGGCATCCCGCCGCTGGCCTACCGCTTCGCGAGCTTCCTCTCGCACTACCGCAAGCCGATGGAGTACAGCGAGGAGTCGATCCAGGGCGCGCGCAACGGACTGGAGCACCTGCACAACCAGGTGCGCGACCTCGCCCCGACGGCGGGCCCCGCGGCCGGCCGCGTGCACCCGGAGCTCCAGGCCAAGTTCCTGGAGGCGGTCAACGACGACCTCAACCTGCCGCGCGCAATGGCCGTGGTGCAGGAGCTCCTCAAGAGCGAGCTGCCGGCCGCCGAGAAGCAGGCGACCGTCCTGGACTTCGACCGGGTCCTCGGCCTGGACCTCGACCGGCTGGGCGCGTCCGAAGAGCTGCCGGCCGTCGTGAGGGATCTGGTCGCCGCCCGCGTCAAGGCCCGCGCCGAGCGCAACTGGGCCGAGTCCGACCGGCTGCGCGACGCGATCCAGTCGCACGGCTACACGGTCAAGGACACCCGCGACGGGATGCAGCTCCTGAAGCCGTGAGATTGGCCGGCGGGGCCGCGCGAACACGGCGCGCGCCCCGCCGCCGGTCCGCTCCCCCCTGACGCCCTCCGAGGATCACCCCCCCAAACGCCCCGCCGCGGTTGACAAGGCCCGACGATGCAACTAAGTTGCATGAGAAGCGATTCCCCTGGAATGGGTTCGAAATGAACTGTGGGAGCGGCATCTTGCCGCGACCATCGAGGCGGGACGCCTCTCCCACACCAGGAAAGCAGAGGGATAGGCATGAGAACCCGAATTCGATATGCGGCCGTGCTGCCGTTGGTGCTCGGACTCGCGGCCGGATGCCTGGCCGCGGAACCGCTTGCCGTCGCCGTCAGCATCCTGCCGCAGAAGTACTTCGTGGAACGGATCGGCGGCGATGCCGTACGGGTCACGGTCATGGTTCCCCCGGGCGCCGACCCCCACAGCTACGAGCCCAAGCCGCGGCAAATGACCGAGCTCGCCGCAAGCGCGCTCTATCTCGCCATCGGGGTCGATTTCGAACGCGCCTGGCTCAAGCGCCTGCGCTCGGCCAGCCCCAGACTCATGGTCGTCCGCACGGACGAGGGGATACCGAAGCGCCCGATGGCAGCGGCCGGGGGTCACCGCCACGGGGCCGGGGAGCCGGACCCGCACATCTGGCTCAGCCCGCCGCTCGTGAAGACGCTCTCCGGAAACATCCTGCAGGCGCTTGCGGCCGCCGACCCCGGCAACCGAGCGGCGTACGAGGAGCGCTGCGCCCGGTTCCTGCAGCAGGTCGAGGCGCTCGACGCCGAGCTGAAAACCGTGTTCGCCGACCGGCGGGGCACCCGGTTCATCGTCCTGCACCCGGCCTGGGGGTATTTCGCCGACGCGTATGGGCTGGAGCAGATCCCGATCGAAGTCGAGGGCAAGGACCCCAAGCCCGCCCAGCTGCAGAATCTAATTCAGAGGGCCCGGTCGCGCGGCATCACGGCCGTTTTCGTCCAGCCGCAGTTCTCGACGAAAACGGCCGAGCTGGTGGCGCGCGAAATCGGAGGGCAGGTGATCGCAGCCGACGACCTGGCCGAAAACTGGCCGGAAAACCTCCGCGCCACGTCCCAGCGGCTCCGCTCCGCGCTGAAGTAGGCCCCGCATGCGCCCGACCGTCATCGACATCCGCACCCTCTGCTTTCGGTACAACGGCGTGCCCGTGCTGAACGAGGTGGATCTCATCGTCCGCGAAGGCGATTTCCTCGCGGTGATCGGGCCGAACGGCGGGGGCAAGACGACCCTGCTCAAGCTGATGCTGGGGCTGCTGACACCCGCGAGCGGGTCCATCCGGATCTTCGACCGCCCGCCGCAGGCGGTGTCCCACCGCATCGGCTACGTCCCGCAGGACGTCCACATCAACACGCGGTTCCCGGTCTCGGTGCTCGACGTCGTGCTGATGGGCAGGCTGCGGCCCGGCCGCAGCCTGCTGCGGCACACGGCCTCGGATCGCGCGCGGGCCGCCGAAATGCTCGACCGCGTCGAGATGGCCGATCTCCGGGACCGGCGCATCGGCGCGCTTTCGGGCGGGCAGAAGCAGCGCGTCATGGTGGCGCGTGCCCTGGCGGGAGAGCCCGACATCCTCTTCCTGGACGAACCGACGGCCAGCATCGACGCGAAGGGGCAGGGCGAGTTCCACCGCCTGCTCAAGGAGCTCAACCGCTCGATCACCATCCTGGTCGTGAGCCACGACCTGATGGTGGTCTCCGGGTTCGCGAACTCGGTGGCCTGCGTCAACCAGAGCCTGCACTACCACGACAAGGCCGAGGTGACCGCGGACATGATCGACATGATGTACCGCTGCGCGCATGACGAGAGCTGCCCGGTGGAGCTCGTCTCCCACGGGGTGCCCCACCGGGTGCTGCGCCGCCACGGGGACGTCGGCCATGATTGAAGCGCTGCAGTTCGAGTTCATGCGCAACGCGGTCCTGGCCGGGATACTCGCCAGCGTCGTCTGCGGCATCATCGGCACGCTCGTGGTCGTGAACCGGATCGTCTTCATCTCGGGCGGCATCGCCCACGCGGCCTACGGCGGCATCGGCCTGGCCTTCTTCATGGGGTGGCCCTTCCTGCCGACCACGCTCGGCTTCTCGGTGGGAATCAGCTGGGTGATGGCCGCCGTGTCGCTGAGGGACCGGCACCGCGCCGACACCGTGATCGGCGTCATCTGGGCGCTCGGCATGGCGGCCGGGATCATCCTGACGGACCTGACCCCCGGATACAACGTCAACCTCATGAGCTTTCTCTTCGGCAGCATCCTGACCGTACCGCCCGCGGAGGTTTGGGGGATGCTGGCGCTGACGGTCGGGATCGTCGGGGTCGTCGCCGCCCTGTACCAGCCCTTCCTGGCGATGTCTTACGACGAGGAGTTCGCGCGCATCCGCGGCGTGCCCGTGACTCCCGCTCTATTTCCTCCTGATGGCGACGGTGGCAGTGGCCGTCGTCATGGTCATCCAGGTGGTCGGGCTCATCCTCGTCATCGCCCTCCTGACGATCCCGCCGTTCATCGTGGAACGGCACTGCCGGTCGCTCGTGACGATGATGGCCGGCTCCATCGTCCTGGGCGTGGTCTTCACCCTGGTCGGGCTCTGGGTCGCTTATGCTCTGAACCTGACGTCCGGGGCGTCGATCATCCTGGTGGCCGGGCTCGGGTTTGTGAGCGCCCGGCTCCTGGAGGCCGTTTTTGCGCGCAGACCCCGCGCCGCGCCGTCTCCGGCCGCCGCCCCCAACTGCTGAGGTGCCCGATGTGCACGGCCTGCAACTACGTTCAGATTTTAGAGAAGGCGGGACTCGATTCGACGCCGAACCGGGTGGGGGTCCTCGAGACGATCGGCGCCGGGGAGGGCCCGCTGTCGGCGCAGGAGGTATTTGCAACCGCGAACCGGGCGACCGGGCTGAATCGGGTGACGGTGTACCGGATCCTGGATCTCCTGGTCGAGAAGGGCGTGGTCGAACGCATCAGCGGCGGCCGCCGCTCGTTCGCGTACGGTTTGGCGCCGAACGAGAACCACCCGGCGCACCCGCATTTCCGCTGCCGCAGCTGCGGGGCGCTGCAGTGCCTGCAGCCGGGAAGCCTCAAGATAGACCTGCGCGGGGTTCAGCGTTCCTTTGCCGGGGAAATCCAGGCGGTGGAGGTGCGGGTGGACGGGATCTGCCGGCAGTGCCTGAAGGGGTCGCCCCCCGCCCGGAAGGCGCGGAAATCGGGCTGATCGGGGCAGGGGCGAATCGAGCCCCCTCACCCGGCCCTCTCCCGCAAGGGGAGAGGGTTATGCTGACCCGAGCCGTGCGGGGTTCCAGTCTCAGACCATAGCCGTTCTTAATCGGCTGCGATCAAGGCCCGAGGCCAAGGCGCGCAAATTCCGCGGCGCGAGGCGTACGCTTCGTACGCCGCAGCGACCGCGGGATGCCGCGCAACGCCACCATAGACCTTCAGCCGTAGGGCACAATCAAATCGGGCTGCGATCAAGGCCCGAGTCCAAGGCGCGCAAATTCCGCGGCGCGAGGCGTACTCTTCGTACGCCGCAGCGACCGCGGGATGCAGCGCAACGCCGGAATCGGGCCTTCAGCGCAGCCGATCAGCCGCACTTGTTGAAGCCGCAAAAGTGGCAGATCATGCACCCCTCCTCGAAGCTCACCACCTGCCCGCACTCCGGGCATTTCTCCCCCAGCAGGCTGTGCTCGGTCTTGCGGTAGCGGGCGGCGTTCTCGCCGACCAGGTAGCGCTTCTCCAGCACGCGCGAGATCGCGTCGGGGATCGAGAGAACGAGCCCCCCGTCCTGGAAGATGGGGTGCTCCCCGCCGATGCCCTTGAGCTGGTCCACGATCTTGTCCACGGTGACCCCGGCCCGCAGCGCGAGCGACACGAGCCGCCCGATGGCCTCGGTCTTGGCAGTGGTGGAGCGGCCGGACTTCCCGATGGTGGCGAAGACCTCGAAGGGCTTGCCCTCGAACTCGGTCACCGTGACGTAGAGGTGGCCGTAGCCGGTCTTGATCTTGGTGGTGAAGCCGGCCAGGGTCTCGGGGCGGTCGAGCACGGCCCCCATCAGCCGCTCGTCCTCCTCCTTCTTCTGGCCGAAGGAGAGCACCTGGTTTTCCTTGCTGCCGTCGCGGTAGATCGTGACGCCCTTGCAGCTCAGCTGGAAGGCCAGATCGTAGACCTTGCGCACGTCCCCGACCGTGGCGTCGCGCGGCAGGTTCACGGTCTTGGAGACCGCGTTGTCCGTGAACTGCTGGAAGGCCGCCTGCATGCGGATGTGCCACTCGGAGGCGACATCGTGCGCGGTCACGAAGACGCGGCGGACGTCCTCCGGGATCGTCTCGATCGCATGGATGCTGCCCTGGCGCGCCACCTCGTCCATGAGCTCCTGCGAGTAGAAGCCCCGCTCGCGCGCCACGCGCTCGAAAACCGGGTTGACCTCCATGAGCTTGTCGTTGTCCATGACCGTGCGCACGAAGCTCAGCGCGAAGAGCGGCTCGATGCCGCTCGAGCAACCCGCGATGATGCTCAGCGTCCCGGTGGGGGCGATGGTGGTGGTCGTCGCGTTGCGCAGCTTGGTGTCTTTATCTTTGAAGATGCTGCGGTCCCAGTTCGCGAACGTCCCGCGCTCCTCGGCCAGCGCCTGCGAGGTCTCGTGGGAGGCCTCCTGGATGAAGCGCATGGTCTCGCCGGCGGCCTGCAGGGCCTCCTCCGAGTTGTAGGGAATGCCGAGCTGGTAGAGCATGTCGGCAAACCCCATGACGCCCAGGCCGATCTTGCGGTTGCCGCGCACCATGGCCGTGATCTCGTCCAGCGGGTAGCGCGACATGTCGATGGTGTTGTCGAGGAACCGCACCGACCAGGCAATGGCGTCCTTCAGCGCCGCGTAATCGATCACCGGGCCCCTGTCGCTGGAGACCACGAACTTGGCGAGGTTGATGGACCCCAGGTTGCAGGCCTCCAGCGGCAGCAGCGGCTGCTCGCCGCACGGGTTGGTGGACTCGATCTCCCCCAGCGCAGGGGTGGGGTTGTCCGCGTTCATGCGGTCGAGAAAGACGATCCCGGGGTCCCCGGTCTTCCAGGCCTGGGCGACCAGCGCCTCGTAGACCTCGGCGGCGTTGAGCCGGCCGACGGCCTTCCGGTCGCGCGGGTCCAGCAGGTCGTAGTCCTGCCCGGCGGCGGCGGCCTGCATGAAGGCGTCGGTCACGCCGACCGAGATGTTGAAGTTGTTGAGGTCCCGGCCGCTGCTCTTGCAGGTGATGAACTCCATGATGTCCGGGTGGTCCACCCGCAGGATGGCCATGTTGGCGCCGCGGCGGGTGCCGCCCTGCTTGACCTGCTCGGTGGCGGTGTTGAAGATCTTCATGAAGGATACGGGGCCGGAGGCCACCCCGCCGGTGGTGCCGACGTTGCTGTTCTTGGGTCTCAGCCGGGAGAAGGAAAACCCCGTGCCGCCGCCGGACTTGTGGATCATGGCGGCGTTGCGCAGCGCACCGAAGATCCCCTCCATCGTGTCTTCGACCGGCAGCACGAAGCAGGCCGCAAGCTGGCCCAGGCGCCGGCCGGCGTTCATCAGCGTGGGGGAGTTGGGCAGAAAGACGAACTGGGTCATGAGGCTGTAAAAGGCGTCTTCGACGTCCTTCACGCGGGCATCGTCGGCGCCGTAGTTCTTCTCGGCCTTGGCGATGTGCTGCGCCACCCGCCGAAACATTTTTTCCGGGGTTTCGATGAGCTTGCCCTGGCTGTCCTTCTTCAGGTAGCGTCGTTTCAGAACGGTCAGCGCATTTTCGGACAGCGCGAGCGCGTTTTTCGCGAACAGGGCCTTGTCCAGTTTCACCGGGGCCGGCTTGGTCAACCCGTATTCCATGAGTTTGTCCTCTATCAGTTTTTCGATGACCGAAACGGGGATGGCCTGGACCTCCATCCGGGCGATCGCCTCGCGCACGAACCGGCCGATGCCCCGCGCCTGGTCGGTGTTGATCGACTGGCTCCTGATGAGCAGATCGGTAAAGAGCGGGTCGTCCCAGTTGACCGTGCCCGCGTCGAAACGGCCCTCGCTGGTGATGAGAAATTTTTCCTTGTCGTCCATGAATGACTCCCTGTGCGCAACTCGCTGATCGGTGCGGATGAGTGAGGTTTCTCCCGGTTCACCGGACGGGTGAATATCGCAGAATATGCTTATGCCGAGGTAAGCCAAAGCATCTCACACCACATATTGTGTGTCAAGCGGAAAGATGCCCAATATAGGGGAATGCGGGAGTCTGCCTGCCGCCGCGGTCAATCCAATCAGCCGGGCGGCGGGGCCAGCGCCGTAAGAATGCGCCCGACGACCTGGTCGGGCGTCAGCCCGTCGGTGGCGACCATGACGTCCGCGTAGCGGCGGTAGAGAGGCCGGCGTTCGGCGTACAGGGTGTCCACCGTCTGGCCGGGAGCGATGACCACCCCGCGGGCGTCCACGTCGCCCAGCCGCTGCTTCAGGTGCTCGAGGTCGAGCTCCAGATGGATGGCGGTCCCGCGGGCCTTCAGGTGCGCCATGGCCTTCGGGCGGTAGACGACGCTGCCGCCCGGCGCGACGACGTGCGCCTGCAGCGCAAGCGCGAGGATGTGCCGCTCCTCGATCCGGCAGAACTCCTCTGCGCCGTGGGCCTGGATAATGGCCTGCAGGCTGCGGCCTTCGCGCACCTGGATCAGGATGTCGGTGTCCAGGAAGGCAAACCCCAGGCGCTTGGCCAGGAGCACGCCGACCGTGCTCTTGCCGACCCCCGGCATGCCGATCAGGATGATGTTGCGGGTTGAGTCTGCAGGTAACATAGTTTCCCCGTTGGCGCGTTAACAAGGGACAGAAGGGACCAAAGAGACCAAAGGGATGGCACCAAAACGTCGTCGTCTTCCCCCTTTGGTCCCTTACGTCCCTTAGGTCGCTTTCCCTTTGGTTTTCAGCTCAGTCGTCGTCCTTCAACGCCGCGCGGCAGATGACCCCCTCGCCGAACCGTCCCCGGATCCGCTCGACCGTGCGGTCCACCGTCTCCCAGCCCCCCTGGGCTCTCGCCTCGGCCGCGAACAGCTCCTGCTGCCGCGGAACCCCCGCCGGGGTGAAGCCCGTCGCGCCCAGGCCGACCAGGCGCACGGCCTTGGCGAGCGAGACCGCCTCCAGCAGCTCCAGCGCGTGGCGGTACAGCACCTCCGAGGACCGGGTGGGCGGGTCGAAGGTCGCGCGGCGAGTGCGGAGCTCGAAATCGGCGTGCTTGATCTTGAGCACGACCGTGCGGGCCTGGACCCCTTCGCGGCGCAACCCGGCCGCCACTTCGTCCGCCTGTTCGAGCAGCATCCGCCTCAACCGGTTCCGATCGCGGGTGTCCTCCTCGAGCGTGCACTCGCAACTCATGCTCTTGGCCGGCGAGCCCGGGGCGACCGGGGTGGGATCGACGCCGTGCGCCAGCTCGAGCAGCCGTCCGCCGTAAGCGCCCAGGATGGACGCCAGGGTCGGGGCCGGGAACCGTCGGACATCCCCCAGAAACGTGATGCCGAGCGCGACGAGCCTGGACTCGGTCTTGGGGCCGACCCCGGGAACCTTCCCGATCGGCAGCCGGTCGATGAATGCGGGGACCTGCTCGGGCAGAATCACCGTGAGCCCGTCCGGCTTGCGGTGATCCGAGGCGATCTTGGCCAGGAAGCGGTTGGGGGCAAGCCCCACCGAGGCGGTCAGGTGCACGCGCTCGCGGATGCGGGCCTTGAGGGCGCCTGCGAGCTCGACGGGCGGCCCGTGCAGCCGCTCGGTGCCGGCGAGGTCCAGGTAGGCCTCGTCGATCGACACCGGCTCCACCAGGGAGGTGACCTCCCGCAGCAGCTCCATGACCGCGCGGGAGATCTCCTGGTACCGTGCCATGCGCGGCCGGACGAACACGCCCTGCGGGCAGAGCCGCCGGGCCTCGACGATCGGCATGGCCGAGCGCACGCCGAAGCGGCGGGACTCGTAGCTCGCCGCCGCCACCACCCCGCGGTGGGTGGTCCCGCCCACGATGACGCACCGCCCGCGCAGCGCCGGGGTGTCCAGCTGCTCGACCGAGGCGTAGAAGGCGTCCATGTCGACGTGCAGGATCATGCGAGGCGTCCCCGTCGCGCCATGGGGTTTGGCATTCGTGGGCGAACGTGATATGAATTCAAAATTGTAATAATCCAGAATTCAAGGAGCAGTTTTGTAGCCCATGGAAACCAACGCTGTCGCCAAAGCCGCCAAACGCCCGGAAAATATCGCCCTGCTCTACGAGATCACCAAGGCCCTGAACGAACATCTGGACCTCAAGCGGTCTTTATACAAGGTCCTCGACATCCTTTCCAGCTCGATGAACATGGTGCGCGGCACCATCACCCTGCTCGACCCGCTGCGCAACGAAATCCGCATCGAGGTCGCCCACGGGATCACGCGCTCGGCGATGGAGCGCGTCACCTACAAGCTGGGCGAGGGGGTCACCGGCCGGGTCATCGAGACCGGCAAGGCCGTGGCGATCCCGCGCATCAGCGAGGAGCCGCGCTTCCTGGACCGCACCGCCAGCCGCAAGCGCACCGCCGACCGCGAGCTCTCGTTCATCTGCGTGCCGATCAAGAAGGGCAGCCAGGTCATCGGGGCGCTCAGCGCGGACAGGCCCTACGACGACGCCTACTCGCTCGACGACGGGCGCCGCCTGCTGTCGGTCATCGCCACCATGGTGGCCAGCCACGTCATCAAGCTCGAAACCATCCGGGTCGAGCACGAGCGCCTGCGCGACGAAAACCGGCGCCTGCAGACGGAGCTGAAAAGCAAGTACAGCATCGGCAACATCATCGGCAGCAGCAACCGGATGCGCGAAGTCTACCAGATGGTCTCCCAGGTCTGCCGCAGCAACGCCACCGTGCTGATCCGCGGCGAGAGCGGCACCGGCAAGGAGCTCGTCGCCAACTCCATCCACTACAACAGCCAGCGCGCGCAGACGCCCTTCGTCAAGGTCAACTGCGCGGCGCTGCCGTCCAACCTGATCGAAAGCGAGCTCTTCGGCCACGAGAAGGGGTCCTTCACCGGCGCCATCAAGCAGAAGATCGGCAAGTTCGAGCTGGCGCACCGCGGGACGATCTTCCTCGACGAGATCGGGTCCCTCAACCTCGACGTCCAGGCCAACCTGCTGCGCATCCTGCAGGAGAGGGAGTTCGACCGCGTCGGCGGCCAGCGCACCATCAAGGTCGACGTGCGCGTCATCGCGGCCACCAACAAAAACCTCGAGCAGGCGGTCGAGGACGGCACCTTCCGGGGCGATCTCTACTACCGGCTGAACGTCTTCCCGATCTACATGCCGCCCCTGCGCGAGCGCAAGACGGACATCCTGCTGCTGGCCGACTACTTCCTCGAGAAGTACGCCAAGGAGAACCACAAGGACATCCGCCGCTTCTCGACCCCGGCGATCGACATGCTGATGCAGTACCACTGGCCCGGGAACGTCCGCGAGCTGGAGAACTGCATCGAGCGCGCCGTGCTCGTCTGCGAGGAGGGCGTCATCCACAGCTACCACCTGCCCCCCACCCTGCAGACCGGCAAGGAGTCCGGCACCCTGCCGGGCCTCTCGCTCGAGGACGCCGTGGCCAACCTCGAAAAAGAAATGCTGATCGACGCCCTCAAGAACACCCGGGGCAACATCACCAACGCCGCCAAAATCCTCCAGACCACCGTGCGCAAGTTCGCCTACAAGGCGCAACAGTACGGCATCGACTACCGCCACTATCGCTGACGGCCGCGCCGGAAGCCCAACCTCCGCGTTGCACTTCGCCCCGCTGCCGCTGCGGCGTACACATCGTACGCCTCGCGCCACGGGGCTCGTGCGCCTTGATCTTGGGCTTCGGTCGCAGCCGTCGCTTCTCGCTCATCTCAGGATACGAATCTGAGTCGAATCTATGCTTCGACATGAGGGGACTGAGATTGAAAGCAGGAAAAACGGGCATGCGCCCCTGGAGGGAGGGGATGGAGGCGCATGCCCGCGGTGAGGCCGGGGACCCCGTGCGAGGCCCCCGGGAGACCGCTTAAATGTCGTAGTACAGGAAGAACTCGTGCGGGTGCGGGCGCAGCCGGACGGGGTCGATCTCGTTGGCGGTCTTGTACTCGGCCCACATGTCCAACACGTCCTGAGTGAAGACGCCTCCCTTCATCAGGAACTCGTGGTCGGCCTTCAGGCAGTTCAACGCTTCTTCCAGCGAGCCCGGCGCCGAGGGCACCTTGGCGAGTTCCTCGGGCGGCAGGTCGTAGATGTTCTTGTCGAGCGGGTCGCCCGGGTCGATCTTGTTCTGAATGCCGTCGAGAACCGCCATGAGGACGGCGGAGAACGCCAGGTAGCCGTTGCAGGACGGGTCCGGGGTCCGGAACTCGATGCGCTTGGCCTTGGGCGAGGTCGAGTACATCGGGATGCGGATGGCCGCGCTGCGGTTGCGGCTCGAATACGCCAGGTTCACCGGGGCCTCGTAGCCGGGCACCAGCCGTTTGTAGGAGTTGGTGGTGGGGTTGGTGATGGCGCACAGCGCCTTGCAGTGCTTCAGGATGCCGCCGATGGCGTGCAGCCCCATCTGGGAAAGCCCGGCATACTTGTCGCCGGCAAACAGGGGCTTGCCGCCCTTCCAGATGCTGCAGTGGGTGTGCATGCCCGAGCCGTTGTCGCCGTACAGGGGCTTGGGCATGAACGTCACGGTGTGGTTGTTGCGGTAGGCGACGTTTTTCAGAACGTATTTGAACCACATCAGCTGGTCCGCCATCTGCACGAGCGGGCGGAATTTCATGTCGATCTCGGCCTGACCGGCGGTGGCCACCTCGTGGTGCTGGGCCTCGATCTCGATGCCGAGCTTCTCCAGAACGAGCACCATCTCGGTGCGCAGGTCCTGGAACTTGTCCATGGGGGGCACCGGGAAATACCCCTCCTTCGGCCGCGGCTTGTAGCCCAGGTTCGACCCTTCGTCACGACCCGTGTTCCACGTGCCCTCGATCGAGTCGATCTCGTAGAAAGCGCCGTTGCTCCTGGAGTCGTAGCGGATGTCGTCGAAGATGAAGAACTCCGCCTCCGGGCCCATGAACGCCGTGTCGCCGATCCCGGTGCTCTTGAGGTAGGCTTCGGCTTTCTTGGCGATGTTGCGCGGGTCGCGGGAGTATGGCTCCCGGGTAAGGGGGTCGGCAATGTCGCAGATCATGCTCAACGTCGGTTCGGCGCAGAAGGGGTCCATCCTCGCCGTCGCCGGGTCGGGGATGATCAGCATGTCGCTCGCGTTGATGGGCTGCCAGCCGCGGATGCTGGACCCGTCGAAGCCGTATCCGTCCTCGAAATTGCCCTCGTCCAGCTGATTGATGGGGACCGAGAAATGCTGCCAGACCCCCGGCAGATCAATGAATCGCATGTCCAGCATCTTGGCGCCGTTTTCCTTTGCAAACGCAAACACATCTTTCGGTTTCATCGCAGGTCCTCCTTCAGGGATATGTGGGTTGGTGACGCATGACACGAAAAGATCGTCTGCCCGTGGACCCGTGCGCCCGTGGTCCCGGGACACGGGCCAACGGGCCAACGGGAGCACGCCGCTAAATCGCGTCCGTGCCCGTCTCGCCGGTGCGCACGCGCACGGCCTGTTCGACCGGGGTGACGAATATTTTGCCGTCGCCGATCTTGCCGGTGTAGGCCGCCTCGCGGATCTTGGCGACCACCTGCTCGAGCAGGGTCTCGGCGACGACGATTTCGATTTTGATCTTGGGGATGAAATCGACGACGTACTCGGCCCCCCGGTAGACCTCCTTGTGTCCCTTCTGCCGGCCGTACCCTTTCACCTCGGACACGGTCATGCCCTGGATGCCGATCCCGTTCAAGGCCTCCTTGACGTCGTCCAGCTTGAAGGGTTTGATGATCGCTTCGACTTTCTTCATCATGGGTTCTTCCTCCTGTTTTCCGCCCGTTGCTGCAGATATGGCCGCGCGCGCCCTCACTCCAGGCGGGGCAGGCACGCGAGCACCGCTTCCTTTACGGCGGACACGCGCTCGGCCGTGTCCACCTTCTGACCGTTGATGTCGCGCACGTAGAAGACGTCCACCACCTGGTCCACCTTGGTCGCGATCTTCGCCACCGAAATGTCCAGCCCGCAGTGGTAGAGGGCAGCGGCGACGAGGTAGAGCAGTCCGGGGAAGTCGTACGTGAACACCTCGATGATGGTGAAAAAACTGGAAGTCGCGTTGTCGACCCGCACGCGGTGGGCGCGCTTGGCCCCCTTGGGCCGCACCACCCGGCTGCCGTCCATGCGCGCCTTCAGGGCATCGGCCAGATCGAGCGCGCCCGACAGCACGGCCGCCAGGTGGTCCTCGGCCCGGCGCCACTTCTCTTCCTCGAAGATGGCATCGGGCGGCGGGGTGACCTCGAAGACGTCCAGCGCCACCCGGTTGCGCCACGTGAAGACCTGGACGCTCAGGATGTTGATGCGGTTCAACGTGAACACCCCGGCCATGCTGGCGATCAGGCCGGGCCGGTCCTTGGCGCAGATCGTCACGGTCCGGGTCCCGCCCTCGGCAGAGGGCTGAATGTCCCAGACGAACTCCCGCTCGCCCAGCCGCCGGTAAAGTGGGATGTGCGCCTGGATGCCGTCGGCCGGGACCGAGAGGAGGTAGCGCGGCGGGAAGGCCGGGAAAAGGGCCTCCAGCGCCTGGCGCTCGGAATCGGATGGGGCCGCGGCCAGCACGGCCGCGCGCTTGCGCTCGACGACGGCCACCGCCTCCTCGCTCGCCAGCTCGCCCCGCTCCAGGACGTTCAGCACCTTCAGGAAGAGCTCGCGCAGCAGGTGCGAGGTCCAGTCGTTCCAGGCGGCCGGCCCCGTGGCGACCGAGTCGGCCACCGTCAGCACGTAGAGCATCTTCAGGCGCTCCGGGTCCATGATGCGGCGGGCGCAGGCCACCGCGGTCTCCTCGTCGTGAATGTCCCGGCGGGTGGCGGTCTTGATGAGGAACAGGTGCTCGCGCACGAGAAAGGCGGCCGTCTCGACCTCCGCCGCGGTGAGCCCCTTCTCCGCGAGGATCCGGCGCACGACCTCGGCCCCGCGCACGGCGTGGTCCTCGTCGACATCGCCCTTGCCGACGTCGTGCAGCAGCGCGGCCCAGGCCAGCACGGCCTTGCCCTTCAGCTCCCGGTAGACGCGGGCGAACAGGGGTTCGCCCCCGTCCGCGGCCAGCTGCTTGATCGTCTGCACGGTGCGCAGCAGGTGCTTGTCCACCGGGAAGAGGTGGTACTCGTCGTACTGGATCCGGTTGGAGACGCTGCGGAACTCGGGGATGAAGGCCTCCAGGAACCCGGTCGTGTGCATGTCGTCCAGGACGCTGAAGTCCGCGTCGGGGGCCTTCAGGATCCGCTCGAAGGCGCGCACGATTTCAGGGGCGCAGCGGTAGTCCGCGTCGACCAGATAAAGGAACTCTCCGACCAGACGCTTGGCCTCGGGGCTGAGAGGGGCCTTGAGCAGCGCGCTCTCCTCGAAGATCCGGACCAGCAGCTCCGGGCGTTTCAGAACGGCCTCCGGCCCGCTGAAGCCCAGCATGCCCCAGGAGACGACCTCCATCCCCTCGACCGGGGTCTTGGGCGTGCGGCTTGCGGCGCCGTCCCCGGCTCTCCAGCCCGAACTCGTGCAGCAGCAGCAGGTGCTGGCGTTTCACATCCTCCATGCGGCCGTGCAGCGCCCCCAGGAACCGCTCCACCGGCTGCTGCCCGGCCTCGCCTCTGTACTTCAGGGTTTCGGCGATCCGGATCTGGGTCTCGAAGTGCAGCCGATCGGTCTTGCGGCCGCTGATGTGGTGCAGGTGATTGCGGACGGTCCAGATGAAGTCGAGCGCCGCCCAGAGCTGCTGGTATTCGGAATGCGACAGCAGCCCCAGGTACTCGAGGTCCCGCGGCTGTCGCAGCTCGGTGTCGAGCCGCGCCATCCAGAGCATCGCATGGTAGTCGCGCAGCCCGCCCTGCCCCTCCTTGAGGTGGGGCTCCAGCAGATAGGCCGAGTCGCCGAACTGGGCGTGCCGGGAGCGCGTGGACGCGAGCAACTGGTCCATGAGCCGGTCCCGGCGCTTGCGGATGACGTTGTCCCGCAGCTGCGCCATCAGGTCGGAAAAAAGCATGGACATGCCGCAGATGAAACGGGCGTCCAGCAGCGGGGTCAGGATGTTGAGATCCGCGGCGGCCAGGGAGAGACACTCCTTCACCGAACGGGTCGCGTAGCCCACGTCCATCCCGATGTCCCAGAGCGGGTAGATCATTTCACGGATCAGGTTTTCGGCGTCGGGAGGGACCCGCTTGGCGAAAAGAAAGAGCAGGTCCACATCCGAGTGGATGCTCTGCTCTTCGCGGCCGTAGCCGCCGAGCGCCACGATGGCGTAAGGGTTCTTGTTGATCTCCATGCGCGGGCCGATCATGCTGCTTTCGAAAGCCGTCTCGAAGTAGTCGTCCAGGGCGTGGGAGTGCCGCTTCATGTAATCCGGCTGCCGCCCGCGCAGAAAGCGCCGGGTCAGCTCGACGACCCGTTCCCTCAAGCGCTGGCTCGCGGTGGCGTGGATGCCCGGAGGCGTGGCGCGATGATCGGCGACCATGTGTTCGGCGGCTTCCTTTTCCCGCCCCGCATGCCGCGAGGCGTCGAGGTTTAAAAAGCAATGCGTGTGCCAGCAGGCAGATATGGGGATTTTTAAAACCAATACGGGGGATTAAGAGACTGAAGCGCCGCTGTGACCCACGCGATGATTTTACATTTTTGTTTCAAATGAAGTCAAACAGAAAACAAAAATGTATGAAAAGCGCCTCGACGGGGCATGGAAAACACAGGCTGGGCCGTCCGCCCAGGTGCGCGGTCTTTCGGCCGGGACGCACACCATACGGACCCGCATGGGACCATCGACAACGGCCGCGGCGCCGGGGCGCGGACCGAGACGGTCGGGTTTCAACAGCCGGCTATGGGAGTTGGAACGCCCGCCGGTAGATGCGGACGATGCGCTCCTGCAGGCGGTCGAACTTGTCCGCGGGCACGCGCGCGGGTTTCTCCTGCAGGCTCAGCTGGTGGGCGGCCGCGCGGTAGATCAGGTAGGCGTGCTTGAGCACGTGCGCGGTGTACTCGTTGAGGACGGCCGAACCGATCAACGTCTGGATCAGGCGCACGGTGTCCGTCCACTGCACGAGCTCGGGGCAGCGCCGGGCGTGGCGCAGGGTGAGGTACTGGACCAGGAACTCGATGTCGATGATGCCCCCCGGATCCTGCTTCAGGTCGAAGGCCCCCGGCTCGGGCCGGTGCCGCTCCCCGCGCATGCGCTCGCGCATCTCCGCCACCTCGCGCAGCAGCTCCAGGCCCCGGGCGCCGGCGCGCGAGGACCCGGGTCCGGATCGCCCGGAACCGGGCGGCGATCGCCTCGTCCCCGCTCACCGGCCGGGCCTTGATGAGGGCCTGGTGCTCCCAGGTCCACGCCTCCCCGAGCTGGTAGTCGCCGAATGCCTCGACGTGCTGGACCAGGATGCCCGCGGACCCGCTCGCCCGCAGCCGGGTGTCGATGTCATACACCCGGCCGGCGCGGGTGTGCGAGGTCAACAGGTGGATCACCCGCTGCCCCAGCCGGTTGTAGAACTGGGCGTTGTCGATGGGCTGCCGCCCGCCGTCGGTCTGCCCCTCCGCACCGGCGTGCAGGAAGACGAGGTCCAGGTCGGACGCGTAGCCGAGCTCGAGCCCGCCCAGCTTCCCGTAGGCGATCACCGCGAAGCCGCGGCCGCCCGGATCGCCGGCGGAGCTGCAGGACGGGCTCCCGTGCCGTTCGACCAGGTGCTGCCACGCCAGGTCGACGACGGCGGTGATCGCGACCTCGGCGATGTCCGAGAGATAGTCGCTCACCCGCATGAGCGGCAGCCGGCCGCTCACGTCGGCCGCGGCCACCCGCAGCACGTTGATCTGCTTGAAAATACAGAGCTCTTCGATCTGGGCTTCGAGGTCGTCGGCGGGGGCGTTGTCGAGCCGCCGCCGCAGCTCGGCGGAGATCTCCGCCCGCGCGGGAGGCCGGTAGAGGGTGCGGGAGTCGAGCAGCTCGTCCAGCAGCACCGGGTGCTGCGCCAGAAACGAGGCGATCCACGGGCTTGCGTCCGCCAGGCGGACCAGGTGGCCGAGCGCGGCCGGGTACTCCAGCAGGAGCGCAAGGTAGCTCGTGCGGCGCTCGATCGCGCGGATCAGCTCCGTCAGGCGGCGCAGGGTGACCAGGGGCTGGCGGGCCCGCCCCGTTTCGACCACCACCGCGGGGACCAGCCGGTCGAGGCGCTGACGACCGACCAGGCTCAGCTGGCGGGTCTCCGGGTCGCCGCGCAGCTCGTCCAGGAGGCGCAGGGCCTCGGCGGGCGGGTCGAAGCCGCACCGGGCCAGGACCTCCACCGCCTCGCCTGCGTCCAGGCGCTGCTGCCAGACCGCTCCGGCCTCGGTTTCCAGGCTGCGGTCGGCCGCGTCGCCGCCGGGGGCCTCCAGGAGCATGCGGAAGTGGCCGTGCACGGCCGCGCGGTGGCGGTTGAGCTCGTCCATGAACCCGGACGGGTCCGCGAACCCCATGGAGGCCGCCAGGCGGGCGAGGCCGGTCGGGTCGGACGGCAGCCGGTGGGTCTGCTGGTCGCGCACCTCCTGCAACCGGTGCTCGACCCGGCGCAGGAACACGTAGGCCGGGTCCAGCTCGGCCTGGACCGCGGCGGGGATGCAGCCGGTCGCGACCAGGGCGGCGAGCACCTCGCGGATGGGGCGCCGTTGAAGCTCGGCGGTGACGCCGGCGCGGATCAGCTGGAACATCTGGCCGAAGAACTCGACCTCCCGGATCCCGCCCGGGCCGAGCTTGATGTCCTCCTGCAGCCCCTTGCGGGCGACCTCCTGCGTGATCATCTGCTTCATCGCCCGCAGCGACTCGAACGCGCCGAAATCGAGGTAGCGCCGATAGACGAAAGGGTGCAGGCGCTGGAGGAGCTCGTCGCCTGCAGGCCGGTCGCCCGCGACGGTCCGCGCCTTGATCCAGGCGTAGCGTTCCCAGTCCCGGCCCTGCTCCTGATAGTACTGCTCCATGGCGTCGAAGCTCAGGACCACGGGGCCGTTGTCGCCGAACGGCCGCAGGCGCAGGTCGACGCGGAAGACCTGCCCCTCCGCGTCCGGCCGGCCGAGGACCTGGATGAGGCTGCGGCCGAGGCGCGTGAAGAACTCCTCGTGCGTCAGCTCCCGCCGGCCCCCGGTCGTCTCGCCGGCGGCCGGGTAGGCGAAGATCAGGTCGATGTCCGAGGAAAAGTTGAGCTCGCGCGCGCCGAGCTTCCCGAGCGCCAGCACCACGAGCCCCATGGGAGTGCCGTCGGCGTGCAGCGGGGTGCCGAGCTCGGCGCACTGTCGGCGGTGGAGGAAATCGAGGGATCGCTCGAGGCAGGCTTCGGCCAGCTCCGAGAGGTCGGCCGTGGTTTCGCTCAGCTCCGCCAGGCCCGCCAGGTCGCGCCAGGCGATGCGCACCATCTCCTGCCGCCGGAAGCGCCGCAGCCGAAGGGCGAGATTCTCCGCGTCGGGGGTCTCCTGCAGGAAGGCGTCGAGCCGGGCGGCGAGCTCCCCCGGGCCGGCGGGACGGTCCAGGAGGCCGGCGGCCTGCAGCCCGGCCAGCAGCGCGGGGTCGCGGATCAGGCTTTCGGCCGCGAAGTCGCTGAAGGCCACCACCGCGCACAGGCGGCTCTCGAAGGCATCCCCCGAAGGCAGCGCCAGGCCGGCGTCCGCGAAGGCCGCCCGCAGGCGCTCGAGCTTGGCCGCCGCGTCGGCGCGCAGGACCTCCGGCAGCGGGGCCGCGGTCATCGCCGGCCCGGACGGCTCATGGCCGGTAGCCCCCGTATGGGTCGGAGGCCATTTCAGCGTGCATACCCCCATTCGCGCAGCCGCTGGGCGGCGTGCTGGGCGTGTTGGCCCTGGCGCACCTGCTGCAGGAAGCGCTGGTATTCGCGGGCGGCCTCGGAGCGGCGGCCCATCCCTTCATAGGAATAACCGATGAAGAAGGTGGTGTTGGGGTTTCCCGGCAGAAGGCGCTGCGAGGTCTGGAAATCGGTGAGGGCGGCGCCGAATTCTTTGAGATTCAACCCCGCAAACCCGCTCAAGTGATGACCTTGGGCCTCCTGCGGGAAGACCGACTGCGCCTGGCGGGCATAGCGGGCCCCCTCGGCATAATTTTTTTGAATGAGCTGGCATTTGGCCATCGAGACCAGACCGGCATAGTCGTTGGGCGCCTGTTTCAGGGCGGACCGGTAGTGGGTTTCAGCCTGGCTGAAATTTTTGGAGCCCATGGCCTTGTCCCCCTTCTGCATCTCCTCAATCGCACCCTTGATGGCCCGCAGCTGCGCGGTATTGTCCATGTAGCGCTCGCGGTGGAGCGGGAGGCCTTTGGCGTCGGCAAAGGTCGTTCGCGCCGCCTGGACGGCGTTCTGGTAACGCTCGTCGCTCATGGGGTGGGTGGCGAGCATGAGCTCGATGGAGCTCGGCTTGGATTTGTTCAAGCCGTTGAGCATCTCCATCAGGCCCACCATGCCCTCCGGACCATAGCCGGCCTTCACCATGTACTCGGTGCCGAGGGCATCGGCCTGGCGCTCGTTGTCGCGGCTGTAGCTCGCGAGAAAGGCTCCGGCCCCGAAACCACCGAGCGTCGAGGCGACCTGTCCCATGCCGGGGGCGGCAACGTCGGCGATGATGGAAAGGCCCCCCACGACGATGTTGGTGAGCTGACCCTTGGAGAGCTGCTCGGCGGTGTGCCGGGCGCTCACGTGGCCGATTTCGTGGCCGAGCAGAGCGGCGAGCTCGGCTTCGTTGTCGAGGGTGAGCAGGATCCCCCGGGTGCAGGCGATACTGCCGCCGGGAAAGGCGTAGGCGTTGATGTAGGTGGCGTTGACGACCCGGAACGAAAAGGGCATGTGCGGGCGATGACTTCGCGACGCCAGGGCCTTACCGATCCCCTCGACGTAGGCGTTCAAGGCACGGTCCTGGGTGGGGCCGAAGTCGCTCGAGAACTGCATGGGGGAAAATTGGCGATCGATCCGGATCTCCTCCTCTTCGGAGACCGTCATGAACTGGGTGCTCCCCGTGACCGGGTTGGTCGCACAGCCGACCGCCGCGCCGGCGGCGGCCGTGCCGGTGAGCGCGATGAAGCGCCGGCGCGTCAGGCCGGAAGATCGTTCGACGGGCATACCGTTCTCCTCTCTCGTCGCCGCGACGTCTCTGGCGGGGTCCAGCCGATGCCTGACCGGACAATAAAAGAATCGCCGTAACGTGTCAAACCGGCCGAGCCGCGCTCGAAATCCCGCCCCCTTCCCTGATAGGGAGAGGCGTCCCGCCTCGATCGTAATCGCGGTAGGATGCCGCTCTCACACTGCGATTCCGACCGTCCGCAGGCCGCCATGACGACACGTGGGACAGCCCCGGCCGCCCAGGGCATCGATCGCCCCCTCATACGACAAAAATGTAAGATAGCCGGCCGCGGCCCGCGCTTCCTGTAATTTCAGTTGACGCGCCCATTTTTTTCCTTCATAAAATCCCTCTGCTTTTCGACCGGCGCGGCCTGCCGCGCCGCCGGGCAGGATCGGAACCGGCAGGGGCGGGGCCCTCGGGGGTGGGGTCCGCCAATACCCGATCAACGACGGACGACCAGCCTCCTCTGGCCCCCCGCACGCCCATCGCCCGAGTTCGTCATCCTGGATCAACGACCGTCATCCTCACCGAGGAGTTCGAGCATGTGCCGCTTGTTCGCCATCACCAGCCGGGAGCCGCTGTCCCCCATGGTGGCCATCGACGCGCTGAACGTCATGCGCGAGGGACACGACGGGTCCGGCGTCGGCCTGTTCCTGCGTGACCTCAGCGGGCCGTTCGAGGACATGAAGGACGCGCCCATCCTCTCCGGGATCTTCAGCGAAGGCGGGCTGAAACGCCTGGACGCCTTCATGATGGATATCGGCTTCATGACCAAGTACAAGATTTCGATCAAGGTGCCGAAGACCCCGCCCCCGGGGGTCCCGCGCCGCGACATCTATCTCATCCGGGCCTACGAATACCCGGAGGAGTGGGAGGGGGTCCCGCGCGAGGAGCTGCAGCGCCGGCTGATGGACGTCCGTCTCAAGCTGCGGGCCATGGGCGAGGAGCTGGGGGACATGATCGTCTTCTCCTTCTGGCCCGACGTCGTCATGATCAAGGAGATCGGCGACCCGCTGTCGGTGGCGCGCCACCTGCAGCTCGACCGCAAGGAGCTCCACGCCCGCGTCATCATGGCCCAGGGGCGGCAGAACACGAACTACGCCATCAACCTGTACGCCTGTCACCCCTTCTTCATCCAGGGGTTCGCCAGCATGACCAACGGCGAGAACACGGCCTTCGTGCCCATCCGCACGTTTCTGGAGTCGCGCGGGTTCCCGGGGTACATCGGCTACAACTCCGACTCGGAGGTGTTCACGCACATCCTGCACTACGCCACCCGCTCGCTCGGGTTCGGGATCGAGGCCTACAAGCATGTGATCACCCCGCTGCAGGACGCGGACATCGACCGCCACCCGGACGCGCGCTTCCTGCGCAACCTGAAGCAGTCCTGCCGGCCGCTCATCATCGACGGCCCCAACTGCGTCATCGGCTGCCTGCCCGACGGCAGCCTGTTCATGGTGCAGGACCGCAAGAAACTCCGCCCGGGCGTCGTCGGCGGGAAGCCCGGGGTGTACGCCTTTTCCTCGGAGATCTGCGGCCTGGACGCCGCCATCCCGCTGCGCGACAAGAGCAAGGATTTTCAGCCCATGGTGCTGGACACCGCGGTCGTCACCCCCGACCGCGAGGAGGTTCGGATATGCAGCCAGAAAGACCCATTGCCCCAAGCACACTGAGCGTCAAGGACCTGCCCTGGCAGATCGATTGGGACCGGGACACCTGCACCCTGTGCGGCAAGTGCACGGCCGTCTGTCCCGTAAATGCGATCGAGCTCGGGGTCTTCCGCAAGCGCCGGATCGATCCCCCCGTCGGGTTCGCCGAGCCGCCGCCGACCGTGTACCGGTCCTACTACGGCGTGCGCCAGCGGACGGACCCGGCCTACGCCTGCGTGGGCTGCGCCATGTGCAACCTGGTCTGCCCCAACAACGCCATCGGACCGGTGCGGGCGGACGAGGCCGACAAGCTGCGCTTCCACATCGACCGCGGCGGGCAGCCGCGGCGGCGCGGCGGCCGCCGCAACGTGCCGGGGGTGCTGCTCGACCGCCTGAAGTTCATCCGCATCTCGATGCTGACCGACCCCGCGCTCGACGCCGGGCGCCACGAGTTCGAGCTGCGCACCCTGCTGGGGCGGGTCCTGCCGCCCGAGGAGAACCTGAAGCACGTGCGCGAGAACGGCTGGATCCCGCCGGTGCGCGAGATCTACCCGCTGGTGATCGGCGGCATGTCCTTCGGGGCGCTCTCGCCCAACATGTGGGAGGGGCTCCAGATGGGGGTCGCCTACCTGAACGAGGAGCTCGGCATGCCGGTGCGCATCTCCACCGGCGAGGGCGGCTGCCCGCCGCGGCTGCTGCGTTCCCGGTTCCTCAAGTACGTGATCCTGCAGATCGCCAGCGGCTACTTCGGCTGGGACGAGATTCTGCACGCCCTGCCCGAGATGAAGGAGGACCCCTGCGCGATCGAGATCAAATACGGACAGGGGGCCAAACCGGGCGACGGCGGCCTGCTGATGTGGTACAAGGTCAACCGCCTGATCGCCGCCATCCGCGGCGTCCCGCCGGGGGTGAACCTGCCCAGCCCGCCGACCCACCAGACCCAGTACTCCATCGAGGAGTCGGTCGCCAAGATGATCCAGTCCATGTCCATGGCCTGGGGGTTCCGGGTCCCGGTCTACCCGAAGATCTCGGGCACCTCCACCGCCCTCGCGGTCCTGAACAACCTGACCCGCAACCCCTACGCGGCCGGGCTCGCCATCGACGGCGAGGACGGCGGGACGGGCGCGGCCTACAACGTGTCGATGAACCACATGGGCCACCCGATCGCGAGCAACATCCGCGACTGCTACCTCACCCTGGTCAAGCTCGGCATGCAGAACCAGCTGCCGATCTTCGCCGGGGGCGGCATCGGCAAGAGCGGCAACCTCGCCGCGAACGCGGGGGCCCTGATCATGCTGGGGGCGAGCGCGGTGCAGGCCGGCAAGTACATCATGCAGGCCGCCGCGGGGTGCCTGGGATCGGAATCCGACCGGTGCAACATCTGCAACATCGGGCTCTGTCCCAAGGGCATCACGGCCCAGGACCCGCGCCTCTACCGGCGCCTGAACGTCGACGACGTCGCCCAGCGGGTCGTGGACGTCTTCGTGAGCTTCGACACCGAGCTGAAAAAGATCGTGGCCCCGCTCGGCCGCTCGACCTCGCTGCCCATCGGCATGTCCGACGCGCTCGGGGTGGAGGATCCCCACACGGCCGAGCGGTTGAGCATCAAGCACGTGGTGTAGAAGACAGATGCTGGATACTCGATGCTCGATTCCGGATGTTGGAGGTAATGGAAGGACTTCGTTGGTTCTCTCAGTCGAGCATCCAGTATCCAGTATCGAGCACCCAGCATCTGACGTACGCCCGGAGCACCCATATGAGCGAGCCGAAATCCAAAGAGACGAAGTCCCCCGCCGTGCACCCCATCGCGGGGCGCCAGGCGGGCGAGCGCGTGCGCTCCCGCATCCTGGAGGAGCAGATTCAGCAGGCGATCGCGGACGGGCACCGCCGCATCGAGGTCCAGGCCTTCGGCCAGCACGGGATCGGCGGCCGCCTGTGGCGCGCGGGCGCCGACCCGGTCCAGATCCGGGTCACGGGGCACTCCGGCCAGCGGTTGGGCTCGATGGGGTTCCCGAACACCGTCATCGAGGTCCTCGGCCCGGTGTCCGACGACGTGGGCTGGCTCAACGCCGGGGCGGAGATCATCGTGCACGGCAACGCCGGCAACGGCGCGGCCAACGGCATGGCCCAGGGGCGCGTCTGCGTCGCCGGCAACATCGGCGCCCGCGGCATGACCATGACCAAGCACAACCCCCGCTTCGAGCCGCCCGAGCTCTGGGTGCTGGGCTCGGTGGGGGACTACTTCGGCGAGTTCATGGCCGGCGGCATCGCCGTGGTCTGCGGCCTGGAGGCCCAGGATCCCGAAAACGTGCTCGGCTACCGGCCGCTGGTCGGCATGGTCGGCGGCAAGGTGTTCTTCCGCGGTCCGCACGCGGGCTTCAGCCAGACCGACGCCCGCCTGGCGCCGGTCGGGGACGCCGACTGGGACTGGCTGCAGGCCGGCCTGAAGTCGTTCCTCAAGAAGATCGGCCGCCTCGAGATGCAGCGGACACTCTCCGAGCGCGCGTCCTGGCAGCTGCTGGTGGCGCGCCGGCCGAACGAAAAGGCCGGCCGGTCGGTGCGCGCGGTCGCGGCCTTCCACCGCGAGGTCTGGGACGCCGAGCTCGGCCAGGGCGGGTTGATCGGCGATCTCAGCTGCATCGACCGCAGCGCCATCCCCGTCATCACCACCGGGGCGCTGCGGCGGTTCGTCCCGGTCTGGCAGAACCAGACCTACGCCGCCCCGTGCGAAGCCGGTTGCCCGACCGGCATCCCCGTGCAGCGCCGCTGGCAGCTCGTGCGCGAAGGCCGGCTGGACGAGGCGGTCGACCTGGCGCTGGCCTACACCCCCTTCCCGGCGGCGGTCTGCGGCTACCTCTGCCCGAACCTGTGCATGCAGTCCTGCACCCGGCAGATCGGCGGCATGGCGCCGGTGGACACGACCCGGATCGGCCAGGCCAGCATCCGGGCCCGCCTCCCGGAGCTGCCCCCGCTCAGCGGCAAGCGCATCGCGGTCGTCGGCGGCGGTCCGGCGGGGCTGTCGGTCGCCTGGCAGCTGCGCCTCAAGGGCCACGAGGCCACGGTGTACGAGCTGGCCGGCCGCCTCGGCGGGAAATTCACGCGCGTCATCCCCGACAGCCGCATCCCGCGCGAGGTGATCGACACCGAGCTCGAACGCATCAAGGGGGTGCTGCCGCACGTCCACTTGCAGCAGCCGCTCGGCCCGGCCGACACCGCCCAGCTGCGCGAGGATTACGACTACCTGGTGCTCGCCACCGGGGCCCAGAAGGCCCGCATGCCGGCCATCCCCGGCATCGAGCGGGCGGTCTCCGCCCTCGACTTCCTGCAGGCGGCCAAGGCCGGCACCGCGGCCTGCGGGGGCCGCGTCGTCGTCATCGGCGCCGGCAACGTCGGCTGCGACGCGGCCACCGAGGCCCATCGCCTGGGGGCGCGCGAGATCACGCTGATCGACGTGCAGCAACCGGCCTCGTTCGGCAAGGAGCGCCGCGCGGCCGAGGCCGTCGGGGCCCGCTTCCGCTGGCCCGTCGTCACGCGCGCGATCACGGCCGCAGCCGTCGTGCTGCAGGACGGCGAGGAGATCCCGGCCGACACCGTCGTCGTCTCGATCGGCGACGTGCCGGACCTCGCCTTCCTGCCCGCGGGAATCGCCGTCGAGCGCGGCTTCGTGAAGGTGGACGAGAACCACCGCACGAGCGACGCGCGCGTCTTCGCGATCGGCGACCTCGTGCGGCCCGGGCTGCTGACCGACGCGATCGGGGCCGGGCGGCGCGTGGCGCAGCTCATCTGCGACGAGTTGGACGGGCGCACGCCCGCGCCCTTCCGCCGCCGCCCGATCGAAAAGCGCCGGGTCACGATCGAATATTTCGACCCCCGCATCACCGCCTTCGCGGACGTCGCCCAGTGCGGCTCCCAGTGCCTGTCGTGCGGCGCCTGCCGCGACTGCGGGGTGTGTGTGTCGATGTGCCCGCAGGGGGCCATCCGCCGCAAGGAGCTGGGCGGCACCGCCTACGAGTACGCGGTCGACGATACGCTGTGCATCGGCTGCGGCTTCTGCGCCGGGGCCTGCCCCTGCGGGGTGTGGGACCTGAACGAAAATCAACCCCTGGAGTAACGAGACCATGTCGACCGGTCGACCGACCTACGAACGAACCTGCCTCTGCGACAAGCCGCGGGAGGCGTGCGGCATCTTCGGCATCTGCGGCCACACCGAGGCGGCGGCCGTGACGTACTTCGGGATCTACGCCCTGCAGCACCGCGGCCAGGAGAGCGCCGGCATCGCGGTGGCGCGCGACGACGCCATCTACGCCCACCGGGGCATGGGGCTGGTGCCCGACGTCTTCGACGTGAACCACCTCGAGGAGCTGGAAGGGTGCTGCGCCATCGGGCACGTGCGCTACTCCACCACCGGCAGCTCGATCCTCACCAACGCGCAGCCCTTCATCGTGCGGCACCGCAAGAAGACGTATGCGGTCGGCCACAACGGGAACATCACCAACGCGCACGTCCTCAAGGAGGAGCTCGAGCAGTCCGGCTCGATCTTCCAGTCCACCATGGACAGCGAGGTCATGCTCCACCTGTTCGTGAAGAACCTCAAACACGGCTTCGAGGAAGCGCTGGTGCGCTCGGTGTCGCGCCTGGAGGGGGCCTTCTCCTTCATCATGCTGACCAGCCGCGGCGAGGTCGTCGGCATCCGCGACCCCCACGGATTCCGGCCGTTGTGCCTGGGCAAGATCAACGGCAGCCACGTGCTCGCCTCCGAGAGCTGCGCCCTCGACCTGGTGGAGGCCGAATTCGTGCGCGAGATCGAACCCGGGGAGATCGTCATCATCACCACCGACGGCATCCGCAGCATCCGCACCCCGGCGGCCCGGCGGCGGGCGTTCTGCATCTTCGAGTACATCTACTTCGCGCGGCCGGACAGCACCATCGACGGCCGCAACGTCTACCTGATGCGCAAGGCGTTCGGGCGGCGGCTGGCGCGCGAGGCGCCGGTCGCGGCCGACCTGGTCATGCCGTTCCCGGACTCCGGGACCTACGCCGCGGTCGGGTACGCGCAGGAGTCGGGCATCCCCTACGAGTTCGGGATGATCCGCAACCACTACGTCGGCCGGACCTTCATCCAGCCGACCCAGAGCATGCGCGACTTCGGGGTGCGGGTGAAGCTCAACCCGGTCAAGGAACTGCTCACGGGCAAGGAGATCGTCATCATCGACGATTCGATCATCCGCGGGACCACGGTCAAGACCCGCGTCAAGGCCCTGCGCGAGCTCGGGGTCAAGCGGGTGCACATGCGCATCTCGGGCCCGCCTCACCGCTACCCCTGCCACTACGGCATCGACTTCTCGACCCGCGGCGAGCTGATCGCCGCGGGCAAGAGCCAAGAGGACCTCCGCCGCATCCTCGACCTGGACACCCTGCACTATCTATCGATCGAGGGCCTGCTGGCGGCGACCGGAGTCCCCGAGGCCGAGACCCAGTTCTGCAAAGCCTGCTTCGACGGCCGCTACCCGGTCTGCTTCGACGACAGCATCTCCAAGGGGTGCCTCGAAGAGGGCTGATGCCCAAACCGGCCCTTCCGCAGACGGACGGACGTCCCGCGCGCCCGGTTTTTCAGCGACCGCCTCCCGGTCCACCGTGACGGTCGGCCCAGCGGGTGCGAGCGCCGCCCCGCCATATTGTTGCAGCATTCAGGAATGTTAGACCCTCTCCCCCTGATCGGCCCCGCCCCAAAACTTGTCGTTTGGCCCGGCCCGGTATAGAATAAGCCCAGTTTGAACCGGCGACCGCGAGCCCCGCGGCGGGAGGACCTCTCATGATCGAATCCAAGTACCTCAAGGACAACATCGAGAACATCCAGAAGCTCATGTCGATCCAGGCCCTGCGGAACTTCGAGACCAAGAGCCTGGGCAAGCTCCTCAAGCTGAGCAAGATCCGCGAGTACGAGGACGGCGAGGTGATCATCCGGGAGGGGGACCAGGACAGCTGGCTCTACTTCCTGCTGTCCGGCAAGATCCGCATCACCAAGGAAAACCTCGAGATCGGGGTGATCGACAAAAAGGGCGAAATCTTCGGCGAGATGCGGATCATCGACAGCATGCACCGCTCGGCCTCCGTGTCCGCGGTGGGCAAGACGGTGGCGCTGGCGGTCGACTCGTCCGCCAAGAACCGGTTCTCGACCCAGACCCCCGAGGAGGAGAAGCTGGATTTCCTCCTGCTGCTCTACCGCATCTTCGCCGAGTACATGTCCATCCGCCTGCGCGTCACCAACGACGAACTGATCGCGGCCAAGAAGAAGATCAAACATTTGATATCCAAGATATAAAGTGCCTAAAGTGAGCTAAAGTGCCAGATTGCCTAAAATTTTGAAAAGCAGAAATAAGTCTGATTCGCCTGCCTCCTCATGTCTTACAAATTTTAGGCACTTTAGCTCACTATAGGCACTTTAGGCACTGCCCCTATGACCGTTCAATTCAGCAAAGCGGCCGCCAACGTGTTCCTGCACGTGCTGACCCGCTGCAACCTGCGCTGCCGCCACTGCTACATCAACCCGGAGCAGCACGGCCGCAGACGGCTGCCGCTCGCCCGCATCGAGCGCTGGCTCGAAATCCTGGCGCTGCGGAGCCCGGGCGCGAACCTGGTGCTGCTGGGCGGGGAGCCCACGCTGCACCCGGAGCTGCCGCAGGCCGTGCGCTGCGCCCGCCGCCTGGGCTACGCCAGCGTGACGGTCGACACCAACGGCTACCTCTTCCACGACATCCTCGCGCGGGTGACGCCGGCCGAGGTGGACGTCTTCAGCTTCAGCCTCGACGGGGCGACCGCGGCCGTCAACGACCGCGTCCGGGGCGAGGGCTCGTATGCAGCCTGCGTCGACGGCATCCGCCGCGCCCGGGCCAAGGGGTTTCGCACCAGCCTCATTTTCACCGTGAGCCGGGCCAACATCGACGAGCTCGAACGGATGGGGGCCCTGCTGACGGGGCTCGGGGTGGAGCGCCTCTTCATCCAGGTGCTCGGGCTGAGGGGGCAGGCCGCCGCTGACGCCGCCGGCTCGGACCCGGCGACCCTGCGCGTGCCGCGGGCCGAGTGGCAGGCGCGGGTGCCGGCCGCCGCGCTGGCCATCGCGGCCGCGGGGGTGCACGTGGTCTATCCGCGGGTATTCCTCGATTCCGGCGAGCCCTTCGAATGCGCCGGGCGCGTGGCCGACAACTATTTCGTCTTCCCCAACGGCCGGGTGTACCGCTGCCCGCTGTGCGAAGACTTCCCGGTCCACGGCCTGGAGTTCCGCGGCGACCGGCTGGTGGAGACCGCCGGCCTGAACGAGCGCGATTTCTTCCGGCTGAACGTCGCCGAGGGGTGCGTGATGAACGCCCTCATCCAGCCCTTCGGGCCGGAGCGCGTCGGCTGCTGCCTGTTAAAACAGGACCTCCTGCCGGGGTGAGCGCGTGACGGAGCGGACCCTGCGCCAGCGCATGACCGACCTGCTGCGGGAGCAGGAGGCCGACGCGCTCGAGCTCTCGCAGGCGCTGGGAGTCGCGGAAAAGGAGGTCTACGCGCACCTGGAGCACATCCAACGCTCGGCGGTCGCGGCCGGCGCCGAGTGGGTCGTCACCCCGAGCGAGTGCCTGGCCTGCGGGTACGTGTTCGCCGATCGCAGGCGCCTGACGCGCCCGGGCCGCTGCCCCCGCTGCCGGCACGCGCGCATATCCCGGCCCGCATTCCGCATCCGCTGACCGGGTTTTGACATAAGTCAATTTCTGCGATAGGAACCCCTGGTATACTCCTCCTGAATCTCTCTCCAGATCTCTTCCTGACAAATCATTGCGCGTTTGAACGGGCGTTTTCTGCGATCATGTGGCGGGACCGCAAGGTCCCCGCGCTTAGAAACCTTTTGACGAGGTTCCGGGCATGAGTCGTCTGAAACGGGTCCCCTGGAAAGTCCTGGCGGCGCTGGTCGTCCTGGGCGCCGGAGCGGGCGGGTTCCTGGCCTTCGGGCCGCCCCAGCTCATGGCCAAGACCGAAACCCCGCTGTTCTGCTCGTCCTGCCACGTGATGGAGTCCCAGTACGAGGCCTGGTTCCACGTCGGCGCCCACCGCTCGATCCGCTGCGTCGACTGCCACCTCCCGCACCAGAACCTGCCGGTCTATTACGTCTGGAAGACCATCGACGGCATGAAGGACGTGGTCATGTTCCACTCGGGCCAGGTGCCCCAGACGATCGAGCTTTCGAAGCGGGCCGAGGGCGTGGTGCGGGTGAACTGCGTGCGCTGCCACTCCGAACGCGTGGCGATGATCGACCAGGACCGCAACTGCTGGGACTGCCATCGCTTCCTTCAGCACCGACTGGCGGGTGTCCGCCTGACCAACTGAACGCTTCCACCGCACTACTGCAAGAGGAGGGGAAGATGTCTCACCGTGCAAGCCGCATGTTCCTGATGTGCCTTGGCCTGGCCCTGGTTTTCGTCCTCGCCGGGTGCGAACCGCCCAAGGCCACCCTCGTGAAAACGGTCACGATCCCGGACGGCGAGATCGATCCGGCAGTCTGGGGCAAGGCCTATCCGGAGCAATACGAGCTCTGGAAGAAGACGGCCGAGCCCGTCGCCACGCGCCGCAGCAAGTACAAGACCGGCATGGACGGCGGCTCGATCGAAGTGGACAAGCTCTCCGAGTTCCCCTACATGGCGCTGCTCTTCAACGGCTGGGGATTCGGCGTCGAGTACAACGAGCCGCGCGGCCACGCCTACATGATCCGCGACCAGCTCGAGATCGACGCCTCGCGCATCGGTGCGGGCGGGGTGTGCCTGAGCTGCAAGAGCCCCTACGCCGCCGGGGCTGCAGAAGGAGATGGGCGAGAACTACTACAAGATGCCGTTCAAGGAGGTCCTCGCCAAGATCCCCGAGAAGAACCGCGAGCTGGGCGTCGCCTGCATCGACTGCCACGACAACAAGGACATGAGCCTCAAGATCTCGCGCGGCTTCACGCTGATCGAGGCCTACAAGTCCATGGGCGTCGACCCGGCCAAGCTGACGCGCAACGAAATGCGCTCGGCCGTCTGCGCCCAGTGCCACGTGACCTACAACATCCCCAAGAACCAGGACAACAAGTCCGTCGGACTCTACTTCCCGTGGCAGAACAGCAAGTTCGGCGCCATCACGATCGAGGACATCATCCAACAGATCCGCAAGGACGAGACGGTCAAGGAGTGGAAGCAGAGCGTGACCGGGTACAAGATGGCGTTCATCCGCCACCCCGAGTACGAGTTCTGGACCAACGGCAGCACCCACTTCAAGGCCGGGGCATCCTGCGCCGACTGCCACATGCCTTACACCGTCGTGGGCGTGCACAAGGTCTCGGACCACCGGGTCATGAGCCCGGTCCAGGCCGACATGAAGGCCTGCAAGCAGTGCCACGCCGAGGGCGCCGACTGGCTGCGCGAGCGGGTCTTCGCGATCCAGGACCGCACGGTGTCCATCATGATCCGCGCCGGCTATCAGACCGCCACGGTGGCCAAGCTGCTGGAGACGACCCACAAGGCCCAGGCCGACGGCAAGCCGATCGACCCGCAGCTCTACGCCAAGGCCAAGGAATTCTACGAAGAGGCCTTCTACCGCGTCTGCTTCATCGGGGCCGAGAACTCGATCGGCTTCCACAACCCGCCGGAGGGCCTGCGCATCCTGGGCGACTCGATCGCCTTCGGCAGCCGCGCCGAGGCCTACCTGCGGCAGGCGCTGACCAAGGTCGGGATCGACGTCCCGCTCAAGGTCGATCTCGAGATCATGAAGTACGTCGACCAGCGCGGTACGAAGAAGCTCCCGTTCAACCCGAAACTGGAGGTCAAGGACCCCTACGGGCTGCAGGACAAGTTCTTCTAGCCGGCGTCTGACGCCCCTAAAACGAAGAGCCCTCGACGGCTAAGCCGGGGGCTCTTTGTTTTGCGCAAGGGAAAAGTCAGGGTTCGAGGGGTCAAGAGGTCAAGGATGGGTATCGATCATTTTTGATTACCCTCGAACCCTGAACCCTGACCCCTCGAACCCTGTCTTTACATGGCGTACAGATCCTTGCCGTCGATCACGCGCACGCCCTCGCGCGCGAGCGCGGCCACGGCCGCGGCGGGGTTGTCGAAGCGGAAGATCATGACGGCGTTCTGGCCGCTCTGCCGGACGAAGGCGTACATGTACTCCACGTTGATCTTCTCGCGCGACAGCGCCGTCAGGATGCGGTGCAGGCCCCCGGGCCGGTCCTCCACCTCGACCGCCACCACCTCGTTGATCCCGACCGTGTAGCCGCTGTCGTTCAGCAGGCGCTTGGCCGTCTCGTTGTCGTTGACGATCAGCCGCAGGATCCCGAACTCGGTCGTGTCGGCCAGCGACAGCGCCCGGATGTTGATCTTGCCCGCCTCGAAGATGCCGGTGACATCATCCAGGCGACCCGGCTTGTTCTCCAGAAAAATCGAGATCTGCTCGACCTTCATGTGCGCCTCCTTCCGGAAACCGATCGCGGCAGGATGCCGCTCCCACAGGGACTGAAGGGCCCATAGCCGACCAACCGGCCCCAACACCAAACACCTAAATACCCAAACACCTAAACACCAGTCTTGCCTCACAATTTCCGCTTGTCGATCACGCGCACGGCCTTGCCCTCGCTGCGTTGGATGCTCTTGGGCTCCACGAGCTTGACCGCGGTCGTCACCCCGAGGGTCTCGCGGATGTTCTTCTCCAGCTCGCGCTCGACCGTCTGCAGGTTCTTGATGGCGTCCGAGAACATGCTCTCGTTCACCTCGACCAGCACCGTGAGCTGGTCGAGGTTGCCGATGCGGTCGACCACCAGCTGGTAGTGCGGCTCGAACCGGCGGGTTTCCATGATGACGCTTTCGATCTGCGACGGGAAGACGTTCACCCCGCGGATGATGAGCATGTCGTCGCTGCGCCCCTGGATGCGGCCCATGCGCACGATCGTCCGGCCGCAGCGGCAGGGCTCGGGGTGCAGCACCGAGAGGTCCCGGGTGCGGTAGCGGATGACCGGGAAGGCTTCCTTGGTGATGGTGGTGAACACGAGCTCGCCCGGGGTGCCGGGCGGCAGCACCTCGCCCGTGAGCGGGTTGATGATCTCGGGGATGAAGTGGTCTTCGAAGACGTGCAGCCCGTTCTGGGCCTCGACGCACTCGATCGAGACCCCGGGGCCCATCACCTCGCTCAGGCCGTAGATGTCCATGGCCTTCAGGTTCAGCTTGCGCTCGATCTCCTGGCGCATGCTCTCGGACCAGGGCTCGGCCCCGAAGATGCCGGCCTTGAACTTGAGGTCCCGGAAGCTCAGGCCCATTTCCTCGGCCACCTCGGCCACGTGCAGCGCGTAGGAGGGGGTGCAGGTGAGCACCGTCGGGCCGAAGTCCTTCATGATCATGACCTGGCGCTTGGTGTTGCCGCCCGAGATCGGGATGACCGAGGCGCCGAGCTTCTCGGCCCCGTAGTGCACGCCCAGCCCGCCGGTGAAGAGCCCGTAGCCGTAGGCGTTGTGGACGATGTCGTCCTTGCGGGCGCCGGCCGCCACCAGGGTGCGCGCCATGAGCTCGGCCCAGGTCTGGATGTCGCGCGCCGTGTAGCCCACCACGGTCGGCTTGCCGGTGGTGCCCGAGGAGGCGTGGATGCGCGTGACGTTGTCCATCGGCACGGCAAACATGCCGAAGGGGTAGTTGTCGCGCAGGTCGGTCTTGTAGGTGAACGGGAGGCGCCGCAGGTCCGCAAGCGTGCGGATGTCCTCGGGCCGCACGCCCGCCTCCTCGAACCGCCGGCGGTAGAAGGGCACCGTGTTGTAGACCCGGGAGACGGTCGCCTGCAGCCGCCGGAGCTGGATGGACTCGAGCGCCTCGCGCGGCATGGTTTCGAATTCTTCGTTGTAGATCATGACGTCTTCTCCTCCTCCGGGGGGAACATCTGCCGGGACATCTCGACGAGCTTGTACTTCTGGATCTTGCCGCTGGCGGTCATCGGGTAACGGTCGACGAAGGCCACGTGCCGGGGGATCTTGTAGCGGCTGATGCGGCCGCGGCAGTAGTCCTTGACGTCCTGCTCCGTGAGCGCGGCGTTCTGCTTCAGGCGGATGAAGGCCCCGACCTCTTCGCCGTACTTGCGGTGGGGGACCCCCACCACCTGGACGTCGGCGACCCCCTCCAGCTTGAACAGGTACTCCTCGATCTCGCGCGGGTAGATGTTCTCCCCGCCGCGGATGATCATGTCCTTCAACCGGCCGGTGATCGCGAGGTAGCCGTCCGCGTCCAGCACGCCGAGGTCGCCCGAGTGCAGCCAGCCCTCGGCGTCGATCGCCTTGGCGGTCGCCTCGGGCATGCGGTAGTAGCCTTTCATGACGTTGTACCCGCGGCAGCAGACCTCCCCCTGGACGCCCGGGGGGACCGCCAGCCCGGTCTTCGGGTCGGCCACCTTGACCTCGATGCAGGGCATGGCCCGGCCGACCGTCTCGGTGCGGCGGCGGATGTCGTCCTCGATCAGGGTCTGGGTGATCACGGGCGAGGCCTCCGTCAGGCCGTAGCAGATGGTGATCTCCTTCATGTACATCCGGTCGATGACCTGCCGCATCACCTGGATCGGGCAGGGGGAGCCGGCCATGATGCCGGTGCGCAGGCTGTCGAAACGGAACTTGCTGAAAAGCGTGTGGTCCAGGATGGCGATGAACATGGTCGGGACGCCGTAGAGCGCCGTGCAGCGCTCCTGCTCGACCGCGGTCATGGCCTGCACCGGGTCGAAGCCCTCCAGGATGACGAGCGTGCTGCCGTGGTTCACGGCGGCCATCACCCCCAGGACGCAGCCGAAGCAGTGGAAGAGCGGCACCGGCAGGCAGACCCGGTCGGCCGGCCCGAAGCGCTGGTTGGCGCCGATCCAGTACCCGTTGTTGCCGACGTTGTAGTGGGTCAGCATCACCCCCTTGGGGAAGCCGGTCGTCCCGGAGGTGTACTGCATGTTGACCACGTCGTGCGGGTCGAGCGCGGCCTGGCGCGCCCGGTAGTCCGCCTCGTCGGTCATCGCGGAGAGCGCCAGGACCTCCGGGATCGAGTACATGCCGCGGTGCTTCTCCAGCCCGAGGAAGCAGACGCGCTTCAGGTGCGGGAAGCGCGGGGCGGACAGCCGCCCGCGCTCCTGGGTCCGCAGCTCCGGGACCAGCTCGTAGACGGTCTGGAGGTAGTCGATGTCCTGGTAGCCGTCGATCAGGAAGAGGTTCTCGGATTCGGACTGCTCCAGGACGTAGGCGAGCTCGGTCGAGCGGTAGTTCGTGTTGACCGTGAGCAGGACCGCGCCGATCTTGGCCGTGGCGAACTGCAGCGCCACCCAGTAGGGGATGTTGGTGGCCCACACGGCGACCTTTTCGCCCTTCCGCACCCCCAGGCTCATCAGCCCGCGCGCCAGCCGGTCCACCAGATCCCCGAACTCCCGGTACGTCAGCCGGAAGTCGCGGTCCACGTAGACGATGGCCTCGGTGTCGGGAAAGCGGGCGACCGTGCGGTCAAGGATCTGGCCGAGCGTCAGCTCCTGCAGGGGCTTCGCGTTCATCGGTCCTCCTCACTCCGGGAAATACAGGACGGCGTAAATGGATGCGGGGGTGTCCCCCAGGCAGGCCACGTAGTGGGGCACGACCGAGTTGTAGTAGATGCTGTCGCCCGCGTCCAGCTGGTGGGCCTCCTTGCCGTAGACGATTTCGATCCGGCCGGAGTGGACGACGATGAACTCTTCCCCCTCGTGCGAGGACAGCGTCTTGTCCACGGCCGACTCCGGCAGCAGCTCGACGTAGAAGGGCTCCATGCGGCGGTCGGTCTTGCCCCGGCCGAGCGAGTAGAACTGCAGTGCGACCGGCGCGTTCTTGGAGCGCAGCGTGCTCAGCTCCCGGCTGCGGTCCCCGCGCCGGATGACCAGCGGGTCCCGGCTGACCTGGTCGTCCAGGAACGTGCCCAGCCGGACCCCGAGGGCCCGCGCGATCTTGATCAGCGGCCCCAGGGAGGGGTAGACGTCCTCTTCCTCGACCAGGCGGATGAGGTCGGCCTTGAGGCCGGTCCGCGCGGCGAGCTCCTCCAGCGTCACCCCTTTCTTCTCCATGACGGCCTTGATGCGTCTGCCCACTTTTTCAGTCTTCACGTAATCTCCTCCCGACAAATTGGAGTCCAAAAGGCAACGGGAGGGGTTGTACACCATGTGTTTTCGCGAGGAAAGCAGATTTTGCGCGGCCCGCACCCGCCTCGGCCGGTGCGGTTCGATTGACTCCGTCCGCCCTTTTTGAGATAGGGTCTACCCACATGGCCTACACCTTCGTTTCGGTATATAAGCGCTCCCTCGGGCTGCTCCGGCCGGTGCGCGGCCTGGTCGCCACCCTCGCCGGCGCCAACCTGCTGCTGGCGGCCATTCCCTTCGTCGACCCGATCCTGTTCGGCCGCGCGATCGACCTGCTGACCAACGCCCAAAGTCGCGGGGCGGCCGCCACCTTCCACGACGGGGTCCGGATCTTCGGCCTGTGGGCGGCCGTGGGCGTGGGCGGCATCCTCGCCCGCATTTTGGTGTCGCTGCACTCCGACCGCCTGGCCCACCGTCAGCGCCTGGACGTCACGGCCGCCTTCTTCGAGCACGTCCTGCACCTGCACCTGGCCTACCACCGCAGCTCCCATTCCGGCCGCCTGCTCAAGATCATGCTGGGGGGCCGCGACCAGCTCTTCGGGCTGTGGCTGAGCATGTTCCGGGAGCACCTGTCGACCCTGGTCGCGCTGCTGGTCCTGCTGCCGATGACGCTGCTCCTCAACTGGCAGATGGCCTCGCTTTTGATGGTGCTGACCTTCGGCTCGGCCCTGCTGACGGCCTACGTCACGCGGCGGACGCTCGCCGCCCAGGGAGAGGTGGAGGCCTACAACACGACGCTCGCCGAGCGGGCCGGGGACGCCATCAGCAACGTGGCGGTGGTGCAGAGCTTCGGGCGCCTGAGCGCGGAAATGCGCGCGATGCGGGAGGTGATCGAACGCCAGCTGTCGGCGCAATTCCCGGTGCTGAACTGGTGGGCGGTCGTGACCGTGCTCCAGGGCGCGGCCGCGACCATCACGGTCATCAGCATCTTCGCGCTCGGGGCCTGGCTGAACCTGAAGGGCGAGGTGACGGTCGGGGAGGTCGTGACCTTCATGGGGTTCGCCGCGCACCTCATCGGCCGCATGGACCAGGTGGTCGGCTTCGTGAACAGCCTCTTCATGGACGTCCACGCGCTGGGCGAGTTCTTCGAGGTGCTCGACACGCAATCGGCGGTCACCGACCGGCCGGGCGCCCGGCCGCTGCCGCCGGTCAAGGGGCGGGTCGAGTTCGACGGGGTGACCTTCAGCTACGACACCCAGCGCAATGCCCTCGCCGACATCAGCTTCACGGCCGAACCCGGGCAGACCGTGGCGCTGGTCGGGGAAACCGGCGCGGGGAAGAGCACGGCCATGGGGTTGCTCCACCGGCAGGACGACCCGCAGAGCGGGACGATCCGCATCGACGGGGTGGACATCCGCGACGTGACGCTGGACTCGCTGCGCGCCAACATCGGGATCGTGTTCCAGGAGAGCATGCTCTTCTTCCGCAGCATCGCCGACAACCTGCGGGTGGGCAAACCGGACGCCACCGAGGCCGAACTGGAGCAGGCCGCGCGCCTGGCGTGCGCCCACGACTTCATCCAGCAGCAGTCGCGCGGCTTTCAGACCCGCATCGGCGAGCGGGGAGCCACCCTGAGCGGCGGCGAGCGCCAGCGGCTGTCGATCGCCCGGGTGCTGCTGAAGAACCCGCCCATCCTCATCCTGGACGAGGCCACGAGCGCGCTGGACGCGGCCACCGAGGCCATCGTGCAGGAGGCGTTCCGGAACCTGAAGCGGGGGCGCACCACCTTCGTGATCGCCCACCGCCTGGTCACCATCCGTGACGCCGACCTGATCCTGGTGTTCAAGAACGGGCGCATCGTCGAGCGCGGGAGCTTCGACTCGCTGGCGCGCCAGGGCGGCTTCTTCACCCGCCTGATGTCGGCCCAGTTTCAGACGGTGGACACCCGCGCGCCGGACGGGCTCCCGGTGGCCCCGCCCTCCGACAGCATGTGATCCCCGGTCACGGCCCCCGGACGGACGTCACCAGCAGAACCCCCGTGAGCCCGATCATGACGGCCACCGTCAGCCAGGCCACGAGGTTGAAGATCGGCCCGTTGACGTGCTCCCGCATCAGCCGGCGGTCGTTGACCAGGAGCAGGATGAAAACCAGCACCAGCGGCAGGACGACGCCGTTGACGACCTGGGACACGTACATGATGCCGATGAGCGGCATGTCCGGCAGCAGGATGATCCCCGCCCCCAGGAAGATCATGAGCGAGTAGAACCCGTAGAACTCCGGCGCCTCCACGAACTTCTTGTCGATCCCGGTTTCCCACCCCAGCCCCTCGCAGATGAGATACGTCGTGGACAGCGGCAGGATCGAGGCGGAGAAGAGCGACGCGTTGACCAGCCCGAAGGCAAAGAGCCAGGTGCAGTAGCTGCCGGCCAGCGGCTCGAGCGCCAGCGCGGCGTCGCGGGCCGTCTCGATCACGACCCCCGCCTTGTGCAGCGTTTGCGCACACACCAGGATGATGAAAAAAGCGACGACGTGGACCGCCACCGACCCGAGGATGACGTCCCAGCGGGCGTACTTGTACTCCTCGATGCGGATGCCCTTCTCGACGATCGAGGCCTGCAGGTAGAACTGCATCCAGGGGGCGATCGTGGTCCCCACCAGGCCGATGATCATCGTCGTCTCGGCCGGCTCCAGGGTCATGCGCGGGACGAAGGCCGCCAGCACCTCCCCCCAGTCGGGCTGCACGACGACCCCGGTCACGATGTAGGCCAGGTAGAACACGCAGGCGACGAGGAAGATCTTCTCGACCGACTGATAGGTGCCCTTGATCACGATGCCCCAGACGAGGATCGCGCTGATCGGCACCGACACGTACTTGCTGACCCCGAAGACCTCCATGCCGGCCGCCACCCCGGCAAACTCCGAGATGACGTTGCCCATGTTGGTCAGGAACATGCCGATCATGAGGTAGAAGGTGATCCGGGCGCCGAATTTCTCGCGGATGAGGTCCTGGAGGCCCTTGCCCGTCACGACCCCCATGCGCGAGCACATCTCCTGCACCACGATGAGCGAGATCATGATCGGGACGAGCGACCAGATCAGGCGCAGGCCGAACTGCGCCCCGGCCAGCGAATAGGTGGTGATGCCGCCGGCATCGTTGTCCACGTTGGAGGTGATGAGCCCGGGCCCCATCAGCATGAGGAACAGGCCGATGTGCCTCCAGAGTGGCGCGCGCGATTCGACGAACGATTTCAGAAGTGCCCGCATGGCTCGCTTCAGCTGCCGCTTTCGTACAGGATGTCCAGCACCGCGCGCAGCCGGATGGCCCCCTTGAGCCGGCCGGCCGCGTCGACCACCGGCAGCGCGCGCAGGCCGTACTTGATCATGGTCTCCACGACCTCGTCTTCGCTCGCGTCGAGCGGGACCGTGATCAACCGGCTCGACTGGACGGCGGACAGCGGCTGCCGCGGCTCGGCCCGCAGGAGCTCGCGCATGCTGACGACCCCGGTCAGGACCTCGTCGGGGTCGGTGATGTAGATGTAGTAGATGACGTCGAGCTCGGGCTCGGCCTCCCGCCAGCGTTTGAGGGCCGTCTCGACGGTGTCTCCGGGGCTCAGGTTCAGCAGAGCCGTCGTCATCATGCCGCCGGCGGTTTCCTCCGGGTGCTCCAGGAGCTGCCGCAGGCCTTCGGCCCGGCCCTCCTCCATCTCCTCCAGGATCTCCTCCGCGGTTTCGCTGGGCAGGTCGGCCAGCAGGTCGGCCGCGTCGCTCGCGGACATCTCCTCGATGATATCGGAGGCCTTCTCGATCGTGCGCGTGAGGCTTTCCAGCTCGACGGCGCCGCTGGAAGCCGCAGCCCGACACGAAGGACCAGGCGCAGTTGAAGGCAAGTGATAGAAAGCGGTTTCTGCTACCCGTCGGGGTTCCGTTTGCCCATTAGCCCTTCGCAGCGGGTTGCGGGACAACGGGCCAACGGGTCCACGTCTCCAGGGGCGGGGCACGGTCGTCCAGCGAATCGATCCGTTCAAGCGATTTCGAGCTTCCGCAATCCGACGCACTTCAGGTAGCACGTCTCCGGCATGGACAGCAGCACGGGGTGGTCCTGCGCCTGCATCCCGCGGTGGATGACGTGGGCGGCGCCGCCGTCGCGGCCGATCGCCTCAGACAGCAGGTTCAACAGATCCGTTTCGCTCAGGTGGTAGCTGCAGCTGCAGGCGAACAGCACCCCGCCCGGCTTCAGCTGCCGCCAGGCGAGACGGTTCAGCTTGCCGTACGCCTTGAGCGCCTTGGGCAGGTGCTTGCGCGACTTGGCGAAGGCCGGCGGGTCGGTCACCACCGCGTCGAAGCCGCCTTGCGCGCGCTCGAGGAAGTCGAAGACGTCCCCGACGTGCAGCTCGCCCTGCCCGGGCGCCATGCCGTTCAGCTGCATCCCGCGCTCGACCAGGCGCAGCGCGTCCGCGCTCTGGTCGACGAAGGTGACCTGTCGCCGCACCCTCCCGCAGGGCCCGCAGCCCCCAGCCCCCCGAATAGCAGAAGAGATCGAGCACGCGGGCAGCCGGGGCCTCCCGGATCAGCCGACCGAAGCGCGCGCGGTTGTCGCGCTGGTCGAGAAAGAAGCCGGTCTTCTGCCCGGCGGCCAGGTCGGCGGCATAGCGCACCCCGTCCTCCACCACCTCGGCCGCGGCGATCGCGGCCGGGTCGCCGAACGCGATGCGCCGGAACGGCTCCACGGCCTCGAGCTGCCGGATGCCGGAGTCGCAGCGCAGGACCAGCCCCTGCAGCGTCGCCCCGAAAAGCTCCGCGTAGACCTCCGGCAGGCGCTTCTCCAGGAACGGCAGCGCGAGGTCCATGCCCGCGGTGTTGCTCTGGAGAACGGCGAACGGCGGGAAGTGGTCGACGACGAGGCCCGGCAGCCGGTCGGATTCGGAAAAGACGAGCCGCGCGGCCTCCCCGGCCGGCCGGCCGCTGCGCCGCCGCATGGCCTGCCGCAGGCGCTCGACCAGCAGCTGCTCCAGGTCGGTCGCCCCCGGGGGCCCGACCACGCGGCCGGCGATCAGCGAGTGCCGGTTGTAGTACCCGGTCGCCAGCGTGCGCCCCGCGCGGACGAACCGGCACCAGTAGGCCGCCTGCCCGGGGTCGTCCCGGCCCTCGACTTCGTTCGAATACACCCAGAGATAGCCGCCGGACAGCCGGCGCGCAGCCCGCGCGGAAATCTCGACCTGCGGCAGCGCGCCGCCGTCGGCCCCAAACGTCCCGTTCATGCGCTCACCTCGGCCGGGAGGTGGCCCGGCCCAAATTGACTCCCGCGCGGAGTCATGGTAAACTCTTTTAGTTATTCTAAAAAAACCCGATTTGACCCCGTTATAGCTCAGCCACCCCCCGGTCGCAAGGAGATCCGCATGAAAAAGAGCAAGCTCTTCCAGCAGTGGGGAACCTTCCGCAAGGGCCAGGACGCCCAGAGCATCCAGCTCTCGTTTGCGAGCCACCTGGAGTATTCCCTCTGCAAGGACCAGTACACCGCCACCACGCGCGACCTCTACCTCTCGCTCGCCCTGGCGGCGCGCGACCGGCTGATCGAACGCTGGCTCCGCACCCAGCAGAAATACTACACGGAAAACGTCAAGCGGGTGTACTACCTCTCGGCCGAGTACCTGATGGGCCGCGTCCTGGTCAACAACCTCCTCAACCTCGGGATCTACGAGGAAAGCCGCAAGGCCATGCACGAGCTCTCGATCGAGCTCGAGGACCTCGAGGTCGAGGAGCCGGACATGGGCCTGGGCAACGGCGGCCTGGGGCGCCTGGCGGCCTGCTTCCTGGACTCGCTCGCGACCCTCGAGATCCCGGCCATCGGGTACGGCATCCGCTACGAATTCGGGATTTTCGACCAGGACATCCGCAACCTGCGCCAGGTGGAGCTGCCCGAAAACTGGCTGCGCTACGGCAACCCCTGGGAGGTCTCCCACCCCGAGATCATCTTCACCGTGCACTTCTACGGCCGGGTCAAGCAGACCAAGATGCCCGACGGCTCGCTGAAGAGCGAGTGGGTCGACACGAGCGACGTCGTCGGCATCCCCTACGACGTCCCCATCGCGGGCTACGGCAACAACACCGTCAACACCCTGCGCCTGTGGTCCGCCCGGGCCTCCAACGAATTCGACCTGAACTACTTCCAGCACGGGGACTACCTGAAGGCGGTCGAGGAGAAGAACGTCTCCGAGAACATCTCCAAGGTGCTCTACCCGAGCGACGAGTTCTACGAGGGCCGCGAGCTGCGCCTGAAGCAGCAGTACTTTTTCGTCTCCTGCTCGATCAAGGACATCATCCGGCGCTACCTGGTGAACCACCAGACGTTCGACGAGTTCCCGGACAAGGTCGCCATCCAGATGAACGACACCCACCCGTCGCTCGCGGTGCCCGAGCTCATGCGCCTGTTCCTGGACAGCTACGGGATGACCTGGGAGAAGGCCTGGGACCTGACCACGCGCACCTGCGCCTACACCAACCACACCCTGCTCGCGGAGGCCATGGAGAAGTGGTCGTGCCCGATGTTCGGCCGCCTGCTGCCGCGCCACCTCGAGATCATCTACGAGATCAACCGCCGCTTCCTGAAGGACGTGTCCATCCGCTTCATGCGCGACGGCGACCGGCGCAACGCCATGTCCCTGATCGAGGAGGGGCCCGAGAAGCGCGTGCGCATGGCGCACCTGGCCATCGTGGGGTCGCACTCGGTCAACGGGGTGGCCGAGCTGCACAGCCGCCTGCTGCGGGAGCGCGAGCTCAAGGACTTCGCCGAGATGTATCCCGGCCGGTTCACCAACAAGACCAACGGGGTGACCCCGCGGCGCTGGCTGCTGGCCGCGAACCCCGGCCTGTCCAAGCTCATCACCGACACGATCGGCGGCAACTGGGTCAAGGACCTCTCGGAGCTGCGCAAGATCGAGGCCTTCACCCAGGACCCCGACCGCCTGCGGCAGTGGCAGGAGATCAAGCGCGCCAACAAGCAGCGCCTGGCGGCCCTGACCCTCAAGCTGACCGGCGAGCGGCTCGACCCGGACGCGATCTTCGACATCCAGGTCAAGCGCATCCACGAGTACAAGCGCCAGCTGCTCAACATCCTGCACGTGGTGTCGCTCTGGCTGCGGCTCAAGGAGGACAGCTCCTTCCGCCTCCACCCGCACACGTTCTTCTTCGGCGGCAAGGCCGCCCCGGCCTACCACACCGCCAAGATGATCATCCGCCTGATCTGCCACGTGTCCGACATCATCAACCGCGACACGGCCACCAACCGCACGCTCAAGGCCGTCTTCCTCCCCAACTACCGGGTCTCGATCGCCGAGGTGATCTACCCCGGCGCCGACGTGTCCGAGCAGATTTCGACCGCGGGCTACGAGGCCTCCGGCACGAGCAACATGAAGTTCGCGCTGAACGGCGCGCTCACCGTCGGGACGCTCGACGGGGCCAACGTCGAAATCATGGAGGAGGTCGGCCGCGAGAACATCTTCATCTTCGGCCTCACGACGGAAGAGGTCTGCGCGCTCAGGCCCGGCTACCGGCCGATGGACTACTACGCCGCCAACCCGGTGCTCAAGCAGTCCATCGACCTGATCCGCAGCGGGTTCTTCAGCCCGGACGAGCCCGACCTGTTCCGGCCGCTGGTCGACCTGCTGCTGAACGACGACCGGTACATGGTCCTGGCCGATTTCGACAGCTACCACCAGGCCCAGATGCAGATCGACGAGCTCTACTGCAACGCCGACGAGTGGACCCGCCGCTCGATCCTGAACGTGGCGCGCATCGGCAAGTTTTCCTCGGACCGGACCATCCTCGAGTACAACCGCGACATCTGGCACGCCGAGCCGGTGCCGATCGAGCGCCCGGCGGCCGAGACGCACAAGGCCGGCGCGGCCCCCAAGAGCGATTCGGTCCCGCGCCCCAAGCTGCTCTGAGCGCCGATGCCCCCGGCCCTGCTGGTCGTGCACCCGGGAGCGCTGGGGGACGTGGTCCTGGCCTTCGGGCTCATCGCCGAGCTGCGGCGGCACTTCGCGCCCGTCGCGCTGATGGCCCAGTCCGAAGTCGCCAGGCTCGCAGTCGAGGAGGGCCTGGCGGACGAAGCGCTGGCGCTCGAGTCGGCCTGGACGGCGACCCTGTTCAGCGGCCGGCCGGAGCCGCGGGCCCTTAGCCGCCTGGCCCCCTATTCACACGCCCTGGCGTTCGCGCGCTCGCCGGAGCTTGCCGACGGCCTGCGGGCGATCGCCCGCGCCGGGGTCTGCGCCGTCTCCCCCCGCCCGGAACCCGGGCTGCGCCTGCACGCGGCCGACCACGCCTGGTCTGCGGTGAAGGCCTGCGGGCTGCTGCCCGCCGACGCCGTCCCCCGCCTGCCGCCCCGGCGCGCGTCAGCGCCCCGCGCGCGGGGCAGCCGTCCTCATCCACCCCGGCGCCGGCAGCCCGCGCAAGCGCTGGCCGATCGAACGGTTCAGGGCGGTGGCGGCGGCGGTGGAATCCGAGGGCGGGCGGGTCGAATACGTGCTCGGGCCGGCCGACGGCGACCTGCGGCCCCGCCTCGCGGACGCGGCCGCCGTGCACCGACCGCAGGACACCCTGGCGCTGCGCCGGCTGCTGGCCTCCGCCCGGGCCTACGTCGGCAACGACTCCGGGGTCAGCCACCTGGCGGCCTGGCTGGGAGTGCCCTCTGTCGTGGTGTTCGGGCCGAGCGACCCCGTGCGCTGGCGGCCGCGCGGGGAAAACGTCGAAGTCGTCCGGCCGCCCCTCGCGTGCGCGCCCTGCTTCGAAATCGCCTCCGAGAACTGCGAACGCCCCGACTGCATCCTGGGGGTATCGCCCGCGGACGTCCTGCAGGCCTTGAAGCGCGTGATGGGTTAGGACACCCGAGGCGGGAGGGGAGTGATGGTGGAGTTAGAGCGCAAACGGGAGGCGCTGCGGCGGGTCCTGGCGATATACGACGAGTTCGCGGGCGCGCTCGAGACCGCCTGCCGGCCCGGGTGCAGCCGCTGCTGCACCGACCGCGTCACGCTCACCACCCTCGAGGCCTGCGCCCTGCTGGAAAGCCTCCCGGCCGCGCAGACCGAGCGGCTGATCCGCTCGGCCGGCGCCCGGTCGTCGGGAACGGTCCTCACCACCAACGCCCTGGCCGAGCTCTGCGCGGCAGGCCGGGAGCCCCCGGAGGCCGACGATGAGGCCGCGGGCGCCTGCCCCCTGCTGGCCGGCGACCTCTGCCCGGTCTACGCGCTGCGGCCCTTCAACTGCCGCTGCTTCGTCTCGCGCGCCGCCTGCGCGGAGCAGGGGTACGCGGAGGTCGACGAGGCGACGGTCGCGGTCAACACCCTCTTCCTGCAGACCATCGAGCACATCGACGCGGGCGGCTGCACCGGCTACCTGCCCGATGTCGTCGCCGCGCTCACCGACCCCGAACACGCGCACGCCTACCGGGAGGGGACGCTCGGCTGCGCGGACTGCGGCCTCGCGCCCAACCGCCCCCTGCGCGTCCTGATGGTGCCCCCCGAGCTCCGCGCCCGCATCGACCCGCTCGTCGCGCGCCTCAGGGAAATTCGGGTCTGACGCAACCGGCCCGCATTTTAGGCGATCGCGCCGTGCCTTTGTCCGCTGTCTGCCGATTTGAATTGGGGTCTACAGGTTCAACAGGCGGGCGGCATTCCCGCCGCAGATCATGTCCCGGTCGCGGCAGGACACCCCGGCGGCCTCGATTTCCTTGAAATACCGCTCCGGGGGCAG
>CAWHEZ010000029.1:0-225722 GCA_963828345.1 uncultured delta proteobacterium
GCTCGAATAGCTGATCCAGTCTCGTAATCACCGGCACATCCGGCGTGACCTCCGGCCAGTTGCGCTGCACGCGCTCGTGCTTCAGCCACACCGGCTTGAGCCCGGCAGCCCGTGAGCCGCCGACGTCGATGCGCCAGTCGTCCCCGACGTACACGGCCTCGGACGCTGCGACCCCCAGCTCCGCCAGGCAGCGCCGGAAGGGCTCGGGGTCCGGCTTGGGCGGGACCCCGTCCTCGCCGGCGACGATCACGACCTGGAAGTACGGCTCGAGCTGCGGGAACTGGCTGATGCGGTGCGTCCCGGACCGGGGCTGCCCCTGGGTGTTGGTGATCAGCGCGACCCGGACGCGCCGGTTCAGCCGCTCGAGCACCGGCACGGCCTCGGGGAAGAGCGTCGAGTGGGCCTTCACGGTCTCCCAGTACTCGGTCTCCCAGGCGGTCAGCTGCCGGTCGTCGGCCGCGAGACAGTAGTAGTGGTAAAGCTCGCGCCACATGGCCCGCCGCGAAAACTCGGAGCGGCCGTGGAACTCGCTGCGGATGCGGCGGTAATTCTCGAGAAACGGGTCCCGCAGCGAGAGCGCCAGCCCCGCGAAGAGTTTCTCCTGGGCCTCCTTCTCCGCCCGCCGGAACCCGTCGGCCGAGTCGACGAGCGTCTGGCCGAAGTCGAAGATGACGGCTTGGATCGCTATGCTCATGCACACCCCCTGCCCTGTGTTTATCGCGACTGGAAGCACCCCCGGCGAACGGGAGCAGATCGGGGGTCAAGGGTTCAAGGGTTCGGGAGAAAAAAAGCAACTAGGCGTGCCTGCCCTTTTTGGTCTTTCCTGAACCCTGAACCCCGAACCCTGCCCCCCTCTGCCCTGACAGACGAAAACCGGAGAACCGGCACTGGGCGCGGTTCTCCGGTCGTCGGCATCGTTGGTCTATTGCAGGTTATTGAAAACCAAGCATCGGGCCGTCAGCCAAGGCGTGCGGCGTTCTGGCAAGCGCAGCATACGAATAGTATGTGAGCATTTCCAGAATGCCGCGCAACGCCGGATCACGGCCTGAGACGCGGTTTTTCAATCGCGGCCCCACTTCTTCAGGTACGGCCCGAAGAGCTCGTTGTCGTCCTTCGGGGAGAAGTCGTTGATGGGCATGGACATCAGCGTGTAGTTCAGGAACTGCTTCCAGTTGACGTTCTCGCTGCTGATGTTCCCGGCCCAGGTGCCGCAGCCGAGGGTGTCGGTGAAAGGCAGGCCGGCGGTCCAGCCGCCGCTGTTGGCGGCGGTGTGGCCCATGTTGCAGACCACCCGGCCGACCTTGGCGCGCAGCGCGAGCTTCACGCGGCGCTCGTCGATCTCGGTGTGGATCGACACCGAGTGCCCCTTGCCCGAGAAATCCAGGATCTTCTCCAGCCGGTCCAGCATCTCGTCGAAGTCCGTCCACTTCCACACGGTCAGCACCGGCGAGATCTTCTCGCCCGAGAACCGGTCCTCGCGGCCGATCTTCTCGCCCATGACCATGATGAACTTGGTGGTGTCCGGCACCTTGAGCCCGGCGAGATCGGCGATGAACTTGGCGTTGTGGGCCACGATGTCGCGGTTCAGGGTCTTGCCGTCCGGCCACATGCACTTGCGCAGGGTCTCGCGCTCCGCGGTGCTGCAGAGGTAGCCGCCCTCTTTCTTCAGGCACTCGATCATCTTGTCGAAGATCGGGGCCTCGAGCGCGACCGCGTTTTCGGACGAGCAGGAGGCGGCGTTGTTGGCGATCTTGGAGACCATGATCTTGTGGGCGGTCGCCTGCAGGTCGGGGACGGTCGCGTCCACGAAGGAGACCACGTTCCCGGCGCCCACGGTCTGGGCCGGCTTGCCCGCGTTGTAGACGACCTTGACCAGGGCCGCGCCGCCGGTGGCGACCGCGAAATCGCAGTGCGCCATCAGCTGCTGGGTCTTCTCCTGGCTCGTGTTCTGGATGCACTGCAGCAGGTCGACCGGCGCCCCGATCTTCTTGAGCGCCTCGCGGCCGTACTCGACCGTGAGGTAGGAGCTCTTCTGGGTGCGCGGGTGCGGGGAGACGATCATCGCGTTGCGGGTTTTCAGCGTGCTCAGGCCGATGCAGCAGATCGTCGACTCCGGGTTCGTGCAGGGGACCACGTCGGCGATGACGCCGATCGGCTTGGCGTACTTGCGCACGCCGAGGGCCTTGTCTTCCTCGACCAGGTCGCAGGTCTTGATGCCGCGCTGGTCCCACAGGGTGCCGAGCGTCTTGGTGCGGATCTTGGCGAGCTTGTCCTCGTAGACCCCGATCCCGGACTCGTCTACGGCCGTGCGGGCGAGGACCTTGCGGACCTCTTCCCTCTGCCACATCCAGCCCACCGCCTGGACGACCTCGTCGACCTTTTCCTGCGGCCAGTACTGGTATTCCTCGAATGCCTTCTTGGCCCTGGCGTACATTTCCTTGATGTCGTCTGACATAGTCCTCTTTCGAACCTCCCCGTTCTGGTTGATTTGGATTGAACCCGGCCGGCCCCGCGAGACCGGCCGGGAGACGGTCCGTTATTTAATGGGCAGCGTGTAGCCCATGTTCCGGAAGGCTTCCTTGGCGACCACGAAGAAATCCTCGATGTCCTTGTGGGTGATGACGCCCAGGTTGCACAGCCGGAAGGTCTCCAGCCCGAACATCTTGCCCGGGTAGATGGTGAACCCGCGCTCGTAGCAGTAGTCGTGCAGCTTGAAGAAGTCGAACTTCCCGTCCTGGGGGGCGCGGATGGTGACCACCAGCTTGCCCTGGATCTTCTTGTCGATCACGCAGGCGAGCCCGATCTCCTCCAGGCCCTTGTGGATGGCTTCCCAGCACTTGGTGATGCGCTCCCAGCGGGCCTTCTCCCCTTCCGCCCAGTACTCCTGGATGGCCTGGTGCAGGGAGTAGATGGTCTGCACCGGCGGGGTGAAGTGCATCTCGCCCACGCGCTCGAAGAAGTCGTACTGCATGAAGAGGTTGCAGTAGTAGGAACGCGTCGGGTAGTCCTTGGACTTGACGATCTCGTCGATCCGGCCGACGGTCCAGGAGGCGCCGGTCATGGCGGCAAGGCCCTTCTGCGCCGAGGACATGCAGAAATCGATGTTCTCCTTCTCCATGTCGATCGGCAGCAGGCCGTAGGTCGAGATCGTGTCGGCGATGAAGATGCAGCCGTGGTCGTGGGCCATCTTGCCGATCTCGCGCACCGGGTTGAGCACGCCGGTGCCGGTCTCGTGGTGCGTCGTGGCGACCACGGCGACGTCGCGATCCGCGGCCAGGGCCTCCTTGACCACCTTGAGGTCCGGCAGCCCGGTGGCCGGGAACTTCAGGTCCACGCAGGGGATGTGATAGTACTTGGCGATCTCGACCATGCGGGCGGAGTAAGCGCCGTTGTTGACCACCAGGAGCTTCTTCCCGGCCGGCACGAGCGAGTTGATGAGCACGTCCTGGACGATCGTCCCCGACCCGGTGAAGAGCACGGAGGTGTACTTCTTGGGGTCGGCGTGCACCACCTTGGTCAGGTCGGCCCGCACCGCGTCCATGAGCTCCACGAATTCCTTCTCGCGCGGGCAGATGTCCGGCACCACCTGGGCGTACTTGACCGTGTCGGTGGTCGTGGCCGGACCCGGGTTGAGCAGAACGTTGCGTTTGACGGGTTTGACGACTTCCATATCTTCAACCTCCATGTCCAGAATGGTGAAAAACAAGCATCAGGCCGTCAGCCAAGGCGCGCGGCGTTCTGGAAAGCGCAGCATACGAGTAGTATGTGAGCATTTCCAGAATGCCGCGCAACGCCGGATCACGGCCTGAGGCGCCGTTTTTCACAGTTTTCCGACTTTCTTGATGCCCGACTTCTTGCTCGGGTCCTCGATCTCCTCGACCACGGCGTGGCCGCTGCCCACGAGCTTCTTGCGCTCCTCGCGCGCCTTCACCCACTCGTCGACCGAGTGGCAGATGGCCGACTTGGCCACCTTGGCCCGGTCCTTGAGCGGCGGAACGGGGCGGTCGGCCGGCCCGTCGTAGTCTTCCTTCGGGGTCAGGCTCTGGCCGAGCTGCAGGTAGGGCAGCCGCTCGATCTCCTCGATGTAGTGGGCGCCGGCCGCGAGCGCGCGGGTGACCGCCAGGATCGCCCAGGTCGCCTCGGCCGAGAAGCCCAGGTCCATCATGACCGCGCCGGTGGCGCCGAGCATGTCGATGTCGACCGGCTCCTGGCTCTGCTTCTGGGCCGCGAGCACGACCTCCTTCATGAAGGCGATGTACGTGCCGGCGACACCGAGCTTCTCCGCGCGGGCGATCATGCGCTTGGCCGCCGGGTCCTTCAGCATCAGGCTGGAGACGCCGATGGACTCGGGCTCCTTGGCGGCCCAGTCCTTGACCAGCCGCGCAGCCGCCTCGGCCGTGCTGATCTTTTCGGCCTCGGCCTTTTTCAAGTACTTCTCCAGCCGGTTGCCGAAGGCCGAGTAGGCGCCGTAGGCGTGGCCGAAGGTCAGGATCGAGGACGCCGCCGCCTGGGTCAGGAAGGTCTTGGTCCGGGCGACGATGCGGGACATGGCCGCCGGCGGGCTGATCCCGTCTTCGAGCGCCATGATCATGACGTAGTTGAGCATCTGCTCTTCTTCGATCAGCGGGATGCGGGACTGGTAGTCCACGAACAGGACGTCCACCACCCCGTACCCTTCCTCCATCAGCTCGGTGGTGTCGTAGCCGCGCGACACGATGCGGTGCACGTTCTTGTACGCCACCTCGGACACCCACTGGAACGGGGCGCGCTTGGTGTCGCGCGGCACCGTGCCGTACTCGCGGGAATAATAGTCGAAGGGCATCTTGGGGCTGCCGAGGTTCCCGATGCCGCGTTTTTTCTTGAGGTCGTTCAGATCGCCCATTTCTTGTACTCTCCTTCCTCTTTCTGTTTCCTGGCGTATTCCTGGCGCTCGTCCTGCTTGGGCACCATGCGGTCTTCCGGCCCGATGTACTTGATCATCGAGAGGTCGATCATCTGCACCATGGGCTCGTTGCGCGAGGCGCCCCAGGCGCGGCCCTTCTTCATGTTGTAGAGGGCGTGGGCGGCGCAGCTCCAGCCGCGGCACACGCTGCCCAGGCACCAGCCGGCCATGGGCGAGAAGCCGATCTCCATCAGCGCGGTGTTGCCCGAGCCGACCACGTTGACGCCGACGCGCGAGCGGCCCTCGCGGGCGCGGCGCGCGTGGAAGTGATCTTCGAGCGCGCGCTGGAAGCGCAGGTAGACGCCCTCCAGCCCGAGTTCCTCCTGCTTGACGTGGATCGGTTCGGCGCGCGGGTCGCTGTCGATGTGCTGGGGCTGGCCCATGCCCATGACCGGCTTCTCGGCATCCATGTACTCGTCCACCAGGACGCGGGCCATCTCCTCGGCGGTCTTGCCTTCGCGCTGCGCGCGCTCGAGGTACTTGTTGAGCATGTAGCCGTGGGCCGCACCCGGGCCGTGCACGCCGCCGAAGGTGCTCACCGCGGCCGCGATGGTGCAGGGCAGGTTCGGACGGCCGGCGCTGACGCCGATCGCGCCGGCGGCCGAGGGCGACATCGAGTGTTCGAGGAAGACGCCCATCTCGTACTTCAGCATCTTCTCTTCGGCCTCGGTCGGGATGCGGCCCTGGTACAGCACGAACAGGGCGTCGCAGAAGGAGTAGCCCTCTTCCGCGAGGTCGCTCAGGTTGTAGCCGCGCATGACCGTCTGCTCCTCGGTTTTGTAGGAGATGGCGGTTTTCCTGCGAAACACTGGTTCTCGGTCCATTCGTTTTTCCTCCGCTCTGAGATTCACAACCGGGCCCGGGCGCAACGGCAAAGGGCCCTTTCCATTTCCCGAATTGGTGCAGCACGGGGTGCTGCGGGATGACTCGACCACCTCGATGAGTCAGCAAAACCATATCGTCTGATGCGAGTATTAGTCAAAGTAAATATAATTATGTTTTTGATGAGCTTTAGTTATGGGCTGGCGGGGGGAGCCGGCCGCGCGGGGATGGCGCCACGGCCAGCGACCGGGCCTCACGGCGTGTTGAAAAACCAGCATCGGGCCGTCAGCCAAGGCGCGCGGCGATGGGGGAAGCGCAGCATACGAGCCAGTATGTGAGCATTCACCCGAGCCGCGCAACGCCGGATCACGGCCCGAAGCGCCGTTTTACAACACGCCGCTATGGCAGGACGGCCACGCGGATGGCCTTGCCGGAATGCGCCATGCGCAGGGCCGCGTTGATCTCGTCCAGCGGGAAGCGGTGGGTCACGATCCGGTCGAAGGGGAACCGGTCCTGGCAGCGGTCGAGGAAGTCCACGCCCCACTCGAGGTGGCGCGTGTCGTAGTTGTGGATGCCCTTGATCGTGAGCCAGCGGAAGATGATGTCGCAGGCGTCATAGGAGAACACGGCCCCGGGGAAGACGTTGCCCTGCACGATGTAACGCCCGCCCTTGCGCAGGCACTTCAGCCCGGTGGCGATGATCTCCGGCCGCCCGGCCACTTCCAGGGCGGCGTCCGCGCCGAAGCCCCGCGTCAGCGCCTGGACGCGCTCGACGACCTCCTGCTCGCTCAGCCCCTTGACGTTGATCGTGTCGGTCGCCCCGAAGGGCCGGATGAACTCCAGGCGCTGGTCCATGACGTCGGTCACGATGACCCGGTTGCAGCCATACGCGCTGGCCAGCGCGGCGGCGTAGATCCCGAGCGTCCCGGCCCCCTGGATCAGGACATTGTCCCCGGGCTGCAGCTGGGCCGCCTCCCAGCCGGCCACGACGGTGGCGAGCGCGCAGTTGGCCGAGGCCACCACCTCGTCGGAGAGCCCGTCCGGGACCTTGACGATGCAGGTCCCGGGCATGACGTAGCAGTACTCGGCGAAGCCGCCGAGGAAGTGCGGGGGCTCGGCGCAGCTGTCGTGCCCGTACTTTTTCAGGTCCAGGCACTTCATCATCAGGCCCTTCTCGCGGCAGTAGTAGCACTTGCCGCAGTTGTCCATGATGGTCCAGGTGATGCGGTCGCCCACCGCCAGCGGACGCCCGCCCGAGTCCCGCTGCAGGCCCGCCCCCATGGCCACGATCTTGCCCGTGATCTCGTGCCCGAGGATGATGGGGGTGGGGCCGGGCCGGGTCCCGAGCCAGGTGTGCAGGTCGGACCCGCAGATCGTGCAGCACGTGATCCGCACGAGGGCCCACCCCTTTTCGACGTCGGCCAGGGGGTATTCCCGAATTTCGAGAGGCGCCTTGGCCTGCGTCATCACGGCTGCTCTACCGGTTTTTGCCATCGCGTTCTCCCTTCAGCTGCAGAAACGTTCGTGTCCCGCTGCCGGCGCGACCGGCAGGTCCTTCCACGGATCAACCGAAAAGGAGCTTGGGCAGCCAGAGCACGATCTCCGGGAAGAAATAGATCAGCGCCACGCCCAGACACTGGAGCGCCATGAAGGGCATCATCCCCCGGTAGATGTCTATCAGCTCCCACGACGGCTCCACCCCTTTGAGATAGTACGCCGACAGGGCGACCGGCGGGGACAGCCAGCAGGTCTGGAGCGTGACGGCCAGCAGGATCGCGAACCAGATCATGTTGATGTGCAGGTCGATCAGGATCGGGAGGAACACCGGTATGATGACGACCACGATCGGGACCCACTCCAGCGGCCAGCCGAGGATGAAACAGACGATCAGGATGCCGACCACGAACACCCAGGAGGGGAGATTCAAGGCCAGCAGGGACGATGCGATGAACTTGGGCGTGCCCATCGAGGAGAAGACCGCCCCCATGAACGTCGAGGCGGCCAGGAGGATCATCACCATGCTCGTCGTCTCGACCGTCCGGAAGGCGGATTGCTTCACGATCTTGAAGCTCAGCTTGCGGTTGAACACGGTGACCACGAAGGCACCGAAGCAGCCGAGCGCCGCGCCCTCCGTCGGCGTGGCGAGCCCGGACATGATGGTCCCCAGCGTGGCCAGGATCAGCGAGGCCACGGGCAGCAGGCCGACAAAAAACTCGCGGACGATGAAGGCCTTGGGGACGTTCAGCTCGTCCTCGGACAGGGGCGGGCCCAACTCCGGCTTGAGCATGACCCGGATCGTCGTGTAGATGAAGTACAGGCCGGCCAGCAGGATCCCGGGCACGATCGCGGCCGCGTAGAGCCGCGCCACGGAGACGTTCATCACCGGCCCCATGACGACCAGCATGACGCTCGGCGGGATCAGGATGCCGAGCGTCCCGCCCGCGCAGATCGTCCCCGCGGAGAGCCCGGTGTCGTACCCGGTTCTGCGCATGACCGGGGCCGCCATCAGGGCGATGATCGTGACCGAGGCGCCGACGATCCCGGTGGCCGCCGCAAACAGCGTCGCCGTGAAGATCGTCGCCATGTAGAGGGAGCCCCGCATGCGGCCGGAGAGGAGCTGGACCGCGTGGAAGAGGCGCTCCATCAGGCCGGCGCTTTCGAGCAGGTAGCCCATGAAGGTGAAGAGGGCGACCGCCGCCAGGACGGTGTCCATCATCGTCCCGAAAAACGAATAGGTCATCAGGTGGAAGACTCGCTCACCGAGACCGATGTAGCCGAAGATCACCCCGAGGGTGATCAGCGTGAACGAAATGGGAAACCCGATACAAATGGCGAAAAAGAGGAGTCCCAAGAGGATCAGACCGTATATTTCCAGGCTCACTTCTACCTCCCGCATCCAGCCGCGTTCATGGATTCACGTCAAAGGGCGATGCCCCGAGACCAGTCTCGTTGGGACTATGTGATTTCGGTCGGGGCCGCGACGATGCGCTCGTCCTTTCCCGTCAGGATCAGCTTCACCGATTTGAGGATCTCCGAGAGCCCCTGGAGCAGGATCAGGGAGGCGCTCACGGGGATGACCAGCTTGTAGATGTAGGCGGGCGGCCGCCAGGTCGTCATCAGCTTTTCCTTGAGGTCCCAGGACTCGGCGAAGAAATCCCAGCTCAGCCAGGCGAACATCACCATCCCGGGGAGGAAGAGGAGCAGGTAGCAGATCACATCGACCCAGGCCTGGGTCTTGGGTGCCCACTTTCCGTAAAAGAAATCGGTCCGGATGTGCTTCCCCATACACAGCGTCAGGGCGCCCGCGAGGAAGAAATGGGCTCCGTACGTCATGGTCGCGATGTCCACGGCCCAGAGCGTGGGCCGGTCGACATAGCGGATAAACACCTCCCAAACCAGCACACCGATCATCGGTATGATGAGCCAGGCAGCGGCCTTCCCCGACCAGATGCTGATCTGGTCGATCACCTTGATGATCCGATCAATAGCGTTCATGTCTAGTCTCCACCACTTGAGGTACGGGCATCTGCGTGATTGGGGGCCGATCCCGCCTCATCCGCGTGAATCGACCGGCCTCTCCGCCCTTTCGCGTCGGCGGATCGGCCGGTCGAGGCATGGTTCACAGAGGGTTCATGCCGGCAACCGCGCCGGACCGGAATCCTTATTTCTCTTCCATGGCCCCCGCGGTGAGCTGGGTCAGCTTGGCCGTCTCACGCGTGAAGGGGACCACCTGCTGGGCGAACTTGCGCTGGGATTCGAGGACCTTCTTGAAGAAGGGGTCCTCCTGCTCGAATTTGGCCAGCACCTTCTTGGACGACTTGATGAAGGCCGGCGCGTAATCGGGGGGGGCGTCGAACACCTTGACGCCCTTTTCCTTGGTCAGGACCAGAAGCGCCTTGGAGTTCTCGTCGACGAAGTACATGATGCTCTCGAGAATCGTCGCCGTGGTCGCGACTTCGAAGATCATCTGGAGGTCGGGGGGCAGCTCGCGCCACTTCTTCCCGTTGATGACGACATCCATGATGTCGATCGCCTGGTGCAGCCCCTGGATGGAGTAGTTCTTGAAGACGTCATAGAGCCCGAGCTTCAGATCGCTGGCCGTGTTGATCCACTCCACGCCGTCGATCAGTCCCCGCTCCGCGGCGGGGATGATTTCCTGTCCCGCCATGTTCACCGGGATGCCGCCCATGTCCTTCAGGACGTCCGACGGCAGGCCGGAGGACATCCGCACCCGCATCTTGAGGTACTCCGCGACCGTCTTGGGCGCGTTCTTATACCACCCGAAGGCTTCCGGCCCGTCCGGCGCGATCAGGAAGGCCATGACGTCCGCCTTGATGATCTTCTGGTAATACTCCAGGTAGAGGCCGCGCCCTTCGCCGCGCAGGTACCAGGACAGGTGGTTGAACATGTCCAAACCGGTGCCGGCGCCGCCGAGCGGGGCGCTGAACAGGCCGCCGGCCGGGTGTTTGCCCGTGGCGTAATGGGTCCACCACTGCCCGGAGTCGATGACGCCCTTGTTCACGGCGTCGAGGATTTCAAACGGGTTGACGATCGCGCCGCTCGGGAGCACCTCGATCTTCAGCCGGCCGGCCGACATCTTGTCGACGTTGGCGGCGAACTTGTTCAAGATCTCCATGTGCGGCGTGCCCGCCGGGTTGGCACTCTGCAGCTTCCACTTGAACTGCTGCTGGGCTTCGACCGCCCCGCAGACGCCGACCAGAAACGCTGCCACGATCAGTCCAACGATTACCTTTTTCATAGCCTTCCCTCCTTTGGTCATTCAATTCATCGGTGACGTTGAAATGAACCCGGGCTCAACGAGCTATGCGGACGTGCGCGGGGCACCTCCCTTTCTATCTCCCACGGCCTGGAGACGGGGCTGAGATGGAAGCAATTCCCTGCGCATGCACCGGCGACGCTGCCGGCATGCGTTCGATGGTAGTGCCGCGATGCGGAGAGTGAAACGTAAAACGGGCCGAACGACGGCCGGGACTTGGACGCGAAAACGGATGCCCGAGTGCGTGGGAATACATCCCCCCTCATGGTGCATAAGGAGTACAGAGAGAAGCCAAGCGACTTTCGTCGCAAACCGGGCCCGGTGTCAAATAACATTATCTCATCGTCATCATGACACGCAATCAGAATGTCTGGATCGCGATGGCCCCCAGGGTGACGACCCCGATCGACACGTACCGCAGCGGGCTGATGGTCTCCTTCAGGCAGAAGACCGCCAGGAGGGCGCTGAAGACGATCGACGTCTCGCGCAGCGCCGCCACCGGCGCGACCGGCGCCCGGGTCATGGCCCAGAGCGCCAGGCTGTAGGACCCCAGCGTGCACGCGCCGCCGAGCAGCGCCTTGCGGAAGTGCCGTCGCAATTCGGCCGCGATGCGGGCGCTGCGACCCGGGAGCGCCAGTCCGGAAAACAGGATGCAGGTCATCGTCAGCATCCATACGGTGTAGCCGAACGGGTAGCCCGAGCGGCGCGCACCGGTCGCATCCACGAGCGAGTAGGCCACGATCACCCCGGCGTTCAGGAGCGCGAACACAAGGGGGCTGAACCTGCGCCGGCCGGCCCGGGGGGCGTCGGCCGCGAGCAGCAGAATGCCGGTCGACACCAGCAGGACCCCGGCCCACCCGCCCCAGGTCGGACGCTCGCCCAGGATCAGTGCGGCCATGACGGCGGTGAGCGCAGGGGCCGACCCCCGCATGACCGGGTACATCAGGCTCAGGTCGCCCCCGCGGTAGGCGAGGACCAGAAACCCGTAATAGGCCAGGTGCAGGACGACGGAGGCGATCAGGAACGGCCAGCTGGGGGCGGCCGGCGCGGGCATGAAGCCGATCCCGGCCGCGCCCACGGCCGCAACCCCGACCGTGACCACCACGGTGTCGACCAGCGGGTCGGTCCCCGACTTGACCAGCGCGTTCCAGCCGGCGTGCAGGGCCGCGGACAGGAGGACGACGAGCATGACGTCGACGGGCACGGTCAGGCCTCTCGGGTTGCGGTAGGGGAGCGCAGCTTGCACCGGCGGGCGGCCCTTCAAAGCCGCGGCACCGGCACCTCCCGGCGCAAGACGGGGCCTGGGTGTCGGGCCGATGGGCTCAGCGAGGCACGTACTCCAGGTGGATGGCGTAGTAGACGCACATGGCGATGAAGCAGGCCACCGGCGGGGTGAGGAACCAGCCGGTCAGGATGCCGTAGAGGGTCTTGCGCTTGATCGTGCTGGCGCCCTTGACGATGCCGATCCCCATCACCGCGCCGATGACCGCCTGGGAGGTCGAGACGGGCACGCCCATGATCGTATAGAAATGGATCGTGAGCCCCTCGGCCAGCACCACGATGAGGGCCGAGAACGGGTCCAGGCGCACCAGCTTGCTGCCCACGGTCTCCATCACGCCGCGGCTGTAGGTCATGACCCCGAAGGCGATGCTCAAGCCCGCCGATCAGCGCCGCCATGAACACGGTCAGCATCCCGGCCCCGACGTAGACCCCGGTCACGTTGGCCACGTTGTTGGCGCCGAGGGCGTACGAGGCGTAGCAGCCGGCGACGATCAACGCCGCCCGCAGCAGCCGGTCGCTGTCGACCAGCCCGAGCGGCAGCCGGTTGTAGACGCCCGCCAGGAGCTTGTAGAGCAGGAAGGCGACCAGGACGGCGCCGGTCGGGGTCCCGACCCAGCAGGCCACGACCTTGCCCAGCTCACCGACATTGATTTCCTGGTTGAAGAAGCCGATCCCCAGGATGGCGCCGACCGCGGCCTGGGAGGTGGACACCGGCAGGCCGAGGACGGTCATGATCGTGACCGTGATCGCGGCCGCGACGGTGATCACCACGGCCTGCTCGAGGTCCAGAATGGTCAGGCTGCTGAGGGTCTCGATGCCGGCCTGCCCCTCCAGCAGCGCGCCCAGGATGACCGCGATCGAACACAGCACGGCGGCCGTCCAGTAGCGCACCATGCGCGAGGCCACGGCCGAGCCGAAACAGTTGGCGGCGTCGTTCGCGCCCAGCGACCACCCCAGGAACACTCCCCCCAGCAGCGGCAGCATCAGACCCGCCTCTTCAACGTCATGATGTTCACGCGCTTGGAGACCCGGTCCGCCTGGTCCGAAATTTCGCCCATGGCGATGATGAGCTCCTTGAGCTGGAGCTTGGCGCAGGTCTCCAGGTCGGAGTCGAACACCTTGATCATCAGCGAGCGTTCGATGTGGTCGCAGTGGCTCTCGTTGTGGTCGATGGTGGCGAGCAGCGCGCGGATGCCCTCCTTGTTCTTGAGCATCAGCTCGACCTGCCGGATCATGAGCTCGCAGCTCTCGACCGAGATGCGGATGAGGTCCTTGGTCTCGGCCTCGATGAACGGCGGGATCTTGAGCTTCTGGGTGCGGATGAGGTGCAGGATGAGCTCGAAGATGCGCGGGATGACGTCCATGTGCTCGAGCAGGTTCATGATGTCCTCGCGCGACTCGGGGATGAGCGCGCGGCTGTACATGAGCAGGTTGACCTCCTCGCGGATCTCGTCGGCCTTGCTCTCGAACTTGTGGGTCTGGTCGATGAGGAAGGAGAACTGGCCGCAGATGCCCTCGTCCAGGCAGGTGTCCATCGCCTTGACGAAGTGCTCCTGGGTGCGGGTCAGGTTCTCGAGGTACTGCAGGATCAGGGTGTCGAGCAGGTTTTCTTTCTTGAAGAGAAAGCTGAACATGGCTGGCTCCGCGCTAGGGATGGGGCCCTCTCCGGCAACGCTCGGGCTGCCCGGACCGGCCCGTCACATCATTGTTTCCCAGCGGCATCGTATGGAACGGGACCGCAAGTCAAATTAATTAAACTCATCGCGGGGATAACATTTATTTATGGATGAGAAATGGGGGAGGGCGTGTTTGGTGTTTCGTGTTTGGTGTTTTGGCGCGAGGGAGGAGAGGCCCCCGCGGCAGCCGATGTGCGTAAAGCTGCCGCAGGGGAGTCACGAAGAAGGTGTTCAGTGTTAAGTTTTAGGTGCTCAGGTTGACCCTGGTCAGCGCATTCGTCTCCTTCGGCTAAACACGTAAAACCGAACACTTAAAACACTTCACTTCTTCTTTTTCGCGATCACCTTCGCGAGCGGGGTGTACTTCAGCCCGAAGGCCTCGGCCACGCCGGCGTAGGTGACCTTGCCGGCGATGATGTTGACCCCCTCGGCGATCTCCGGGTTTTCCCGGGCCGCCCGCACGACGCCCTTGTCGGCGATCTCGAGCGCGTAGGGCAGGGTCGCGTTGGTCAGGGCAATCGTCGAGGTCATGGAGACCGCGCCCGGCATGTTGGCGACGCAGTAGTGGATGATCCCGTCGACCTCGAAGATGGGCTCGTCGTGGGTCGTGGGGTGGGCGGTCTCGATGCAGCCCCCCTGGTCGATGGCGACATCCACGATGACGGTGCCCTTTTTCATGAGCTTGAGCATGTCCCGCGTGACCAGTCGCGGGGCCGTCGCGCCCGGGATCAGGACCGCGCCGACCACCAGGTCGGCTTCCTGGAGGTAGCGGCGGATATTGGCGGGGCTCGAGACGACCGGGAAGCAGTTGGGCGGCATGACGTCGCTGAGGTAGCGCAGCCGCTCGAGGTTGGTGTCCAGCAGGTAGACCCTGGCGCCCAGGCCGCAGGCGATCTTGGCGGCGTTCACGCCGACCACCCCGCCGCCCAGGATCAGGACCGTGCCCACGTCCACGCCCGGCACCCCGCCGAGCAGCTTGCCTTTCCCGCCGTAGGTCTTCTCGAGGTACTTGGCGCCCTCGTGCACGGCCATCTTGCCGGCCACCTCGCTCATGGGGGTCAGCAGCGGCAGCGAGCCGTTCGCCTTGCGCACGGTTTCGTAGGCCACCGCCGTGCAGCCCGACGCGATCACGGCCCGGGTGAGGGCCTCCGAGGCGGCGAAGTGAAAGTAGGTGAACATCACCTGCCCCTTGCGCATCAGCCGGTACTCGGACTCGAGCGGCTCCTTGACCTTCATGACCATGGCGCACTTGGCGTAGATCTCGCGGGGCGTTTCCAGGATGGCCGCCCCGGCCTTTTCGTACTGCGGGTCGTTGAACCCCGACCCCTCCCCGGCGCGGGTTTCCACGCACACGGTGTGGCCGTGGCCGACCAGCACCTCAACCCCGGCAGGGGTCATGGCGACCCGGCTCTCCTTGGTCTTGATCTCCTTCAGCACCCCGATGATCATCGTTTCTCTCCTCCAGAGGTTACTCCGAATGGTCAGGGTTTGGGGTTCAGATCGAAGTGCGCAGGGTTCAGAAAAGGGGAATCAGGGTTCTGGATTCAGGGTTCAGGTAAAGAAAGACTCCCGCATGTTGTTTTTTTCCCCCTGAACCCTGAACTCTGAACCCTGACCCCTTCTTCCTACCTCTCGTCCAGCGGCACGTACGGCCCCTCCGTCGGCCCCACGTACACCTGGCGCGGACGGCAGAGCTTCCAGTCCGGGTCGTCCAGGCTTTCCTTCCACTGCGCGATCCAGCCCGGCAGGCGGCCGATCGCGAACATCACCGTGAACATGTTCAGCGGAATGCCGATCGCCCGCAGGACGATGCCGCTGTAGAAATCGACGTTCGGGTACAGGTGGTGCTCGATGAAGTAGTCGTCCTTCAGGGCGATCTGCTCGAGCTCGCGCGCGACGTCCAGCAGCGGGTCCGAGATCTTGAGTTTCTCCAGCAGCCGGTGGGCGGTCCGGCGCATGATCGCGGCGCGCGGGTCGTAGGTCTTGTACACGCGGTGCCCGAAGCCCATCAGGCGGAAGGAATCGGCGCGGTCCTTGGCGCGGGCGACCACCTGCGGCAGGTTGCGGCTGCGCGCGATGCCGTCGAGCATCTCGATCACGGCCTGGTTGGCGCCGCCGTGCAGCGGGCCCCACAAGGCGGCGATCCCCGCCGAGATCGCGGCGTACAGGTTGACGCGCGCACTGCCGACCACGCGCACGGCGGCCGTCGAGCAGTTCTGCTCGTGGTCGGCGTGCAGGATCAGGAAGACGTTCAGGGCCTTGACCACGTCCGGGTCCAGCGCGTAAGGCTTGACCGGGGAGTCGAACATCATGTTGAGGAAATTGGCGCAGTAGGTGAGGTCGGGCCGCGGGTAGACCACCGTGTGCCCGCGGGAGATCTTGTAGGACATGGCGGCCATGGTGCGCACCTTCGACAGCAGGCGCGTCACGGTGACGGTCGTCTCCTCCTCCAGGTCCTCCAGCTCGGGGTAGAAGCTGCGCAGCGCGTTCACCATGGCCGAAAGGATGCCCATGGGGTGCGAGGAGCGCGGAAAGTTCTGGTAGAAGGCCTTCATGTCCTCGTGGACGAGGGAGTGGTCGTTCAGCAGGACCGAGAAGCGCGTGAGCTCCCGGCGATTCGGCAGGGCGCCGTTGATCAGCAGATAGGCGGTTTCCTTGAAGGTGGACTGCTCGGCCAGCTGCTCGACCGGGATGCCGCGGTAGCGCAGGATCCCGCGCTCGCCGTCCACGAAGGTGACGGCGCTGCGGCAGCTGCCGGTGTTGCCGAAGCCCGGATCGAGCGTGATCAGCCCGGTCTGCCGCCGCAGGCTCGAGATGTCGACGGCCCGCTCCCCCTCCGATCCCTCGACCACGGGCAACCGGTAGTCGCGGCCTTGATACGTCAGGGTGGCATAGTCGGTCATGCGGACGGTCCTCCGAGAGAGGTCCCGTCGACCATACCACCGCGGCGCGACGGCGGTCAACCGCGCCGAACGCGGCGGCGGGCCGTCAAATTTACTTCTTGCGGCGGGTGTGCTACACAGAAAGCCTTCCCAGGAGGACGCCATGGCCTTCAAGGACAACCTGCTCCAGAAGATCCGGATCGATGCACTCGCGGCGCGGGTGCAGGCCAGCATCGGACCCGACGGCGGCGACGCCAAGCTCGACCGCGCGGCCATGCGCGAGCTCCTGGCGCTCAGCTCGTTCACCCCGCAGCGCGAGCGCGACCTCGACCTCTACGTGAGCCTCGCGGACGCAGCGGCCCCCAAGGTGCTCGTCCTGGACAACGAGCTGCCGATCTACCGCACCAGCGTGCAGGACGTCGCCATGCGCAAGAGCCCCGAGGTCCGCGAGATGGTGAGCCTCGGCAACATCATCAAGATCCTGAAGGACTCGGACGTCAAGATCAGCCGCAAGGCCGACTCGCTCAAGACCGTCCATGAAGAGAGCATCGCCCGCCTGGACCTCCACTTCGACGCCGAGGACATCCACGCGATCCGCCGCGACGGCATCGCCTCGATCGAGAGCCGCTACGCGGACGGGGTGAACGAGTCGCTCGCGCTCTTCGCCGAGCTGCTGGGCTACCGCGTGCCGCCCAAGCCCTTTGTCCTGCCGCACTGCACCGTCTACGCCGCCCTCTACCGGCGGGACAGCGGGGAGACCGTGGTGGGCCCCGCGGTCGCCTTCGATCTCCGGCACCACCGCGTCAAGCTGACCGAAGAGCCGTTCGGCGCATCCGACCCGGAAAGCGTGAAGCGCTTTCACCGGTTCGCGACCGGGGACGGCCCGGCCGCCGCCGAGGGCGCGGCGGTGTTCGAACGCCTCCAGGCCCTGGTCCTGAGCTCGCGCGCCAAGGGGAACTGACGGGAGCCGCTGTCACGCCACGACCCGGCGAAACTGCGACGCAGGGACCAACCGCCACAGGTTGACACCGTAGCAGGCGCCATGATCCCATTCAACCTCCGCCAGCGCGTCCTTCTCATCCTCTCCGGGTTCGTCGCCATCACGGCGTTCCTGGGCCTGATGCTCGTGTGGTACACCTTCCGCATGGAGGGCTTGCTGGCCTCCATGACCCGGGAGGACCTGGCGGCCGCGCAGCGGGTGGAGGCCCTCGAGACCGCGCTGCTGCGGCAGAAGGGGCTGGTCGCCTACCACCTCCTCGACGGCAGCCCCGACTGGCTCCGGGAGCAGGCGGCGCTCCAGACCGCCTTCCTGGACCTCCTGCGGCAGACCCGCGACCAGACGCCCGAGCCCGCCCAGCGGCTCCTCCTGGACGGGCTCGCCGCGGGGATACGACCGCTACGCGGCCGACAAAGCGCAGGTCGTGTCCCTGCACGCCTCGGGGGACCGGGCCGCGGGGGCGGCGCTGCACCTGGAGGTCCACCGGCAGTTCGACGGCCTGATCGACCGCATCGCGCGGCTGAAGCAGGTGCACACCGACCGCATGCTGGCCTCCGAGGAGGACAGTCGCCGGCAGGCGTGGCGGCTGCGCATCTTCGCGGCCGCGGCCATGCTCAGCCTGACGGGGCTGACCCTGCTCCTGGCCTTCGTCTTCGTCTATCAGATCATGGAACCGCTGCGCCGCATCACCCAGGAAGCGACCGGCTCGCCGGTCCCCGCGCGCTCGGGCAACGAGGTCAAGACCCTCAGCCGCGGGGTCCGGGTCCTGCTCCACAACGTCGACCACACCCAGACCGAGCTCGAGCGCAGCCGGGAATCGCTCGCGCACGCCGAGAAGATGGCGCTCGTGGGGAAGCTCGCCGCCGGCATGGCGCACAGCATCCGCAACCCCTTCACGTCGGTCAAGATGCGGCTCTTCTCGCTCTCCCGCTCGCTCGAGCTGGACGAACCGCAACAGGACGACCTGGAGGTGATCGCAGGCGAAATCCGCCACATCGACACGATCGTGCAGAACTTCCTCGAATTCTCCCGTCCGCCGCGCTTGAGGATGCAGCGGCTCAGCCCGTCGACCGTGGTGGACTCCGCGCTGCGGCTGCTCGACCAGCGCCTGAAATCCTATGGGGTGGCGGCCCGGCTGGACCGGCCGGCCCCGCTGCCGGCGGTCGAGGCCGACCCGGAGCAGCTCAAGGAAGTCCTGGTCAACCTCGTGGTGAATGCCTGCGAGGCGATGCCCCGCGGCGGGGAGGTCACCATCGAGGAGCGGGCCGACCGCACGCCCGAGGGCCGGCTGCAGGCCGCGATCCGCGTGCGCGACAGCGGCCCGGGGATCCCGCCCCACATCGGCGAGAAGATCTTCGACCCCTTCTTCTCGACCAAGGAGCACGGCACCGGGCTCGGGCTGAGCATCGCACGGCGCATCATCACCGAACACGGGGGGCGCCTGGAGGCCGCGTCCGCCCCCGCCGGGGGCGGCGTCTTCACCATCACCCTGCCGGTCAAGGAACCGCAGACATGAGCACCATCCTGATCGTGGACGACGACGACCAGCTGCGCCGGAGCTTCCACAAGCTGCTCGTCGAGGAAGGCTACGCCGTGGAGAGCGCGGCCTCGGGCGAGGACGGGCTGCAGAAGATCCGGCAGAGCCTGCCCGACCTGGTCATCCTCGACATGCGCCTGCCCGGCATGAACGGGCTGGAGACCTTCCGCGCCGTTCACCGTCTGGACCCCAAGCTGCCGGTCGTCATCATGACGGCCTTCGGCACGACCGAGCACGCGATCGAGGCCACCAAGCTGGGCGCTTTCGACTACGTGCTCAAGCCCTTCGACATCCCGGGCATGCTCGGCATCATCCGCCAGGCCCTGGAGGCCGGGCGCTTCATGCGCACGCCCGTGGACATGGACGGCTCGCCCGGCCTCACCAGCCGCGACGCCCTCGTCGGGCGCAGCCGCCCGATGCAGGAGGTCTACAAGGCGATCGGCCGGGTCTCCTCGACCGAGGCCACCGTGCTCATCCGCGGCGAGTCGGGCACGGGCAAGGAACTGGTCGCCCGCGCGGTCTACTCCCACAGCCTGCGCGCGGACAAGCCCTTCCAGGTCATCAACTGTGTCGCCATCCCGGAGAACCTGCTGGAAAGCGAGCTCTTCGGGTTCGAAAAGGGGGCGTTCACCGGGGCGGCCCACCGCCGGGTGGGCAAGATCGAACAGGCGCACGGCGGAACGGTCTTCCTCGACGAGATCGGCGACATGCCCTTCGGCATCCAGTCCAAGATCCTGCGGCTGCTGCAGGAGCGCAGCATCGAACGGCTGGGCGGCCGCGAGACGATCCCGGTCGACGTGCGCATCATCGCCGCGACCAACCGCGACCTCGAAAGCGCGCTGCAGAGCGGGCGCTTCCGGGAGGACCTCTACTACCGCCTGAAGGTGGTGACCATCCTCCTGCCGCCGCTGCGCGAGCGCCTGGAGGACATCCCGCTGCTGGCCGACTACTTCCTCGCCCGCTACTCGGCCGAGCTCGACATGGACAACCCCGGCATCACGCGCGAGGCCGCCGCCATGCTCAAGACCCACGCCTGGCCCGGCAACGTGCGCGAGCTCGCCAACGCCGTCCAGAAGGCGCTGATCTTCAACCGGGGCGCGCCGATCCAGTCCCACGAGATCCTGCAGGCCGTGGGCGCGGGCGGAGGGCGCGGCCGCGCGGGCGGCGAGGACCTGGACGACCTGCTGCGCCAGTGGGTGCGCGAGACGATCGCCGCCCGCGAGGCGACCAACACGTTCGACGCCATCATGGACCACGTCGCGCGCCTGCTGGTCGGCGAGGCCCTGAGCATCACCCAGGGCAACCGCTCCCAGGCCGCGCGCCTGCTCGGGCTCTCCCGGCCGACGCTGCACGCCAAGATCGACAAGTTCGGCATCAAGCTCACGACCTCGGTGCAGGGCCGGGCGGAGGCGGAAGAGAAAAGCTGAGAACGGCGCCCCGCTCCCGTCCGGCGGAACATCGTCGAACTGCAGGGGTGCGCCGGTAGTGCCGGACCCCCTGTAGAATAGGCTGGACAGCCGCGCACCCATTCGAATATAGAAATCGGACAGGAGCGACCCCGGCGGCCGCGGCCGCCCACCCTTCCAGAGGAGGTGATCGCATGCTGGTCAGAAATTGGATGAGCAAAACCGTCGTCACGGTCGAGGAGGAGTCCTCCATGCAGGAGGCGATGAAGCTCATGAAGCAGCACGCGATCCGCATGCTGCCCGTGGTCCGGGAAGGCCGGCTGATCGGGGTCGTGACCGACCGCGACCTGAAGCGGGCCTCGGCCTCGGACGCCACCACCCTGGACGTCCACGAGTTGCTCTATCTGGTCTCCAAGATCAAGGTGAAGAGCATCATGTCCAAAAACCCCATCTCGGTCCCCCCGGACCTGACGATGGAGGAAACCGCCGAGGTCCTGCTCCGGCACAAGATCTCGGGGGCGCCGGTGGTCGAGAAGGACACGGTGGTCGGCACCATCACGCAGACCGATATCTTCCGCGTGCTGATCGCGTTGACCGGCGTGGGGCAACGCGGCATCCAGTTCGCCTTCCAGATCGAGGACCGACCGGGGTCCATCAAGGAACTGGCCGACCCCATCCGCAGGCACGGCGGCCGCATGGTCAGCATCCTGACCTCGTACGACAACGTGCCCGCGGGCGACCGCAAGGTGTACATCCGCATGTTCGGGGTCGAGCGCAAGGACCTCGAGAGCCTCAAGCAGGAGTTCGCGCAGGTGCGCCGGTGCAAGCTGCTCTACATCGTCGATCACCGCGAGAACCAGCGCGAGATTTTCTGCTAGTCGTCCGGGGCGCCGTGTCCTGCCGGCGCCCCCACCACCAGACACCCAACACCAAACACAACCTTCTCTCTCCCTTTTCCATTCTGTAAAAATAGCCGACATCCGCTAACGTCCCCGGCCTGCCGGTCTCCCGCCATTTGACTTTCAACTCAACTGCTTGCCGCCCGCGGCCGTGTTTCGCCCGGTGGCACAGCAGTTGCTGTGTTCATAGCCAGACTGGGTATTGTCCCGAATCAGGGCCGGGGCGAACCCGAGGCCCCGTCCTGGCGCAGAGTCTGCGGCCGACCACCTCCGCCGCACCGGCATCATCGACGGGTACGCCGCTCCCCCTTGCTCGACCGCTCCGCCCGTCCGCAGCTCGCTGCCAGGCCGCCCGCGCCGATCCTTCCAACCGCCCGACGTGTGCGACCGTTGCGCGAAGGCACCGCGTTTCCATCTCGACCTAAAGGGGCAAGGGTCCGTCGGGCCGGTCCTCGACGACCGCGTCCGCCGGCACCCCCAGCCCGGGAAAAGGAGGGACCCGATGAGCGAATTCAAGAAAATCCTGTTTCCGGTGGATCTGTCGTCCTCGTCCGCCGCGATCGTGCCGTTCGTGAAGAGCCTCGCCAACCGGTACGGCGCGCGCGCGCACCTGCTGTTCGTGGCCCGCGTCTTCGACTACTTCACCAGCATGTACGTGCCGCACCCGTCGGTCAGCCAGTTCGAAAAAGAGGTGATCGAAGGCGCCGAAAAGAAACTCTACGAGTTCGCCGACGAGCACTTCAAGGACCTCCAGGGAACGCGGACGAAGGTGGCGGCCGGGGACCCCTCCGAGGAGATCCTGGCCTATATCGACGAGCATGCGATCGACGTGGTGGTGATGGGGACCCACGGCCGCAAGGGGCTGGACAAGGTGATCTTCGGGTCGGTGGCCGAGCGGGTGGTCAAGGCCTCGCCGGTCCCCGTGATGGTCGTGAACCCGTTCCGGGTCAGAGGGGGTGAGCCCGGCGCCGAGTGAACGCCGGCCGGCAGGGCGACGCGCGACGACTGGCGGCAGCGATAGAGCCGGACCGCAGGAGGAGGCACACCGTCATGGATTCCAAAGGGTTTGTTCTCGTGGTCGACGACGATCCGGACATCGTGGCGACGTCCCGGATCATCCTGGAAAGCAACGGGTACGAGGTCCAGACCGCCTCCAACGGCAAGGAGGCCCTGGAGATCCTCGCACGGGTCAAGCCGGACGTCATGCTGCTCGACGTGATGATGGCCTCGGACACCGAGGGGTTCGACCTCGCGTTCAAGCTGCGCCAGGACCCGGAGTTCAAGGACCTGCCCATCATCATGCTGACCGCTTTTCTGGACAAGGTGCGCACGGAGGGCCCCGGCCCGTTCGAGTTCATCCTGGGCGAGCAGTGGCCGGTGGAGTGGCTGTTCGAGAAACCGCTCGACACCAAAAAGCTCCTGGCCAAGATCGAGGCGATTCTGAAAGCCAAGCAGGGGTCCCCGGTCGGCTGAACCGGCGGGGGCCGCCTTCGGGCCGGGTCTCCAGCCGGCCTCCCGCCGGACGGAGGGGCGATGAGCACGGTAGACCATAACTCCGCACGCCCGAATGCCTGGGAGGAGTGGGTTGATCTCTCGACCTGGCCCATCCGCCTGCGCTGGTGGGCGGCGCCCGGGCTGGCGCTCCTCGCGCTGACCGCTCACGCCGCGGGGGTGGTGCTGCCGCTCGCGGCCTTCCTGCTGGTCGCCGCCCTCGTGCTCGCGGCCAACGCCTGGGCCTGCCGCAGCGTCTCGCGCCAGCGCGACCTGCTGCTCGTCTCCCCGGCCGCCCACGACCGGCTCGTGCTCCGGCAGGTCGGGATCGACTGCGCCGCGCTCTGGGCGCTCACCTACCTGGGCGGCGGCGCGACGAGCCCGCTCGCGGCGGCTTTCCTCCTGCCCGTGTTCGGCGCATCGGTGCTGCTGCCCCGGCGGTCGGCCATCGGCCTGGCGGCCGCCGTGCTGACCGGGCTGGCCCTGATGGCGCTGGCCGAGGCCACCGGATTCCTGCCGCACCAATCCATCCGCGTCGGCGGGGCGGACCTGGTCCCGCCCCCGCCCCACGCACGCCTTCCTGGCCGTGATCCTCATCGGGGTCTGCCTCTTCACGACCGCGGCGCTCGCCGCGGCGGTCGTGCGCACCTTCCGCGGCCAGGTGCGGGAGTTGGAGCGCCTGCGGGCCAAGGAGGCGCTGTTGGCCCGCCGCCTCCAGAGCATTTTCTCCATCCTCGAAACGATCGGCTCGGTGCGCGACCTGAGACAGGTGCTGGAGACGGCCGTCTCGGAAGTCGCCCTTGTCATGCAGGTCAAGGGTGCTTCGGTCAAGCTGCTGAGCGAGGACGGCCGATTCCTGCGCTACGCGGCCGCCTTCGGCCTGCCCGAGTCCATGACCCGGGAGAAAGCGGTCGAGGTGGAGCGCAGCCCCCTCAACCGGCGCATCATCGAGGGCGAGCCCTACATCACCGGCCGGGTCACCGATCCGGACCTCTTCCAGTTCGGCGAGACCCTGAGCGCGGCCGACATCCAGTCGGTCCTGTTCGTTCCGCTCCACCTGGAGGGCCGCGTGATCGGCATCCTCGGCGCCTACTGCCAGAAGGCCGACCGGTTCGGCGAGGAGGAGGTGGACTTCTTTCGCCTCACCGCCGGGCTGGTGGCCATCGCCCTCGAGAACGCGCGCGCCTACGAGGCCGTCACCCAGCTGAGCCGGGAGCGCACCTGGTTCATGACCAAGGTCGCCCACAACCTGCGGGCCCCGCTGGCGGGCATGCTGAGCATCCTGGAGGTGGTCCGGGACGGCTACCTCGGTTCGATCAACGAGGAACAGGCCGAGTACCTGCGGCGGCTCGACCGCCGCGCCCGCACCATGCTGACGATGGTGAACGCCCTCATGACGCTCTCCCGCAACCGCCAGCTGCGCGAGGCCGACGCGGAGGCCTCCGCCGACCCGTCCGTGCTCGCCGGCCGCGTGCAGCGGACCTTCCAGGACCGGGCGGCGGAAAAACGCATCGCGTTCCGGGTGAGCGTGCCGCCCGGGCTGCCGCCGGTCCGGGGGCGCCTCGAGACCCTCGAGCAGGTGCTCGAGAACCTGGTGTCCAACGCCGTCAAGTACACGCCCGCCGAGGGCACGGTGGAGGTCCGCTTCGCGCAGGCCGACGGGACGGTCCGCGTCGAGGTGAGCGACACCGGCATCGGCGTGCCCGAGGCCGACCGCGCGAAGCTGTTCACCGAGTTCTTCCGGGCCGAGAACGCCAAGGCCGTGGAGGAGTCCGGCACCGGCCTGGGGCTGGTCATCGTCAAGGAGATCCTGGACGGCCTGGGGGGGCGCATCTTCATGGCGAGCGAGGAGAAGGTCGGCTCGATTTTCGTGGTTCACCTGCCGGTCGCACCGGCCACAAGGAGGCAAGCGCATGAACGAGACCAGGGTCACAGCCGATGAAGCGCCGGATCTCGGGTTGCTGGAGCCGGTGCTGAGCGAGTACCGCGGCCGCAAGGGTGCGATCATCCCGGTCCTGCAGAAGGCCCAGAAGCTCTACGGCTACCTGCCGCCCGACGTGCTGCGGCGCATCAGCGCCGGGATGTGCGTGCCGCTCAGCAGGATCTACGGGGTGGCGACCTTCTACTCCCAGTTCTACCTGACCCGGCGCGGGCGGCACATCGTGCGCCAGTGCGACGGCACGGCCTGCCACGTGCGCGGGGCCGGCAAGATCGTCGAGCGCATGGAGCAGGAACTCGGCATCCAGGCCGGCGGGACCACCCCCGACTACCGCGTCACCTGCGAGGTGGTCTACTGCCTCGGCTCCTGCGGCCTCGCGCCGGTTGCCGTCGTGAACGAGCAGACGATCGGCAAGCTCGCGCCCGAAAAGATGAGCGCGATTTTGAAAGGGTTGGATTAGGCCGAGATGCTGGATGAAAGAATAGATACTCGGATAGCTGGATACAGGATGCTCGAGAGACAAACAGCGACGGCTCAATCATCGAACGTGATCTCGGCATCAAAAATCGAGCACCAAGCATCGAGCACCGCTCCAGGATCGAGCATCGTACGTCCGAAGGCTCAAACCCATTATCATGCTGACCCTAACGCTTAGAGGGGACTCGATCATGCCCAAGCTCATGAGCATCGAGGATTTCAAGCAACTGCAGGAGGAGTCGCGCCGCTCGATCCGGGTGCGGACCCAGACCAACACCCGGATCATCATCGGGCTGGGGACCTGCGGCATCGCCGCCGGCGCCCGCGAGACGATGCAGGCGGTGCTCGGCGAGCTGAAGCGACGCGAGATCGACGCCCAGGTGACGACCGTCGGCTGCATCGGCATGTGCGCCTACGAGCCGCTGGTCGACATCGAGCAGGCCGAGGGGACCCGGATCACCTACGGGCCGATCAAGCCGGACATGGTCCCGCGCCTGATCGAGGAGCACCTGATCAATGGCCGTGTGGTGCAGGAGTGGGTGGTCGGACGAATGGGGAAGGCGTAGCCGTAGGCAACATGAACGGCCGCGAGGGATTCCGACTCGCGCGGCAGGCAGACGCTTATGCGACATAAAATCCGAAATTCGAAACCCGAAATCCGAAACGCGGATGGGCCTCGGGTCGTTGTCGGTTCTTGCCCTGTTTCGGATTTCGACATTCGGATTTCGGATTTTCGACTCAACCTGAAGGGAGGCCGAGTATGGCAGAGGCCGTGACGCGATCCAACGTGATGATCTGTGAGGGAACGGGCTGTGCAGCGTCCCAGGCGCGGGAGCTCCTCGCCGCCTTGAAGGGCGAAATCGCGCGCCACGGCCTGGACGGCGAGGTCCGCATCGTCCAGACCGGCTGCCGCGGGTTCTGCGCCATGGGCCCGATCGTGATGGTCTACCCCGAGGGGATTTTCTACTGCCAGGTCAAGCCCGAGGACGTGCCGCACCTGGTCGAGGAAACGCTGGTCAAGGGACGCATCGTCGAGCGCCTGGCCTACAAGGAGCCCCTCGAGCACCGGGCCATCCCGCACTACAGCGAGATCCCCTTCTACACCAAGCAGAAGCGCATCGCGCTGCGCAACTGCGGCATGATCGACCCGGAGGACATCCGCGAGTACGTCGCCCGCGACGGCTACGCGGCCCTCTCCCAGGTGCTCGAGCGGATGACCCCGTCCCAGGTGCTGGCCGAGATGAAGGCCTCCGGCCTGCGCGGCCGCGGCGGGGCCGGTTTCCCGACCGGCCTGAAGTGGGAGTTCACCAGCCGCTCGCCCGGGGAGCCCAAGTACGTGGTCTGCAACGCGGACGAGGGCGACCCCGGCGCCTTCATGGACCGCAGCATCATCGAGGGCGACCCCCACAGCCTGCTCGAGGGCATGACGATCGCGGGCTACGCGATCGGCGCGCGCCAAGGCTACGTCTACTGCCGCGCGGAGTACCCGCTGGCGGTCAAGCGCCTGCACGTGGCGATCGGCCAGGCGCGCGAGCTCGGCCTGCTCGGCGCAAACATCCTGGGGTCGGACTTCAGCTTCGACCTCGAGGTCAAGGAGGGCGCGGGCGCCTTCGTCTGCGGCGAGGAGACCGCCCTGCTCGCCTCGATCGAGGGCCGCCGCGGGGAGCCCCGGCCGCGGCCTCCCTTCCCGGCGGTGGCCGGCCTCTGGGGCAAGCCCACCAACCTCAACAACGTCAAGAGCTACGCCATGACGCCGCAGATCATCCTGAACGGCGCCGAGTGGTTCGCGGGCATCGGCTCGCCGCAGAGCCCGGGCACGGCGATCTTCGCGCTGACCGGCAAGGTGCGCAACACCGGCCTGGTGGAGGTGCCGATGGGCATCACGCTGGGCGAGATCATCTACGACATCGGCGGGGGGGTCATCGGCGGACGGCAGTTCAAGGCCGTGCAGACCGGCGGCCCGCTCGGCGGGTGCATCCCGCCCCAGTTCCTGAACGTCAAGGTGGACTTCGACTCCCTGCGGGAGGTCGGTGCGGTCATGGGCTCGGGCGGCATGATCGTGGTCGACGAGGACACCTGCATGGTCGAGTTCGCCAAGTTCTTCCTGACCTTCGCGACGGCCGAAAGCTGCGGCAAGTGCGTCCCCTGCCGCGCGGGCGGCAAGCGCATGCTCGATATCCTCACCCGCATCTGCGCCGGCAAGGGCCGGCACGAGGACCTCGCAACCCTCCGCAAGATTGCCGAGGGCATGGAGACCGCCGCCCTGTGCGCGCTCGGGCAGCTCACCCCCGGGCCGGTCATGGCGGCGCTGCGCTACTTCGAGCACGAGTTCACGGCCCACATCGAAGAGCACCGCTGCCCGGCGGGCGCCTGCAAGGAGCTCGTGCCGGCGCGCTGCCTGAACGCCTGCCCGGCCGGCGTGGATGTCCCGGCCTACGTGAGCCTCGCGGCCGAGGGGCGCTTCGCCGAGGCGCTGGCGGTCCACCGCGAGCGCAACCCCTTCGCCCACATCTGCGGCCGGGTCTGCCCGGCCTTCTGCGAGCAGCGCTGCCGCCGGGGCGACATCGACCAGCCGGTCGCCATCCGCACGATCAAGCGTTTCATGGCGGACGCCGAGACCGCCCCCTGGCACCCGACCCGGCCGCGCGCGGCCAAGGCCGGGAAGGTGGCGGTGATCGGGGCCGGGCCGGCCGGGTTGACGGCGGCGCTGCGCCTGGCGCAGGACGGCTGGGCCGTGACCGTGTTCGAGGCGCTGCCCGTCCCGGGCGGGATGATGGCCGTGGGCATCCCGGAGTACCGGCTGCCGCGCGACATCCTGAACCTGGAGATCGACCACATCCGCCGCGCGGGGGTCGAGATCCGCTGCAACCAGGCCCTCGGCCGGGACATCAGCATCGACGAGTTGATGGACCGGCAGGGCTACCGGGCGGTCGTCATGGCGATCGGCGCCCACCGCAGCCTGCGGCTGGGCATCCCGGGCGAGGACCGGGTGGGGGTCGTCAACGGCATCGACTTCCTGCGGGAGGTCGCGCTCGGCCGGGCGCCCGACGTCCGCGGCCAGCGCGTGGCGGTCATCGGCGGCGGCAACGTCGCCGTGGACGCGGCGCGCACGGCCTGGCGCCTGGGGGCGGCCGAGGTGCACATCGTCTACCGCCGCACGCGGGCCGACATGCCGGCCTACCCCGAGGAGATCGAGGCCGCGGCCCACGAGGGCATCGTGTTCCACTACCTGACCGCGCCGGTGCGGGTGCTCGGCCCGGCCAAGGTCACCGCCCTCGAGGTCCAGGACCAGCGGCTGACCGAGTTCGACCGCAGCGGGCGCCGACGCCCCGTCCCCATCGAGGGGGCGGTGCGGGCCCTGGCCGTCGACGTGGTGATCCCGGCGATCGGCCAGGAGACGGACAAGCGCTGCCTGCTCGAGGCCGGGCTCGAGACCAACCGCGACTCGACCCTCAAGGTCGGCCCCTCGCTCGCGACGACCCGGGAGGGCGTCTTCGCGGCCGGGGACGCCGTGAGCGGGCCGGCCTCGGTGATCGAGGCCGTCGCCCAGGGCAACCGCGTCGCACGCGAGGTGGCCCACTTCCTGGAGACCGGCGAGCGCGTGCGCGCAGAGATCCCCCTCGAGGCGCACCTGCCGCCGCTCACCTGGAACATGGAGGCGCACAGCGAGACGCCGCGCCTGAAGCCGGCGGCGATCCCGGTGGAGGCGCGCGCGGGCAGCTTCCGCGAGGTGGACCTGCCCGCCGCGGAGGCCGCGGTCCGCACCGAGTGCCGGCGCTGCCTGCGCTGCGACCTCGAGTGGGGCCAGCACATGCAGGCCCACCCGGCGGAGCGGCCGGCCGAGCCCGCGGCCGCCCCGCATTGACGCGCACGACATCGCATGCAGAACGCCACCCTCACCCTGCTCTCCCCCTGACGGGGAGGGCCCGGATGAGGGGGAAACCGGAGGTCAGACGATGAGTGCTGTGACGATCACGATCAACGGACAGAAAGTGTCCGCCCGCTCCGGCCAGACCATTCTCCGGGCCGCACAGGCGGCCGGCATCGACATCCCCACCCTCTGCCACCACCCGGCTCTCGCCCCGATCGGCGCATGCCGGGTGTGCCTGGTCGAGGTGACCGGGCAGCGCACGCTCCAGCCGGCCTGCACCTTCCCGGTGGCCGATCGCATGGAAATCCAGACCGAGTCCGAAAAGGTGGTCCACGCACGGCGATTCGTGCTGGAGCTGCTCTTCTCCGAGCGCAACCACTTCTGCATGGCCTGCGAGATGAGCGGCGGCTGCGAGCTGCAGGACCTGGGCTACCGCTACAAGCTCGACCACTGGATGTACCCGACCTACACCCAGCGCTTCCCGGTCGACGCCTCGCCGCCGCACCACCTCATGGACCACAACCGCTGCGTCCTGTGCCGGCGCTGCGTGCGCGCCTGCAGCGAGCTGGCCGCCAACCACACCCTGGACCTGCGCCAGCGCGGCGCTCACACGATGCTCTGCGCCGACATGGACGTGCCGCTCGGCGAGTCCACCTGCACGGGCTGCGGCACCTGCGTCAACGTCTGCCCGACGGGGGCGCTGATCGACAAGCGCAGCGCCTTCATGGCCCCCCCCGCGACGGTCGACCGGGTGGCGACCATCTGCACCCAGTGCAGCCTGGGCTGCGGCCTCGACGTGGTCCTGCACCGCGGCCACGTGCTGCGGCTGGAAAGCCACTGGGACTCGCCGGTCAGCGGCGGGCTGCTCTGCCGGCGCGGCCGCTTCGAGGCGCTCGAGGACCTCCGGCCCCGGGTGCTCGCCCCGCGGATCCTGGAAAAGGGTCGCCCGACCGCGATCAGCTGGGACCGGGCGCTCTCCGAGGCGGCCAAGCGCCTGGGCGGGGCGCGGGACCTCGGGATCCTGAGCTCGACCCGGCTGACCAATGAGGCGCTGGCATTGCTGAACCGGGTGTTCGTGCAGCACCTCAGGGCCGGGCAGCACGGCATCCCGGAGGAGCCGCTCGCACCCGTGCCGCTCGGCGCCTGCGGCCGACTCGCCGACGTACCGGCGAGCGAGCTCGTGGTGCTCGCGGGCGCGGACCCCGCCGAGAACCAGCCGGTCGCCTCCTTCCTCGTCAAGCGCGCGCTCGACCGCGGAGCGCGGCTGATCACGATCGAGGACGCCCCGACAGACCTGAGCGCGTTCGCCGAGGCGTGCCTCCCGTTCGCCGAGGCCGAGCGCGCCGTGGAGCTGGCCGGAGCGGCCGCCCGCGTGAGCGTCCTCTACGGCCCGGCGCTGCCGCCCGCCGCGCTCGAATCCCTGCAGGCGCTGCAGTCGAAGGCGGCCTTCATCCCCCTCCAACCCGGGGTGAACACCGCCACGGCGGCCGCGCTCGGGATGAGCGGCACCCTGAATCCGGAGGCCTGCCGCACCCTCTTCGTGGCGGCCGCCGACGAAGACGGCAGCCTCGACCGGCTGGCGGCCCGAATCGATCCGAAGGCGTACGTGATCGTCATGGCGGTCTGCGAATCGCCGCTCACCGCCCGCGCCGACCTGGTCCTGCCGATGGCGGCCTGGCTCGAGCGCTCGGGAACCTACACCAACACCGAGGGGACGCTCTTGCGCGCCCACGCCGCCCTCCCGCCCTCCGGCCAGGCACGGCCCGACTGGGACATCATGGGCCGGCTGGCCGAGAAGCTGGGGGTGGGCGCGGCCGCTGCGAAGGCCGGGCAGCCGTCCCGGGGCTTCTAACTGCAAGGCAACTGAAGGAGAACCCGTCATGCCGAAGGTACTGATCGCAACCGACTGGCTGGCCGCCTGCGCCGGCTGCCACATGTCGCTCCTCGACCTGGACGAGCGCCTGGTGGAGCTGCTGCACCACGTGACGATCACCTCCTCCCCGGTGACCGACCTCAAGGTGCCGCCGGAAAGCGGCGTCACGGTCGGGATCCTGACCGGCGCCATCAGCAACACGCACAACGTGGAGGTCGCCCGCCGCATGCGCAGCCGCTGCCAGTTCCTGGTCGCGGTGGGAGACTGCGCCACCTTCGGGGGCATCGTCGCGGCCCGCAATCTGGTGGGGACCGAGGCCGCCCTCCAACGCGCCTACCTCGAGACCGAGAGCACCGTCGACGGCCGCATCCCGGACTCGCCCGAGCTGGGGCGCCCGCTGCCGATCGTCACGGGGGTGTCGGAGGTGGTGGCGGTCGACGTGTTCCTGCCCGGCTGCCCGCCCCGGCCGGACGACTTCCACTTCGTGTTCTCGGAGCTCCTGGCCGGCCGGGTCCCCGTGGTCCTGCCGCCGGAGCATTTCAGGTATGACTGAGGAAAGGGTCCAGGGGTCAAGGGTTCGAGGGTTCAAGGGTAACGAAAATGAATCGATGCCAGCATTCCTTTCACTCGACCCCTTGACCCCTGAACCCTGAACCCTTTGCAGAGGCTCTTCAGGATCCCAGACCGTCTCAGGAAGGGAGGCAACGCCATGGCGACGCAGAAAATCACCATCGAACCCGTGACCCGCATCGAAGGCCACGCCCGCATCACCCTCCACCTCAACGAGGGCGGCGAGGTCGAGCGCTCCTACCTCCACGTCGACGAGTTCCGGGGGCTGGAAAAGTTCAGCGAGGGGCGCCCCTACTTCGAGATGACCCAGCTCACGCAGCGCATCTGCGGGATCTGCCCGGTGAGCCACCACCTGGCCTCGGCCAAGACCTGCGACGGGATCGCGGGGGTCGCGATCCCGCGCCCGGCCGCGCTCCTGCGCGAGCTGCTGCACATGGCGCAGTTCGTCCAGTCGCACAGCATGCACTTCTTCTACCTGGCCGGGCCGGACCTGGTGCTGGGCTTCGACGCCGACCCGGCCGTGCGCAACGTCTTCGGCATCATCCAGGCCAACCCCCAGCTGGCCTTCAAGGCCGTGGGGCAGCGCCGCTTCGGCCAGCAGATCATCGAGCGGCTGGGCGGCAAGCGCGTGCACCCCAACTTCGCGGTGCCGGGCGGGGTGAACGCGCCGCTGGCCGCCCGCGACCGCGATGCCATCGCCGCCGAGATCGACGCCCAGATCGGGGTGGCCCTCGAGGGCGTGTCGCTGCTCGCGGGCTGGGTCGAGAAGAACCGCAGCCTCGCGATGAGCTTCGCCTCCTTCCCTTCGAGCTACATGGGTCTGGTCGACCCCCAGGGCGGATTGCAGCTCTACGACGGCAAGATCCGCATCTGCGGCCCCGACGGCCGGCGCATCGACCAGTTCGACGCCGAGGACTACCTGCTGCACGTGGCCGAGCACGTCGAGCCCTGGTCCTTCCTGAAGTTCCCGTACTACCGCAAGCAGGGCTGGCCCCAGGGCGCCTACCGCGTGGGGCCGCTCGGGCGCCTGAACGTGGTCGACCACATCGGGACCCCGCTCGCGCAGGAGGAGTTCAAGCGCTTCCGGCAGCTGGGCAACGGCCGGCCGGTGGAAGGCTCGCTGTTCTACCACTACGCGCGGCTGATCGAGCTGATCTACGCGCTCGAGCGCATCGGGCAGCTGCTCGCGGAGCCCGACATCCTGTCGACCGACATCCGCACCTACGGGCCGGCGACCCCGCGGGAACGCGCCGTGGGCGTCCTCGAAGCGCCGCGCGGGACGCTCGTCCACGACTACACGGTCGACAAGGACGGGCTGATCCGGCGCGCCAACCTGATCGTCGCGACCGGGCACAACAACTGGGCCATGAACCAGGCGGTCGAGAGCGTCGCCAAGGCCTTCGTGCGCGGTCCATCGGTCCCCGAGGGCGTGCTCAACCGGGTCGAGGCGGCCGTGCGCTGCTACGACCCGTGCTTCTCCTGCTCGACGCACGCACTGGGCCAAATGCCACTCGAGATGTCCTGATAGGGCCGGACGGGATCCCGATCAGCCGAACCGTGCGCGGGGGATAAAATTCGAAGCACGAAATTCGAAATCCGAAACGAGGCTGGCGATCGGATTTTGAATCATCAATATCGATCTTTCATCCACGTTTCGGATTTCGATATTCGGATTTCGTGCTTTTTCCTCGTTTCGGCTTTCGATATTCGAATTTCGGATTTTCATCGTTTCGGATTCCCCCAAGGGGGTTCTGATGGTGACTCGGGCGCTCGTCATCGGCTACGGCAACCTCGAGCGCGGGGACGACGGCGCGGCCTTGCACGTCGTCAACCGGCTGCGCGCCGCGCTCGGCCGGCCGCCGCTCGCGGAGGACGAGACCGGGCTGGAGAGCCTCGGGGCCGAGGTCGATGCCGTCTTCGTGCGGCAGCTGGTGCCCGAGCTGGCGGCGGACGCGGCGGGCTACGACCGGCTGGTCTTCTGCGACGCGCACGTGTACGCCGAGGGCGAAGCCCTGCAGGCCCGGCCGGTCCGGCCCGAACGCCGAATTTCGGGGTTCGGCCACGTGATGCACCCCGACGCTTTTCTCTGGCTGGTCCACGGGCTGTCGGCCCGCAGACCGGACGGTTACATGGTGGCGCTGCGGGGCTTCCGATTCGAGCTGACCCGGCGACTGTCCGACGGCACCTCACCGCTGGTGGATCAGGCGGTCGCGCTGATCCTCCGGCACCTCGCGGAGGCTGTGCCCGACCCACTCCCACACGACCAAGGAGGTGACCCATGACCCCGATCAGCCCCACGGGTTACGTGCCCGGCACGTACGCCAAGAAGCGGCCCGAGAGCGCCCAGCTCGCCACGCGCTATGTGCGCGAGTGGGAGGGCCGCCGGCAGAAGCTGCTCAAGACGCACGGCGCCACGACGGAGGTCCGGCCCTGCATCTGCTTCTCGCGCAAGATCGGCGTGGGGGCGCTCGAGGTGGCCGACCTGCTCGCGCGCAAGATCCACCTGCGCGTGGCCGACCGCGAGATCCTCGAGCACATGTCGCGGGACTCGAGCCTGGGCCGGGAGACGATCGCGTTCTTCGACGAGATGTACCCCGGCCGCGCGGTCGAGATGTCCGCGCTGCTCTTCGCCGAGAAATCCTTCGTGATGGGCGACTACCTGCGCAGCCTGGTCAACGCGGTCTACGCGCTCGCCACGACCGCCTCGACGATCTTCGTCGGCCGCGGCGCGCACCTGCTGCTGCCGCGCGAGCGCATCCTCGCCGTGCGCTTCATCTGTTCCGACCCCTTCCGCGTCAAGCGCCTGTCCTCCCTGCTGAGCGTGGATGCCCGCGAGGCCGAACGCACGCTCGCCAAGATCGACAAGGAGCAGCGCGCCTTCTTCAAGAAGGCCTACGGCCGCAAGGACGCGCCCGCCTCCGAGTTCGACCTCGTGATCAACTGCGACCACTTCAGCGACCCGCGCTGGTGCGCGGACCTCGTCGCGCGCGCCTTCCGCAAGAAGTTCCCGGACGTCGTCCAGGAGTGACGGCGGGTGGCGGCCCCCGGAGCCGCGGGGCGCCGGACCGCCGGCCGGTGCCGGCCGCACGGCGTGCGTCCGTGCTGCAACCCAATGGTAAAACCATTATAAAACACTTGACCGGGCTCGAACGACCGGGTAAAAAAACGGCCTTGGTCGATCCGCGCCGCGCGCCTGGGGGATTGGCCTCCCGGGAGGCGGCCTAACGTCAAACCGCAGCAAAGGAGGTTTCTCATGGCGTTCCGCAACACCTGCCCGCGACGATGGCTCCTGCTGGTTCTCGACCGCCTGCCTGCTGGTGGGGCTCGCGTCCGGCCCGGCCCCGGCCCAGGAAAAGGTCATCAAGATCGGCACGATCTTCCCGCTGACCGGCCCCGTGGCGCTGGCCGGCCAGCGCTGCCAGGCCGCCGTCCAGACCGCCGCCGAGATCATCAACAACAAGTACCCGAACATCAAGGTGCCGCTCGCGGCCCAGGAAGGCATCCTCGGCGGGCACAAGATCGTGCTGGTGCACGCCGACAGCCAGGGCAAGCCCGACGTGGGCAAGGCCGAGGCCGAACGGCTGATCAACCAGGAAGGCGTCTACGCCCTGATCGGCTCCTACAACAGCTCGGTGAGCAAGCCGGCCAGCTTCGTGGCCGAGCGCGCCAAGAAGATCTTCATGTGCGGCGCCTCCAGCTCCGCCGCGCTGACCCAGCGCGACATGAACTTCTTCTTCCGCATGGCCCCCACCGACGAGACCGAGTCCATGGAGTTCGTCGAGGTCATGAAGTGGGTCAACAAGACCCAGAACGCCAACGTGAAGACCATCGGCGTCATCTACGAGAACAGCGAGTTCGGCAAGCACGCCGCCGAGGAGGCCAAGAAGGCGGCCGCCGCCGCCGGCTTCCAGGTCACGGCCGACGTGCCCTTCAACCCCGGCGCGACCAACCTCGACAGCGAGGTCCAGACCCTCAAGTCCAAAAACCCCGACGTGATCTTCGGCGCCTGCCTCGGGGCCGACTACTCGCTGTGGGTGCGCACCATGAAGAAGATGGCCTGGATGCCCAAGATGACCCTCAACTACTGCACCGGGTACCAGGACCCGGTCATCACCAAGCAGCTCGGCGACGACGCCGACTACTTCATGGGCTCCACCGGCTACTCGCCCGCAGTTCGCCTCGCTGATGCCCGCCGTGGCCGAGGTCGAGAAGATCTTCACGGCCAAGAGCCGGCGTGCCCTTCGACAGCGACAGCATCCAGGAGGCCGTCGCCATGTTCGTGCTGGCCCAGGCGATCGAGAAGGCCGGGACGCTCGACTCCGAGACGGTCGCCAAGACCCTGCGCGCCAACACCTGGGAGTCCCCGCTCTCCCTGGGCGGCAAGGTGGCCTTCGCCCCGGGCGGCCAGAACATCAAGGCCGAGAGCATCGTCACCCAGCTGCAGGGCGGCGAGTACAAGCGCATCTTCCCCGAGGGGCTCGCGGACACCAAGATGATCTTCCCCATGAAGCCCTGGAACCAGCGGTAGCGGACACGACGGTTCCCGCTGCCGGCCTCGCGCCGGCCGCGGGAGCCCGGTTTGCGATTGCCCGTGGGCCCGTTTAGAGTTTTAGTGTTTGGTGTTTCGTATTCAGTGTTTGGCCAAACACGCAAACACCGAACACCAATACGAAACACCAAACACCCAAACACCCTAAACACCCGGCACCCCTTCCCATGGAAACCCTGCTGCAAGTCGTGCTGGACGGCATGCTCAACGGCATGCTCTACGCCCTGGTGGCCGCCGGGCTGTGCCTGATCTGGGGCGTCATGGACGTGATCAACTTCGCCCACGGCGAGTACCTGATGGTGGCCATGTACGTCAGCTACTGGCTCGGGTTTCTGGCGCAAGGTCGACCCGCTGATCTCCGTCCTCGCCGGCGGCGCCTTCATCTTCATCCTGGGGGCGCTGACCTACAAGCTGATCATCCGCTACACGATCGGCAAACCCCCGCTCTCGGCGCTGCTGGCCACCTTCGGGCTGGCCATGCTGCTGAAAAACCTCTGCCTCAACCAGTTCACCCCCAACTTCCGCATCCTGTCCGGCACCTGGCTCGGGGACAAGACGTTCCAGCTGGGGGCGATCATCGTGCCGGTCCCCCAGCTGACCGCCGCCGCTCCTGTCGCTGGCCGTGGTGGGGCTGATCTACCTCATGATCCGCAGCACGCGCTTCGGCTGGGCCGTCCAGGCGACCGCCATGGACCGCGACGCGGCCGAGCTGATGGGCATCAACACCGAGCGGATCTACGTCCTGATCTTCGGCATCGGCGGGGCCACGGTCGGCATCGCCGGGGGCATCATGCCCACCTACCTCGCCGTGCACCCGGAGGTCGGCTCGATGTTCGGCCTGATCGCCTTCGTCTGCGTCGCCATGGGCGGTTTCGGCAGCATCCCCGGGGCGCTCGTGGCGGCGGTCCTCATCGGCGTCGTGGAGGCGCTCGGCGGCTACTACATCGCCCCGGTCTTCAAGTACGTGGCCGTGTTCGGACTCTATCTCGCGGTCGTGTTCCTGCGGCCCAAGGGCATTTTCGGATGGTGACCCCCATGCACCACGCCTGCGCTTCAACGCAAAGACCTGGCCTGGCTCGCCCTGGTGGTCGTGCTGGCCCTGCTGCCGGCGCTGCCCGCGGTGGGCGGCCAACTCCTTCCGCATGCACGTGCTGATCCTGATCCTGCTGTTCGCCAGCATGGCCCAGGCCTGGAACATCATCGGCGGCTACGGCGGCCAGGTGTCGTTCGGCCACTCGGTCTTCTTCGGCATCGGCGCCTACGGCGCGGGCATGGCCGTCGTCACCTACGGCGGCAGCCCCTGGCCCGGGATCCTGATCGGCATGCTGTCGGCCGCCGTGGTCGCTGTCCTCATCAGCTACCCCTGCTTCAAGCTGAGCGGCCACTACTTCGCCATCGCCACCTTCGCCATCGTCGAGATCTTCAACCGCATGTTCCTGGTCTGGTACTGGGTCGGCGGCGCGCTCGGCCTCGACTACCCGCTCGTCAAGGAAGGGCTGAAGAATCTGATGTGGTACGACTCCAAGACCGGCTACTACTACTGCGCGCTCGGCCTGTTCGTGCTCGTCTTCGGCATCGTGCGGTTTCTTGAAGCGCCACCGCTTCGGCTACTACCTGCGGGCCGTGCGCGAGGGGCAGGAGACCGCCGAGTCGCTCGGCGTCAACAGCACGGCCGTCAAGCTCGGCGCCATGGCGCTCTCGGCGGCGCTCGCCGCGCTGTGCGGCGCGTTCTTCGTCCAGTACAACCTCCGCGTCGACCCGCCGATGGTCATGTCGCTCGACATGTCGATGAAGTTCGTGCTGGTCACGATCCTGGGCGGGACGGGGACGCTCGCCGGGCCGCTGCTCGGCGCCGCCGTGCTGATCCCGCTGCAGGAATACACCCGGGCGCTGTGGGGCGGTCTGGGCGGCGGGGTGGACCTGATCGTCTTCGGGCTGCTGATCATCGTCATCGTCATCAAGCAGCCCGCGGGCATCATCGGCATCGTGCGCGACGTCTCCCGGCGCTTCGGCCGGAGACCGGCCGCCGCGAAAGGAGGGCCTTCCCTTGACCCTGCTTGACGTGCGCGAGGTGAGCAAGAAGTTCGGGGAGCTGGTCGCCAACGACCGGGTGAGCTTCACCGTCGAGCGCCGGGGCCATCGTCGGCCTGATCGGGCCCAACGGCGCCGGCAAGACGACGCTCTTCAACTGCATCTCCGGCCTGTTCACGCCCAGCGCCGGCCGGGTGGTCTTCGACGGCGCCGACATCACCGGGCTGCCCTCCTACCGCATCGCGCGCCTGGGCGCGGTCCGGACCTTCCAGGTGGTGCGCCCGCTCAAGGACATGACGGTGTTCGACAACGTGCTGGTGGGCGCCTTCCTGCGCGCCCCCGGCAGCGCCCAGGCCCGCGCGACGGCCGAGGCCTGCGTGCGCATGTGCCGCCTGGAGGAGTTCGCGGGCAAGCCCGCCGGCGACCTGCCGATCGGCTGCAAGAAGCGCCTGGAGCTGGCGCGCGCGCTGGCCGCCGGGCCCAAGCTGCTGATGCTCGACGAGGTCATGGCCGGCCTGACCTCCACCGAGGTGAAAGGCGCGGTGGAGCTGCTCCGGCGGATCCGCGACACCGGCGTCACGCTGCTGGTCGTCGAGCACATCATGGAGGCCATCGTGCCCATCGCCGACACGCTCGTGGTGCTCGACGGCGGCGTGAAGATCGCCGAGGGCCCCCCGGGGCAGGTCACCCGCGACGAGCGCGTGATCTCCGCCTACCTCGGCGCCAAGTTCAGCCGGCGCCTGCAGGCCCGCAAGGAGGAGCGTCCCCATGCCTGAGCCGATTCTGAGCCTGACCGACGTGCACGCCGGCTACGACGGGGTGCCGGTGGTCTTCGGGGTGTCGCTGGAGGTCATGCCGGGCGAGCTGGTCGCCATCGTCGGGGCCAACGGCGCGGGGAAGACCACGACCCTGCGCGCCGTCGCGGGCCTCACCCCTCCCCTGCGGGGCGCGATCCGCTTCCAGGGCCGCGACATCTCGCGCCTGCGCGCCCACCAGACGCTCGCGCTCGGCATCAGCTACGTGCCCGAGGGGCGGCGGGTGTTCGCCAAGCTTTCGGTCGAGAAGAACCTATCGCTCGGCGCCTACACGGAGAAATCCGAGGCCGAGGTCCGGCGCCGCCTGGACGAGATGATGGAGCTCTTCCCGGTGCTGCGCCGGCGCGCGCGCCAGACCGCCGAGACGCTGAGCGGCGGGGAGCAGCAGATGCTCGCCATCGCCCGCGGGCTGATGTCGCGGCCGAAGCTGCTGATGCTCGACGAGATGTCGCTCGGCCTGATGCCGTCGCTGGTCGAAAAAATGATGGAAACCATCGCCGCCATCAACCGCACGGGCGTCACCGTGCTGCTGGTCGAGCAGATGGTCCAGGAAGCCCTCGAGATCGCCCACCGCGGCTACGTGCTCCAGAGCGGCCGGATCGTCCAGACCGGCAGCGCCCGGGAGCTCATGGACTCCGAGGAGGTCCGCAAGGCCTACATGGGGATGTGACACCGCCGCCTTGCTTCCCCCGGCGGGGCGGCGTCCGGCCGCCTCCATCCGCTCACGCCCTGCGCGCCGACCCGCACCCACCTTGCGATTTCCCCAAAAGCCGCTATGATAGGCTGCCTCTGACTCGAGGCAGCCTCAGCCAGGGCAAGGGCCTTCGGCCAGCGGAGCCTATCGTCCTTGCATGGTCAAGGGTTCGGTCATGGGCGCAAGGGGTTTCGCCGCAGGCCGGAAGCCGGTTGCTCTCCCCCTTCCCTGGTTGAACCCTCTGTCCGCAGTTTCACCGTCGCGCAACTCCGGATCGCCGGACGCGCCGTTCACGGGCAACGAACACACATGCAGCTATCCAAAGACACATCGGCCGGCCGGGCGCTCACGGCCATCGTGGTCGCCGCCGTCATGGCGCTGGTGGCCGGGGCCCTCCTCATGGGGGTCCTGACGGCCCGCGAGATCAGCACGGTGGTGACCGAGCAGTTCAACGCCCAGCAGATGGTGATCGCGCAGGCGCTGCGGGCCCGCATCGAGCGCGAGCTCAACGAGGTCCGGCACGAGATCCGGGTCACCACGCGCCTGCTCGGCGCCGACGCGCACGCGCCGGTCGCGGAGCTGCTGCGGCAGAACCTGGCCCGCACCGAGGGGCTGTCCGCGTCGCAGGCGGAGCTGGTCGACCGTGCCGCGGGGCGCGCGATCGCCTGCACGCCGGCGGGCGCGTGCGCCGACCAGGCCGTCCCGGCCGGGATCCCGTACGAGCGGCTGCGGTTCCAGCCCGGCGAAAACCCGCCCACCTGGGTGTCGGACGTGCAGGTCGCGGCGGGCGTGGCCGCGCTGCGCCTGGCGGGCGCGGCCGACCCGGACGCCGCGCGCGTGGTCGTCGTCACGCTGAACCTCACCACCCTGCTGCCCGGGCTGATGCGCAACGTCACCTCCGGCAAAACCGGCTACGCCTGGGTGATCGACGACCGGGGCATCTTCCTCTACCACCCCAACCCGGACTTCGTCGGCCACAACGCCTTCACCATCCGCGAGGAGCGCTTCCCCGAGGTGCCCGCCCAGCGGATCAACTTCATCCAGCAGGAGAAGATGCTGCGGGGCGAGCAGGGGACCGGGTGGTACTACGGCGCCTGGCACCGCGGGACGGTCGGGCAGAACCGCAAGCTCATCGCCTACTGCCCGGTGCGGGTCGGGAGCGACCCCCCGACGCTGTGGTCGGTCGCCGTGGTGGCGCTCGAATCCGAGGTCGAGGACGTGCTGCACAGCGGCTCGGTCCGTCTTCTGGTCCTGGTCGGGATCGTGATCCTCGCGCTGATCCTGGGCGGGGCCGCCATCTACTGGATCGAGAACCGCTGGGGCAAGATGCTCGAGGCGATGGTCGTCGCCAAGACCGACGCGCTCGCCAAGTCCGAGGAGAACTACCGCTCGCTCGTCGAAAGCGCGGAGGACCTCATCTTCACGGTCGACCGCGACGGCCGCTTCCAATCCATGAACACCTTCACGGCGCACTTCTTCGGCGGGCACCCGGAGCAGTTCATCGGGCGCCACCTGTCGGCGGCCTTCCCGGAACCCGGGGTGGAGCGCCAGCTCGACCTCGTCCGGCGCGTGCACGCCTCGGGCAAGAGCCTGCGCGAGGAGTTCGAGCTGCCGCTCGAGGGCGGCGCGGTGTGGATCAGCGCCAACTTCATGCCGGTCAAGAGCTCGGCCGGCGAGGTCGGCACCATCCTGTGCATCGCGCGCGACGTGACCGAGACCAAGAACCTGCAGCGGCAGCTCGTGAACGCCGAGAAGCTCGCCAGCCTCGGGACGCTCGCCGCGGGGGTCGCCCACGAGATCAACAACCCGCTCGGGGTCATCCTCGGCTTCTGCGAGCTGCTCCTGCGCAAGACCGACCCGTCCTCCCAGCAGTACGAGGACCTGCGGACGATCGAACGCCAGGGGCTGCTCTGCAAGGAGACGGTCGAAAACCTGCTCTCCTTCGCGCGCACGGAGAAGCAGCGCCGCGGCGAGAGCTGCGACCTCAACGCCTGCGTCGAGGAGATCGCCAAGATCGTGCGCCACCTGCTCGGCAAGAACGGGATCGAGCTCGTGCTCCAGCTCGACCCGCAGCTGCCGCCGGTGCGCGGCGACGCGCGCCAGCTGCAGCAGGTGTTCCTGAACCTCATCACCAACGCCCTGGCGGCCATGGAGGACGGCGGCACGCTCGAGGTCCGCAGCTTCTTCGAGCGCGCGACGCGGCGGGTGGTGGTGCAGTTCCAGGACACCGGGGCCGGCATCCGGCCCGACCACATGGACCGCATCTTCGAGCCGTTCTTCACCACCAAGCCCGACGGCCAGGGCACCGGCCTGGGGCTCTTCGTGAGCTACGGGATCATTACCGGCTACGGCGGGGTGATCGAGTGCGAAAGCCTGCCGGCCACCGCCACGGGCAAACGGCACGGGACCACGTTTACCATCAAGCTGCTGACCGGCGTCGAATCCAAAGAGAGCCCCAACCCGTAACCCGGGTGCCCTCACGCCGCCCCATCGAAGGGGGAAAAGTTGAGAAAATAAACCCTAAATCCGAAGCACGAAACCCGAAACAAATTCCAATGTCAAAATCCGAAATCCCAAACATATTGTAGATACCGGGCTTCTGGATTCAACAACCCGGGTTGATTTGCTGCTTCCAGCTTTCGAGCATTTGAAAATTCGATTTTCGGGTTTGTTTCGGATTTCGATATTCGATATTCGGATTTTGACGCATCGCGTTTGCTTCGGACCGATGGAATCCCACCGAGTCCACCGGCAGAAGTGAACGACGTGGCAATACCAAAGGAGAAACGATGCCCGGACGCATCCTGATAGTCGACGACGAGAAGGACATGCTGGCGCTGCTGCGGCGCATGATCACCGAGGAGCGCGACTACCAGGTCACGACCGAGAGCGACCCGCGCCGGGCGCTCGAGCGTTTCCGGCAGGACCCGACCGACCTGGTCATCACCGACCTCAAGATGCCCGAGATGGACGGGATCGCGCTCCTGACCGCCGTCAAGGCCAGCCACCCCAAGACGGCCGTGATCGTCCTGACCGCCTTCGCCACGATCGAGACCGCGGTCGAGGCCACCCGCAAGGGCGCCTTCGACTACGTCACCAAGCCCTTCCGCCAGGAGCGCATCCTGGTGACGGTGGACAAGGCCATGAAGTGGCTGGACATGGTGCGCGAGAACCTCGCGCTGCGCCAGGTGCTCGCGGAGCGCGAGGGCTTCGCCTCGCTCGTGGGCGACTCGCCGCAGATGCGCACCATCTTCGAGCGCATCCGCCAGGTGGCCCCGACCATGGGCACGGTGCTCATCACCGGCCCGAGCGGGACGGGCAAGGAGCTGGTCGCGCGCGCCATCCACCAGCACAGCCAGCGCCGCGACAAGAAGATGGTGACCGTGAACTGCACGGCCATCCCCCAGGAGGTGCTCGAGAGCGAGCTCTTCGGGCACGTCAAGGGCGCCTTCACCGGCGCCTGGCGGGAGAAGAAGGGCCTGGTCGAGGAGGCCCACGAAGGGACGCTCTTCCTGGACGAGATCGGCGACCTGAGCCCGCACCTGCAGACCAAGCTGCTGCGCCTGCTGCAGGAGGGCGAGTACAAGCCGGTGGGCAGCGTCGTCACGAGCAAGGCGGACCTGCGCATCATCTCCGCCACCAACCACGACCTGAAGACGGCCATCCGCGAGAAGGGCTTCCGCGAGGACCTCTACTACCGCCTGAACGTCATCCACTTCGAACTGCCGCCGCTCAAGGGACGCCGCAAGGACATCGCGCTGCTGAGCACCCACTTCCTGTCCAAGTACGCCGCCATCAACCAGAAGGCGGTGACCGACATCGAGCCGGCCGCGATGCAGCTGCTGATGGCCTACGACTACCCCGGCAATGTCCGCGAGCTCGAGAACATCATCGAGCGCGGCGTGATCTTCTGCCGCGGCGAGTCCCTCACGGTCGCAGACCTGCAGCTCGAGGACGACGGCGGGATGCCGCCGATCGAGGTCCAGCTCTCCGACCTGCCCTTCCGCGAAGCCAAGGACCGCGCCATCAGCTACTTCCACCAGCAGTACATCCGCCGCCTGCTCGAACAGCACGGCGGCAACATCAGCCGCGCGGCCGAGACGGCCGGTATCCAGCGCCAGTACCTCCACCGGCTCATGCGCGAGGCCGGCATCGAGGCGGTCGAGTTCAAGGGCCAGGGCGACACGCCGGAGAAGGAATAACCACGCAAAACGCCCAAACACCGCCCCTTCCCAAAAAAAGGCCCCGTCCACCACGAGGTGAACGGGGCCTTCGCATGCAGCGTCCTTCGAGGGCCTTCAACTCCGCGCAGGCATCTCCAGTCCGATCTCCTGAAAGGCGTCCTCCAGCCGAATCATCCCGATAGCGCGCCGGTTCCGGACCACCGCGATGCGATTCAGGTTGTGACTGACCATCAGCTCGATGGCCCGGGTGATCTTCTCCCCGGTCGCGACACAGGGCTCCAGCGGCAGCTCTTCTGGGAGGGGCAGCAGAATGGTGTCCACGCGGCTGGATTTCATCTCCGGTCTCTCTCTCCGGTTCCGGCCATCGGCCGTCCCGGCTGCAGTTACACACGCAGGATAGAGGTTAAGCAAACCGGGTGCCAGCGCCGCGCCCCCGGCGCAGTCTGCGCACAGAGGCCCGCCCGCCTTCGTTCCGGCCGCAGGCGACCGGCGGCTCCCCCGCCGGCGGGCGCTCGAGTTGTCGCCTGCCGGTTGCGGCGGCCGGCCGGGACTGTAACCTGACCGGTTACAAACGGGGGCCGATGCCTCCCGCTGCAGGCGTTCGGCCGCGCCGGCCTTGGGCTCTGACGCAGTTTACCCCCAAGAGCTGCCGCTCCCGGGGCGGCGAAAGGCGGCCGAACCCCAAAAACCGCCCCCCGCCCGCCCGGGGTGGGGCCGAATTCGACCCGCGACCGGGCGCCCACCGGCCGGTTGTCACCGGGCAGGTTACAGCCGCACGCCCCCGGCAGGCCCCGCGCGCGAATTTCGCCCCCACCCCAAAATAAGTATTTCATATTATTCCAGCATACTATCGCGAATACCCGCCATACCCCGGCGCGTGGCATGTATCTTGAAGAGCTACGAGCGACGTAGAATTTCCCCACGCTGTCGTTTGCGCGAACCCATCTACAATCCAAAACGGAAGGAGGTGCGGCCGACCCAGAAAGCAAACCGCAATGGAGAGCTGCAAAGCTCCTGGAACAAGAGCGGCTCCACAAGGCAATCCATCATGACAGGGAAGGAGGCTGGGCATTAATGAAAACCAAGGGAGCGATTAAATTCGTCGTCTGGACAGCTGTCGCGATCGCGCTGTGCGTTTATGCGGTTTACGCGCACGAGACCGGCAAGATCGACCAGATGTACTACCACTCGACCAAGTTGGACGGCTTCGCCGTGAACACCAACGGGTTCTTCGACGGCCACCAAGGAGAAGCCGGCGCTGCTGCAGATCGGCAAGGCCGACGAGATCAAGGGGCTCATGGCCGTGCCGGTGAAGAAGGGCGACCGGCTGCCCAAGGGCGCCAACGGCGTCATCGACAAGAAGGTCGCGGAAGAGGGCAAGCGGGCCAAGGTGGACGGGGACAAGCTCGTGGTGACGGTGCCCTGGCAGATCAAGGAGACCAAGGGCTTCAAGTTCAAGGACACCTTCATCCACAAGGGCGTCAAGACCGACCCGTGGTCGGGCGTGTGGAACGTCGCCATGACCATCGGCATCGGGCTCGCCCTGGGCTTCATGGCCGAGGGGTTGACCGACATGCTCGGCTGGAAGATCAAAAAGATTGAACACTTTGGCCACTAATTAGGAGGGACCCATGTTCGATTTCACCGTCGCAGGCCACACCGTTCCTATATTCCTGCTCTGCTCTGACCGGCTTCACCGTGGGGGTCGTCGGCGGCTTCATCGGCGTCGGCGGCGGCTACATGGTCACCCCGGCGCTGATCGTCTTCGGCTTCCCGGGCTACATGGCCTCGGGCACGGACGCCTGCCACATCGCCGGCAAGGCCGTCATCTCGTCCATCCGCCACCGGCAACTGGGCAACATCGACTGGACCCTGGCCCTCGCCATGGTGGGCGGCACCATGCTGGGCGTCGAGCTGGGCGTGCGGCTGCTGGTCTACACCAAGAACATCGGCCTCTCCGGCGTCGTGCTGCTGGCCGCCTCGGTCGTCGTCATGTTCGGCCTCTTCATCTACACCCAGATCGAGACCCAGACGTCCCACAAGAAGATGGAAGCGGACCAGAAGGCCGGCAAGGAAGTCGGCCGCGAGGTGAAGGTCAGCAAGCTGCCCCTCTACTTCCAGAGCATCCCCCTCATGCCCATCATCAAGTGCGCCAAGGCGCGCCTGGTCATCTCGATGTGGGTCGTCGTGATCGTCGGCATGTTCACCGGCGTCCTGGCGGGCTTCCTCGGCGTGGGCGGCGGCTTCATCCGCGTCCCGGCCCTGGTCTACGTCGTCGGCACGACCAGCCACCTCGCGGTCGGCACCGATCTCGTCGAGATCGTGGTCTCCGGCGGCTACGGCGCGCTGCGCCAGTCCATGGAGGGCAACGTCGACTTCATGGCGGTGTTCTTCATGATCATCGGCGCCATGATCGGCGCGCAGTTCGGCAGCCTCGCGACCTCGTTCGTGCGCGGCCCGGCCATCCGCTACATCCTGAGCTACTCGCTGGTCCTCGCCACCGTCGGCGCCTCCATGCGGCTGGTCTACGTCCTGACCGGCGGCACGGCCGAGTGGCTGGCCTTCGTGGCCGTGGTCTTCACGCTGGGCGAGATGGTGTTCCTGTGCCTGTTCATCTGCCTGCTCGTCTGGTTCGCGGTGCGCTACCAGGGCGGCAAGTCCGTCCCGGCCTGGGTGCCTTCGCTGGTGGTGCAGGCCTCCTGAGGCCTGCCCGACCCCAAACGCTCTGAAGGGAGGTAATCCGCAATGAGATGGTTCATCGATACAATGATCGGTTACTGGGTGCTGCTGCTGGTCATATCCCTCGGCCTCTCGGCGATCTGCTACGAGGTCTTTCTCAAGCAATCTGATGAAGTGAGGTGAGACATGCAAATCCTACTCAACGTCGTCTTCTACGCGTTCCTGGCCTGGCTGTTCTACGACGCCACCGTGGTCGAGCACGACCCCTGGTTTGCCTTCGTGGTCGGGTTCGTGATACTGGTCGCCGGTATCGTGCAGTTCATGCCGGGGCTGCACGCCAACAAGGTATCGCCCGGCGAGTTCCCCTACGAAACGATCGGCGACTGACCCGAATGACTGAACGCACCACCGGACCGGAGACGCTTTCCTCATCTGAGCTCCGGGAGAAACTGCAGCAGCTGTATGCACGGCACGCCGCGAAAGACCTCCCCGAGAGGCCTTTCCGGCGTGCCCTCACCGAGTACAGTTACCGGCTCTACACGGCTGTCGCCCGCGACCAGCTGAAACCGGGCGAAACGATCGTGCACGAGCACAACATCATCCGGGCCCACGGGTGGTGGACGCGGTCCATCCTGCAGGACCCCGACCAGGAGATCACCAGCCTCTATCTCACGGACCGGCGCGTCATCCGCATCCGCTCCGTGCAGATCCCCGGGCGGCCGATCTCCTGCGACGCGGCCGACCAGACCACGGTGGACTCGCTCTTCTTCGACCGCATCGAAGGGTTGAAGGTGCACCGCGAGATCCGCTGGGGGGAGATCGCCATGGGGCTGGGCATCACGGCGGTCGCGCTGCTCTTCTACGACTGGCTCGAGATGTCCGGCCCCGTGCTGCTCGGCGTGGGCGGCCTGGGGGCGCTGCACGGGCTCCTGTGGCACAGCCGCTGGGTGGAGATCCGCGCGCGCTCGGCCCCGACGGGCGGCCCGATGGTCGTCTACGCCACGCGGCGCAAGAGCGGCCGCACGTTCCTCAAGCTCCTTCAGGAGCGGATCCGCCCCGCGCCGGCCCGGTAAACCGAACGCCTGCGGACGGGACGCCACCCGGCGGGTGACCTCCGCGTCCGGGCCCGTGACCGACAGAAAGGCCTGCTCATGGACGCTCCGTCCCCGGACAGCGACGCCCGCCCGGGACACCCGGCCTGGCGCAAGGCGTGGCGCGGGTTCCTCACCTTCCTCGAGATCATCGGCCTCAAGGACGAAAGCCGCGAGGTGGATCAGGCCGCCCAGCTGGCGCGCTTCAAGCTCTACCACACCGAGTTCCGCAAACTGCTCACCGCCAACAACAGCTTTCTCGAGACCCTGGCCGAGATGGACGAGCGCCGCACCGGGCGCGGCTTCGTCGACCAGGCCTACGTGCAGCGCAAGGTCGTGCGCGCCGTGGCGGACGCCCACGCCATGGTGGACGGCCTGCAGGTGGTCTCGGGCGGGCGCTACCCGGCGCTGCGCGACGCGCTCGGCCGCATCACGGCCGAGCTGGACGCGCTCTGCCAGGGGGACGCCTGCGGCGGCCCGGCCGCGCTCGTGCTGGACGCGGGCGACATCCGCGCGAGCCACGCCGACCTGGTCGGCGGCAAGATGTCCAACCTGGGCGAGCTGCGCAACGCGCTCGGGCTGCCGACCCCCGACGGGTTCGCGGTGACCACCGAGGCCTACCGCCTCCTGGTCGAGCAGGGCGGCCTGCGCTCCTGGATCCAGACCGAGCACATGGCGCTCGACTCCGCCGACGCGATCGACGGCGTCAGCGCGGAGCTCTTCGAGGGGATCCGGGCGACCGCGCTGCCCGAGCCGCTGCAGGCCGCGCTCGACCAGGCCCTCTCCCGGCTGACCGAGCGCATGGGCGGGCCCGTGCACCTCGCGGTGCGCTCGAGCGCGCTCGGCGAGGACAGCGCGCTGTCCTTCGCGGGCCAGTTCAAGTCGCTGTTGAACGTGGCGCCCGCGGAGCTGCCGGAGGCCTACCGCGAGGTGGTCGCGAGCCTCTACACGCCCGAGGCCATCCACTACCGCCTGCTGCACGGCGTCGCGGGCGACTCGGCGGAAATGGCGGTGGGCGTCATCGCCATGCAGGACGCCACCGCGAGCGGGGTCGTGTTCTCGCGCGACCCGAGCGCGCCCGATGCGGGCGAGGTGCTCATCCAGTCCGTGCACGGGCTGGGGGTGAGCCTCGTGGACGGCCGCACCTCGCCCGAGGTGATCCGGGTGGCCCGGGAGGGCGACCCGCCGCGGCTGACCCGCACGGCCTCGCGCCAGGCCAGCCGGTTCGTGGCGCTGCCCGGCGCCGGCATCAAGGAGGACACGCTCGACCCGGCGGCGGCGGCCATCCCCTGCATCACCGACGCCGAGGCGCTCCAACTCGCGCGCTGGGCGCTCGAGCTCGAGGCGCACTTCGGCTGCCCGCAGGACATCGAGTGGGCGGTGACCCCGAGCGCCGCCTCGTGCTGCTGCAGTCCCGGCCCCTGCGCGGTGCTGCGCAGGCCGCGCGCCAGGCGCCCCGAACCGGGTTCGACGCTTCTCCTGGAAGGCGGCGAGATCGCCTGCCCGGGAGTGGGCAGCGGCCCGGCGGTGCATCTCGACGCGGACGCCGACGTCGAGGCCTTCCCGGCCGGCGGCGTGCTGGTCGCGCGGCGCTCGTCGCCCAGCTTCGTGCGGGTGATGACCAGGGCGCGCGCCATCGTCACCGACGCCGGCAGCACGACCGGCCACATGGCCTCGCTCGCGCGCGAGCTGCGGGTGCCGACCCTGCTCAACACCGACACGGCCACCCGCGCCATCTCGGCCGGCGAGATCGTCACCGTGGACGCGGGCAACCGGCATGTCTACGCCGGCGAGGTGCGGCCGCTCATCGAGCGGCAGAGCGCGGTCGCGGAGGTCGAGCCCGGGCACAGCGAGCGCCGCCGCACGCCGGAGATCCTGTTCCTGGCGCGGGCGCTCGAGCAGATCGCGCCGCTCAACCTGACCGACCCGCGGGCGCCGACCTTCACGGCCGAGAACTGCCGGACCCTGCACGACCTCGCGCGCTTCATCCACGAGAAGTCCTACGAGGAGATGTTCGGCCTCGGCACGGAGATGGGCGACCTGCGCGCCGCGAGCTACCAGCTGGACGTCTTCCTGCCGATCGACCTCTTCATCATCGACCTGGGCGGCGGGGTCAAGGCCGCGCCCAAGGGGCAGCAAGGTGAAGCCGGCGCGCGTCGTCTCGGTGCCGATGACGGCGGTGCTGGCGGGCATGCTCGACACGCGCATCCCGCGCTTCGGCCCGCGGCCGATCGACGTCCGCGGTCTGCTCTCGGTGATGATGCGCCACGCCACGACCACCCCCGAGGCGGAGGAGTCGTTCCAGGCCCCCTGCTACGCCCTGGTGTCGGACTGCTACGTCAACTACTCGGCGCGGGTGGGCTACCACTTCAGCGTGCTCGACGCCTACTGCTCCCCCACGCGGAACAAGAACTACATCGACCTGCTCTTCCGCGGCGGGGCGGCCGACCAGCTGCGCCGCGGCCGCCGCACGCGCGCCATCGCCGACATCCTGAAGCACCACGGGTTCGCGACCCAGCTCAACGCGGACATCGTCATCGGCCGGCTGAACAAGGGCACGCTCGAGGAGACCCGCACGCAGCTCGAGATGATCGGCCGCCTGCTGCAGTTCTTCCGGCAGATGGATGCGGCCATGGCCTCGGACGACCACATGCGGATGATCCAGGAGGCGTTCCTCTCGGGGGACTACGGCATGACGGGCGCGGCCGGGCCCGATGCGGCGCCGGCCCGCGACATAGGACCCCGGAGGAAGAGGGCGGGTCAGACGGGTTTGCGGTCCGCGACCTCTTTGTCGATCAGCTTGCGTTCGTAGGCGTTTTCGATGGCGGTGGTCAGGGTGTCGATCGGGCAGGGCTTGAGCAGGACCTCGACCGCGCCGTCGCACAGGGCGAGCGAGCAGGCTGTCGACGTCCATGTTGCCGCTCAGCATGATGACCGGCAGCGCCGGCTTGAGCCGGCAGATGCGCTCGAGGACGGTGATGCCGTCCATGCCGGGCATGCGCAGGTCGAGCACGACCACGTCGCATTCGGATTCGGAGAGGAATTTCAGGGCCGCCGCACCGTCGTGCGCGGTGGAGACCTCCATGTTGCGGTTCCGCAGGACCTTGGCCATGGACTTGGCAAAGCGCTCTTCGTCGTCGGTCAGCAGCACGCGGATGGGGTGCGTCATGCGTCTGTCCTTCCGTTGAGTCCCGAGCCCGGTTCGATGCGGCCCACTTCTAACCACACGCCCGCGCGAATGTCAATTCGGCTGCGGCGGCAACCGGCACCGGCCCTGACCGTTCAAGTTCGGTCGGCATGTCTCCAGCGGGAACGGCTTTCCAGCCGCGACGATCGAGGCTGATCGCCTCTCCCACAAAACAAAGAACGCACCGGCTGATACCGTGACGCCGGGCGCCATGGCCTGCTGAACAGATGACCACTTATCTCTACGCGACCGGGATCTTCGTCGGCAGCTTCCTGCTCTTCCAGATCCAACCGATGGTGGCGAAGATGATCCTGCCGTGGTTCGGCGGCTCCGCCGCGGTGTGGATCACCTGCATGCTCTTTTTCCAGTGTGCGCTGCTGCTGGGCTACCTCTACGCGCACCTCCTGGCGCAGCGCCTGGGCGCGCGGTCCCAGGCGCTCGTCCACGTCCTGCTCGCCGCGGGCGGCCTGCTCCTCCTGCCGGTCGGCCCGGCCGCCGCCTGGAAGCCGCTCGGCCCCGAGGACCCCATCCTCCACATCCTGGCGCTGCTTGCGGCCTCGATCGGCCTGCCCTACCTGGTCCTGTCGGCCACGAGCCCGCTCCTCCAGGCCTGGTACGCCCGCCGCAACGCGGCCGGCCTCCCCTACCGCCTCTTCGCGCTCTCCAACCTGGCCTCGCTCCTGGGGCTGGTCGCCTACCCCTTTCTGGTCGAGCCGAACCTGACGCTGGGCGCACAGTCGCGTCTGTGGTCGGCCGGGTACGCGCTCTTCGTCCTGCTCACGCTCGCCGCCGCGGCCGCGGGATTGCGCCGGGGTGCCGCGGCGCCGTTGCCGGCGCCGGAAGGGCCGGTCGCGGGGCCGGAGCCGACGGCCGCGGACCGGGCGCTGTGGCTCGCGTGGTCCGGCTGCGGGGTCGTGCTGCTCCTGTCGGTCACCAACCACCTGACCCAGAACGTCGCCCCGGTGCCGTTTCTCTGGATCCTGCCGCTCGGCCTCTACCTGCTGAGCTTCATCCTCTGCTTCAACCTCGAGCAGGCCTACATCCGCTCGATCTACCTCGGCCCGGTCGCGATCGTGCTGGTCGGGATGAGCTTCGCGATCCTGCGCTACAACTCGACCACGCCCCTGGGGCTGGTGCTCGGAGTCTTCTCCGCCTGCCTCTTCGGCGGCTGCATGTTCTGCCACGGGGAGTTGTCGCACCGCAAGCCCTCCCCCCGCCACCTGACGGGCTACTACCTGATGATCGCGCTCGGCGGCGCACTCGGCGGGGTGCTCGTGGGGGTGGCGGCGCCGCTGCTCTTCCGCGGCACCCTCGAGCTGCCGCTGGCGCTCGCGGCCTGCGCCGCGCTGCTGGTCTGCGCCCACCGCCGCGAGGGTCGCGCGAACCTGGCGCTCGCGGCCGCGACCGGCCTGGTCGTCGCGACGGTGATGGCCTGGCACGTTTACGACTACGGCAGCGACGCGGTGGCGATGGGCCGCAACTTCTACGGCAGCCTGCGGGTCAAGCTCAGCAATGCCGGGACCGACTATGAGAGCCGCGTCCTGGTGCACGGGACGGTCGCGCACGGGGTGCAGTTCACGGACCCGTCCCTGCGCGCGGTCACCACCGCCTACTACGGGCCGGCGTCCGGTGCCGCGCTGGCGCTGAAATCCCTGGGCGAGCGCCCGCTGCGGGTCGGGCTGGTGGGGCTCGGGGTGGGGACGCTCGCGGCCTACTCGCGGCCGGGGGACGTCTACCGCTTCTACGAAATCAACCCCATGGTCGAAACGTTCGCGCGCAGCGAGTTCACCTTCCTCGCCGACGCAGCCGCAACGGTCGCCGTCGTGCCCGGGGACGCGCGCCTGGCGCTCGAGCGCGAGGCCGACCAGCGTTACGACGTGCTGGTCGTGGACGCGTTTTCAGGCGACGCCGTGCCCGCGCACCTGCTCACGATCGAGGCCATGCGCCTCTACTTCCGGCACCTCGCGCCCGAGGGGGTGCTGGCGCTGCACCTGTCCAACAACCACCTCGACCTCATCCCGGTGGCCGACGCCCTGGTGCGGGCCCTCGGCAAGCACGCCCTGCTCGTCGACAGCGAGCCGGAGCAGGAGGAGGTCTTCGGCGCCAAGTGGGTCCTCGTGGCGTCCGCCCCGCTGCAGGCCCCCGAGATCGTCGCGGCCGCGGAAGCGCTCTGGGGCCGCCCCGGGCTGCGCGTCTGGACGGACGACTACAGCAACCTCTTCGAGATCCTGAAGCCCCGCATGTGACCGGAAGGATAGCCGGGCCGCGCTGTCTTCCACAAATTTCAGTTTCAAGCCATCATGTCACTCGACAGGTTACACCCTGCGGGGCTGCTGTCCCCGGCGCCGGCCGCAGCCGGTGCCCCCCGGGCCCGCCAAATCAAGAGACCGGACGATTCGCCGCACCTCGCGTTCTTACCGGAACATATGGCACGATAGTTGAAATGTCTCCCGGGGCAGCCATGCGACGCTCAACCGTTGCACGCGCGATTCACAAGGAGGAACCCCCGTTCTCTGCCTGCTGACCTCCTTGCGAAGGGGACCCCGGTGACGGGGTCCCCGCCCCCTCCCCACCCTGCTCGCCTGTCTGTCGGCCTGCGCCCGCTGATTTCAGAATGCTTCGGCCCGGATCGTTCCGGGGCTGAACCGGTCTGAGGTCGCGGGCGCGGGTGCCTGCCCCCGTGGCACGCTTCTTGTTTGTTATCCGGGCAGATCGTCATGCTGCCGCGCACCGCAACCGATGGCAGGTCCCATGCTCTCGAGGAAACCCAAAACCGCACCCCGCGCCGCCGTCCCCGCGCCCGATCTCAACGGCGCCCGCCGCGCGGCCTACCGGCACCTCTTCCGCAAGTTCGTCCTGCTGACCCTGCTGTGTTCGGCCGTCCCGCTGCTGCTCGTCGGTTGGGGCATCAACCTGCACTACAGCGACTTCGCCCGCGAGCGCATGCTCAATTTTTTCGAAATGCAGGTGGAAGATCACCGCAAGCTCATCGAGCGCTTCCTGAGCGAGCATACGTCCAAACTTCAGCTGGTCGCCCGTACCCACGACCGCGACGAGCTTCTCGAACCCGGAACCTGCAGACGATTTTCGACCTTTTCAACCAAGACATCCGGACCCTGACGGACCTGGGCGTCATCGGCGAGCATGGACACCACCTGGCCTATGTCGGGCCCTACGATCTCTGGGCGCGCAACTACTCAAAGGAATTCTGGTTCGACCAGGTGATGCGGAAAGGCGTCTACGTCAGCGACATGTTCATGGGGTTTCGCAAGGAGCCGCACTTCATCATCGCAGTCACGCACGCCAACGGCGGACCGACGCTGGATCCTGCGCGCCACCATCAACACCGAGTCGTTCCGCTCGCTGGTGGAGAACGTGCGCATCGGCAAAACCGGCGAGGTCTTCCTGCTCAACGAAAAAGGGGTCTACCAGACCAGCCCGCGCGCGGACGCGGCCATCATGGACACGTCCACCTTCCCGATCGAGCCCTACCACGAGGGCATCCGGGTCCGCATCCTGGAGGGGGTGAAGAACGCGCAGGGGCAGGATCGACCGGCCCAGATCGCGTGCAAGGCCTGGCTGAACACCCCGCGCTGGCTGCTGGTGGTGCAGCAGGACCACGCCGAGGCCTTTGCCGACGTCAACCACGCCAACACCTGGACCCTCGTGCTGCTGCACCTCAGCGCGGCCAGCATCCTGGTGGTGACCGTCTTCATCACCCGGCACATGATCACCACCATCAAGCGCCGCGACGCCGAGGCCGACCAATTGAACCAGCAGTTGCTCCAGGCCGGAAAGCTCGCTTCGATCGGCGAGCTGTCGGCCGGAGTGGCCCACGAGATCAACAACCCGCTGGCCATCATCCTGACCGAACGCCAGCTGCTGCTGGACGCGGCCAAGCATGCGCCGATCGCGGACCCGGAGCTCAGGGAGCAATTCGACGACTCGATGAGCCAGATCGACATCCAGGTCCAGCGCTGCAAGCGCATCACCCAGAACCTGCTGCGCTTTTCCCGGCGCACCCAGTCCGTGATCGAATCGGTGGACCTCAACGCCTTCATCCAGGAAGTGGTCGACCTGATGGAGCGCGAGGCCCGGACGAGCGGCATCAAATTCTTCATGCGAACCGGACCGGAACCTGCCGCCCCTGTTGTCCGACCCTTCGCAGCTGCAACAGGTGTTTCTCAACCTGATCACCAACGCCATCGACGCCCACAACGGGAAGCCCTACGGCTCCATTCGCATCACGACCCTGGCGGACGCCGCAGGCCGGACGGCCACCGTCAAGGTGGCGGACACGGGTTCGGGCATCAAGCCCGAGCATCTGAGCCGCATCTTCGACCCCTTCTTCACCACCAAGACGGTCGGCAAGGGAACGGGGCTGGGGCTGTCGATCTGCTTCGGGATCGTCAAGCGCCTGGGAGGCAGCCTGTCGGTCCAGAGCGAGGTGGGCAAGGGCACCGAATTCACCATCCTGTTGCCCTACACCCCGCCCCAGGAGCTGCAGGACAGCCTGGCGCGAAAGCAACCGCCGAAGAAACCGTCTTAACAGGAGGCACCGTATGCCCGGATCCAGCGTTCTACTGGTCGACGACGAGACGGTTTTTACCAAAAACATGTCCAAGCTTCTCCAAGAACCGCGGCTACCAGGTCACCGCCGTGAACAGCGGCGACAGCGCCATCCGCGAGCTCGAACAGCACCACTTCGACGTCATCGTGCTCGACCTGAAGATGCCCGGCATGGACGGGATCGCCACCCTCAAGGAGAGTCATGAAGCTGGGCCTGTTCACGGAAACCCTGATTCTGACCGGGCACGGCTCCATCGACACGGCGCTCGAGGCCATGAAGCTCGGCGCCTACGACTACCTCACCAAGCCCTGCGAGATCGACGAGCTCGTCGCCAAGATCGAGGCTGCCTGGGAGAAAAAAGAGGGTAAGAACTGACGGCTTCGTAACGCGCCCGACTTCGTCGTTGCGCTTCATCCCGGTGTCACTGCGGCGTACTGAAAGTACGCCTCGTTCCCCGAGACTCGCGCGCCTTGAATTCGGGCGTGTTACAAAGCCGTCTGGATCTCGGATGGGTGCGAGCCAGCCCAAACTTATGTCGGCGTTTTACTGGCTGTAAAGCCTCCAGACAGAAGCGCCCGGCATCCGCGCAGCCACTGCCCGCCGCGCGCTCCGGGCAACCATTCAAATCCACACGCAATCCGCAAGGGGTCGCCACGCCGCGACCGCCTGGCACGCGTGTTGCTCGGTTCTTCGGCGTGTCTCCCCGATTCACCATCCTCATCGCGGACCGCAACCCCAACGTGCGCGGGTTCCTCCTGCGCGAGATGAGCCGGGAGGGCTACGCGGTCCGGCCGGCCGAAAGCGCGGACGAGCTGGTGCGTCTCGCCCGTGGCGCCGGGCCGGTGCACCTGGTCATCCTGGACCCGGACCTGCCCGGCGCCGCCCCGCCGACCCTGCTGCGAGGAGCTTCAGGAGCGCCTGCCGCGGGTGCCGATCGTCCTGCACACGCACGACCCCCAGGCCGCCTACGCCACGGCCCCGCCCTCCCCGGACCCCACCCTGGTCGTCGAAAAGACCGGCAGCAGCATCGTGCGCCTGAAGCAGGTCGCCGCGGTTCTCGCCGCTGGCCGCCGCGCCGCCCCCCAACCCTCCGGAAAACAGTTGAAAGCATTTGGGTTTGCCTATATAGAAGACATCCTGAATCCCCCGACACACCGGTAGCTGAATCCCGGACGCCATTTCACGCGAGGTCGGTCCCATGGGCGCTTTACGTGTTCTGTTCGTCGACGACGAGACGGATTTCCGCGAGACCCTCATCAAGCGCATGCAGAAGCGCCGCATCGACGCCGTCGGCCTCGGCAGCGGCGAGGAGGCCCTGAGCTGGCTCGCGAAGGACACGGCCGACGTGGTCGTGCTGGACGTGCGCATGCAGGGCATGGACGGCATCCAGACGCTGCGCGCCATCAAGCAGTCCCGCCCGCTGGTCGAGGTGATCATGCTGACCGGCCACGCCAACCTGGAAATCGCCCGCGAAGGCATGCAGCTCGGCGCCTTCGACTATCTCATGAAACCCGTCGACCTGGACGAGCTCCTCTACAAAATCGAAGACGCCCACAAGAAGGCGTCCATTCAGCAGCACAAAATCAGGGCCATCGAGGAGGTGATCGAGACTCGAAAACCGGTTTGAGCGAAACCGCCCGCAGGCAGGCGGGGTTCACACAACCAACATCAGAGAAGGAGAACGGGGGACGATGAAATTCCTCAAGCTCTTGGGGCAGGGAATGATGCTAGGCGCCCGGGCCCACGCGCAGTGGGAGATAGATGTCTCCAACCGGGTGTTCGGCGACCGCAAACGGTTGCTCGTGTTGATGCTGCTGATGGTGCCGGCGGTGGTGGGCGGGATCGCCTTCGCCGACGACCTGCCGGCCATGCTGGGGGGCAAATCCTCCTACAGCCCGGCATTCTACTCCACCGCCATCTTCCTGGCGTCGATCGGCATCGGCCTCATGGCCGGCCTGATCACCGGCTGCATCGGGGCGGGCGGCGGGTTCATCATCGCCCCGGCGCTGATGAGCGCCGGCATTAAAGGCATCCTCGCAGTCGGCACCGACCTCTTCCACATCTTCGCCAAGGCCATCATGGGCAGCGTCATCCACCGCAAGCTCGGCAACGTCTCGGTCCCGCTGGCGGTGGTCTTCCTGATCGGCGCGGTCATCGGCGCCACCCTGGGCGGCATCATCAACCGCGGCCTCTACGAGCTCAACCCGGTGATCAGCGACGCCTTCATCACCACGATCTACTCGGTCATGCTGGGCTTCCTCGGGTTCTACGCCTTGTTCGATTTCCTCAAGGCCCGCGGGACCGCCAAGAAGACCGACGCCCCCAAGGGCACCACCGCCCACCACGGCGGAAAGGTCGAGGGCTCGGATATGGGAGGCCTGGCCCGTCGGCTGCAGGCGGTCAACATCCCGCCCATGATCCGGTTCGATCTCGACCTCGTCCCGGGCGGCCGCGGCATCTCCTGGGTGTTCCTGGTGGCGAGCGGCGCCCTCGTGGGCCTGGCCGCGGGCATCATGGGGGTCGGCGGGGGGTTCCTCACCTTCCCGATCTTCGTCTACGTCCTGGGCGTTTCCTCCATGACCACGGTCGGCACCGACATCTTCCAGATCATTTTCACGGCCGGCTGGGCCGCGATCTCCCAGTACGCCATCTACGGCTTCATTTTCTACACGCTCGCCATGGGCATGCTGCTCGGCTCGCTGCTCGGCATCCAGGTCGGCGCCATGGCGACGAAGGTGGTCCCGGGCATCACCATCCGCGGGTTCTACGCCATGGCGGTGCTCGCCGGGTTCGTGAACCGGATCTTCGCGCTGCCCTCCAAGCTCGCCGACGTCGGCTTCATCCCGCTGTCCAAGGAGGCCGGCTCCTTCCTGGAATCGATCGGGATCTACGCCTTCTTCATCGTCATCACGATCTTCTCGGTCTGGGTCATCGGGACGTTCCTCAAGAACATCCCCGTCCTGCTCGGAAAGGGGGTGAAGAAATGATCGCACACAAGAAGAAATTCACTCTCGGCCTGGCGATGCTCATCTCGTTCTTCGCGGTGCTGACCATCTTCTTCACCCCGATATTCGGAGGCCTGAACGGTTTGGACTACCTCGACGGCCTCTACAACTCCATCTCCAAGGGATCGGCCTACTACATCCCGAAGCTCAAGGACGAGGCCAAGGCGTTCAACGGGAACGCCGTCGAGCTGACCTTCGCCATGGCCAGCCCGACCCAGGCCCAGCAGACTTCCCAGCTCTTCATAAAGTCGGGGGCCATGGTCAACGTCACCGACAAGACCCTCAAGGTGTCGGGCGACCTGGGCAAGATCCTCGACAACTGTCTCGCCGACGCCGACTTCATGTACAAGAACGACGGCAAGGCGCTGACCGACAAGTACGGCTACAGCGAGCGCCAGGCCGTCTACAACTGGTGGCAGGCCTTCAAGGGTGCGGAAAAGAGCCTCAACGACCAGAAGAAGTTCAAAGAAGCCAAAGTGGTCGCCAACACCAGCAAGAAGGGGATCGAGGCGAGCTACAACTTCTACCGGGTGGAGCCCCAGAGCATCATGGACCGCCTGGGGGTGGTGGTCTTCTCGCTGGTGTTCTACGTGATCTACACCCTCTGGTACGGGTTCGCCATCATGTACATGTTCGAAGGCTGGGGCATGCAGCTCGAGCACTGATACCCGATGGCGGTGACGTCATGCTGAACGGAAGGCCGGAAGCACGCGTTCAATGAACCTGCTTCCGGCTTTTTTCTTCCTGCCGAAAAAGATAACGGGTTTTTTATGCCGATCGGCGGCTTCATCAAAAAAATCTTCACCCGCGGCCAGCCCGAGGAGGCCGAGAACATCGACGCCCTGCGCATCGAGTTCATGGGCCGCTACCACAGCTTCAAGCTGCTCCTGAGCGCCAACCACAAAGCCCTCGAGATCATGGCCGAGATCGAGGAGGCCCTGGACGCGTCCAAACCCTTCGGGATGACCTTCGTGCGCACCGCCTGCACCTCGGTCGCGGTAAACGTGTTTTCCATGGTTCGCAACATCGAGACGCTCGCGCCGGGGAAATACACCGCGCTGTTCGACCGTTTCGACCACATCCAGAAGTCCATCGACGAGGTCCTGACCCGGCGCACGCCCGCCGCCGACGATCGCCTGGTGATCCCCCTGAGCGCCGTGACCAAGGACATGGCGGATGTGGTCGGCAGCAAAATGGCCAACATCGGAGAGATCCGGAACAGCCTGAAGGTCCGGGTGCCGCCGGGCTTTGCCATCACGGCGCGCGCCTACCAGCGCTTCCTCGAGCACAACGACCTGCAGGCCGAAATCGACCGACGCATGCAGACTGCCGAGAGCGACCGGGTCGACGCGCTCTATTCCTTGAGTGCCGAGATCCAGCAGATGATCATCCGCGCCGAGGTGCCCGACGATCTTGTCGCGGCCATCCGCGGCGCCTGGTCCGCCATGGAATCCGAAGCCGGCCGCCCGGTCACGGTCGCCCTGCGCAGCAGCGCGCTGGGCGAAGATGCCGCCGGCAGCTCCTTTGCCGGCCAGTACCGCTCCGAGCTGAACGTCAGCGCCGAGACCCTGCTCGAGGCCTACCGCGGAGTCCTGGCCAGCAAGTACAGTCTGCAGGCCATCACCTACCGCCAGACCCGGGGCTTCCGCGACGAGGACGTGGCCATGTGCGTGGGCTGCCTCGCCATGGTGGACGCCGCCGCCGGGGGCGTGACCTACAGCCGCAACCCGGTGGACATCCACGACCACCGGATCTTCACCAATGCGGTCTGGGGGCTGCCCAAGGCCGTGGTGGACGGCAGCGCCGCCTGCGACCTGTTCGTCGTCGCGCGCACGGAGCCCATGACGGTTGTCGTCGAAGACATCCGGCCGAAGGACCGCAAGTTCGTCTGCTACCCCGAGGAGGGCGTCTGCCGTCTGGATGTGACCGGCGAGGAGCGGCAGCAGCCGTCCATCACGCACGCGCAGGCGGTCGAGCTCGCGCGCACGGCCGTCGTCCTGGAGCGCCACTACGACACGGCCCAGGACGTCGAGTGGGCCATCGATTCCCGGGGCGTCATTTACCTCTTGCAGTGCCGCCCGCTGCAGCAGCAGCCCGTCGCGACGGCGCACCCCGGCACCGCGCCGACTCCCGCGGCGGACGGCGCCTCCGTCGTCTACCGCGGCGGGATCACCGCCAGCCCCGGGGCGGCCAGCGGGCCGATCTTCGTCGCCGAAAAGGGCTCGGACGTGCTGGAATTTCCGGAAGGTGCGGTCCTGGTGGTGCGGCAGGCCGAACCCCGCTGGGCCTCGCTGCTCAACCGCGCGGCCGCCGTCGTGGCCGAAGAAGGAGGCTTCGCCGGGCACCTGGCCAACGTCGCCCGCGAGTTCGGCGTGCCGGCGCTCTTCGCCGTCCCGGCCGCGACCCGCCTGCTGCCGACCGGCGATCTCGCGACGGTGGACGCCACGGGACAGGCGATCCACCGCGGCCGCATCGAGGAGTTGCTCCACCCGGTCCCGCCGCGCGCCTCCCTCATGCAGGGCAGCCCGGTCTACGAGATCCTGCTCCGCCGCCAGCCGGATGATCGTGCCCCTCGGCCTCCTGGAGCCCGAATCGTCGGATTTCGCCCCGGCCAACTGCCGCACGCTGCACGACATCACCCGCTTCATCCACGAGAAGTCCGTGCACGAGATGTTCAACTTCGGCCGGGACCACAACTTCTCCGAGCGCTCGAGCAAACAGCTCCACTACAAGGTCCCGATGCAGTGGTGGGTGCTGAACCTGGACGACGGCTTCACCGAGGAAATCACCGGCAAGTATGTCACGCTCGAGCAGATCGCCTGCGTGCCCATGCTCGTCCTTCTGGAAGGGGTTCACCGCCATCCCCTGGGAGGGGCCGCCGGCGATGGACGGCAAGGGCATGCTGTCGGTCATGTTCCGGGCGACGACCAACCAGGCTCTCACCGTCGGGGTGAAATCCAAGTACGCCGAACGCAACTACTTCATGATCTCCCGCAATTACTGCAGCCTCAGCCAGCGCCTCGGGTTCCACTTTTCGACCCTGGAGGCGCTCGTGAGCGAGCGCACGCCCGAAAACTACGTGAGCTACCAGTTCAAGGGCGGTGCCGCCGACTTCGACCGGCGGATGGCGCGCGTGCACTTCATCGCCGAGGTCCTGGAGCCGATCGGCTTCCGCGTCGAAATCCGCGAAGACCACCTGCTCGCGCGCGTCGAGGGCCGGGGCGCGGACTACATGCTCAAGCGGGTCGAGATTCTCGGCTACCTGGCGCTGCACACCCGCCAGATGGACATGATCATGAGCAACCCGGCGCTACGTCGAGCACTACCGGGCGAAGTACCGCAGGGACATCGAAGGGCTCATCGCCTCCGCAGAGCCGGAACGGAGCTGACATGCTCGCCCACCTCTACACGCGACTGCAGTGGAAGATCATCCTGCTCACGATGCTCGTCACCTTCACCCCGCTCTTCCTGCTCGGAATCATCATGTACCGGCAGTTCGCGGGCCTCTACACGGAGAAGGTGCGCGAGCAGATCCAGGTGCGTGCGATCGCGCAGGCCGAGGCGCTGGACCTCTTCCTGAAGGAACGCACGGCGATCCTCGGGACGATCGCCGAGACCCACGCATTCCAGACGATCGTCGTCGAGGAGAACCTCGCCCGCAAGCTCGCGGTCATGAACCTCTGGGCGGGGGCCTTCGTGGACCTGGGGGTGATCGACGCCACCGGCCAGCAGCTCGCCTACGTCGGGCCCTACGACCTCCGCGGCCGCAACTACGGCGAGCAGCCCTGGTTCGCCGAGGTGATGAGCAAGGGGGTTTACATCAGCGACGTCTACCCCGGGTTCCGCAAGGTCCCGCACTTCATCATCGCGATTCGCCGCCACGAGAACCAGCGCACCTGGATCCTGCGCGCGACGATCGACTCCGAGATCTTCGGCCGGATCGTCCAGGGTGCGATGATCGGCAAGACCGGGGACGCCTTCCTCGTGAACGAGGAGGGCGTGGTGCAGACCCGGCCGCGCTTCGGCGCGGGCATCCTCGAAAAGGCGCCGGTCAACATCTCCTCCTTCGGCAAGCAGACCACGACGCTTCGAGGAAATGAGCACCAGCAACCGCAACCTCCTCGTGGCCGGGACCTGGCTGAAGAACAAGAACTGGCTGCTGGCGATCACGGTCGACATCGACAACGAGCTGGCGGGCCTCTTCGCCACCCGCACGATCCAGATCGCGATCATCGCGGCCGGGGTGCTCGCGATCTTGCTGACGACGGTCTTCACCACCCGCCTCATGGTGGGGCAGCTCCTGCGCTCCGAAACGCGCGTCAAGGAGATGAACGCCCAGCTCATGCAGTCCGACAAGCTCGCGGCACTCGGCAAGATGGCCGCCGGGGTGGCGCATGAGATCAACAACCCGCTCGCCGTGATCCTCCAGAAGACCGGCTGGATCCAGGACCTGCTCGACGAGGACGACCTCAAGGGGAGCGCCAACTACCAGGAGTTCCGCGCCTCGGTCGCCAAGATCGAGGAGCACGTCGAACGCGCGCGCAAGGTGGTCCACAACATGCTCGGCTACGCCCGGCGTATGGAGCCGCGCATGGAGGACGTGCGGATCAACGAGACCATCAACCAGACGATCGACATTCTCGAGAACTTCGCGCGCAACAACACGATCGACATCCAGACCGACTTGGCCGAGGACATCCCGGTCATCGGCGGCGACCAGGCCCAGGTGCAGCAGGTCATCCTCAACCTGGTGACCAACGCGATCGACGCGATCGGCAAGGACGGGACCGTGACGGTCCGCAGCCGAGCGGACCAAGAACGAGATCAGGGTGACGGTCGCCGACACCGGCCCCGGCATCCCGGAAAACGTGCAGCGCATGATCTTCGACCCGTTCTACACGACCAAGAGCGCGGGCAAGGGCACCGGGCCTCGGGCTGTGGATCAGCTACAACATCATCGAGAAGATGGGGGGCCGGATCTCGGTCAAGAGCCGCGAGGGCGAAGGCGCCGAGTTCACGATCCAGCTGCCGATCGTCGCCCCCGGGATGAAATAGACAGAAGGGAGCCCACATGCAGAACGCCAACATCCTCGTGGTCGACGACGAGGGCGATTTCCGTGAAACCCTGATGAACCGGCTCAGGCGGCGCAACATCGCGGCCGTCGGGTGCGGCAGCGGGGAAGAGGCGCTGCGCCTGTTCCAGGAGGGCAGCCGGTTCGACGTCGTCGTCCTGGACATCAAGATGCCGGGCGGGATGGACGGCATCGCCACCCTGCGCCAGATCAAGGCCATCCACCCGGGAGCGGACGTCATCCTGCTGACCGGGCACGCCTCGCTGGAAACGAGCCTCGAGGGCATGCAGGAGGGGGCCTGCGACTACCTGCTGAAACCGATCAAGCTCGAGGACCTCCTGGAGAAGCTCGCCACGGTGCTCGACCGCAAGGGGACCGCCGCCCACCGCGCCCAGAGCGAGGAAATCCGCAAGATGCTCGCGAAGCGCTGACCCGACATCGCTCCGTCACCCCCGAGGTTACACCTGCGACCGCTCGGGTCAGACCCTCGGGGGCGGCCGGCATCGGAACATTCGTTGTCTCCCTGAAAAATCGGCTTACCATATTAGAAGCCATCTCAAAAATGCATCTGACACCCGATGGCGGCGTTGCCCGCCTCTGAAAAATGCTCACAACCCGGCACGGTTGCTGCGCGTTTTCATCGGCGGGCGCCTGGCCCTCGGGCGTGATCTGCTATTTTTGAGATGGCTTCTACATAGACCGCGTAAGGCCCGACGCCTGGCATGCAGTTTGCTGGAGCATCTGGCCTTGTTTTCACTTCACGAAAGGACCTGAATTCCCATGTCGTCTTCATTCCCGATCCTCACGGCCGAGGAGGCCATCCGCGATATCCACCACGGGGACACCGTCGCCTTCAGCGGGTTCACCCCGGCCGGCGCCGCCAAGGCCGTCCCGCGCGCGCTCGCCGCACGCGCTCGCGCGGCTGCGCTCCAGGGCGCCCCGTTCAAGCTGCGCGTCCTCACGGGCGCCTCGAGCGGCCAGGCCATCGACGAGGAACTCGCCGCGGCCGGCGCCATCATGTGGCGCGCGCCCTACCAGACCGGGTCCGCGCTGCGCAAGCAGATCAACGCCGGGGACGTCGAGTACGTCGACATGCACCTCTCCCATGTGCCGCAGACCGTCGGGTTCGGCTTCTTCGGCCCGATCGACGTGGCCGTGGTCGAGGCGACCGAGGTGACCCCGGACGGCCGGGTCTACCTCAGCACCTCGATCGGCGCCTCCCCGACCTATCTCAGCTGCGCCCGCAAGGTGATCGTCGAGGTCAACCGCAGCCAGTCGCCGCGGCTGCGGGAGATCGCCGACATCTTCATCATGCCGCCGCCCCCGCACCGCAACGCGATTCCCGTCTTCCACCCGCTGACCCGCATCGGCTGGCCCTACGCCATGGTCGACCCGCAGAAGGTCGTGGCCGTGGTCGAAACCGACGAGGCCGACCAGGTGGCCCCCTTCGCGGACGCCGACGAGGACAGCCGCCGCATCGCCGCCCACGTGGTGGAGTTCCTGCTCGACGAGATGCGCGCCGGCCGCATCCCTACGGAGTTCCTGCCGCTCCAGGCCGGGGTCGGCAACGTGGCCAACGCGGTGTTGAGCGCGCTCGGCGAGCACCCGGACATCCCGCCCTTCTACATGTACTCGGAGGTCTTCCAGAACTCGATGGCCGATCTCATGGTCTCCGGGAAGCTGAAGGGCGCGAGCGCCACCTCCCTCACCATCACCGCCGACAAGCTCCAGCACCTGATCGAGAACATGGACGAGTTCAGCCGGCGCATCGTCCTGCGGCCCCAGGAGATCTCCAACCACCCCGGCGTCATCCGGCGGCTCGGGGTCATGGGCATGAACACGGCCGTCGAGGTGGACATTTACGGCAACGTCAACTCCTCCCACCTGCTCGGCATGGATGTCATCAACGGCATCGGCGGCAGCGGCGAGTTCACGCGCAACAGCTACCTGTCGGTCTTCATGACGCCCTCGATCGGCAAGGGCGGCCGGATCTCCAAGGTCGTCCCGATGTGCCCGCACGTGGACAACAACGAGCACTCCGTGCAGATCATCGTGACCGAGCAGGGGCTGGCCGACCTGCGCGGCCTCGGCCCCATGCAGCGCGCCGACGTGATCATCGAGAAGTGCGCCCACCCGCTCTACCGCGACTACCTCCGACGCTACGTGCGCGAGGCGCGGCCGGGCCACATCCGCCACGACCTGCTGCGCTGCTTCGAGCTGCACCGCAACCTGATGGAGCACGGCACGATGCTGCCCGGCCAGGTGTGACCCCTTCCGGAGGGCCGACCCCGTAGGAAGCTGTGCATATGAGCCTTGACACAGAGTCCCCCTTCACCCTGCCCTCTCCCCCAGAACCGGGGGAGAGGGTTAGCCCGGGTGCGGTCAGTCCATACCATTTCGAAAAAATCAGTCAGTGGATCTTTCCCCTGTGGGAGCGGCTTTCCAGCCGCGACGATCGAGGCTGAACGCCTCTCCCGCAAAAAACAAAGTTACTTGCGTGTAAATCCGCGCGGGCGGGGTGTGGCGCTGAATTCCAAAAGCGTCACTTCCCCGCCGAATGGCATCGCCGGGAAAAACAGGTGCCCCGCAGGAGCGCGGTCAGAGCGCTCGCCTGCGGGGCAGCGGGTGTCACGGCGGCAGGGTTACGGAAGATCGGCCGCGTTGTCGAAGTAGCAGCGGTCCTCGGGGCAGAAGATCTTGAGCCAGGCCCCCTTGTCTTTCTTGCTGGAAGGCAAGGCTGCCGGCAGACAGATACGCCCCCCGTCGATGGTGCAGCTGTCGTCCGGGCAGGCGACTTCGACCCAGAGGCCCTCGTCTCCGGCCGGTTGCCGATCCTTGACCGGCAACGCCTTGATCTCGGCTGCGCTCAGCAGGCGCGCCGTGGGGATGAAGACCCGGATGAGGGTCGACGTCTTCTTCTTGGAGTCCGATTCAGCGCTCATGGTGGTTCTCCTTTCCGATCACCCCCTGGATCTCGCGGTGGTAGCCGAGATACCGTTCCAGGGTGGTTTGGTTTTTCCCGTACCTGACGTTCGTCGCCAGGATCTCCTCGAAACGCTCCTCGGCCTCGGGCCGGTCCGCACCATGCCGTCCGTGTCGAAGAGGTTGTTCAAGCCCTCGTAGTTTGGAAATAGCGATAGAGGTCGTCCAGGAGGTGGATCCCGCGTGCGAGACGGTCTTCATCGCGTTCATACCTCAGCGTGATTCCCGACAGGATTGCCGAGAACCCTTGAGCCTCGGGTCTGCCGTATTTCGCGTCCTTCATGTCGAGATCATGAATCACCTCGGCGATAGCCGCGAGGGCCGGGTCATCGAGGCTCAAGCGGCCCAGAATCACTTCGAAGGTGCACTTGTCCCCTTCATGGGTGAATTCGGCGTGAAACATGTCAAAGCGAACTTCATCGCCCTTCGGCTTGTAGTCTTTTGAAGAAACGAACTTGAACCGCGCCTGGTCATCGAGGAACTTCAGGACCAGCCAGGCGCTGGCGATCCGATCGATGTGAATGCGTTTGCGGGTGACCCAGGTTTTTCCTCGATAGTCTTCGACCTCCCCGAGCTCCCGCACGGCCCCACCGTCCTGACCCTTGTCCTGCTGAACCAGCCGGCGCTCAATCGCGGAGAGAATGCCTTCCACCGAGTCGCGGGCCGGGGCCCCGAAAAAATCCTTGCCGCGGACGTCTTCATAGCGCTTGCGCAGTTCATTTAGATGTTCGAATGCGTCAGGTTGAGGGGAATCCGAACGGTTCGCCGGGGACGGAAGGTGCTCCAAATGCGCCCGTGCGCTCTGCACCAGCTGTTCATATTCGGTATTGCGGGCCGCAATAAACAGCGCCTTGATCTGTTCGTCCGTTATTCCCAGGAAAAAGACCCCGGCAGACAGGAATGCCCGGCCCCCGCCGTCCTCGATCTCTTTGACCACCCACGAAAAACTTTCGCGGGTCTCCTCGCTATCCGGCAGCACATACAGCGCGTTCTTCAGCCCGACGGCCCCGAGCGCGGCCAGGCGCTTGGAAATTTTCGTGCGCAGGTAACCGGGCTTGGGCGGTATGTGATGCGCGAGGATCAGCCACGGGTGAGGTTCCACTTTTTTCACGAGTCCGTCCCATGTCAGTTGATATTTTTCAAAATATAAATAGTGTCAGTTGACATGTCAAATAGGGTGTTTTATAAAGTCTGCAACTGGCAGCTGCCATCTAATTAATACTGCAGAACATGCAACTGTCATTACAACAAGGAGGAGTGCAATGAAAGACATCGCGATCATGGCCGCGAAGCTGATGGCAGCCTCGATGCGGATGATCGACATCGGCTGCGCGCTGGCATCCGCCGCCAAGACCGCCGGCATCCTTAATATCGACAACCGCGTGCAGCAGCGAGTTGGCGCTGCTGCGAGAGCGCTTGGTCTCATCAAGGCCGACGTGGTCATGGGGATCCCGGTAGGGATCTACGGGAAAAGCATTTTCTACGACCGCCAGAAACCCGCTGCAAAGTAGTCTATGCGCCAGAGGGGTTATGTTCAATCTTTCCAAGTTCAATGTGCTTTGTTTAATCGGTTTCCTGGCCCGTTTTTCCTATGCGCTTGCCAGAAATCCGGTGCTGCCCCTGTTTGCGCTCAGCCTGGGAGCCGGGCCTGAAGCCATCGGCCTCGCGGTAGGCATCTCGACGGTGACCGGCATCCTCTTCAAGCTTCCCTCCGGAGCGCTCTCCGATGTCATCGGCAGGCGCAAAACCATGTTGATCGGCCTCGTGTTCTTTGCCTTTGCTCCCTTCGCCTATCTTCTGATCGATAGTTACGCCCAACTGGTGGCGGTGCGGTTTATACACGGTTTTGCCACGGCGGTTTACGGGCCGGTCGCCATGGCGGTCGTGGCCGATATCGCCGGAGAGCGAAAGGGAGAGCTCCTGTCCTGGTTTTCGTCCGTCGGGATCATCGGCGGTCTCTTGGGGGCGCCTTTGGGCGGGCTCATTCTTTCTTTGAGCGCGACCGGAGGCAGTTACGAGCCGCGCACCTTTCAGTTGGTTTATACGATTTGCGGGGTGAGTGGGGTCACCGCCCTTGCATTGGCCATGCGCACGCTCTTGCGGGACGAACACGTGCAAGGCAATGGATTTCGCTCACGGATGTCGCAATTTGTTACCGGGATCAAAGAGGTGATCAGCGACGTTCGGGTGGTGGCGACCTCCTCGGTGGAAGGCCTGCAGAACATGACCATGGGGGCGCTGGAGGCCTTTTTGCCGATTTATGCGGTCGAAGTGGCCGGGCTCAGCGCATTCGAGGCGGGTCTGCTTTGGGCGGTGCAAATTGTTGTGACGATGGTGTCCAAACCCTTGATGGGGCGGATATCGGATCGCTTCGGCCGGAAGCCGATCATCGTCGCCGGGCTAATTCTTTGCGCCATTTCATTTTTCTTCATACCCCTGCTGAAAAGCTTTTCCACCCTCTCAGCGGCAGCCCTGCTGTTTGGCTTGGGAGAGGCATTTGTGACGTCATCTTCGGCCGCGATGGTGGCGGACATGTGCAAGGCGCGTCACTTTGGAACCGCCATGGGGGTGTTCGGAACCATATTCGACATCGGCCATGCCTCCGGCCCGATTTTGAGTGGTATCTTGATTGGTGCCTGGGGCTACTTACCGGCCTTTGCCTTGATGGCAGCGGTTTTGACCTTAGCTGTTCCTGTTTTTGTATTTACGGTTGATGAAAGACGGATTGGGAAGGGACAAGGGGATCTGGCTTGAGCTGTTCTGCCCGGACAGCGATACCATTGGCCCACACGAATTTTTCGGTTCTATTTCACGCGCTGCGCAGGGCTGAATAACTACGGAGTCTCGAATGAGCACTTGCGACGGAGTACCGGTTCAAACGGTGTCTTTCAAAGAGGCGTTCCGGCTCTGGGTGAGAGTGGCGCTGAACAGCTTCGGCGGGCCGGCCGGGCAGATCGCGGTCATGCACCGGTATCTGGTGGAGGAGAAACGCTGGATCAGCGAGAGCCGCTTCCTGCACGCCCTCAACTACTGCATGCTCCTCCCCGGTCCGGAGGCTCAGCAACTGGCGACCTACATCGGCTGGCTGCTGCACCGCACCCGGGGCGGCATCGTGGCCGGGACGCTCTTCGTGCTGCCGGGCGCCGCTCGCCATCTGGGCGCTGAGCGTGCTCTACGCGGGCTATCAGGAGGTGCGCCTGGTGCAGTGGATCTTCTTCGGGCTGAAGGCGGCCGTGCTCGCGGTGGTGGTCGAGGCCGTCATCCGCATCGGCAAGCGGGCGCTCAAAAACCGGGCCATGGTGGCGCTGGCGGCGCTGGCGTTCGTCGGGATCTTCCTGTTCGACGTCCCCTTCCCCGCCATCGTGCTGGCGGCGGCCATCGTCGGCTACGCGGGCGGACGGATCCGCCCCGACGTCTTCTCCGGCAGCGCGGGGCACGGCGGGAAAAAGGCCGACCCCTGCGACGAACCGGCGGTCGATCGCATGCTGGCAGCCGGCGGGATGGAGCACACCCGGCCATCGGTTGGTCGCGCCGTGCGCGTGGCCGTGGTCTGGCTGCTGGTCTGGTCGGCGCCCTTCGCCCTCATCCTCTGGCTCCAGGGCACGGACGGCGTCTATTTCCAGATCGCCGCCTTCTTCAGCAAGGCCGCGGTCGTCACCTTCGGCGGGGCGTACGCGGTGCTGGCCTATGCGGCCCAGCAGGCGGTGGACACGTTCGGGTGGATGCAGCCCCACGAGATGCTGGACGGCCTGGGCATGGCCGAGACCACCCCCGGCCCGCTCATCATGGTGCTGCAGTTCGTGGGCTTTCTCGCCGCCTTCCGCAACCCGGGCGGCCTCGACCCGCTGTGGGCCGGCACCCTCGGCGCCGCCGTCACGACCTGGGTGACCTTCGCGCCCTGCTTCCTGTGGATCTTCCTGGGGGCGCCCTACATCGAGGCGCTGCGGGGCAACCGCAACCTCACGGCCGCGCTCTCCGCCGTCACGGCGGCCGTGGTGGGGGTCGTGCTGAACCTGGCGGTGTGGTTCACCGTCAACACGGTTTTCGGCCAAGTCGACGACGTCTATGCGCTCGGCATGCACCTGCTCGTGCCGGTGTGGGGCACGCTGAACCTGCCGTCCCTGGCCATCGCCGTATTCGCCGCGCTCGCCATCTTCCGCTGGAAGATCTCCATGCTCAAGACCATCGCGGCGAGCGCCGCCCTCGGGGTCGCGTACCACGTGGTGCGCCAGGCGGTCGCGTGAGGCCGGCCGGGATCGGCACGGGGGTGGGGATCAGCTGAAGCGGTCGTCGGCGACCTGGCGGGTAATGGCGGGCCCGGCCTTCTCCATCCAGCCCGCGCGGGCCCCGGCGGCGCAGTCGAAATCCGGCACGTGCGGCTTGATGTCCAGGAGCGGGGTGCCGTCGAGGACATCGATGTTCGCCACGTGCAGGCAGCACCCGTCGATGCGCTCGATCCGGACGAGGGATATGCCGATCGGGTTGGGCCGGTTGGGCGCACGGGTGGCGAAGAGGCCGCGCGGCTCGGTGTCGAGAAACGGCACGACCGACAGCGCGTACGGCCGCGACCGGTGAAAATGGTAGAGCAGCAGCACGTGCGAAAACCCATCCAGGTCCTTCAACCCCGGCGCGAATTCCGGGAATACTTCCACCCGCCCCGGGGCGCTGTTGGCGCTGACCGGCTGGATGGGCATGGCCGTCGCTTCCGTGAAGGGGCTGTGGATCACTCCGATCGGAGTCATCACGATGCGCATCGGGTTTTCTCCCTCGGGCCTCGGCGGCCGGAAGCTCAATGGCCGCAGCCGCCCCCGCCCGCGTGCCCGGCGCAGGCGTGCATGGCCATGAGCTCGCGCAGCTGGCCCGACTTGAGCAGGTCGAGGTTTTCGGCAACCGTGGCGGCCGCCGAGCCGAAGACGCGAATGCCCATGGCGTTCAGCTTGGACATGGCGCCCGCGCCGATCCCGCCGACGACCACCGCATCCACCTTTCGGCCGTCGATGGCCTTGATCGGGTTGCAGGCCCCGTGCACGTGGTGCATGTCCTGATTGTTGACGCTCGTGACCTCGCCCGTAACGGCATCCGCAATCACGAATACCGGCGCCGAGCCGAAATGGTTGAACACCTTGCTCTTGATCCCTTCGTCCGCCTGCACTGCAAATGCCACTTTCATGATGTGATCTCCGTTTAGAGTGAATGGTTACCGCCGCCCCTGCCCCTGCCGCGCCCCCGTGCATTTCCCTCTGCCCGGATGTCGCCGCTGCTGCAGGAAGGGCATTTCATACTCCCGTCGCGGTCGTCCGCCGGCTCCCACGCATGCCGGCAGCGGCCGCAGCTGAACGTTTTCGCCTCGGCAAGCTCGACGGAGCCCCCCTCGATCTTCAGCGCCTTGCCCCTCACCAGCGCCTCGGCCACTTTGTGGTGCGCCGCTGCGATGATGCGCCCGAACGTCTGACGGGAAACGCTCATCTTCTCCGCCGCCAGCTCCTGGTAGAGCCCTTCGAGGTCGGCCAGCCGGATGGCCTCGAACTCGTCCACGCCGAGAACGACCTCATCCAACTCCGACAGGGGAATCCCCCGGGGCTTGAAATAGGTACTCCCGGGAGCGGCGCCGATGCGCCGGCAGCGCTTGGGCCTTGGCATCGCCGATCGCCTCCAATCGAAGCCATTATGAGCATATGCTCAATACATGTCAAGCCCGAAATTCAGGCCGTGAAACCGGCAGGGATTCGATCGCGCGACGTGCGCGAGACAGGATTTACGGCAGACGGACCTGCGGGGAAGGCGCCCATCCCTTACTTGCGGAACAGGCGTTCGAAAAGGCTCTTTTTCGCGGAACTCTTGGGTGGAAACCGCATGGGGTTCAGTTTCCGATGAGTCGGCTGAAGAAGCCTTTCCGTGCGGGCCAACAACGGGAAGCCCGAGATGTCTCCGGATAACGGCCTCCACCTTCTCCTCGGAGATGCCTGAACCTTCGACCACGATCTCATCCGCCACCATCAGGGCTGGAGCAACCGGCAGCTCCAACTCGAAATAGGCATCCGTCTGGTATTCGGCTTGGGGTTTGGACGTAACCTCGATCTCGATGTCGTATTTAGAGCCCAGCCTGGGCATCATGGCGTTGAACCCCTTTCAGGGCTTGCCGTTGGGCTCGTTGAGAAAGAATCTAACCTTGAGCATGGCCATCTCCCGTTTCGCGTGCCTCTTTTATGAGTTTGTTCATGCGTTCTACGAACTGGTCCGAGGGCAGGTAGTCCACCAGCCGCAGGTCCTGTCGCTCTCTGCCTGTCTCATCCAAAAATACAACCGTGGGGACGCCCTTGACCGCGTACTCTCTCAACAGTCTCTCTTTGAGAGCATCGCCGGCCTGCGTCACGTCGACCTTGACCATGACGAAGCGTTCTCGCGCCAACCCGACGATGGCTGGATCATGAAATGTAATCTCGTCCAACTCCCTGCACGGCGCGCACCATGCCGCATAGAAGTCGATGATGACCGGCTTCCCGCTGCTTCGCGCAGCCTCCAGTGATTCGTCTGAATATGAAACCCAGGTCACTGCCGGTCCACGCATGATCCAGGAGGCAAGCAGCAGGACCGCGACCGCAAAGGGGAGAGCGCCGGAGGCGGCCTTGAGCCATGGGAACATTCTGAAGCTCGCCTCCGTGCGATCGAGCCACGCGAGGTGGATGCCCGCTGCAAGCAACGACGCGGCAAGGGCGATGGTCGCGGCAGGCTCCCGGAGAACCGGCTTCAGGAAGTAGACTGCCATCACGACCAGCACCCAGCCCATGAGCTTTCGGACCCAGATCATCCATCCCCCCGCTCGGGGCAGGCGTTTGAGTTGGCCGGAGAACAGCGCCAATACAAACAGGGGCAGTCCGAGGCCGATGCTGAGCGTAAAGAACACGATGAAACCGATAAGCGGGCTGCCCATGCTGGCGACCCACGTGAGAAGGCCCAGCACAAAGGGACCGATGCAGGGTGCGGCTACCACACCCAGGGTCAATCCCATGAAGAGGCTGCCGCCATAGCCGCGGTACGACTTCGCCGACGCCTGCGTGAGACCGCTCGGAAGGCGTAGCTCCCACAGGCCGAAGAGACTGGTGGCGAACAGAACCAGCACCGTCGCGACCCCCATCAGTACCGCCGGATGCTGAAGCACCCCTCCCATGAGGCTGCCGGTCAGGGCTGCGGCGGTACCCAGAATGGAGTTTGTGAGTGCAAGCCCGAGCAGGTAACAAAGCCCATGCGCGACCAGGCGGCCTCTGCGCCTGTCCGATGCCGCCCGACCGCCGAAGTATGAGACCGTGATGGGGATCATCGGGTAAACGCACGGCGTGAGGTTGAGGGCCATTCCTCCCGCGAAGATCCCCAGGAGCGTCCAGATCATGGCCCAGCCGTATAAAGGGCCGGGGGGGCGCTGCTCCCGACTTGAAGTTGCCAAGCCGGCGGGCTGGCTTCCGATCGGCAATCCCACCTTCTGCCACTCCGGAAAGCCAAGGGGATCACGGTACACATTCTTGTATCCAAGCTGAACGGCCACCCGGGCCGCCGAGTCGCTGCGGACTCATGTCAGGCCTGCTCAGTAAAAAACGACGAGTCGCTCCTTGTCCGGTCCGAGCAGGTGTTGCAGATCATCGGCCTTACGCCAGCGCGACCACCAGGTCGGCTCGATCGGGAAGTTGATGGCACCATGGATGTGGCCGGTCCGGTACTCCCAGTCCTGCCGCGTGTCGATCAGCATGGGGGTGTGTTGTGAAACCATCGACGCAAGCTCTTGAGTCGTGACGAGCCGGTAACCACCCCGTTGAGCTTCCGCCTTAACATCCTCCCATGTTGCTTCCCTGGGGGTGACGGCCTGATGGGTCCACCACAAGGAAGCGATCGCAACCGACACGGCAACTGCCGTCATGATAAACGTTCGGCTGAGGTTCATGGCAGCCGGCCCTCTCGTTTCAGCTTGGAGACCAGGAAGGTCGCCCCCCTGGCGGAAAGCCCCAGCTCGGCTACCAGGTCCTCGGCCATCAGGTTGGAGCGTGACGCCGCAAGGGCCGCAACTTCATGCTCAAGCTCTTCAAGCCAGTCTTCGAACAGGACCAGGATCTCGGGGTTGGTGATCGCGGTCAGTTGCTTGGACTGCGCCACCTTGTCCACCAGGCTCTGGCACATCTGCGTTGGGTCGACACCTTCGCCCATGCATTCGGCCAGTCAGAGGTGAACCATGCTCGAGACTTTGTCGGCTTCAGACTCTCCGACGATCTGCAGGAGGAACGCACTCCTGGCCTCCTCGGGAACGACAGGGAAGATCGACTTCAACGCCTCGCCGATCGCCCCGAGAGCGCTCTCGGGGTCCATTCGGGCGAGGATCTTTGAAACCTGGCTCATAACCGCAGCCTCCATTGGATCAGAGAGACGTTCTTCCTGCGACCAGACTTGCCGCAACGGCACTCAACGTGCCGACAACTTCTATGACTCGCGGATCGGCCAGGCCATAGTAAACGAACGGGCCCTCGCGCTGAATGTCCACCAACAGGCACCTCCGGAGTTCCCTCAAGTGGTGGGACACCAACGGCTGTGAGAGGCCTACCTCCTCTACGATTCTGGTAACTGACTTTCTGGTGCCCACCATGGACATGAGAATGCGGAGTCTGTTTTCGTCTGCAATTCCCTTCGCAAGGATTGCGACTGACCGACACCCATCGCGATCGAGCCGGCTGCCTTGGGTCTGGGTCGAGTCGGTCGCAGGACTCTTTCTCTGAGCGGTTACCCTTTTCATTCGCCACCGTTTTGCCGGCAAGGTTTACCCGATGCGTTAGCATATAAGCATGCGCTTATATCCATGTCAAGCCCTCTCCTTGCGCAGGCGTCGTTATGCGTGGAACCAACTGCTCCGGGATACCAGGGCGTCGACGCGAGGTAGGTTACGGGAGAATCGGAAACCCTTCGAAATGGACAACACCAGAAACCAGACCGCATTGAATCGGCGCGGCGCCCGTTCGGGGACTTCAGTCCCCCCAGGGAGTCAGGCTCTCGCAGCCGGTTTCGGTGACGAGCACGGTCTGCTCGAACTGGGCCGAGAGGGAGCCGTCGCGGGTGACCGCGGTCCAGTCGTCGCCCAGGATGCGCAGCTCCTTGCGTCCGAGGTTGATCATGGGCTCGATGGTGAAGACCATGCCCGGGATCAGGGCGATGCCGGTGCCCTGCTGGCCGAAATGCGGGATCTGCGGCGACTCGTGGAAGTCCAGGCCCACCCCGTGCCCGACGAACTCGCGCACCACCGAGCAGCCCTGCGCCTCGGCGTAGGACTGGATGGCCCAGCCGATGTCGCCGACGGTGTTGCCCGGCGTCACCACGGCCATCCCCCGGCGCAGGCACTCGCGCGCCACCGCCACGATCTTGCGCGCGTCGGGCCCGGGGCTGCCCACGAAATAGGTCTTGTTCGCGTCGGCGTAATACCCGTCGAGGATGGAGGTGACGTCCACGTTGACGATGTCCCCGTCCTGCAGCACCCGGCTGCCGGGGATCCCGTGGCAGATGACCTCGTTGACCGAGACGCAGACGCTCTTGGGGTAGCCGCGGTAGTTGAGCGGGGCGGGGACCGCGCCGTTCTGCAGCGTGAACTCGTGCACCCAGGTGTTGATCTCGTCGGTCGTGAGGCCGGGCCGCAGGCGCGGCGCCACCAGATCCAGGGTGGCCACCACCAGGCGGCCGGCGCGACGGATGGCTTCGATGTCGGCCGGGGTTTTGACCCGGATGCGGTGTTTGCGGGCGTAGACCTCCGCCAGGTCGGACGGCGGGGCCGCTTCGGCCTTGTCCGCGCAGCACTTCTTGTATTTCAGGCCGCTGCCGCAGGGGCACGGGTCGTTGCGTCCGACTTTTGAGTGCTTCAAGTTCATCCGTATCGGTTTGATGGAGGCCTCCGTGGATTACGAACTCTCCGAGCTGGTGCATCCCATCTAATACATTCGATAGCTCAATTCAACACCGGCAGTCCCTTGAGATTTATTCTGATTAGCCCATCCCCTATTGAATTACGCATTGAACGGTGGGGCTAATCGGAATGCAGGACCACGGTGAATGCGTTGAACGCCACCCGGACCGGGTCGCCCGGCCGCAGGCCGAGCGTCTTGCGGCTCTGCTCGGTGACGACCGCGCAGATCTCGGTTCCGTCGGCGATGCGGGCCACGATCTCCGCGGTGACCTTCCCGCGCACGACGCGCTCGACCGTTGCGGCGAGCACGTTGTCCGCCGAAGACCCCGGATCGTCGGCGCCGCGGTAGACGGTCACCCAGGGCGCCTTCACCTCGGCCGCGACGAGGCCGCCCTGCTTCAGCCCCAGTCGGTCCAGGCTGCCGTTGGTGATGACGGCGCTGATGCGGCAGCCGCCCGGCGTCGCGATCTCCACCCGGGCCTGCACGTCGCCCTTGACGAGGGTTTCGATCTTCCCGAAGAAGGCGTTGCGCGCGCTGGTCTTGCGTCGGTTCTCCCGATCGACGAAGAAGGCCTCGACCCGCCGCATGTCCTCCTCGGAAAAGCTCACGTAGGCGGCGGCCAGGCTGGGGGTCGAATGCCCGAGGATCCGCTGGACGACCGGCAGCGGGACGTTGCCCTGCAGCAGCTCGACGGCCCGGGAGCGGCGGATGACCTCGGGCGCGCCCATTTCACGCGGCAGGCCGCAGGCCGCGGCGCACGCGTAGAATTTGCGGCGCACGTGGGCCGGGTCCAGCCTGAGAGCCCGCGCTCCCGTGCGGCTCAGGGACAGGAGTCCCAGAACCTCTTGAACCTCGGTCGCCACCCCATCCGGCAGCTGGACGTTGCGGCCGGTACGATCGCTCGCGCCGGCCCCTTTGCGAAACCGGACCGTGTGGCTGTCCCGGTCGAAGTCGGTCTGGAAATCGAGATCGAGCACCTCGTTGAGGCGTGCGCCCGTGTAGCGGATCAGGAGGAAAATCAGCAGAACCCTGCGCCGGGAGGACACGAGATCCGCCCGGCGGGGGGACCCCGCCCATGCGCGCAGCGCCTGCTCGAGCCGGTCGAGCTGGATGGGGTCCAGGCAGCGGCCCGGACCCTGCCCGGACAGGATGCGGGCATGATCCGGTGCCGGGGGGCGTCGGCTTCGGGTCGTCATCATGGGCGGCCGTGGGTCCTTTCCGGTCGGGTGTGCGGCGCGGCGATGCGAGGATCTTTGCAGGAAAAGTCTTGACGCGTCGCGGGCAGCGCGCTATAACTGGCACGAATATTATATTTTTCGTGTCTATTGTGCAAGCATTCTTTTCAGGAGGTGTGCGATGGACCACCCGGCTGCCGCAAATCCGACCACCCCAAACCCGCCCCCGCCCGACGACAGTGCGCTCAAATTCGACCGGGTCGAGCTGGCCGGCGCCTTCGGGGATTTAGGAACCCTGCTGCCCATCGTCGTCGGCATGATCCTGATCAACGGCTTGAGCCCGTCGACGGTCTTCCTGGCCTTCGGGTTGTTTTACCTGGTCACGGGGTATTATTACCGGTTGCCGGTGCCGGTGCAGCCCTTGAAGGCCGTGGGCGCCATCGCCATCGCCTACCCGGCGATGATCACCGAGCCGGTGATCGGCGCCGCGGGCATCATTTTCGGGGCGTTGCTGCTGGTGTTCGCGCTGACCGGGATCGTCGACACGCTCGCCAAGCTCTTCACCCAACCCGTCGTGCGCGGCATTCAGCTTTCGTTAGGGCTCGTTTTTCTCAGGAAGGGCATCGAGCTCATCGTCTCCCCGCAGGTGTTCCTCAACGGCCACCCCGGCCGGTTCGCCGAATACCAGATCAATCTCATCATCGGGATCATCGTCTTCGCCCTGGTGCTGGGGCTTCTGGACAACAAGAAGTTCCCGGCGGCCCTGGTGGCGCTGGCGGCCGGGATCCTATCGGGCTTTGCGCTGGGCGGCTTCAACAGCGGGGCGCTCACCATCGGCCCGACACCCATGAAGGTGGTCCTGCCGTCCCTGCAGGACTTCTGGACAGCCGCCATCATGCTGATCCTGCCGCAGATGCCGCTCACCATCGGCAACGCCTGCGTCGGCACGGCCGACACCTGTTGCGCCCTGTTCCCGCAGAGCTCGTCCCTGCCCAAGAGCACGGCGGGGCGCTTCGCCCTCACCATGGGGATCGCCAACTTCCCGGCGGGCTTCTTCGGCGCGGTGCCCATGTGCCACGGCACGGGCGGCCTGGCCGCGCACTACCGCTTCGGCGCGCGCACCGGCGGGGCGCCGGTCATGATCGGCGCCATCTTCGTCGTCATGGCGCTGGCCTTCGGCGAGTTCGGCTTTGCGCTGCTGGCGATGATCCCCAACTCGGTGCTGGGCGTGCTGCTGGTGTTCGCGGGGCTGGAGCTCTGCCCGCTGGTGAGGAGCCTCAAGGGCAACGAGGAGTACTTCGTGGCGCTGCTGATCACCGGCATCGCGCTGGCCGTGCCCAACATGGCCTGGGCGTTCGGCATCGGGATCGCGGTGGATCTTTTTATCCGCAAGATGCGGATAAAAATCTGATGGCTGTGTAATACGGCCAATCTCTGCGTTGCGCTTCATCTCGCAGGCGCTGCGGCGTACTGAACGTACGCCTCACGCCGCGAGATTCGCGCGCCTTGACCTTGGCCGTATTACGCAGCCAATTTGGTACTTCGAAGCCCGACGATATCCCAGATTCAACCTTGCCGTTCCGGGCAACTGTCAGCGGTCGTACTTTTTCGCGTAGGCGGCGTCGTTGTAGATGCCTTCGCCGTAAAGATCTTTGCCGTAGGTGCGGATGATCGTCTGGCCTTCCTTGGAGTTCACGAAGTCGATGAACCGCGCGGCGTATTTCTGGCCGGGGGTCGAGCCGGCCGGCTGGCAGAGGGTGTGGTAGGTGTTCACGAGAAAGACATCGCCCTGGAAGAGGATCTTCAGGCTCTGGATCTCCTTGCGGGCGCTCACCCAGGTGCTGCTGTCGGTCATGAAGTAGCCCTTTTCGGCGTCGGCCCGCTTGAGGGTGGCCAGCATGAAATCCTTGGTCACCACGTACCAGTCGCCCGAAGGCTTGATGCCGGCCTTCTCCCAGGCATCCATCTCCTTTTTGTGCGTGCCGGAGTTGTCGCCGCGCGAGAAGAACTTCGCCTGGCTCTTGGCGATCAGCGCGTAGGCCTCGGCCGCCGTCTTGGCCGTCTTGATCCCGGCGGGGTCGTTGGGCGGCCCGACGATGTAGAACTCGTTCGACCCGATCAGCTCGCGCTTGATCGCCCAGCCGTCCGCCACGGCCTTCTTCTCGGCCGCCGGCGCGTGCACCATGATCATGTCGACCTTCTTGTCCTTGAGCAGCTGCATGGACTCGCCGGTGCCGGCCTTGACCCAGCACAGGGTCGTCTTTTCCTTCTTGGCGAACGCGTCGCCCAGCGCCTTCAGCAGCCCCAGCTCCCCCGGACTGCCGGTCGCCAGGCTGAAACTGTTGGGGCCGCTGCCGTAGGACTCGGTGCAGGGGGGCGTCTGCGCATGGACGGTGAATGCGGCAATAAAGGTTAGCATCAGGCCGAGGACCAATCCCGCGGGTTTACATGCCATAGCGATCTCCTCCTCTGAAGGTTGATTGGTTCTGCTTCAAGCAGGGAGGTCTCTATGTCAGAGAGGCCACTGGAGTCAATCGGATTACCGGTTTAGCCAATTCTTACCCATAATAACCAAATCCGACAGTCTCCCAAGGCCAGCGAGGCTGTCGGCGGCTGCATCTCCATCATTCCGTTCGATCAAGGCGGGCAGCCCGTTGGCCCTGCTTGACAAGCCAAAAACATCGCCGGTATAGAGCCTGTCACCACCCCTCAAACGGAAAGGGATCCCATGCCGAAGCTGGTCAAGGAAAAGGGCAAAACGGGCAGGCTGCATGTCGAATCGCACCTGATGGGCGAATCGCTCGTGAGCAAGAAGCTGCTGGCGCGCACCGAGGCCAAGGAGTACTTCCGCATGCACCCCGACATCAACATCATCAAGATCGGGGGCCAGAGCATCATGGACCGGGGGGCGAAGGCGCTCTTGCCGATCCTGGACGTTCTCGTCGAGGCAAAGAATAAGCACAAGATCCTGCTGATGACCGGGGGCGGCAGCCGCGCGCGGCATGTCTACAGCATCGGGGTCGACCTGGGGATGCCCCCGGGGGTCCTGTCGAAGCTCGGGGACAAGGTGTCCTGGCAGAACGCCGAGATGCTGGCCGTGCTGCTGTCCAAAAAGGGCGGGGTGAAGATCGGGCACGGCGACAACCTGGAGCAGCTCACCATGTTCTGCCGGCTGGGATACCTGCCGATCACCTACGGCATCCCGCCGTACGGCCTTTTCGAGCACCCGCCGGAAATCGGTTCGATCCCGCCGCACCGCACGGACTGCGGCGCCTTCCTGCTGGCCGAGAACATCGGGGCGCGCAGCCTGATCTACCTCAAGGACGAGAAAGGGCTCTACGACCAGGACCCCAAAAAGGTGCCCGCATCGAAGCGCAATACCCTTAAATTCTTCGACCGGATTTCGGCCACTGCACTGCTGAAGCTGGACCTGGACGATTTGATCGTGGAGCGGCCGGTCTTGACGTTCCTGCAGCGCGCCAAGTGCTTGAAGGAGCTCCAGATCATCGACGCGCTACGCCATCCCGAGCACATTTTGGATGCCTTGGCCGGGAAACACGTCGGGACGATCATTCACCAGTGAGACGAGTGCAAGACGAGCGGCCGCCAACCGGGATGCGCCGCTCTTGAAGTCGCGCATCCCGTGGTCTTCGCTGCGTGAGCCGCGGGTGAAAACCCCGCTGCGCCTGCTCCCGGCTGCAGTCGTCGGTTAATGTGCTTCGGGTTCGGCGTCGCCCTTGCCTTCGCCCTTGCCGGCCTCCAGCCAGACGATCGTGGCGCCGGTTTCCAGAGCGATCTGATCGAGCTCCTTTTTGCGGAAGTGGTCTGCGTAGATCTTCAGCTCCCCGCCGCTCACACCGACCACTCGAAAGCGCGGTTTCTTTTCTCCTTTTTCCACCTTGCGCCGTTCGCGCACGAAAATCTTGGTTGCCATTGCCGGGCCTCCGGATGTGGGGTAGAATCACTGAAACTAATAGATCCTGGTTTTATATATATCCTTGGAGGATATATGTCAAGCAAGCATCCCCCTGCCCGTGAGAAGCGCCGCACCGGGTCCGGCAAGTCCGAGCGCTACATCCAGCCCTCCATCCTCATGGGCCTGCGGCGAAGGGCCTCCTACGGCTACGAGATCATCCAGACGATTCAGGAGTTCGGATTCGTGGAGGGCCACGCCCCGCCGGGCATGATCTACCGCCACTTGCGGGACATAGAGGCGGCCGGGCTGGTGGTGTCTTCGTGGAAAACGGAAGGCCGCGGCCCGGCCAAGCGGGTTTACGAGCTGACGCCGGAGGGGAGGAGGCGTTGGCGCTGTGGGCCCGGTACATGGAGGACCAGGCGCTGAAGCTGACGAACTTCATCAAGGCCTACCGCAAGGCCGGAAAGCGATAAGCGCCGGAGGCAGCGCCCTGGGCGTCACATCGGGGGTTCGGTCGCCTTGCGGCCGCGGCGCCCGCCCATGACGTCCCAGACGCCCGGGCTATTCTGAACCACCGTCAGAACCGGCTGCCCCGCCATCAAACGCGGCCGGGCCCACCCCCGGGTCCGGATCAGCTCCGCGGGACGCGGCACGAAGGCGTCCCGGTCCATGGACATGACCCGCAGGCCGGCCGCTTCCGCGTCGGCCACGCTCAGCTCCGCGGGCATCCGCCGCAGGTCGCCGAATTCGATGAAGCGGCCGTACCAGCCGGCGGCGGTCAGGCCGACCGCGGCCGCGGCTCCGATCACCCCGCCGTTGGACCCCCCGTGCCCGGACAGGTGAACCCCCGCGCTCGCCCGCCGGGCATCCGCCTGCGTCACGACTCGCGCGCGGGTGCATGCCAGCCCGAACGACTCCAGCGCGCGCATCCCCGAATGGTCTGCTGCGGCAACGCATACGCCGGGATCGCTGCCCGCGGCCGCGTGGCGCGCCACGTGCGCCACGGCGCGCTCGATCAATTCCTGAACGACGCTGCCGTTGCGCGACGCCTCGATGACGACGCAGGCGGCGCTGTTGTGCGACGTGTAGGGGATGGCGTCGTCGACCAGAAGCTGCTGGCGCACGACCCCCCACGCCCGGCAGCCTTCCGGCAGCTCATTGGCGAACCAGCGGGCCACCTTGCCGGTGCCGTAGTCGGACTCGAGGCTGTCGGTGTCGTCGAACCCCACGAATATTTTCATCGGCTCACACCCATTTCACGGAATCTAGATTGTAGCACAGGGCGACCGTCCGCCCGGGGTAAAGCCCGTTCTCCCGGACCTGCTCTTCAGTGAGCGCCGCGGTGAACGGCAGGTTGGCGATCAGCACCGAAGCGACGATGGCCCCCGAGGCCTTCTCCAGCGCCAGCCGGGTGATCAGCCCGGAGAGGGTCACCTGCTCCGCGCCGTCCCCGCCGGATCCGTGCGGCAGGACGATGGCGGCATGCTCGATGACGGCTGCCGCCGAAGGCTCGGGAGGTTGCGGCACCAGCAGCACCTGGCCGTCCGTCAGGCGCCTTCCCCACCGCCCGCGCCTCCATGGCTTCCCACGGGCCGAAGAGCACGTTCTCGCGGCCGGTCCCCAGAACGCGCCCCTTCAGCAGGTGAAACACGGTGTCGCAGATCCCGTAAAGCCATTGCCAGTCGTGGCTGGCGATGACCAGCGTCGTCCCCCACTCGCTGCGGGCCTTCAGGACGGCATCCTTGATGAGCTGGGCGCTCAGGGCATCGATGCTGGAGGTGGGCTCGTCCAGCAGCAGAACATCGGGCTTGAGGATGAGGCGCGCCGCCAGGGCCACGCGCTGGGCTTCCCCGCCCGAAAGCGCGTAGGCGGGCCGATGGGCGAACTCGCCGGCCGTCGAGCCCGACGTACGACAACGCCTTTGCCACCCGTTCGCCCAGATTCGCCCGCACCTTGCGGATCTGCATGACCGTAAGCGACGTTGTTCAGCACGGTGCGCTTCATCAGGAAGGGCTCCTGGGGCAGCAGCGCCACCCGGTTGCGAACCTCCGGCGCGAAGGGACCGGCCGGCCGGCCGTCGAACCGCACCTCGCCGCTCGTCGGGGATTCCACGAAACCGGCCAGCCTCAGCAACGTGCTCTTGCCGCTGCCGTTCGGACCGATCACGCCCACGATACCGCCGCGCGGCAGCTCCAGCCGGTCGATGCTCAGAACCGTCTGGCCGCGATACACGTGCCGGATGTCGTGAAAATCGTAGAGCGGTGCGTTCATGTCAATAGCGCTTCCGCAGGAAGGAGACGGACAGGTTGACGCCAAAGGCGATCAGCAAGAGCACCAGGCCCAGCGCGATTCCCATGGCGAATTCGCCCTTGTTGGTCTCGAGCGCGATCGCCGTCGTGATCGTCCGGGTCTGCCATTTGATGTTGCCGCCGACCATCATGGCGATCCCGACCTCGGTCATGACCCGGCCGTAGGCGGTCAGGACGGCAGCGATGACCCCGTGACGCGCCTCCCAGAGGGTGCTGAGGAAAAGCTGGCGCCGGTTGGCGCCGAGCGAAATCAGCGTCACGCGCAGCTGGCGGTCCATGCTCTCCACGGCCGTGGCGCTCAGGGCGACCACGATCGGCAACGCCAGGATGGTCAGGCCGACGGCGATGCCCGGCAGCGTGAACAGCAGAGCCCAAGTCGCCGAGCGGGCCGCGGTTGCGTGAAGAACGCGTAGACGAGCAATCCGATGAAGACCGTGGGCAGCGACAGCAGGGTGTCCACGACGACCCGGATCTGCCGCTTGGTCCTGAAGTCGAAATATCCCAGGCAAAAACCGAGCGGAAGGCCGAGCGCCAGGGTGACGATCAAGAGATTGCGACGAAACCAGAAGGGTTGCGTAAACGGCCGAAAAGGTTTCGGCGTCGACCGTGCGCAGGAGCTCGATGGCCGTGAGCAGGCCTTGGAGCAGGAAGTCCATGGGCTAAGGAAAATACGTGTTTGGTGTTTGGTGTTCAGTGTTTGGTGTTTAAAGGGCGGTGTTTGGCGGTCGTTGTCTGGTGTTCCGTGCCTGTCATGCGGAAAAAGGGGCCGTGTGGGCCGACGCCGGCCCCTGGGCCCATTCTTCACCAAACACTAAACACGAAACACCAAACACCATCCCTTACTTCGCATTCGGGGTGAACAATGGCTTCCCCATCACCTTGAAATCCCGGATGACCTTCTGCCCTTCGGCTCCGGCGATCCACGCGCTGAAGGCCTGCGCCAGGTCGAGCTTCGCCTTGGGGCACTTGGCCGGGTTCACGGCGATCACCGCGTACTGGTTCAACAGGGTCTGGTCGCCCTCGACCAGGATCTTGAGCGGCGGGTTCCCGCCCAGGGTGTTCTCGTACTTGATGTAGGTGCCGCGGTCGGCGAGCGTGTATCCGTTCTTCTCGGCCGCGATCGTGATGGTGGCCATCATGCCCTGGCCGGCCTGGGCGTACCAGGACTCCTTTTCCGGCACCGCGAGCCCGGCCGCCTTCCAGAGGTCCAGCTCCATCATGTGAGTGCCGGACTTGTCCCCGCGGCTGACGAAACCGGCCTTTTTCGCGGCAACGGCCTCCAGAGCCTGCTTCACGCTCCGGCCCTTGACGCCGGCCGGGTCGGCCGCCGGGCCGACGATGACGAAGTCGTTGTACATGATCTCCCGGCGGTCGAGGCCGAAGCCGTCGGCCACGAACTTCTTCTCGGCGTCGGGGGCGTGAACCATGAGCACGTCCACGTCGCAGTTCTCGCCCAGCTTCAGCGCCTTGCCGGTGCCGGTGGCCGTCCAGCGCAGCTCGATGCCGCTCGCCTTCTTGAACTCCGGCGCCAGCACGTTGAGCAGCCCCGTGTCCTCCGTGCTGGTCGTGGTCGCCATCAGCAGCACTTTGTCCTGGGCGACAGCAACGCCCGCCAACAGCAGCAGGGTTGCCAACAGGCTCATCAACTGGATGAATCTGACGTTCATACGGCCTCCTTCACGATCGGTTTGTCAGCGACTGGTTTGGGGGGGAACACCATCTTGCCGGTCATGCTCAGATCGTAGCCCTCGAGCCCGTCGGTCACCATGCGGTGAAACCGCGCGTCGTGCAGCAATCCGAGGAAGCGCTGCACCGCCTCGTCGAAGAAGCGGTCCTTGGCGACCATCAGGTCGAAGCGCTCCCAGCGCAGCGGGAGGAACCCCAGGTTGAGCATGGCCGCAACCGGCCGGATCCCCGGGCCGACGTCGGCCCGGCCGGCCAGGACCTCCAGCCCGACGTCGAGATGCCGCTGCACTTCGTTGACGTAGCCGTCGAGCCGCTCGCCCTTGATCCCGGCCTTGGTCAGCTCGCGGTCCAGCAGCAGCCGGGTCCCGGTCCCCAGCTGGCGGTTGACGATGCGCAGGCCGGGCCGTCCGAGGTCCGCGACCTTCGTGATCTTCTTGGGGTTCCCCTTGGGGACGATCAATCCCTGCTCGCGCCGGCAGAAGTTGACCATGGCCGGCATGTCCTCGAGCTCGGAGGAGGCGTACGCGAAGTTGTACTCGCTCTCGTCCTCCTGCAGCAGGTGGCTGCCGGCGATCTGGCAGAGGCCGCGGCGCAGCGCGCGCAACCCGCCCATGCTCCCCAGGTTGCCGAAGACCGCGAGGTGCTGCGAGTCCAGGGTGTTGAAGATGGATATCAAACGGTCGAGGAGCAGGTCGTTGCTGCCGGCCACGACGAGCAGCCCCTTGTAAGCGGCCGCATCGGAGGTCTGCTTCGGAAAGTTGAGCGTGTGGGTTTCGACCCACTGCTCCACGAGGTGCTGCGGGAAGAGCCACTTGCCGGTGATCTTGCTGGCGGGCAGGCCTTTCTCCGACACCAGCGTGTAGACCATTTTCTCGTTCACGTTCAGGAACTTGGAGACTTCGCGCGTGGACATCAGCTTCGACATGGCACCCTCGCCTGTTCAGAAAGGCCACTTTCTAAGACCAGAAGTGTTTATTAGTCAAACGGAATCTACAATGCGGACTTAAAATAACTTATAACGACTTAAACAAACAGAATGGGTGGGATTATTCGGTGCAAGGATGGTGCTCAGGTAGTCTTGTCGGGGTACGGACAGAGGTCGTTGACGGGGCAGGACGGGCACTTCGGCTTGCGCGCGGCGCAGATCTCGCGGCCGAAGAAGATGAGACGCAGCGAAAAGGCGCTCCACTCCTTGCGGGGGATGACGGCCATCAGGTCGGTTTCGATTTTTTCCGGGTCCGAGTGGGCCGTCAGCCCGAGCCGCGCCGAGATGCGCGCCACGTGGGTGTCGACCACGATCCCCGGGATGCCGAAGGCCGCCCCCAGGACGACGTTGGCCGTCTTGCGGCCGACACCCGGCAGCCGGACGAGCGCCTCCATGTCAGCAGGGACCTGCGCGGCGTGCCGCTCGACCAAGGCCTGGCTGCAGGCCTTGATGTTGCGCGCCTTGTTCTTGTAGAAGCCGGTCGAATGTATCAGGCCCTCGATCTCCTCCAGATCGGCCGCCGCAAAGGCGATCGGCGACCCGAATCGGGCAAACAGGCCCGGCGTGACACGGTTGACCTGCTGGTCGGTGCACTGCGCCGACAGGATGGTCGCGACCAGGAGCTCGAACGGGCTGCGGTAGAACAGCGCCGGCGCAACCTCCGGATAGCGCGCGTTCAGAATTTTGCGGATCCGATCGGCGCGCCGTTTGAGCTCGGAAGACGTCGAGGGTTTGGGGGCCATTGCAATCACCCGTTGCGGACATAGATTAGACCCCATCTGAAAAATGCATCTGACGGCCTCATGCGGCGTTGCCGGCCACCTCAACCTGCTCACATACTGGACCGTATGCTGCGCGGTCTCGGCGGCCGGCGCCTTGCCTGTGGCCGTGATCTGCTATTTTTGAGATGGGTTCTTTCGTCCCGCAGGACGATTACAGGCGATAACTGAATCCGGGCGGCCGGTCAAGCGCCGCGACCGCGACAGAAAGGGACGTGGAATGACCGAGGCCGGTCGAAAAGGTCGGGGGCTGGGACTCTGCTCGGGCGGGCTCGACAGCACGCTGGCGGGGCTGGTCCTGCGCGCGCAGGGGGTCGAGGTCGAGTGGGTCGCCTTCGAAACCCCGTTCTTCTCCGCGTCCAAGGCGCGCAAGGCCGCGCGCCTGACCGGGATCCCGCTGACCGTGCTGCCGATCTTCCCCGAGTACATGGTGATGCTGCGCAACCCGCGGGCCGGCTACGGCAAGACCATGAACCCCTGCATGGACTGCCACGCGCTGATGTTCCGCCTGGCCGGCGGATTCATGCGGGAAAAGGGGCTCGATTTCCTCTTCAGCGGCGAGGTGCTGGGCCAGCGCCCCATGTCCCAGACCCGGCCGTCCCTGCACTACGTCGAAAAGCACTCCGAGATGGCCGGCTACGTCCTGAGGCCTCTCAGCGCAAAGCTCCTGCCGGAGACGATCCCCGAGCAGCAGGGGCTCGTCGACCGCGAACGCCTGCTGGCCATCAGCGGCCGCGGCCGCAAGGATCAGATCGCGCTCGCCGAAAAATTCGGCCTGACCGACTACCCGGCCCCGGCCGGCGGCTGCCTGTTGACCGACAAGGGGTTCAGCGCCCGCCTGCGGGACCTCTTCGACCACCAGCCCGGGTTCGGTGAAAACGACGTGCACCTGCTGAAGTGCGGCCGGCACCTGCGGCTCAACCCGCGCGCCAAGCTGATCGTCGGCCGCACCGAACGGGACAACGAGAACCTCCTGCAGCACCGCTCGGCCGGACATGACACCGTGCTGGATGTCCGGGACTACCCCAGCCCGATCGGGGTGCTGCAGGGGACGGTGGAGGAAGAGGACGTCGTGCGCGCAGCGGCGGTCTGCGTCGGCTACAGCAAGGCCCCGAGAGGGGCTCCGGTGGACGTCGTGGTGACGGCCCCGAACGGGGAGCGGGTCGTGCGGGTCGTCGCCATCCCGCCCGAAGAAGTCCGGTCGCTGATGGTCCCGCTCTCGGAGTGACGGCGTGCCCCTCGTGGTACAGCGGTTCGGTCCCTGAGCGGCAAGGCACCTCCCGCGGTCGCAATGCATCTTTTCGGCAGGGCTGATGACTGCGTAAGAGGCCCAAGATCAAGGCGCGCAAGTCCTGCGGCGCGAGGCGTACTCAAGTACGCCGCAGCGCCCGCGCGACGAAGCGCAACGCAGATATTGGCCCTCTTACGCAGTCATCTCGGAGCGCAGCTGGCCGCAGGCGGCGAGGATATCCTGCCCCTTGCTGTGGCGCACGATGACCGTGAAGTGTTTGGCCACCAGAGCGTCCCGGAAGACGGCCACCGCGCCCTCGTCCGGGCGCTCGAAGCCGCAGTCCGGATGCGGGTTGAAGGGGATCAGGTTGACCTTGCAGCGGATGGGCCGCAGCAGCCGCGCCAGGCGGCGGGCATCCTCGAGCGAGTCGTTCACGCCCCGGATCAGGATGTATTCGAACGTGATGCGGCGGCCCGGCGGCAGGGGGTAGCGCCGACAGGCATCCAGCAGCATGTCCAGGGGGTAGCGCCGGTTGATCGGCATCAGGCGGGTGCGGGTCTCGTCGTCGGCGGCATTCAGCGACACCGCGAGGCTCACCCGCGTGTCACGGCCGAAATCGAGCATCTTCGGCACCAGCCCGGCCGTGGACACGGTCACCCGCTTGGCCGCGAAGCCCAGCCCCACGTCGCTGTCGCAGATGAGCGACAACGCGCCGAGCAGGTTCCCGTAGTTGGCGAGCGGCTCGCCCATGCCCATGAAGACCAGGTTGGTCAGCCGCTCGGGCTCGGCGAGGTCGTGTTTGATGTCGCGCACCTGCGCCAGGATCTCGCCCTGCGTGAGGTTGCGGTGCAGCCCGCCCCTGGCCGTCAGGCAGAAGGCGCAGTTCTGGGCGCATCCCACCTGGCTGGACACGCACAGGGTGAAGTGGTCGCGCTCCGGGATGAGGACGGTTTCGATGCGCTCGCCGTCGCCGAGCTCGAAAAGGTACTTGCGGGTCCCATCGGCCGAGGTCCGGACGTCCCTGACCGCCAGGCGCGGGATGCGGAAGCTCCGGGCCAACAGCTCCCGGATCGGCTTGGCGATGTTGGTCATGTCCTCGAAGCGGTCCTTCTGGTGGCGGTAAACCCACTTCAGGATCTGCCCGGCCCGGTACGCGGCGACGTCGCGCGCCTCGAGCCAGGCCGAAATATCGGCCGGGCGAATGCTCAGAAGGTCTTGAAAAGTGTCGTCCGGTTCCATTATATTAGCGCCGTAAATGTTCCTTTATTTTCTTGACTTATCATTATTGCCACTGTAATTTCAAGAATTTGTAAATTCCGGATAGAAGCGCATGTTCGAATCCCTGAGCGAAAAACTCGATTCCGCCTTCAAGAAGCTGCGTGGGCACGGCCGGCTGACCGAGGGCAACATCGATGAGGGCCTGAAGGAAGTCCGCATGGCCCTGCTCGAGGCCGATGTCCACTATCGGGTGGTCAAGGGCTTCATCGAGGAGGTGCGCTCGCGCTCGCTCGGCCAGGAGGTGATGGGCAGTCTCACTCCCGGCCAGCAGGTTGTCAAGATCGTTTACGAGAAGCTGACCGAGTTGATGGGGTCGCGCCACGAAGGGTTGAACCTCGGCGGCGCGCCGCCGGCGGCCATCATGCTCGTGGGGCTGCAGGGCTCGGGCAAGACGACCACCGCGGGCAAGCTTGCGATCCAGCTGCGCAAATCGGGGCGCCGGCCCTTCCTGGTCCCGGCCGACGTCTATCGTCCGGCCGCCATCGACCAGCTGAAAACGATCGCCGAGCAGGTGGACGTCCCGGTCTTCGCGTCCACCACGGACCAGGACCCGGTGCAGATCTGCCTGGAGGCCAAGACCGGCGCGTTCCAGAAGGGGTGCGACACCCTGATCATCGATACGGCCGGGCGGCTCCACATCGACGAGGAGCTCATGGCCGAGCTCTCCCGGATCAAGGAGACCATCCGACCGGCCGACATCCTGCTGGTGGCCGACAGCATGACCGGCCAGGACGCCGTCAACATCGCCAAGTCCTTCAACGACCGGCTGGACATCAGCGGCGTGGTTCTGACCAAGATGGACGGCGATGCCCGCGGCGGCGCCGCGCTCTCCATCCGGTCGATCACGGGCAAGCCGATCAAGTTCGTGGGCGTGGGGGAAAAGCTCAGCGCGCTCGAGCCGTTCCACCCCGATCGCATGGCCTCGACCATCCTCGGCATGGGGGATGTCCTCAGCCTGATCGAAAAGGCGCAGGAGACGGTCGACCAGAAAAAGGCGCTCGAGCTCCAGAAGAAGCTGCGCAAGAGCCAGTTCACGCTCGAGGACTTCCGGGACCAGTTGGTCCAGGTGCGCAAGATGGGCTCGCTGTCCGACATTCTCAAGATGATCCCGGGCATGGGCAAGGTCAAGGAGATCAAGAACCTCGAGATCGACGACGGCGAGTTCGTCCGGATCGAGGCGATCATCAACTCCATGACGCCCCAGGAACGGCGGCAGCACGGCATTATCAACGGCAGCCGGCGGCGCCGTATCGCGACCGGCAGCGGCACGCGCGTGCAGGACGTCAACGGACTGCTGAAAAATTACACTCAGATGCTGAAGATGCTCAAAAAATTCAACCAAGGCGGCATCCGTCGCGGGATGCTGCCGTTCTGACGCTGGAGGAGAAATAGAAAGATGGCAGTGAAGATCAGATTGGCGCGGCACGGCGCCACCAAGAAGCCGTTCTACCGGATCGTGGTCGCCGACGGCGAGAACAAGCGCGACGGCCGCTACCTGGAAAATGTGGGCACCTACGACCCCAAGGGCAACCCGGCCAAGGTGACCCTCAAAGCCGAGCGGGTCCAGTACTGGATCAGCAAGGGCGCCACCCCCACGGATACGGTCCGCAACCTTCTGAAAAAAGAAGGGCTCATCGGCAAGAAGGCCTGACCGCCGCCCCGCGCCTCATCCGACCTGCCACGCCTGCATCCCGACGCGATCGTGCCGCATCCGCGCGCATGAATCTCGTTGTCGTGTTCGCAACGGCTCACCGGAGGGGACGCCCATGAAAGATCTGGTCACTCGCATCGCACAGGCGCTGGTGGATCACCCCGAGCAGGTCAGCGTCACCGAACTGGAAGGGAACCAGACCACCGTGTTGGAGCTCAAGGTCGCCAAGGAAGACCTGGGGAAAGTGATCGGGAAAGAGGGTCGCAACGCCCGGGCCATGCGCACGATCCTGGGGGCGGCGGCCGCGAAGATCAAGAAACGCACGGTCTTGGAAATCATCGAGTAGCTCGTGATGGACGAGGGGCACATCCTGATCGGCCGCGTCGTCGGCGTGCACGGCATCCGCGGGGGGCTCAAGCTGGTTTCCTACGCCGAGTCGCTCGCGGTCTTCGCTCCTGGATGCCGCCTTCTGGCGGTTTCCCCCGGGGGGGTGGAGAGCACCGTGGAGGTCCTCGAGGCCCGGCCCCAGGGTCGGGCAGCCGTCCTGTTCGTTCAGGGGGTGACCGACCGGGGCCGCGCCGAGACGCTGGTCGGCTACGACCTGTTCATCGAGCGGCGGGAGCTGCCCGCTCTGCCCGACGGGACCTACTACTGGGCGGACCTGACAGGCCTGGAGGTTTACGGCGCCGACGGGGAGCACCTCGGGGCCATCCGGTCGATTTTCGCGACCGGCAGCAACGACGTGTACGTGGTCGCGCTCGGCGACCGGGAAATCCTCCTGCCGGCCACCCGTGCGGTGGTTCGCAAGGTGGACCTTGGAGCGCGACGCATGGACGTGACGGTGCCCGAAGGCCTCGAGCCGGAGTGAGACGTGCGGGTTCTCGTGCTCACGATTTTCCCGGAACTGGTGGCTGCACTGTGGTCGCACGGCATGGTGCGCCGTGCGGTCGAGCAGCGGGCGGTATCCGCGCAGGCTCTCAACATCCGGGACTTCGCTCCGGACCGGCACCACGTGACCGACGACCGGCCCTATGGGGGCGGCTGCGGGATGGTGATGAAGCCGGAGCCGCTGGCCGCCGCCCTGCGCCACGCGCAGGAGACCGCGCCCGGGGCCCGCACGATCCTGATGTCCCCCCAGGGCCGGCGGTTCGACCAGGCGATCGCGCGCGAGCTGTCCGGGCTGCCGGGGTTGATCCTCGTCTGCGGGCGTTACGAGGGGGTGGACGACCGGCTGATCGGGGGCCTGATCGATGAGGAGCTCTCGATCGGGGACTACGTCCTGACCGGCGGCGAGCTCGCCGCCATGGCGGTCGTCGACGCGGTGACACGGCTGATCCCGGGCGTCCTCGGCGGCGAGGAATCGGCCGAACGCGACTCGTTCTCGGACGGGCTGCTCGAGCACGGGCACTACACGCGGCCGCCGGTGTTCGAGGGCGACGCGGTGCCCGAGGTCCTGCTGAGCGGTCACCATGCGCGCATCGAACGCTGGCGACTGGAATCCTCGCTCATGCGCACCTTCGTCAACCGCCCCGACCTGTTGCAGGCGCGGCCCATGAGCCCGGAGGAAAAGGAAATCCTCGCGGGCTGGCAAGCGGGGTTGCGCCGCCTGATCGGGGGCGCCGGCGCGGACGAGGCTGCGCCGCCGGAGGCGCGGAAATCCCGGCGCAAACGCGGCTGAGCGCATGCACCCGGTCTACGCGGCGCTCGTGCACTATCCCGTGGTCGACCGCACCGGCCAAGTGATTGCCGCGGCGCTGACGAACCTGGACCTGCACGACCTCGCCCGGCTCGCGCGCACCTATGGGATGGGCGGCGTTTACGTGGTCACGCCGCTGGAGGACCAGCAGGAGTTCGCGCGGCGGATCGTGAGCCATTGGACCACCGGCCCCGGGGCCGAGCACATCCCGGACCGGCGGGCGGCCATGCAGCTCGTGCGGGTCGTCGCTACGATCGCGGATGCCGCCGCGGACGTCGAAGCCCGCGAGGGGCGACGCCCGCGGGTGACGGCCAGCGGCGCGCGCGCGCTCCCGGGCGCAGTCCGCCACGCCGACTGGCGCGACCTCCGATCGGCGGCGCCGCAGCTGCTGCTCTTCGGCACGGCCTGGGGCCTCGCACCGGAGGTCTTCGCCGCGGCCGACTGCGTGCTGCAACCGATCGCGGGAACGGGCGCGTACAACCACCTGTCGGTGCGCTCCGCGGCGGCGATCCTGATCGACCGCCTGCTCGGAGGCCCGGCATCGGGTCGTGCCTATTGAACATTTCGGTTTAAAACGCTATACAGAGTTTTTTTATAATAGATCGAAGAGGAGAGAGACCGATGAACACCGTTGAGCTGATCGAACGCGAACAGATGCGGATGGACCTGCCCGACTTCGTCGCGGGCGACACCGTAAAGGTCCACGTCAAAATAAAAGAGGGTGAAAAAGAGCGCATCCAGGCCTTCCAGGGAGTGGTGATCAGCCGCCGCAAGGGCAACACCGGCGCTACGTTCACCGTCCGCAAGGTGTCCTACGGCGTCGGCGTGGAGCGCATCTTCCCGCTCCACTCCCCGATCATCGACCGCGTCGAGATCATCACGCGCGGCCGGGTGCGCCGCGGCAAGCTCTACTACCTGCGCAACCTCAGGGGCAAGGCGGCACGCATCCGCGAAAAACGCGTGTCCTGATCCCGTCCAACGCTGTCCAGCGCAGGCCGGGCGGCCGCCCCCAGGGGCCGGCCGCCCGGCCTGCGAATCTTCGGTTTGACCGATGCACCTGTGCGCCCACGAAGACGAGGCCGAGCGTTGCGGGTACCGGCTCGTCGCGGGCATCGATGAGGCCGGCCGCGCACCGCTGGCCGGCCCGGTCGTCGCGGCCGCGGTGGTGCTGCCGCGCGGCTTCACGCACGAGCGGATCAACGACTCGAAGCTGATCCGGCCGGCCCTGCGCGAACGGCTCTACGCGGAAATCTACGCCGCCGCGCTCACGGTGGGCATCGGGATCGTGGATGCCGTCGAAATCGACCGGATCAACATCCTGAGGGCCTCGCTGCGCGCCATGGCCATTGCGGTCGAGAACCTCAGCCCGCGCCCGGACTACCTCCTCATCGACGGGCCCTACCCCACCCCGCTGGACCTGCCCCAGAAACCCATCATCGACGGCGATGCCCTGAGCGTCTCCATCGCGGCCGCATCGATTGTGGCCAAGGTCACCCGCGACCGCCTCATGGACGGGTACGACGCGTACTATCCCGTTTTCGGGTTCGCCCGCCACAAGGGATACCCGACCCAATTCCACCGTGAGGCCATCCGGGCCTTCGGCTGCTGCCCGATCCATCGGCGCACGTTCCGGGGGGTGCGCGAACACCTGCCCGCACCGCTGGGAGCGCTGTTCGATGCTCAATCGACGTCAGCAATACGGTGAGGCCGGGGAGGCCCTTGCGGCCCGCCTGCTGCGCCGGCAGGGGTACCGCATCCTCGAGACCAACTACCGGACGCCGATCGGCGAAATCGACATCATCGCCCGGGAACGCGACACGATCGTGTTCGTGGAGGTCAAAGCGCGGCGCTCGCTGCATTTCGGCCACCCCAAGACGGCGGTGACGGCCCACAAGCAGCGCAAGCTCTCGATGCTGGCGCTCTACTACCTGAAAACCACCGGCCAGAGCGGGGCCAAGGCCCGCTTCGACGTCGTGGCGATCTCGGCCGCGCCCGAACGGCCGGAGGTGGAAATCGTCCGGAATGCCTTCGATCTCGTCTATGGATAAGCGCGACAGCGCGGCCGTCCCCGGCACGCTCTACGTGGTCGCCACCCCGATCGGCAACCTCGAGGACATCACGTTGAGGGCCCTGTCGGTGCTGCGCTCGGTGGATCTCGTGGCGGCCGAGGACACGCGCAAGACGGCGCAGCTGCTGCGCCACTTCGACATCTCCGTCCCGCTGCTCTCCTACTACGACCACAACGAGACGGTGCGCGCCCCGGAACTGGTAGACCGCTTGCGGAATGGTGCGGCCATCGCCCTGGTGACGACGGCCGGGACGCCCTGCATTTCGGACCCCGGCTACCGCGTGGTGGCGGCGGCGGCCGCGGCCGGGCTCCCCGTCGTCCCCGTACCGGGCCCGTCGGCCGCGGCCGCGGCGCTGTCGGCCTCCGGCCTCCCGACCGACGCGTTCGTCTTCGAAGGGTTTCTGCCCAAGAAGCCGGGCAAGCGGGCCTCCCGGCTCAAGGCGCTTGCCACCGACCCCCGAACTCTCATACTATACGAATCGCCGCAGCGCATCCTCGCGCTGGTCGAGAGCATGCTGCCGGTGTTCGGCAACCGCCCCGCGGTGCTGGCCCGGGAGCTGACCAAGCGCTACGAGGAGTTCGTCCGGGGCGGACTGGGCGACATCCTCGAAACCCTGAGGCGGCGCGGCGACATCAAAGGCGAATGCACCCTTCTCGTCGCAGGCAGAGCGGAAGAGGAGGCGGTTTCCTGGGCGGACGCCCGGGAGGCGATCCGCAGGGGGTTGGCAACACGATCCAAGGGGCTATCGGAGTTGGCCAGGGAGGTGGCGCACGCGCACGGACTGCCGCGCCAGGCGGTCTACGAGGAAGCACTCGCAATCAAGTCGGAACGGACCGGATTCGACCCCGAATCGGAAGATTGCCCTAATGATTGAACCCCAAAGGAGGAGTATGGAAAAAGATTCAGTTCTGGAGCCGTTGGATGCGATCATGTGCCCGCAGTCGGTGGCGGTGATCGGTGCGTCGACCACCCCCGGCAAGGTGGGCCACGACATCTTCGTGAACATTCTGAAGGGGGGCTTCACCGGGACGCTTGTACCCGGTCAACCCCAGCGCGCGCTCGATCGCCAGCGTGCGGGCCTACCCCTCGATCAAGGACATCCCCGACCCGCTGGATCTCGGCATCGTGATCCTGCCGCCCAAGGCCGCGCTGCAGTCGGTGCAGGACGCGGTCGCCCGCGGGGTGAAGGGCATCGTCATCGTCTCGGCGGGCTTCCGCGAGGTCGGCCCCGAGGGCCGCGCCATCGAGGACCGCATGGTGGCCGTCTGCCGCGAGGCGGGGGTGCGCATGATCGGCCCCAACTGCCTGGGGGTGATCAACCCCTTGCCCAACGTGCGCCTGAACGCCAGCTTCTCCGCGCGCATGCCGCGGCCCGGCAACATCTCCTTCATCTCGCAAAGCGGCGCGCTGTGCACGGCGGTCCTGGACTTCGCGGCCGACCGCAACTTCGGCTTCTCCAAGTTCATCTCCATCGGCAACAAGGCCGACGTGGACGAGCTGGACCTCTTGCGCTACCTGCACAAGGACCACGACACCGAGGTGATCCTGCTCTACATCGAGGAGCTGCGCCGCGGGCCGGAGTTCATCGAGGCGGTCAAGGAGATCACCTGCGGGGACTACCGGCCCAAGCCGGTGCTGGTGATCAAGAGCGGGCGCACCAGCGCCGGCGCCCAGGCCGCGGCCTCCCACACCGGCTCGCTGTCGGGCACCGAGGGGGTCTACAACGCCATCTTCCAGCAGGCGGGCATCATCCGGGTGGACTCCATCGACGAGCTGTTCGACTTCGCCACCGCCTTCGCCTACAAAAACGAGAGCGAGCTGGGCAAGATGCGCCGCAAGGTGCCCTCGGGCAACCGCGTGGCGATCGTGACCAACGCGGGCGGCCCGGGCATCGTCGCCACCGACATGACCATGTTCTCCGGGCTGGAGCTGGCCAAGTTCAAGGACGAGACGGTGGAGACGCTGGCCAGCCACCTGCCCAGCACGGCCAACCTGCACAACCCGGTGGACGTGATCGGCGACGCCACCACGGAGCGCTACGAGAACGCGCTCGGGGCGGTGATCCGCGACGAGGGGGTGGACGGGGCGCTGGTGATCCTCACCCCGCAGTCGATGACCGATGTCCTCGGCACCGCCGAGGCGATCGCGCGCATCGCGCGCAAGTCCTTCAAGCCGATTCTGTGCTGCTTCATGGGGGTGATCGACGTCTCGGCCGGGGTGCGCTACCTGCAGGACCACGGCATCCCGGTCTACAAGTTCCCGGAAAACGCCGCCAAGGCCTTCGGGGCGCTGTACCGCTACTCCAACTGGCTCAACCGCCAGCACCTGGCGCAGTACCCGCTCAAGCTTCGACCGCGAGCGGGCGGCCAAGATCATCCAGGGGTGCCTGGCCCGCGGCAAGACGCGGCTGGGGGAGCTCGACGGCATCGGGATCCTGGAGTCCTACGGGTTCAAGGTGCTGCCCACCGAGCTGGCCACCTCCGGCGAGCAGGCCGCCGCCGTCGCCGCCGACGATGGGCTTCCCGGTGGTGATGAAGATCGTCTCCGAGCAGATCCTGCACAAGTCCGACGCGGGCGGGGTCATCGTGGGGGTCGCCACGGCCGAGGAGGCCCAGAAGGCCTACGAGACCATCGTCACCCGGGCGGCCGCCTACAAGCCCGATGCGGTCATCGAGGGGGTGCTGGTGCAGAAGATGGCCGCCTCCGGCACCGAGGTGATCCTGGGGCTCAACCGCTACCCGGTGTTCGGGCCGCTGCTGATGTACGGCATGGGGGGCATCTTCGTCGAGGTCTTCCAGGACGTGACCTTCCGGCTGGCGCCGATCGGCCGCAACGAGGCCCGGCGCATGGTGCGCCAGATCAAGGGCTACAAGCTCTTGCAGGGGTTCCGCGGCCGGCCCAAGGGCGACATCGAGCAGATCGAAAAGTGCCTGGTGGGGCTGTCCAACCTCGCCATCAACCACCCGGAAATCGTCGAGCTCGACATCAACCCGCTCCTGGTCCACGCCGAGGGCCAGGGCGCCACCGCCGCCGACTGCCGCATGATCCTCAAAGGCGCCCGAGGCGGACGCGAAACCGGCGGGCTGAAGCGTATAGAACCCAAAGCCGGGGATCGACGGCCCGCCGGGCGGCACGCCCACCGGCATGGGCCGTCGGTCCCCGTTTTGCTGGATCCGGAGGAAACACGAACCTCCCAACCGTCATCTACCCGGTCATCCTGCCGGTCCCGCCCGAGGTCCGTGAGCTGCCGCCGCGCGAGCGGGTCCGGGCGCTCAGCCGACGGGCGCGCGAGGCCCTGGCGCTTTCGGCCGAACGGCTGGGGGTCGCGCTCGGGCCGCTGGAGAAAGACGCCCGCGGCGCCCCGCTGCCCTGTGCCGGCTGGTTCTGGTCGCTGACCCACAAGCCCCTCTACGTCGGGGGGGTCCTCGCCCCTCACCCGGTCGGCGTGGACCTGGAGCAGGTCCGCCCCGTCTCACCCGGGCTCTACCGCAAAACGGCCGCCCCGGACGAGTGGGCCATGGGCGCCGCCGAAGACCGGCGCATCGCGTTTTTTCGTTTCTGGACCGCCAAGGAAGCCGTTCTCAAGACCGGCGGAGAGGGCATCAAGGACCTCTCCCGCTGCCGGGTCACGCGGATAGACACCGCCGCCCGGCTGCAGGTGGATTATGCCGGCCGGGGGTGGAGCGTTGACCAGGTCGTGTTCGACGGCCACCTCGCCGCGGTCGCCGGCGGCGGACTCCCGGTACGCTGGGTGCTTCCGGATTGAGGGTTCAGAATGAAGTGCACGGGGTTCAGGAAAAAATCCAACCCGAGACGCATGCGTTGCTTTCCTGACCCCCGAACCCTGAACCCTTTTCCCTTGGTCTCTCCTTGACTTGCGGGCCCGGATGGCCGATTAGCGGAGCGAACGCACTCCCCCGCCATTGAGCGGGGAAGTCTTACAACGAGGTGTCTTGAGGGGCACATGAAACGACCGGTCAAACGCATCCTGATAGGAGTCGCGATTCTATCCGCGGCGGCCGCCGCGGCGCTCACCTGGGTGGTGCTGCGCGGCAACGGGCAGGCGGTCGCCTATCGCACCGCGGCCGTTCAGCGCGGGGACCTGCTGGTCGCGATCAGCGCCACCGGCACGGTCGAACCCGAGGAGGTCATCGACGTCGGCGCGCAGATCGCCGGACAGATCCTGTCGTTCGGAAAGGACACCAACGGCCGCACCATCGATTACGGCTCGACGGTCGATCCCGGGATGGTCCTCGCCCGCATCGACGATTTGGTCTACGCGGCCGACGCCGCCCAGGCCGAGGCCCAGGTCCGGTCGGGGCGCGCGGCGCTGCAGCGCGCCCGGGCCGACCTGGGGGCGCTGCAGGCCCGGCTGCAGCAGGCCGAGCGCGACTGGCAGCGGGCGCGCAAGCTGGGGCCGTCCGAAGCCCTGGCCGAGGCCTCGTTCGACGCCTACCGGTCGGCCTACGAGACCGCGGTCGCCAACCTGGAGGTCGGCCGGGCGACCATCCAGCAGTCCGAGGCCGGGGTCGCCCAGGCCGAGGCCGCCCTCAGCAAGGCCAGGCGCAACCTGAGCTACTGCACGATCACCTCCCCCGTAAAGGGGGTCATCATCGACCGGCGCGTGAACATCGGCCAGACGGTCGTCGCCAGCCTCAACGCCCCGAGCCTCTTCCTGATCGCGAAGGATCTTACGCGCATGCAGGTGTGGGTCGCCGTCAACGAAGCGGACATCGGCCGGATCCGGCCCGGGCAGATCGTCACGTTCACCGTGGACGCGTTCCCGGACGACGTGTTTCAAGGCGAGGTCGGCAAGGTGCGCCTCAACGCCTCCATGACCCAGAACGTCGTGACCTACACGGTCGAGGTGATCACCGACAACTCCACCGGACGGCTGTTGCCCTACCTCACCGCCAATGTCCAGTTCGAGATGAACCGCCGCAACGGCGTCCTGATGGCGCCGAACAGCGCGCTGCGCTGGACGCCGACCCTCGAGCAGGTCGCCCCGGACGCACGCGAGGCCTTCGCGGCCGCCTCCGCCGGGCGGCGGGATAAGGGCAAATCCGGCGCAGCGGCCGTCGGAAACGGACGCGAGGCCGGCATCCGAAGCAACGTGTGGGTGCTCGATGGCGACCGGGTGCGGCCGATCCCGGTCAAAACCGGGCTCACCGACGGGTCGATGACCGAGGTCGAAGGGCCCCATCTCACCGAGGGGATGGAGATTGTGGTCGGGGTGCAGCCCGCGGGCACCGCGGCCGCACAGGAAACCCGCAACCCCTTCGCGCCGTCGTTCCGGCCCCGGGGCCCGGGCGGCTTGGGGCGCTGAACCCGGGGACCGACCCGAGATCTGCCAAAGGGCCATCGCACATGGAACTGATCGAGCTGCGCGACATCGTCAAGACGTACCACCTGGGGGACGTGGCCGTGCCCGTCCTCAGGGGGGTGTCCGCCACGATCGGGCGGGGGGAGATGGTCGCGCTCATGGGCGCCTCCGGCTCGGGCAAGAGCACGCTCATGAACATCCTGGGGTGCCTGGACCGACCGACCTCGGGCGAGTATCGGCTGGAGGGGCAGGACGTCGCGGGCCTCGACCCGGACGCGCGCGCCCTCATCCGCAACCGGCAGATCGGGTTCGTCTTCCAGAACTTCAACCTGCTGCCGCGCACGAGCGCGGTCGAGAACGTGGCGATGCCCCTCGCCTACGCCGCCGCGCACCTGAGCGACCGCGACGCCCGCCGACGGGCGCGCGAGATGCTCGCCAAGGTCGGTCTGCAGGACCGCATGGACCACGAGCCGTCGCAGCTGTCCGGCGGGCAGCAGCAGCGGGTGGCGATCGCGCGGGCGCTCGTCAACCGGCCCTCGATCGTCTTCGCCGACGAGCCGACCGGCAACCTCGACTCGAAGACGAGCGTCGAGGTCCTGGCCATGTTCCAGGAGCTCAACCGCGAAAGCGGCATCACGGTCGTCCTCGTCACCCACGACGCCGAGGTCGCCCGGCATGCGCGGCGGATCATCCGCATTCACGACGGGACGATCGTCGACGACGCTCCCGTGGCGGAGCCCTTGACCGAATCCGTCCCCGCGTCCCCGCACCTCGAACCGAAGGGGGCCCCCGCATGAAGCTCTACCGCGTGCTGCGCACGGCCCTGATCGCGCTCAAGCGCAACCCCATGCGTGCGCTCCTGACGACCCTCGGGATCGTGATCGGGGTCGGTTCGGTGATCGCCATGATGGCCATCGGGGCGGGATCCGCGGCCGCCATCCGCAACAGCATCGCCACCATGGGCGCCAACGTGCTGCTGGTGCTCCCCGGCACGGCCGCAAGCGGCGGCATCAGCTTCGGCTCCGGGACGGTCATGACCATGACCCCCGACGACTGCGAGGCCCTGATGCGCGACGCCCCGGCCCTGCGCAACGCCGCGCCGGTCGTGCGCGCCCGCACCCAGGTCATCTACGGCAACCGCAACTGGGTGCCCAACTCCATGTTCGGGACGACCATGGCGTTTCTGGAAATCCGCGACTGGGCGCTCGCCGAGGGCGAGCCCTTCACCGAGCGCGACATCCTCAACTCCAACCGCGTCTGCCTCCTGGGGCAAACCCTCGTGCGCGAGCTCTTCCAGGGCGAGTCGCCCGTCGGCAAGGAGGTGCGCGTCAAGGACGTGTCGTTCCGGGTGGTGGGGACCCTCGCCCCCAAGGGCGCCAACATGATGGGCTCCGACCAGGACGACATCCTGCTGGCCCCCTGGACCACCATCAAGTACCGGGTGACCCGCTCCTCCCTCGCCACCACGAACCAGAGCGCGGCCGGGTCGTCCGGCAGCAGCGTCAACACGCTCAGCCGTCTGTACCCCTCCGACGCGCCCGCCCTCTACCCCAAGCCCTCGGAAAGCCAGGTGGCCAACAACCGCATGCCCGTGCGTTTCACCAACATCGACCAGATCCTGACCGCCGCCTGGAGCCCCGATGAGATCCCGGCCGCGATCGACCAGATCACCGAGATCCTGCGCGAGCGCCACCGCCTGCGGCCGGGGGAGCCGGACGATTTCACGATCCGCGACATGACCGAGATGACCAACACCCTGACCTCGACCACCCGGCTGATGACCAACCTGCTCCTGTGCGTGGCCATGATCTCGCTCGTCGTGGGCGGCGTCGGGATCATGAACATCATGCTGGTCTCGGTCACCGAGCGCACGCGCGAGATCGGGCTGCGGATGGCGGTCGGCGCCCGGGCGCGCGACATCCTGCGCCAGTTCCTGGTGGAGGCCGTGGTGCTGTGCGTCGCCGGCGGGGCCATGGGCATTCTGCTCGGACACGGCGGCTCGCAGATGGTGCGGGTCGTCATGCGCTGGCCGGTGGAAACCTCGCCGGCCGCGATCGTGGCGGCCGTTCTCGTCTCGGCCAGCGTGGGAATCGCCTTCGGGTTCTACCCGGCCTGGAAGGCGTCGCGCCTGGACCCCATCGACGCCCTGAGGTACGAGTGAGACCGTCTCGAGCCACTTCCCACAACGAGGGCCCCGCCCGAGTCATAGGGGCCATCGTGCTTTCCGCGTTCTGCCTGGCCGGCTGCATGGTCGGGCCCGATTTCCAGCGGCCCCGCGTGGAGATGCCGGCCGCCTATGTCGGCAGCGTGCCGCAGCCGGCCCCGCCTCCCGCCGACCCGGTCGCGGCGTCGCTCGTGCGCTGGTGGGGGCTCTTCGACGACCCGGTCCTCGCCGGGCTCGTCGAGCGCGCGCTGCAGTCGAACCTGGACGTGCAGGTGGCGGAAGCGCGCGTGCGGCAGGCCCGCGCGGCCGTTCAGGGGGCGCAGTCCTTCCTCTGGCCGACCGTCGACTCCAGCGCGTCCGTCCGGCGCAGCCGGACGCCCGGCCCGCTCGGCAACCGCGGCAACGTCGGCACCCTGTACCAGGCCGGTTTCGACGCCGGCTGGGAGCTGGACCTCTTCGGCGGGGTGCGTCGCACGGTCGAAGCCGCCGAAGCGGACCTCGCGGGCACCGAAGCAGCGCGGCGCGACGTGCTCGTGAGCCTCGCGGGCGAGGTCGCCCAGACGTACATCGACCTGCGCTCGTTCCAGCAGCGGATCGCCATCGCCCGCCGGAACCTGGAGACCCAGACCCGCAGCGCCGGCATCACACGGCAGCGCTTCCTGGCGGGGTTCGTGAGCGGGTTGGACGTGGCCAGCGCCGAGGCCCAGGCGGCCACGACCGCGGCCGCGATCCCGTTGCTCGAGTCCGCGGCGCAGCAATCCGTCTACCGCCTGAGCATCCTCCTGGGCCTGAACCCGGCCGACCTGCTGCCCGAGCTGTCGATCCCCGGGCCGATCCCGCTGCAGCCCCCGGCGGTGCCGCTGGGACTGCCGTCCGAGCTGCTCCAGCGCCGGCCGGACATCCGGCTGGCCGAAGCCCGCGCACACGCGGCCAGCGCCCGCATCGGGGCGGCCACGGCCGAGCTCTTCCCGCGCTTCACGATCGGCGGATCCGCCGGGGTGACGTCTGCGGACCTCGGATCGATCGGCCCGGGCAACCGCTTCTGGTCGCTCGGCCCGACGGTCAGCTGGAACGTCTTCGACGCCGGCCGGACCCGCGCGGCCATCGAACAGCAGGAGGCGATCGGAGACGAGACGCTGCTCGTGTACCGGCAGGCGGTCCTGAACGCGCTGCAGGAGGTCGAAAACGCGCTCGTCGCCTCCACGAAGGAGCAGGAGCGCCGCGACGAGCTCGTGAAGGCCGTTGCCAGCAACCGCAAGGCGCTCGATCTCTCCATGCGGCTCTACACCCAGGGGCAGACCGACTTCCTGAGCGTGCTCGAGTCGCAGCGCGCGCTCACGCTGACCGAAGATGCCCTGGCCAACAGCACCGGCACCGTGCTGACCGAGCTCGTCGCTCTCTACAAGGCGCTCGGCGGCGGGTGGGAAGAACGCCGGCAGCCCGCGACAGCGCCCGTTAGCGGAGCGTCCCGGCCAGGACCCGCGCGGCCGCAGCCAGCCGCCGCAGCACGATGACCCCGGCGGCAACCTTCCCGCCGGGTCGCTCAGAGACCTCCCGGGCTACAGGTTCTGGTACTGCTTGCCGTCCTCGCCTTCGGAATCGGCCTCGTCCGAGAAGACGCCGGCCTCGGTGAGCTCAAGGATGATCTGCCGCCCGAAGAGCCGGGCCAGGGCGACCGACCCGCCGTCCCCGATATCGATGTGGATGGACGGTCAGGGCGGCGGTGCGCTGTTCGACCACCAGGCGAAACTGCTCCGCCTTGCTGTCGCGGTAGCGGAAGGCGGCGCTGTCGGGGCCGACCTCCCGCTCCGTCACGATCAACGCCAGGGCTTCGGCCGCGCTCTCGGTGGCCTTGACCACCTGGTCGAAGCGCGCCAGCCAGAAGCTTTCGATCTTCCGGTGGTCAGGAAATTGAAGGCCACCGGCGAGGAGGTCTCGAACGACCCCACGTTCGGGCTCACGGTGCATCCGGCCAGCAGCACGACGGCTGCCACCGTCATCGCCGCATGCCTCAAGCGATTGTCCATGGTGATCACGTTCCCCTCTTCCGATTTCTCCGACACGTGAACCGGGCGGTCCCCGCCGGAAAACGTCAGGCGGAACCGGGCTGCCCGGCGGCTGGGTCACGGCACTTCGAGGATGACCTTGCCGATGTTGCGGTTCTCTTTCACATAGGCATGGGCGGCCTCGGCCGCGGTGATCGGGAACACGCGGTCGACGACCGGGCGGAGCCGGCCGGCCGCGAGCAGCGGCAGGCAGCGCTCCGTGAAGCGACGGACGAGGTCCACCTTCTCCGTCAGCGGCCGCGGCCTCAGCCGCGAGCCGATCAGGCGCAGGCTCTTGCCCAGGAGCACCCCCAGGTCGAGCTCCGCCCGGGTGCCGCCCATCAGCCCGATGGTGACCAGCCGCCCCCCGGCCGCCAGGACGTCGAGGTTGCGCGCGACGTAGGGTGCGCCGACCGGGTCCAGCACCAGGTCGACCCCCCGGCCGCCCGTGGCGGCCTTGATCTCCGCGACGAAATCCTGGCTCGTGCGGTCGATCGCCGCAACGGCCCCCAGCCCCCGGCAGGCCTCCAGCTTGGCCGCGGACCCGGCGGTCGCGAACACGCTCGCCCCCGCCTCCCGCGCGAGCTGGATGGCGGCCGTGCCGACCCCGCTGGCGCCGGCGTGCACCAGGACGCGTTGCCCCCGCTGCAGCCGTCCCTCCAGGAACAGGTTCAGGAAGGCGGTGAGCCACGCCTCGGGCACGGCCGCGCCCTGCCGGAAGGACCAGCCGTCCGGGAGCCGCATCAGCAGGCCGCCGTGGACCGCGACCGACTCGGCATAGCCTCCGCCCGCCAGCAGCCCCATCACGCGGTCGCCCGGGGCCCACGCGCGCGCGTCGGGCCCGAGCGCCCGCACGATGCCGCTCATCTCCAGGCCCATGACGTCCGTCACCCCCGGCGGCGGCGGATAAAGGCCGCGGGCCTGCAGCAGGTCCGCGCGGTTCACGGCCGTGGCCTTCACCTCCACCAGAACCTCGCCGGGGCCGAGCGCGGGGTCCGCCACCGTCTCCCAGGACAGACGCGGCGCCGGGTCGCCGGGTTTCACGACGATCGCCTTCATGGGCCCTCCGTCAGGCCGACGGATCACGGGGGGCGGCCGCAGGGGCGGCCGCCGCCGGCTCGGCCGCGCCGCCCTCGCGCCGCATCAGGCGCACCACCAGGGGCATCGGCCTCCCCAGCAGGAAATCCAGCATGTCCGCCTCCAGGCCGCCGCGGGCGACCATCAGGCGGCGCAGCTCGTCGTCGTAGCGGACGATCTCGGCCAGCTCACGCTCGGCATCGACCTGCCCCGGCGCGAGCAGACCTCGCACGCGATCGCAGTCGCACCGCCGGTCGTGGTCGCGGACCAGCTCCCAGAGACCCTCCACCCCCGCCAGCAGGTCTGCGCGGCTCAAGCGCTCTCCGCCGTAGACGGCTGCCAGGCGGGAGGGGTCCCGGCAGTCCAGCAGGCGGCACTCCAACGGCCGTTCGGCGTAGATCCGGCAGCCGTTGCCCTCCGGGTCGAAGAAGCGGCAGGTCCACGTGCCCTCGCAGCCCTTGATCTTGATGATGTCCCCCGCGGCGCGGACGAGGCCGTCTCGAACCGGGTCGCGGGCCGTTTCCCCGCGGCGGATCGTGAAGAGATGCCGGGTGTGGATGACCCCGTCCGTCACGAGCCGGCGGTCCTCCAGGTGCAGGCCCGGCCCGCCTTCGCGACAGCAGGCGCCGCAGCGCTCACAGGATGGGGAAACGATCGATGGCATGGCAATCCTTGTGCACGGGAAGGCGCCTGCGCCCGGACGGCCGCTCCCGCAGCCCGCCGGCAGCGGTGGTCGCCTCGGCATTACGCAGGATCACTATACCGCATACCCTCCATGCGGCAAACAATACTTTGTTTTCCAGCCTGCTTTTGCTATGCTGCCGAATTAAGAGCCTTTTTATGCGCATCCACATCGACCAGCTCAAGGAATCCCGCCTCGCGCTCGAGTTCTCGAAACCGGCCGATCGTTTTCCCGCGCTCCGCAGGGTCACCGCCGCCGGCGACGGCAGCTTCACCGGACCGGTGCGCACATCGGTCACGGCCGAGCGAGTCGGCGAGCTGGTCGAGAGTCCGGGGGGTGACGCGGGCGGTCGTTCGCCAGAGCTGCGGCCGCTGCCTGGCCGAGTTCGACTCCCCCGTGGAGACGGAATTCGAGCTGACCTATGCCCGACGGGGCGAAGGGCCGAACGGCGCGGCCGACCTCCCGCGTTCGGACCCTGCGCCGGACGACGGGCTGATCTATTTCCACGGTGACGAGATCGACCTGACCGCAGGGGTCCAGGAGCACCTCATCCTATCCCTGCCGCTCAAGCCGCTCTGCCGCGAGGACTGCAAAGGGCTTTGCGTGCGATGCGGCGCCGATCTCAACCTGGGACCATGCGCCGTGTGCGGGGGCCTCGGACGACGGCCCCTTCGAAACCCTGAGGCGGCTGAAGCTGCCCAGACATCCTGAGAGGTTCAGGATCGTGAACAGAACGGGCGCAGCCCGCTCCGGCGGGAAGATGGCTCCCGCCGTTTGAGACGTCTGCCGGGCGGCTCTCGACGTCGTGTGCCGCCGAAGCAATACACATTCTATCCGGACTGTGCCGAACCCATGACCCAGGACCCTTCGCCCGAGCCTGCGCCGATCAACATCGCCTCCCGGGCGTGGCGGTTCACCCTGCACGTGCTCCGGGATTTCCACCGCCGCCGGGGGCTGCTGCTGGCCGGCGCGGTCGCGTACTACACGCTGCTGTCCATCGTGCCGCTCCTGGCGCTCGTCCTCGTCGGCCTCTCGCACTTCGTGAACCAGGAGCAGCTCATCCACACCATCACGCTCAACCTCGAGCTCCTGATCCCGGGGTACGCCGAGAGCCTGGCCGGCCAGGTGAGGATCTTCCTCGTCAACCGACACCTGGTCGGGGCGGTCGGGTTTCTCATCATGCTCTTTTTCAGCTCGATGGCCTTCTCGGTTCTCGAGAGCACCATGGCGGTGATCTTCTCGCACCACAAGCAGTCCATGCGCCGGCCGTTTCTCATCTCGGCCATCATCCCATATGTCTACATCCTGCTCATCGGCCTCGGGGTCTTTCTCGTCACGATCATCACCGGTGCACTCGACGCGTTGGAAAAACAGCAGGTGCTGCTGCTCGGTTACACGCTGAGTCTGAGGGGCACCTCCCGGTTCCTGCTCTACCTGCTGAGCATGGGGGGGATGATCCTGATGCTGACCTCGTTCTACCTCGTCATGCCGGTCGGACGCATTTCGTTCCGCCACGCCTTGAGCGGGGCGGTCACCGCGGCCGTCCTCTGGGAGATCATCCGCCGCGTCCTCGTGTGGTATTATTCAAAGCTCTCGCTGGTCAACATCATCTACGGGTCGCTCGCCACGACGGTGGTCGCCCTGCTCAGCATCGAGGTGGCCGTCCTCATCCTCCTGCTGGGCGCCCAGGTCATTTCGGAGTTCGACCGCCGCCGCGCCGAGGCGGAGAAGAACGGGGCTTGAGGCCTCCGCTCGCCCGCAACCCGGCGGAGAAACCACTTGCCACGGCCTACCGGCTGGACTATGAGAGCAGTAAACGAGCTGCCCGCTGTCCGGGCAGACGACCATCGGAAACGGAGACGATCCATGGCGCTCAGCGTAACCGCTGCACTGAAGAAACCGGGCGTGTTCGTGGTGGCGCCCGCCGGCTCCATCGACACGACCACCCACCGGATTCTGGAGGAGAAGGTCGACGCGGTGCTCGCGCAGCAGCCCGATCTCGTCATCTTCGACCTGGAGCGCACGGACTACATCAACAGCATGGGGATCCGGGTGCTGGTGAAAACGAAAAAAGCCCTGCAGGCGCGCAACGCCAAGCTGGTGTTCATCAACCTTCAGCCCCCGATCCGCAAGGTGTTCGACATCCTGAACGCGCTGCCTTCCCTGCAGGTGTTCGCCAGCATCGCGGAGTTGGACGCCTACCTCGACGCGATGCAGGCGGCCGCGGGCGGAACCTCGAAAGCGGACGCGTGATGCCGACCCTGCGCCGAATCGTCCTCGTCCTGACTGCCGCCGCGATGATCGGCGCCTGCGCGCACGGGCGCACGCCGGGCCTGCCGACCGCCCCGGAGGCCGCCGCCGGCCAGGTGACCATCGTCCGCAACAACAACCTCTTCGGCTGGGGGTTTTCAGTGGCGGCCGTGTTCGACGACGTCCCGGTCGCCCACCTGCGCGCGGGCGAACACGTCACCTTTCGGACGACGCCCGGACTGCACACCGTCGGGGTCTTCGGCCGCGGCATCAGCTTCGCGGTCGAGGCCAACCGCAAGTACTTCTTCCTCATCAGCGCGGACGACTCGCAGGCCGGCTTCGACATCGAACGGCTGGACCCGACCCGCGGCGAGGAGTGGGTCGCCAAGACGAAGTCCTCCCTCTGAGGGCAGCGTCGGGCAGAAGGCGGCCCCCCGCCACCGGATGACCACCGGTCCAATCGAGTGTTCAAAACGATGAGGCCGCCCCGAACGGGGCGGCCTCATCGTTTTCAGCGGCGGGGGGGATTACTTGGTGGCGCGTTCCCGCAGCATCTTCAGCACCTCCTCCGGGGAGTCCTTCGCCAGAATGTCCCGGAACTGGTCGCGGTAGTTCTTCACGAGGCTGATGCCCTCGATGATCACGTCGTACACCCTCCAGGTGCCGTCCTTGCGGATCAGCCGGTAGTCGAGCGGAATCTTCTTGCCGTCGCCGGTCACGATGTTGCTGCTGACCTCGGCCTGGTCTTCCCGCAGGGCCGATTCCTTGTCGAAGACGACCTTCTCGTTCGAGTAGGAGAGCAGCCGGTCGGCATAGGTCTTCTCGAGCAGGTCGCCGAAGAGCTTCACGAACTCGGCCTGCTGCTGGGGGTTGAACTTGGCCCACTCCCGGCCGAGGGTCCGCTTCGACAGCTCGGTGTAGTCGAAGATCTCGTTCACGATGGAGCGGATCTTCTGGATCTTGGCGTCCCGGGGCTGGTCCTTGAAGCTGGGCTCGGCCAGCGACTGGAGCACCTTGTTGACCTGGACTTCGACCGTTTCCTTGGCACCCGCCGCCATCGCCTGCAGCGGCGCCAGCGCCAGCACGAGCGCCAGAATGGCCGCAACGATCATCAACCGTCTGATCATGCAATCCTCCCTGAAATGAAAGTTCAACGGTTCACGGTTCAACGGTTCACGGTTAAGCGGTCGAGACCGGGTCACCGAGAGCGCCAAACACCCGAACACCAAACACGAAACACCACCCATCACTTTTTGACGTCGCCGAACGCGTATTTGCTTACCAGGTCCATCAGGTCGGCCGGCGCCTCCGTCTCTACGATGGCGTCGCCGCCCTTCAGCAGCGTCCCCCCGCCGCCGGGGTCGACGCTCACATAGCGGTCGCCGATGATGCCCTCGGTCTTGATCGAGGCGATGGCGTCGTCGTAGATCTTGATCCCCTTCTGGATGCGCAGCTCCGCAACGGCCTGCTGCTTCTCCTGGTCGATGGTCAGCTTGCCGACACGCCCGATCTCGAGCCCCAGCATGTTGACGATGCTGCCGTTGCGCAGCCCCGTCACCTTGCTGAAGCGTGCGGTCAGGGGGTAGGTGTCGTCCTGGAAGAGACTCACGTCCCCGAGCTTTACCGTCATGTAGCCGATGCAGGCCAGCCCCACCAGGACGAAAATGCCGACGAGGGTTTCCTTGGAATATTTCTGCATGCCGAATCACCTCCGCGTGTCGCACGTGAACTGGGCAATGGGTTTCTTGTCGAAGCGCGCGAACTCCATGACCGACTCGATTTCGACCTGGGGCTTGCCCTGGGCCATGCCGACCGAAATCACGAAGTCGAAGCACTGGTCCGAAGGGACCTCCTTGCGGAAGGTCTCCTCCAGCTCGCGCATGCCGTGCTCCCGGAAGTCGGCCGTGAACTTGTCCAGGATGCGCTGGGCCTCGTCCAGGTCCGAAAACGGCAGGATCGTGGCGAACTCGTTGATGGACTGGCGCGTGGAGAAGCCGCCGACGGCCCCGAAGTGCTTGCGGATGTAGTTGCCGAGCGAGCGCAGCGTCTGCTGCGCGGCGTCGTGGCCGAGGCCGGAGCTGACCTCCTCCATGTTGTCGAAACTGAACATCAGCACGGCGTAGGACTCGTCCGCCCCGCGGCGGGCCAGTTCCGTCTGGTAGCGGATCTTGAAGTGCCGACTCGAGACCAGCCCGGTGATGTCTTCCTGCAGATTCTCGAGGCTCTGCACGATCTCGGTGCGGAAGGGGTGGTCGAGGTTGTCCAGCTCCTCGGGCGGGCCCTCGTAGACGATCTTCTTCTGGTAGAGGGCCAGGATGCGGTTGGAGATGAAGAAGACGTCCGGGATCTCGTGGCTGATGAGGACCGCGGTGAACCCGAAGCGCTTCTTGTACTCGGCGATCATGCCCAGGATCGCGTTCTTGCGGATCGGGTCCTGGCCGGTCGTCGGCTCGTCGAAGAGCACGATCTGCGGGTCGGTCACGAGCGCCCGCGCCAGTGCGGCGCGCTTCTGCATGCCCCCCGAAATCTGGGACGGGTATTTGTGCGCGACCTCGGTCAGCTCGGTCTGCTGGATGCGCGTCATGACCTTCTGGTCGATCTCCCGGCGGCTCAGGCGCGTGGTGTGCTTCAACGGCAGGGCGACGTTCTCGTAGACCGTCATCGCGTCGAACAGGGCGTTGTTCTGGAACATGTAGCTGATGCGGCCGATGTAGGCGTCCCAGTCCTGGCGGTTCATGCGCTGAATGGGGACCCCCTGGTAGAGGATCTCGCCCGCGTCGGGCGTGAGCAGCCCGATGATGTGCTTGAGGGTGACGCTCTTGCCCGTGCCGCTCAGGCCGATGATGGTCGTGACCTCACCCTCGTAGATCTTGAAGTTGACCCCTTCCAGGATGGTCCTCTCCCCGAACCGTTTCGTGACGTTGCGAAACTCGATCAGCGGTTGCCGTTCCATGCCGTCCTCTGCCTACAGGAGAAAGGAGGTGACCACGTAGTCGGAGACCAGAATCATGACGCAGGAGATCACGACGGCCGAGGTGGTCGAGAGGCTGACGCTCTTGGACCCGTAGCTGTCCCGGCGCATGTGGGTGAAATAGCCTTGAAAGCAGCAGATCGTGATGACCAGGACCGCGAACACAATGGACTTGATGAAGCCGCCCCGGACGTCCAGCCAATCGACGCTCGCGTCGATGCGGTAGACGTAAGACCCGGGGTTGGCGCCCATGAGGACGACCCCGCTCAGGTACCCCCCGAGGATGCCGACCAGGTCGAACACGGCCGTCAGGATCGGGAAGCTGATCAGCGCCGCCGCGATCCGGGGGCTGATCAGGTAGCCGAGCGCGTCCACCCGCATGGTGTAGAGGGCGTCGATCTGCTCGGAGATGCGCTGGATCCCGATCTCGGCCGTCATGGCCGACCCGGCCCGGGCGGTGATCATGATGGCGGTCAGCACCGGGCCGAGCTCGCGGATGAGCGACAGCGCCACGGCCGTGCCCAGAAACCCCACGGCCCCGAACTTGTTCATGACGTAGTGGAGCTGCAGCCCGAGCACCATGCCCGTGAAGAACCCCACCAGCGCCACGATGCTCGCCGACTTGGCGCCGATGAAGTACACTTGGTTGATGATTTCGGGGATCTGTTTGTAGTGGAAGATCTGCACGACGGCGCGGGCCAGGAAGATCGCCATGGCCCCCAGCGTGTTGTTCAGCTGGATGCCGAAACGCCCGAAAGGGTTCAGGATGGCCGGCAGGATAGGGCTCCTCCGGCGCTCGGGCGTTGCAGGATCGGTGTCGGGCTGTCGCTCGGCTGCCATACCGGTTCTCCGTTGCGCTGCAGGATGGGACGTCGCCCTTCACTTCAGGGCGGGCAGGACTGCGTTGACAATGGCCTCCAGTATTTGGATAATACCTAACAGGTTGTTGAAAAACGGCGTCTCGGGCCGTGATCCGGCGTTGCGCGGCTCGGGTGAATGCTCACATACCGGCCGTATGCTGCGCTTCCCCCATCGCCGCACGCCTTGGCTGACGGCCCGATACTGGTTTTTCAACAGCCTGCTGATCGGGTTATTTTAGGCCAGATCCGAGTTGAAGACAAGGGCTGCCGCCGCCGGGCCGCCGGGCCCGGGCGCAAACGCCGCACCACCCCGCTGCGGGAGGAGATGCACAGATGAAAAAGCTGGTGTTGCTTCGCCACGGTGAAAGCCAGTGGAACCGCGAAAACCGTTTCACCGGCTGGACGGACGTGGGGCTCACGGACAAAGGCGTGAGCGAGGCCGTCGAAGCCGGACGCGTGCTCAAACAGGAAGGCTACGCGTTCGACGTGGCGTTCACCTCGGTCCTGAGCCGCGCCATCAAAACCCTGTGGCTCGCGCTGGAGCAGCTGGACCGCATGTGGGTCCCGGTCCATCACAGCTGGCGTTTGAACGAGCGCCACTACGGCGCGCTGCAGGGTCTCGACAAGGCCGAGACCGCCGAGCGGCACGGGATGGAGCAGGTGCTGCTGTGGCGCCGCAGCTACGACATCCGTCCGCCGGCGCTCACCCCGGACGACCCGCGCTTCCCGGGCGGCGATCCCCGCTACGCCGGGCTCACGACCGCCGAGCTGCCGCTGACCGAGTGCCTCAAGGACACGGTCGCCCGCTTCCTGCCCTACTGGCACGACACCATCGCACCGGCGGTCGCCGCCGGGCAGCGCGTCGTCATCGCCGCCCACGGCAACAGCCTGCGGGCGCTGGTGAAGTACCTGGACGCTGTTTCGGACCCGGACATCCTCGAGCTCAACATCCCGACCGGCATCCCGCTCGTCTACGAGCTCGACGACGCGCTCAGGCCCCTGCGCCACTACTACCTCGGCGACCCCGAGGCCGCGAAAAAGGCCGCGGAGGCCGTGGCCAACCAGCTGAAACGGAAGTAGCCCGCCCGGCGGGACTTCATCACGACAGGACGTGCGCGCGGGCACTCCCCCGCGACGGCGGAAAGAGGACGACATGAATGTGATGGAACGGGCGCGGGACGGCATCGCCCGGCTGGATGTCTCGGAGAAAGTCAAATCGGCCGCTCTCGAGGCCATCGGTACCTGGCTGAACGACCCGGCCTTCGCCGACTACGTCCCGCAGATCGAGTCCCTCGTCGCAACCGGCAAGTGGGACGTACTGGTCGACTCGTTTTACCAGGTGATCCCCTTCGGGACCGGGGGGCGGCGCGGCCTGGTCGGCATCGGACCGAACCGCATCAATCCCTGGACGATCCAGGCCTCGGCCCAGGGCCACTCCCAGTACCTGCTGAAGAACTACGGGCCGCAGGCCGCCACGCGCGGGGTCGTCATGGCCTTCGACGTCCGGCGCTACACCCAGACCGGGGTCTACGACGACGGGCGCCCCAACCCGGTCCGGGGTCTCGACGGCCGCCGGCTCGCCGAGGCCGCGGCCGAGGTTTACGCCGCCAACGGCATCACGAGCTACCTCTTCGAAACCGCGCGCAGCACGCCCGAGCTGTCCTTCGCCATCCGCCACCTGAAGGCCATCTCGGGCGACATGTTCAGCGCCAGCCACAACCTTCCCACCGACAACGGCAAGAAGGTCTACGACGAGTTCGGCGGCCAGCTCATCCCGCCCCACGACCAGGCCCTCGTAGACGAGGTCACCCGCAACGTCCGGGCCATCCGCCGCATGCCCTTCGCGGAGGCCTGCCGCGCGGGGCGGGTGGTCTTCGTGGGCGAGGAGATCGACCGCGCCTACCACGCGGCCGTGCGCTCCGTGTCGCTGTCGACCGCGCGCGACCTGTCCATCGTCTTCTCGCCGCTGCACGGGACCGGGCTGACGACCGTCGCCCCCGTCCTCCAGCAGCTGGGATTCAGGCTCGCCCTCTGCCCGCGGACCTCCAACCCGAGCGGCGCCTTCGAGAACGTGACCTTCAACATCCCCAACCCCGAGGTGGTGCAGTCGTTCGAGGCGAGCCTGCCCTTCGCGCGTCAGACCGGGGCCGACCTGCTGGTCAGCACCGACCCGGACGCGGACCGCGTCGGCGCGATGGTCGCCCACCGCGGCGAATGGGTTTTCCTGACCGGCAACGAGATCGCGATCCTGCTCGCCGAGTACGCGATCGGCAAGCTGCGCGCGGCCGGACGCCTGACCCCGCAGCGGGTGATCGTCAAGACCGACGTCACCTCGGCCCTGATCGACACGATGGCGCGCGCCAACGGCATCGCGTGCACCGGGGACCTGCTCGTCGGCTTCAAGTACGTGGGCGAGGAGATGAACACGCTCGAGCGCGCCGGGAGGATCGGAGACTTCATCTTCGGCGCGGAGGAGAGCCACGGCTACCTCACCGGCGCCTATGCCCGCGACAAGGACGCGGCCGGCGCGGTCGTGTGGCTGGCCGAGCACGCGGCCGAGCTCAAGCAGCGGGGCCGGACCCTGGTCGACGCGCTCGACGAGAGCTACGCCGCCTACGGGTACTGCCACAACTACCTGACCGAAATCCGGCTGCTCGGGGCCAAGGGCATGGAGCAGATCGGCGCCATGATGGACCACTTCCGCGGCCAGAAGATCGAACGCATCGGGGCGGTTGCCGTGCGCGAGAAGGTCGACCGCTGGCAGGGCCCGCCCCAGCCCCATCTCTCCGAGACCGACACCGCCGCCCGCAACGTCATCATCCTGCGGCTGGACAACGTGCCGGAAACGACCCACCTGCGCATCACCGTGCGCCCCTCCGGCACCGAGCCGAAGATCAAGATGTACTTCGAGCTGGTGGGCAAACCCTGCCCCATCGGCGAGCTCCCGGCCGCCAAGCAGCGCCTGTCCGAGGTCTGCCACCAGATCGAGAAGGCCTTCATGACCTACTGCTACGGGCTGATCGGCGTGGACTTCCCGGAACGGGGGTTTCTGCTCTTCTGGCAGCTGCCGCTCAAGGACAAGCTACGGTACTTCGAGGTCGAGGACGAGATCGCCGCGCTCGCGGACATCCCCGAGCCGGGACGCCGGGCACAGGAGCTCTCCGCCCGGCTCGCCTTCCTGGGGGCCAACCCGGTCCAGAAGGTGGACCGCGCCTTCGCCGCGCGGTTCGGCCAGGGCGTCCGGGCGTACCTCGACCTGCCCGAGGCGACCTGAACGCGAGCGAGGTGGGACCCCTTTTTTCGGGCTCACCCCCAATCGGCAATAAGCCCGTGGACCCGTTTGCCCGTTGAGCCCGTAGAAACGGGACGTGGCAACGGGTCAACGGGTTAACGGGCCTACGGGCCGACGCATCCGGAGGACTCATGCCGTTCCCGCTCAACAAGACCAAGATCGTCGCCACCATCGGGCCGGCCTCCGACTCGCCGGAGGTTCTGCGTCGTTTGATGGCCGCCGGCATGAACATCGTCCGGTTGAATTTTTCCCACGGCGACTTCTCGGGGCACGCCGACACCATTGCCCGGGTGCGGGAGGCGGCCGCCGCAACCGGGCGCCGGGTCGCGATCATGGCCGACCTGCCCGGCCCCAAGATGCGAATCGGGCGGTTCGAAGCCGAGCCGGTCCGCCTCACCCCCGGCGCGTTGTTCACGCTGACGACCGACGGGACCGCGGTCGGGACCGCCGAGCGGGTTTCCGTGAGCTTCCCGGAATTGCCCGCCTCGGTCCACCCCGGCGACCGGCTGTTCCTGAACGACGGCTACATCGAGGTCGACGTCGTGCGCGTGGAGGGGGTCGAGGTCGTCTGCCGGGTGCTCGTCGGCGGCGAGCTGCGCTCGCGCAAGGGGCTGAACCTGCCCGGGATCGACCTGGGGATCAGCGCCTTCACCCCGCACGACCGCGACTGCCTGGAGTTCGCCCTGCGGCACGGGGTGGACGCCGTCAGCCAGTCCTTCGTCGACCGCGCCGCGGACATCGCAGCCGTGCGGGCGGCCGCGGCCGAGCTCGGCTACACGCCCTTCGTCATCGCCAAGATCGAACGCGCGGGGGCCCTGGAGCGCATCCACGAAATCCTCGCGGCCGCGGACGGGATCATGGTGGCGCGCGGCGACCTGGGGGTGGAGATCCCGATCGAGGAAATGGCCGTTGCCCAGAAGCGGCTCATGCAGCTGGCCAACCGGGCGTGCAAGCCCGTCATCACGGCCACCCAGATGCTCGAGTCCATGATCGCCAACCGGCTGCCGACGCGCGCCGAGGCGACCGATGTCGCCAACGCGATCCTGGACGGGACGGACTGCGTGATGCTGTCGGGCGAGTCCGCCGTCGGGCAGTTCCCGGTGGAGGCGGTCGCGATGCTGGCGAAGATCGCGGCCGCAACCGAAATCCATCGCACGCGCTTCGGCCCGGCGCGGGCCGAGGATGCCTGCGCCGGCGAAACCGCCGGGATCACCGCCGAAGAGCTCGTCGCCGCCAGCGTGGACACGACCATCCGTCGCATCACGCCGGCGACCGTCATCACCCCCACGCACAGCGGCGCCACCGCGCGCGGCATCGCCCGCTTCCGCCTGCCGGTCTGGGTCACGGCCGTCAGCTCTCAGGACACGACCTGCCAGAACCTGCAGTTCTCGTACGGGGTCTTCCCGGTCTGCGAACGGGACCACCCGGACCACTGGCGGGCGTGGGGGCGCAACTGGCGCGACACGCAGGGTCTGAACGGCCGCTACATCGTGCTGACCGAAGGCCCGTCGCGCAAGCACCCCGAGCGCAACCACCGCATGGAGATCATGGATCTGGATGCCTGAACAGGGGAAGGGAATGTGTTTCGTGTTAAGTGTTCAGTGTTTGGTGTTTGGGTGGTCGGATGGCTCAAACGCCTTGATCCCGGCGGCCCGAGCCCCAAACTCTTAACACTTAAAACCAAACACCTAAAACTTATCTCCAAACGCCACCTCCCCGGAGCCCCCATGAAAATCCTGACCACCCCGCACATGGAGCGCTGCATCGGCTGCCACTCGTGTTCGCTCGCCTGTGCGCGCCTGGTGCACAAGAACCTCTCCTGGAACACGGCCGGGATCCGCATCGCCTCGGCCGGCGGCCTGTCCACGGGCTTCGAGGCCCGCACCTGCCTGGCCTGCGACCCGGCCCCGTGCGCGGCCGCCTGCCCCACCGGCGCGTTCACCCAGCGCGCCGGCGGGGGGGTCGTGGTGCGCAAGAAGCAGTGCATCCGCTGCGGCGAGTGCGCGCGGGCCTGCCCGGTCGACGCCGTGTACCTGACGGCCGACAGCGATCCGCACGTGTGCCTCCACTGCGGGCGCTGCGTCGGCTTCTGCCCCCACGACTGCCTGGAAATGCGCGAGGTGCCCGGCGCCCCGGCCGAGGCGGCCGCGGCGGGAGGTGAGTCATGATCCGCGACCATTTTCGCGTGCTGCACGTGGAGCTGGGGACCGGGCGGGGTGAGATCGTTCAGGTGGACGGACGCGACCGGTGCGCCGGCGGCAGCGGGCTGGCCGCCCTGTTGTTCTCGACCTACGGCCTGCCCGGCGCCCCTTGGGACGATCCCCGCCAGCCGCTCATCTTCGCGATCGGCCCGCTGACCGGCCTCTTCCCGCTGATGAGCAAGACGGTCTGCGCCTTCAAGTCCCCCTACCCACGACCAGTACGCCGAAAGCCACGCCGGCGGCCGCTCGGCCCTCTCGCTGCGGTTCGCGGACCTGGACGCGCTGGTCGTGACCGGCCGGGCGCCGACGCTGAGCTGCCTGTGCGTCGGATCGCGGCGCATCGAGCTCAAGGACGTGCACTTCATGCGCGGGTTCGACATCCACCGCACGGGCAAGCTCTTCCGCCGCATGTTCCCGGGGGCCGGCCACCGCAGCATCCTGCGCATCGGACCGGCGGGCGAGAGCCTGTCGGCCATGGCCTGCGTCATCGTGGACACCTACCGGCATTTCGGGCGGCTGGGGGCCGGCGCGGCGATGGGGGCGAAGAACCTGAAGGGGATCGCGATCCAGGGGGACGCGTCCTTCCCGCTGCCGCAGGGCAAGGACTACCCCAAGCTCTTCCAGGAGGTCTACCGGCTGCTGACCGACACCGAGATGATGACCAAGTACCACAATCTCGGGACGGCCGAGAACGTGATCGTGCTGAACGAGATCAAGGCGCTGCCCTTCCGCAACCTCCAGTGCACGAGCGACCCCGCGGCCGCCGCGATCAGCGGCGAGGCGTTCGCCGCGAAGACCCTCCTGCGCAACGCCGCCTGTGCCGGGTGCCCGGTGGGCTGCATCCACATCGGGTTCGTGCGCGAAAAGTTCATGGACCCCAACCAGTACCTCTACCGGCAGGTATCCTACGATCACGAGCCGGTTTTCGCGGTGGGCTGCATGCTGGCCGTCACCGACCCGTTCGCCGCGCTCAGCCTGATGGAGGAAGCCGACGGGGTCGGGCTGGACGTGATGTCGGCCGGGGTGGCGCTCGCCTGGGCGACCGAGGCGACCGAAAAGGGCCTGATCGGTACGGCCGAAACCATCGTGCCATTGCGCTTCGGCGACGCGGCCGCCTACCGGAACGCCATGGGGCACCTCGCCCGCCGCGAAAACGAGTTCTACGCGCTGCTGGGCGCCGGGACCTTGAAGGCGGCCCGACGCTTCGGCGGGGAGGACTTCGCCTGCGTGCTCGGCCAGGAGATGGCGGGGTACGCCACGGGCGAGGTGTTCTTCGTCTCGCAGGCGCTCGGGCTGCGCCACTCCCACCTGGATGCGGGCGGGTACGCCTTCGACCAGAAGCAGAAGGAGAAAGACGTCGTCAAAGCGGTGGACTTCCTCATCGCGGACGAGAGCAGCCGCTGCCTGCTGACCTCGATGGTGGCCTGTCTGTTCGCACGCGGCGTCTACACCGAGGCACGCATCGCGGAGGCCCTCGCCTCCGTGGGCTACACGGGGCTCGCCGCGGCGGTCGGACCGGTGTCCGCGCACATTCAGCGCGAGCGCTGGCGGGTGCGGGTCGCGACCGGATACCGCCCGGAGGAAATCTCCATCCCGAAGCGGTTCCGCGAGGTCGTCACCTGGAAGGGGCCGGTCGATGCCGAATACCTGGAGCGCCTCCAGGGCGAGTACAGCCGCCGCATCCGCGGAATGGCCGAGGAGACCCCCTCGCCGCAGAGCCCTGCATCCACGCCCTGAAGGACCTCGGCCGCCCGCGACCCGCATCGCCGCCCAGGGCCGTCGGTGAAATTTTAACAGGTGCTTGACAGAACTGCGGAGAGCATGTATCTTCCCGCCCGAAAGTGTTCCCGGTACAAACTGAAGCATGGTGAGCCCCGGAATGACTCCGGGGCTTTTTTTATGGGTACACGGAAAAGAGGTTTAGTGGATTTCACATCGTTCAAGTTTCACCCCTCGGTCGCCTCCGGGATCGAGGCTGCCGGTTACGCCGAGCCGACGCCCATCCAGGCGCAGGCGCTCGGGCCGGTCATGCAGGGCCTGGATGTTCTGGGCCTGGCCCAGACCGGCACCGGCAAGACGGCCGCCTTCGTGCTGCCGCTGCTGAATCGTCTGGTCAAGACCGCACCCGGCCGGGTGCGCGCCCTGGTCATTGCCCCCACCCGTGAGCTCGTCGAGCAGATTCATGCGGATGTGGGCCGGCTGGCGCGCTTCACGCGGGTGCGCAGCGCCACGGTCTACGGCGGGGTCGGCATAGAGCCCCAGGCCAAGCAGCTGCGCGGCAGGGCCGACATCATCGTCGCCTGCCCCGGCCGCCTGCTCGACCACATTCGCCGCGGCAACACGGATTTTCGGTCCATCGAGGCGCTGGTGATCGACGAGGCCGACCAGATGTTCGACATGGGGTTTCTGCCGGACATCCGGGACATCCTGCGCCACATCCCCGCCCGGCGACAGACGCTGCTGTTTTCGGCCACCATGCCGCCGCCCATCCGCCGCCTGGCCGACGAGGTCCTGCGCGACCCGGTGACGGTCCAGGTCGGGCAAACGGCCCCGGCCGAGACCGTGCAGCACACGATCTTCCCGGTGCCGCAGACGCTGAAAACCGCGCTGCTGCTGGAGCTGCTCGGCCAGACCCCGGTCCAGTCGGTGCTGGTCTTCACGCGCACCAAGCACCGCACGAAGAGCCTGAGCGACAAGCTGTGCAAGGCCGGTTACCGCTCGGCCTGCCTGCAGGGAAACCTGTCCCAGAACCGGCGCCAGGCTGCGCTGGACGGCTTCCGGTCCGGGAAGTACCAGATCCTGGTGGCGACCGACATCGCCGCGCGCGGCATCGACGTCTCCCTGATCTCGCACGTGGTGAACTTCGACATGCCCGACACCCCGGAAGCCTACATCCACCGCACCGGCCGGACCGGCCGCATGATGCGCAAGGGGGATGCCTTCACCCTGACGACCGGCGAAGATGCGGCCATGGTGAACGCCATCCGCCGCCTCGTCGCGAAGGGCGTCCAGAGCCGCACGCTGCAAGGGTTCGACTACACCGCGCGGCCGGATTCACGACTTCCCGAACCGGGCGCGCGCCCGCGCACATTTCGGGATAGACGGCCCGATCAGCGCCCGCAGCGCCGGGCCTGAAGACGTTCGGGAGGGCGGACGCACAACGATCTTGCGTTCGCAGGGGAGTAAGCGCTATGATACGCTCAATCATAAAGGTCTGCTCGCTGCAGCGGACCGGTTTCGTTCTGAAGGCAGGTTCACGTTCCATTTGTTCCAGCGACAGCCTCCAGGCGGTGACCGTGAGAACTCTTTAGAAAGGAGAATGCCACATGGCGAATGGAACTGTGAAGTGGTTCAACAATGACAAAGGCTATGGCTTCATCGCGCAGGAAAATGGGCCCGATGTGTTTGTCCATCATTCGGGTATCAACGCCACCGGGTTCAAAAGCCTGAAAGAAGGCGACAAGGTCACCTTCGACATTCAGCAGGGCCCCAAAGGCCCCTCGGCCGTAAACGTAAAAGTGGACTGATGTCCGGGTGGAAAGGGCATGCCCCTGTCGGGGGGATGCCCTTTCTCTCTATCCAGCAACTGCGCATCCACCGGGGGAGGGAATGGCCAGAACGAACTACGGCTTCGCCAAACGACAGAAGGAAATCGAGCGAAAGAAAAAACAGGAAGAGAAGCGGCAGCGCCGGCAGAGCAAAGGCAAGGACGATGAAGAGGCCGCCGAGGGCCAGAGCGGCGACCCTCAAGGCCCCGCCCTCACGCCGGCCGAGAAACCCTCCGAGCCCTGAGCCGCGGATCCCCCGCCTTTAGAGACAGAGACACCGGCCGGTCCCCGTCCCCGGCGCGCACCACCGTGTCGCGCGGCTCCCCATGACATGGGGGGAGAGGCGGCCACCGGCCTGTTCCATCCTTGGGGGCCAGACCCGAGCCCCGTTCCAGAAAATTGCAGCAGCCCTTGATCAGGGGCGCATCTTCCCGGAAATCTCCTCCACATCCAGCCTCAGGACCGTGGTCTGTCGCGACCATCTTGTCGCGCGAACCGGTGCGTTCCCGGGGCGTAGTGGTCCATGATGGCCGCCAACCCCGCCACCTTCTCGGCCGGGTCGGTGACGAACGCCATGCGGCCGCTGCCGACGACGCTGCGGTACCGCATGCTGTATCCGCAGCTCGTGCCCTTCTCGGACTGGAAGACCTCGCGGCCGACATCAACCCCGAAGCACGCCCGGGGGTTGCGCTTGAGCATCTCGATCTTGCGGCCTTCGTGCGCGCAGTGAAGGTACAGCGCCAGCGGTTCGCCCGGCCGGATGCCGAAGTTCATGGTCACGAGGTAGGGGATGTCGTTGTCCGCCAGCGCCAGGTGGAGGGCGTCCGCCTGTTCCAGGATGGCCCGGATGTCCGCGGGGTCCCGCAGTTCACGATCGGTTCTGCGCATCGTCTTCTCCTTTTGTTCCCGGAAGAGGTTCATGGAAATTGAAGTTCAGGTGCTGCTGCAGCCGAAGCTCGAGGTATCAGAGTTCAGGATCCAAGCGATGCAAAATCGATGCCGGGACGGTCGTCATATTCCTGTAACCCTGAACCTGCATCCTGTCTCCCGGTGCATCACCTCCAAAAAAGGGCCACCCAGCAGGGCGGCCTCTGTTCCGGATCGACGTAGAGGTTCCGAGCCCTACTCCGCCTTCTCCTCGGCCGGGGCGGCGCCGAACCCCGCGATGCGCGCGAAGTGCTCGTAGCGGGTGTTCACCCACTCGTCGAGCGTCGCGTGCAGCCGCTCGGCCTCCTGCGGGAAGGTCTTCTTGAGCGAGGCGTAGCGGATCTCGCCCTCGAGGAACTGCCGCAGGCTGCCGTCCGGCTTCTTCGAATCCAGGACGAAGGGGTTCTTGCCCTCCCGCACCAGCTGCGGGTTGTAGCGGTAGAGCGGCCAGTAGCCGGACTTCACCGCGAGGTCCTCCTCGAGCTGGGTCTTGCCCATCCCGACCAGGATGCCCTGGTTGATGCACGGGGCGTAGGCCAGAATCAAGGAGGGCCCCGGGTAGGCCTCGGCCTCGGTGATCGCCTTCATCATCTGGTTCTTGTTGGCGCCCATCGCCACGCTGGCGACGTAGACGTAGCCGTAGGACATCATCATCTGGCCCATGTCCTTCTTGGGCGTCTTCTTGCCCGAGGCCGCGAACTTGGCGACCGACCCGGTCGGGGTGGCCTTGGACGACTGCCCGCCCGTGTTGGAGTAGACCTCGGTGTCGAACACGAAGACGTTGATGTCCTCGCCGGCCGCCATGACGTGGTCGACACCGCCGAAGCCGATGTCGTAGGCCGCCCCGTCACCGAGGAAGACCCAGAAGGACTTCTTGGTGAAGAGCTTGGCCGCGCGGTGGATCTCGGCGAGCAGCGGGTGCCCGGCGTGCTTGGGCAGGAGCTCCTTCAACTGGTCGCCGAAGGTGCGCGAGGCGGCCGGGTCCTGCATGTTCTCGAGCCAGCCCTGCAGCGGCGTCTTCACCGCGGCCGGGACGTCGCCCGCCTCGAGCGCCTTGCGCACGGTCTCGGCCAGCTGCCGGCGCTGCTGGAACACCCCCAGGAACATCCCGTAGGTGAACTCGGCCGAGTCCTCGAAGAGCGAGTTGCCCCAGGTCGGGCCGTGGCCCTTGGGGTTGGTGCAGTAGGGGATCGAGGGGGCCGAGCCGCCCCAGATCGAGCTGCAGCCCGTGGCGTTGCCGATGATCATGCGGTCGCCGTAGAGCTGGGTGACGAGCTTGGCGTAGGGCGTCTCGCCGCAGCCGGCGCAGGCCCCGGAGAACTCGAGCAGGGGCTGGCAGAACTGGCTGCCCTTCACGGTGAAGCGGCCGACCAGGCTGTCGCGCACCGGCAGCTGCTCGGCGTAGTCCCAGAGCGGGACCTGCGCCTGGGTCTGGGTCTCGAGCGGCTTCATCACCAGCGCCTTCTTCTTGGCCGGGCAGATGTCCGCGCAGTTGCCGCAGCCCATGCAGTCGAGGGTGTCGACCTGGATGCGGAAGCTGTAGTCCTTGAGCTCCTTGCCGACCGCCTTCTTGGCCTCGAACCCGGCGGGCGCCTTCTTGAGCTCCTCCTCGGTCGCGAGGAAGGGCCGGATCGAGGCGTGCGGGCAGACCATGGCGCACTGGTTGCACTGGATGCAGTTGTCCATGATCCACTCGGGCACGTTGATGGCAACGCCGCGCTTCTCGTAGCGCGTGGTGGCGATCGGGAAGATCCCGTCCGGGGTAAACTTGCTGACCGGCAGCTTGTCCCCCTGCTGCGCCAGGATCGGCCGCATCACGGTCCGGACCCAGTCCGGATCCTTGCTGGCGGCCCCGGTCGACTCGCCGGCCTGGGCCCACGCGGCCGGGTATTTGATCTCGACCAGGTTGGCGACCGTCGCATCCACCGCGGCGTGGTTCATCGTGACGAGCTTCTCGCTCTTCTTGCCGAACATCTTCTTGATCTCGTCCTTCAGGCGCAGAATCGCCTGGTCGACCGGCAGCACGTTGGCCAGATTGAAGAAGGCGGTCTGCATGATCATGTTGATGCGCCCGCCCAGGCCGACCTCGGTGGCGATCTTGACGGCGTCGATGTTGTAGAATCTGAGCTTCTTCTGCGCGATCGTCCGGCGCATCCCGGCCGGGAGCTTCTCCTCCATCTCCTGCACCGTCCACGGGGAGTTGAGCACGAAGGTGCCGCCCTCCTTGACGCCCTCGAGCAGGTCGTAGCTGTCGACGTAGCTCTCCTTGTGGCAGGCGATGTAGTCGGCCGCGTCGATCAGGTAGGTGGACTGGATCGGCGTCTGCCCGAAGCGCAGGTGCGAGATCGTGATCCCGCCGGACTTCTTGGAGTCGTACGCGAAGTAGGCCTGCGCGAAGAGGTCCGTGTCGTCGCCGATGATCTTGATGGCGCTCTTGTTGGCACCCACCGTTCCGTCGGCCCCGAGGCCCCAGAACTTGCACTGCACCGTGCCCTTGGGCGTCGCCTCGAGGGTCGGCCCGACCTCGAGCGAGGTGTGGGTCACGTCGTCGTCGATCCCGACCGTGAAGTGGTTCTTGGGCGCGGGGGCCTGCATGTTGTCGTAGACCGCCTTGACCATGGCCGGGTTGAACTCCTTGGACCCCAGGCCGTAGCGGCCGGCCAACAGCTTCGGCACGGGGCCGCCCTTCTCGATGAAGGCGGTGCAGACGTCGACGTAGAGCGGGTCGCCGAGTGCGCCCGACTCCTTGGTGCGGTCGAGCACCGTCAGCGCCTTCGCGCTCGCCGGCAGCGCCGCGAAGAGGTGCTGCGGGACGAAGGGGCGGTAGAGCCGGACCTTCACCAGCCCCACCTTCTCGCCCTTGCCGACCAGGTAGTTCACCGTCTCCTCGATCGTCTCGCAGGCGGAGCCCATGGCGATGACGACGCGCTCGGCCTGCGGGTCGCCGACGTAGTCGAAGGGCCGGTAGCGGCGTCCGGTCAGATCGCCCACCTTCTTCATGGTCTCGACCACGATCCCGGGGAGCTTCAGGTAGAAGGGGTTGGCCGCCTCGCGGCCCTGGAAGTAGATGTCCGGGTTCTGGGCCGTGCCGCGCAACTCCGGCCGCTCCGGGTTGGCGCCGCGCGCCTGGAAGCGGGCCACCGCATCGCGGTTGACCAGCCTGGCCATGTCGTCATACTCGATGACCGCGATCTTCTGGATCTCGTGCGAGGTGCGGAACCCGTCGAAGAAGTGCAGGAACGGCAGGCTCGACTCGATCGCCGCCAGATGGGAGACCAGCGCGAGGTCCATGGCCTCCTGGACGGAGGCCGAGGCGATCATCGCGAACCCGGTCTGCCGCGTCGCCATCACGTCCTGGTGGTCGCCGAAGATCGAGAGCGCGTGGGCGGCGATGGCGCGCGCGGTCACGTGGAAGACGCCCGGCAGCAGCTCGCCCGCGATCTTGTACATGTTGGGGATCATCAGCAGCAGCCCCTGCGACGCGGTGAAGGTCGAGGTCAGGGCGCCGGCGGCGAGGGCCCCGTGCATCGAGGCGGCCGCCCCGGCCTCGGACTGCAGCTGGCGGACGGTCATGGTCTGGCCGAAGACGTTCTTGCGGCCGGCGGCCGCCCACTCGTCCGCGACCTCGGCGATCGGCGACGAGGGGGTGATCGGGTAGATGGTCGCCACGTCGCTCATGGCGTAGGCCACGTGCGCGGCCGCGGTGTTGCCGTCCATGGTTTTCATTTTCTGCTTGGCCATACGAGTCTCCTTGAGAGGGTGTACGGTAGTGAGGTCGGGTGATGAGACGAGGGTTCAAGGGGTCGAGGGTCGAGCCCTCACTTCACAATCGTCTCGAAAAAATCGTTGCCCTTGTCGTCGACGATGATGAAGGCCGGGAAGTCCTTGACCGTGATCATGTAGATGGCCTCCATGCCCAGCTCCGGGTACTCGAGCACCTCCATGCGGGTGATGCATTCCTTGCCGAAGCGCGCCGCCGTGCCGCCGATCGACCCGAGGTAGAAGCCGCCATGCGTTTTGCAGGACTCGGTCACCACCCGGGTGCGGTTGCCCTTGGCCAGCATCACGAGCGAGGCCCCCTGGGCCTGGAAGGCGGGCACGTAGGCGTCCATGCGGCCGGCGGTCGTGGGGCCGAAGGACCCCGCGGCGAAGCTCTCGGGGGTCTTGGCCGGGCCGGCGTAGTAGACGATGTGGTTTTTGAAGTAGTCGGGCAGGCCCTCGCCCCGCTCCAGCCGCTCGTTGAGCTTGGCGTGGGCGATGTCCCGCGCGACCACGATCCGGCCCGAGAGCAGGAGCGGGGTTGCGACCGGGTAGCGGCTGAGCTGGGCGCGGATCTCGGCCATGGGCCGGTCGAGGTTCACGGGCACGGCCGCGGCCGTTTCCGGCATGACCGCCGGCAGGTAGCGCGCGGGGTCGGTTTCCAACTGCTCGAGGAAAACTCCCTGGCGCGTGATCTTGGCCTTCACGTTGCGGTCCGCGCTGCAGCTGACCCCCAGCCCGATCGGGCAGGAGGCGCCGTGCCGCGGCAGACGGATCACGCGCGTCTCCAGACAGAACCACTTGCCGCCGAACTGGGCCCCCAGCCCGATGCCGCGCGCGGCCTTCATCAGCGCGGCCTCGAGCTCGAGGTCCCGGAAGGCATGCCCGGCGGACGAGCCGCTGGTGGGCAGGCCGTCCAGGTAGCCGGCCGAGGCGAGCTTGACGGTCTTCAGGGTCAGCTCGGCCGAGGTCCCGCCGACGACCACCGCGAGGTGATAGGGCGGGCAGGGGGCGGTGCCCAGCGTCTTCATCTTGCCCGTCAGGTAGTCGACCAGGGTCTTGGGGTTGAGGACGGCCTTGGTTTCCTGGAACAGGAGGGTCTTGTTGGCCGACCCGCCGCCCTTGGCGATGAAGAGGAAGCGGTACTCGTCGCCGGCGACCGCGGCAGAGCTCCACCTGGGCGGGCAGGTTGCAGCGGGTGTTGACCTCCTCGTACATGGTGAGCGCTGCGTTCTGCGAGTAGCGCAGGTTGCCGCCGGTGTAGGCGTCGAAGACCCCGCGGGTGAGAGCCTCCTCGTCGCGGTCGCCGCTGAAGACCCGCTGGCCCTTTTTGCCGATCACGATGGCCGTGCCGGTGTCCTGGCACATCGGGAAGACCATCTCGGCCGCGATCACCGCGTTCTTCATGAGCTCGAGCGCGACGTAGCGGTCGTTGGCGGAGCTCTCCGGGTCCTCGAAGACCTGCGCCAGCAGCTTCAGGTGCGAGGGACGGTAGAGGTGCGCCACGTCGGTGAACGCCTGCCGCGCCAGCAGCGTCAGCGCCTCGGGCGCCACCTTCAGGATGTCGGCCCCTTCGAGCCTGACCGTGGACACGTGGCCTTCGGTCAGCCGACGGTACTCGGTCCGGTCCCCCGCGAGCGGGAACATCTCCTGGAATTTGAACTCGTCCATGCGCGCACCTCACGGCAGCATCGTCAGCCTGTAAAAGGTTTTATTGTTACCAATGCGGGCCGAGGGTGTCAAGGCAATTTTCCAATAAAGAAGAGGGCTTGCATTTTGCCCGACGCAGGCGTATGCGTGGGGTCACTGCGACCGTTTTCTGCCCTCTTCCCCCGACAGGATGCCTCTGAAAACGAGACCGTTGCGGGCCGGAGCCGCCCGGATGGCCGCAGACCGTTACCTCCCTTCTCTTATTACAGGAGCCTGCCATGAGCGTTCCGGGCGACAGGGACTGGTCCTCTTCCGTAAAAGACACCCCCCTGTCCTCTTGGGCCGACCGGTTCGAATCGGTGCATGAATTTCAGGCCGCACCGGACGGCGAGCACGTGGCGGCCATTGTGAAGACCGGCGAGTCCGAGTTTGCGGCCTGCGTTGACGGCGATCTCTGGCCCGAGCGCTTCGACAAAATGTGGCACCTGCGCTACGCTCCCGACGGCCGGCTGTGCGCCCTGGTGTCCACGGGCGGGGAATGGACGGTCGCCGTCGACGGGGTCCCCTGGGGAAACCGTTTCGGCTACGCCTGGAACACCCTCTTCAGCCCGGACGGCGGGCACATCGCAGTCGCTTTCCAGCAGGACATGGCCTACGGGATGGCCTGCGACGACCTGCCCTGGGAGACCACCTACCCCAATCTCACCCACCCCGCGTTGAGCCCGGACGGGAGGCACACCGCAGCCGTGGTCCAGGCGGAACCCTTGGGCGAGGCGGACCTCCAGAAATACCAGCAGGGCCTCTACACGGTGGCTGCCGACGGAGCCCCCTGGGGCAAGAACTTCGTCAACGTCTGGAAGACCGCCTTCAGCCCGGACGGCGCCTCGCTGGCGGCCGAAACCCGCCTCAGCCTCTACGACTACACCATTGCCGTCAACGGGACCCCCTGGGGGCAGACGTTCGGCGGCGTCTGGGAGCCGGTGTTCAATCCCGGCAGCGGAACCGTGGCCGCACCGGTGCGCATCCAGGGGAAGTGGGCGCTCGCCCAGGACGGCCGGGAGATCTGGGAACGGCGATTCGTCCAACTCTGGCACCTGACATTTTCTCCGAACGGCCGGCGCCTGGCCGCGATCGTCGCCCCGAGCTTCGGCCGCTGGACGGTGGCGGTCGACGGGGTCCCCTGGCCGGTAACCGTCGGCGAGATGGTGACCGACCTGGTGTTCAGCCCGGACGGGGCCCGCGTCGCCGCGGCCGTCAAGGACCGGGGGCGATGGAGCCTGGGAGCCGATGGGCGGCTCTGGCACACCACCTTCGACATGGTGCGGAAACCCGTATTCTCACCGGACGGCCGGCACCTGGCGGCCGCGGTCCAGCGGCAGGGAGTGTACACCGTGGCCGTCGACGACCGGGTGTGGGCGCGGGACTGCGAGGCGGCCTGGGACCCGGTTTTCAGCCCCGACGGCGGCAGCCTGCTGCTGCGCACCATCGAAGGCGGAACCTACTTCCGGCGGGTCATGCCGGTTGCCGACATCACCGGATAGGGGGGCGCATGGGCGAACTCTACCGCTGGGCCACCGGCCCGCTCGTGTGGGCGGCGTTCATCATCTTCATCGGCGGCAGCCTGTTCCGCTTGGCCCAGCTCGTCCGGATGGTCCACCGCAAGGAACGGTTCATTTACTCCTACATGAGCCTCCCCTACGGCCTGCGGTCGATTCTGCACTGGCTGACGCCCTTCGGCACGGCGACGTGGCGCCTCCACCCCTGGCTCACGGTCGTCACCTTCGCCTTTCACATCTGCCTGGTGCTGACGCCCATTTTCCTGCTGGCGCACATCGTCCTGTGGGACGAGGCGTGGAACCTGAGCTGGCGGGCCATTCCGGACGGACTGGCCGTCGGCATGTCGCTGGTCGTCATCGGCGGAGGCCTGTTCTTCGGCATCCGGCGGCGGGTCGTGCCGGAGGTCGCCTACGTGACCTCGGCCTCCGACTATGTGATCCTCGTGCTCACGGTCGCCCCGTTCGCAACGGGGCTGATCGCCTACTTTCAATGGTTCGACGTGCGGCTCTTCACGCTGCTGCACGTTCTGACCGGGGAGGCCATGCTCGTCGCCATTCCCTTCACGCGGATCCGCCACATGCTCTATGCACCGCTGACCCGGGCGTACATGGGCAGCGAGTTCGGGGGAGTGCGCCATGCCCGCGACTGGTGAACCGGCCCGGGATCGCGGAACGCAGCCCGGCACACGCCCCCCTTTGATTCCCTGGGCCCGAGTCCGGGGGAACCGGATGGAGATCGACGCCGATGGCCACTGAAGCAGGCAAGCCGAAGGACCCGATGCGGGACGAGGGGCTGGAGCGCGGCGTGGCCGGCCTGACGGAGGAGAAGATCCGCCGGGTGATCCGCCGGGTGATCGACTCCGAAACCGGCGCTCGCCTCAAGGCCTACGTCGACACCTGCGTGCACTGCGGCCTGTGTTCCGATGCCTGCCACTTCTTCCTCTCGCGCGACCGCGACCCCCGGTATTCCCCGGTGGGGAAGGTCAAGCAGACCCTCTGGGAAATGCTGCGCCGGGACGGGAAGGTCAGCCCCGACGTTCATCCGCCAGGCGCGCATCGTCGCCTCCACGCACTGCAACCTCTGCAAGCGCTGCGCCATGTACTGCCCGTTCGGCATCGACGTGGCCTACCTGATGCTGGTGGTCCGGCGCATCTGCCATCTGCTCGGCGTCACCCCGCTCTACATCCAGGACACGGCCCACAGCCACGCCGCCACGTTCAACCAGATGTGGGTCAAGGACGACGAGTGGATCGACACGCTGCAGTGGCAGGAAGAGGAAGCGCAGGCGGAGCTTCCCTCGCTGCGCATCCCGCTCGACAAGGAGGGGGCCGACATCATGTATTCGGTGATCGGCCCCGAGCCGAAGTTCCAGGCCCAGCTCATCTATCAGGCCGCCGTCATCATGAACGTGGCCGGAGTCAACTGGACGATGCCGGCCACTCCGGGCTGGGACAACAGCGACATGGCCATGTTCACCGGCGACAACGAGATCATGGGCCGCATCAAACGCGCCCACTTCGAAACCGCCGCCCGGCTGCGGGTCAAGCGCATCGTCATGGGGGAGTGCGGCCACGCCTTCCGCTCGGTCTACGACGTGGGCAACCGCTGGCTGGGATGGAGCATGCCCCCGATCCCGATTGTGCACGCCATCGACTTTTACCATGAGCTGCTGACCCAGGGCCGCATCACCATCGCCCGGAAATTCGAGGACACCGTGACGCTGCACGATCCCTGCAACGTCTCGCGCGGCGCCGGCTTGCACGAAAAGGCCCGCGAGGTCGTCCGCCGGATGTGCGCGAACTTCGTCGAGATGGAACCCAACCGCGAGCACAACTACTGCTGCGGGGCCGGCGGCGGCGTCATCAACTGCGGCCCGCCTTACAAAAAAGGGCGGATCGAGAGCACCCGGGTCAAGGCCGAGCAGATATCGGCGGCCAAAGTGAAGGGCGCCAAAGTGGTGATCACCCCCTGTCACAACTGTCACAGCGGCATCGAAGACATCATCCACCACTACGACCTCGGGGTCGAAACCAAGTTCCTGGGGGACATTCTCTACGAGGTGATGGACAAACCCGCCTGAACCCCAGCCCTCGGCGAAACGACGGAAGGAGGAGGCATGAAAACATTCTTCGACCTGATTCAGGATGTCCAGAAACCCGGATTATGCCACCGCTGCGGGGGGTGCGTCACCTTCTGCAGCTCCGTCAACTACGGCGCCCTGGAGCTGGACGCCGACGGCAAGCCGCGCTACGGGGAAATCGAGAAGTGCATCGAGTGCGGGTTGTGCCATGCCATCTGCCCCGAGATCGACGAGCTCGAGAAGGAAACCCGCGAGCGCGTGGGCTGGACGGCGCCCATCGGCCGCGTGATCGAGACCACCGTTGCGCGCGCCGCCGACCCGGCCGTTCGGCGCGCGGCCACGGACGGCGGCGTCGTGACCGCGTTGCTGCTGCACCTGCTCGAGCGCGGGCGGATCGACGGGGCCATCGTCACCAAGCAGGACGGGCCGTTCCGGCGCCGCCCGTTTCTGGCGACGACCACCGAGGAGATCAAGCAGGCGGCCGGCTTCTTCTTCGACACCTCGCACGGCATGAAGGACTTCGGGGACCGCTACATGACCCACTCGCAGATCGAGGAGTTCGACCCCATGCTGAAGAAGGGGTTGAAGCGGGTCGCCTTCGTGGGGACGCCCTGCCAGGTCAAGTCCGTCCGCCGCATGCAGACGCTCGGCCTCGTTCCCGCCGACGCCGTCCATATCTGCCTGGGGCTCTTCTGTTCGGGCAACTTCACCTTCGGGGAGGAGCAGCGACAGCGCTTGGCGGAACTCGGCGAGTTCGCCTGGGACGACGTCCGCAAGATCAACATCAAGGACGATCTCCAGCTTCACCTCCGCAGCGGACCGACCCGCAGCATCGCCTTGGACGATCTCGATTTCATGCGCCGCCACGCATGCCGCTACTGCCCCGACTACACGGCCGAGTTCGCGGACATCGCTTTCGGCGGAATCGGCGCCGAGGAGGGCTGGACCACCGTGGTGGCCCGCTCGCCCCTGGGCCGGGCGGCGTTTGCCGATGCCGCCGGGGCGGGCAAACTGGAGGAGTTCAGCCGCACGGTGAACCCGAGCTTTGCCACCCAGGCCATGACGAAGATCCGGACCTGGTCGGCCCGCAAACGCAAGACCGCGCAGCAGAACCGGAAACAGCTCGCCAAGAAGGGCGTGCGGGTCAAGGCGGGAGCGGCATAACCGCGGGTGAGGAGACGCACCATGAAACGCACGAGTATCGTCGGGGTCATCGCGGTGGTCGCCGCGCTTCTATCGGCGGCCGGCGTGAGTTCGCAGGAGAATCTGAAAATTCTTCGTCCGGATGCGTTCCCGAACGCGCAGCGCCCGCCGGTGGCCTTCGTACACGACGCACACAACGAAATGGCCAAGCTCGACGCCTGCAACGAGTGCCACCACGTCTACGGCGACGACGGTCAACGGATTCCGGACGAGTCCTCTGAGGACAGGTCGTGCTCCGAGTGCCACGGGCTCCAGGATGAGGGGCGTAAACCCGGGTTGATGAAGGCGTTTCACCTGAACTGCAAGGGGTGTCACCAGACGCACACCAAGGGCCCGGTGATGTGCGGGGAGTGCCACGCGCGGCGGTAGCCCGCGGCAGCCCGGTCGGCGCTCACGCAACCGGAGGGGGCGAACACCCCCTGCGGGCCGTCATCCGGCGCGCGTGGGAGCGCCGTGTTTCGAAAACCCTTAAACCCATGAGGGGCCGCACATGCCCAAAAAGATCCTGATCGTCGACGACGACCCCATCATCGTCAAGTACCTGCAGGCGGTGTTCAGCGACAACGGCTATGCCACCTGCAACGCCTCGAGCAGCATGGAGGGGCTCGAGCTCGTGCGCCGCGAAATGCCCGACCTGATCACGCTGGACATCCAGATGCCCGGAGAGTGGGGCCCGCGGTTCTACCGCAGGCTGCGCCAGGACAAGGAATTGCGCGAGATCCCGGTGATCGTCATCAGCGGCATCGACGGGGATCACGCCGTCAAGGATGCGGTGGCGTTCGTCAAGAAGCCGTTCGACCCGGAGAAGCTGATCGGCATCGTCAAGAACACGATCGGCTGACCCCGCCCTATAAGCCGCCGCCCTCCGGGCAGCCGCACCACCACGGTCGTTCCCATGCCGGGGCGGCTGTGCACCTCGATAGTGCCCGCGTGCTGGTCGACGATCCGTTTGGCCATCATCAATCCGATGCCGGTGCCCTCGGTCCCCTTGGTGCTGAAGAAACTCTGAAACAGACGCGTGCGGGTCGCCTCGTCCATGCCGCAGCCGCTGTCGACCACGTGGTACTCCACCCCGCCCGTTTGATACGGCAGGGTCCGCAGCAGGACGCGGGTGCCCGGGCGAATGCGACAGGAGTCGAGTGCGTTGTCGACGAGGTTGACCAGGCAGCGTTGGAGCGCCTCGGGGTCCATTTCGACCGGCACAAGCCCCTCTCCCGTTTCGGCGGCCAGTTCCACCCCGTATGCGGCCGCGCGGTCGCGCATCAGGCCCAGGGCCTCCTCCACCGGCGTGCGCGGGTCGCAGCTCTGCAGGCAGAGCCGGCCGTACTTCCCGTAGTGCAGCAGGTCCAGCGACAGGTCCTTGATCTTCCCGACGTTGCTCTCGACCATCCGCCAGCCTTCCAGGAGGTACTCCCGCTCGTCGAGCTCGATGCCCTTGCCCAGCACGTAGATGCTGCCCTTCAAGGCGTTGGCGATGTTTTTGATGGTGTGGGCCAGTTCGGCCACGGTCTGCCCGACCGCGGCCATGCGCTCGGCCTCGACCAGGCGGCGCGCCTTCTCCTCCACGAGCCGCTCGAGCTCGTGCGTGTACTCGTGCAGTTGCCGCCGCATGGCAATCCGCTCGCGCGCCCGCTTGAGGGCGATCTCCAGGATATCGTCGTTGATCGGCTTGGTCACGAAGTCGGTGGCATCGTGCTTGAGGCTCTTGATCGCCAGCTCCATGTCGCCGTGGCCGGTGAACATGATGACCTCGGTGTCCGGCGCCTCCGCCTTGATGTGCTGCAGGAGCTCGATGCCGTCCATGTCGGGCATCTTGATGTCCGTCAGCACGATGGCCGGCCGGATTTCCCGGAACAGGCGCAGCGCCTCCTCCCCGTTCTCGGCCGTGGTCACCTGGTAGCCGCTGTCCGCCAGCGTGATGCCGAGCACGGTGCGAATCCCCGCCTCGTCGTCCACCAGGAGAATCGGGCTACGGATGTCGTCGCTCATGGTTCACCCCTCGACCGCCGGGAAGGTGAGGATGAAACAGGCCCCTTCGCCTTCCCGTGAAACCGCCTGGATGGAGCCCCCGAAGTCCTTGACGATCTGGTAGCTGATGGACAACCCGAGGCCCGTGCCCTTGCCGACCTCCTTGGTCGTGAAAAACGGCTCGAACACCTTCCCGATCAAGTGGGGCGGGATGCCCTTGCCGGTGTCGCGGACCTCCACGCTGGACCCGTGCGCCCGAGCGCCGGCTCCCGATATAAATCTTCTTCTCGCCCTTCAGGTGCGGATGACCCTGCACCTTCTCCTCGATGGCGTCACGGGCATTGATCAGCAGGTTGATGAAGACCTGCTCCAGCCGGTTGGCGTCGGCGCGGACACGGGGCAAATCGGCGGCCAGCTCCCACACGATGTCGATGCCGCGGGCCTTCAGCTGCTGGCTGAAGATCTCGGAGGTGCGGGCCAAGACGTCGTTGATGGAAATGGGGTCGAGCCGCTTGTCGGTCTTGCGGCCGAATTCGCGCATGTGGTTGATGATTTTGCTCGCGCGGTCCACGTGGCTGTCGATCTCCTCGGCCATGGTGGACAGCAGGTGCGGGGGGATGGGCTCGTCGTTTCTCACTTTCTTGATGAAGAACCGACTCGCCGTCTTGATGACGGACAGCGGCTGATTGAGCTCGTGCGCGACCCCGGTCGCCATCTCCCCCAGAGTGGTCATCTTGCTCATCTGGATGAGCTGCTGCTCGGTCTCGAGCCGCTGGGTGATGTCGCTGGTCGTCACCAGCAGCGCCCGGCGGCCGGGGTATTCCACGGGCGAGATCCACATGTCCACGTAGAACGGGGTGCCGTCCTTGCGGATCTGCTTGACCTGGTTGATCGAGGTCATGTGTTTGACCTGCGCGGCCAGGCGCTCGCGCTCATCCTGCGGGAAGAGCTGGGTGAAGTTGCGGTGGAGGATGTTCAGCCGCTCGAAGCCGTAAACCGCGTGCACGGCATCGTTGCAATCGCGAATTTCCAGGGATTCCCAGTCCAGCACGAACACCGGGTTGGGGATGCTGTTGAAAATCTCGTGGTATTTCTTCTCCGAACGCTCGAGCATTTTCTCGAGCTCTTTGAGATGCGTGATGTCGAGATTCACTTCCATGGCCGCCACGATCTCGCCGGTTTCGTTGCGGATCGGCGAGGTCTTCACCATCCAGTAGGTCTGGGTGCCCTCCTTGCTGATCCCGGTCTCCTCGCTGTAGTGGCTCTCTCCATCGGCGAAGGTTTTCTCCACCGGGCAGTTCGGGCATTTGGAGGTGCGGCCCTTGTAGGCCGCGAAGCAGAAGTCGCCCGGTTGCGGGTCGAACACCTGGGCGAACTCCCGGTTGTAGGCGATCAGCCGGTAATCCCGGTCCTGAACCGTGATGATGCAGGGGACCATGTTGAAGAGGCTCTCGTACTCGTCCCGCTGGCGGTTCAGCTCGACCTGCTTGGCGCCGATTTCGCGGCACATGAAATTCATGGCGGCGGCGAGTTGGCCCATTTCATCCCGGCGGGCGACGTCCACCCGCGTGGAATAGTCCCCCCGGGAGATCGCCGCAGTCCCGGCGATCAGGCGCCGGATCGGACGGTTGACGAAGCGCATGACGAAGAGAAAGATGATCGCGGAGGTCACGAGGAAGGTGGCCAGGGCCAGGCCGATGACCCCTTTTTCCATGAAGCGGATTTCTTTTTCCGTCTCGGCGAGCGTCACCACCACGTCGAGCGCGCCGAGGATGTTCTTGTCGGGGGGGTGGAAGTGGCACTCGCTGGTCGAACACCCCGGCTCGTTGTAGATCGGGCTGATGATCCCCAGGAGCTGCTGCCCGTCGGGGGTGACAAAGGAGCGCATGCGCTCGGAAAGTCCGATCTCGACCAGGGGCGGCTCCGAGTGGTGGCAGATGTGGCAGGCCTCCGAACGGATGTTGGTGATCTGCTCGACCTCCTCGGTCCGGTTGGAAAACTTGATGGCGCCCTGTTTGTTGTAGATGCGGATGTTCTGGATGTTGTTCAACCGCGCGATGTTGGTGATGATCTGGTGGATGTCGTCGCGGGAGTTCAGCATCATCGCGTAGTGCGTGCCCAGACGGATGGTGTTGCTGAGCCGCTCGGTCTGCGAGATGACCTCGTTTTGGAGGCTGGTTTTCTGGTAGGCGATGCTGAAATACGACCAGGTGGTAATGGTCAGCAGCAGCGTGGCGCCGACACTCAGGATCAGCTTGGACACCATGCTGCTGCGGATTTTGGTGATAAACTCGCGCATGACGCCGCCCATGGTGGGGGTGCGAAGCCAGGCCGGCCTGGAGACGGGGCCGGGTTCGAACAACGCGGGTCAGGGGCGCCGGTACGGCGTAGGCGGGTCGAAGCGCCTGGCGACACCGCCGGGGTCCGCCGGGCGCCCTAGTGGAATGAGTTCTACTGCAAAGCCCGGCGGATGGCAACCGGGGGGCATGGGGCGGCTCAGGCCGGCGGGGCCTCCGGTTGCCGTTCCTTCTCGGCCTCGGGCAGCACGCGCGGCAGGTGAACGCGGAAGCGGGACCCGACCCCCTCGGTCGACTCCACCTGAATGGTGCCGCCGTGCTGGCGGATCATCTGGCGCGCGATGAACAGCCCCAACCCGGTGCCCGCATGACCTTTGGACGAGTAGAACATGTCGAAAATTTTCTCTTTGATCGGGGGGGGCATGCCGATTCCGTCGTCGGCGATCTCGATCTCCACATGCGCGCGATGACCGCTGACCCGGACGGTGATGCGGTGGGCCGGCCGGCGGCGGTCCTGGGCGCAGGCGTCGACGGCGTTCTCGATGATGTTGAACAGCGCGGTCGCCAGAACGGTTTCGTCCGCCTCGATCTCGCCGAGATCCCCCGCCCACTCGGCCGCCAGGTCGATGGCGTGCTTGCGCGCCTTGGGGTCGGCGGTCTCGATCAGGCGTTCGACAAACGGTCGCACGTCGATCGGCCGCCAGGAGAGCGGCCGCTCCTTGGCGAAGTACAGCACGTCGAGCACCACCTGCCGCAGCCGCTCGACCATCTGCAGGGTGGTGTCCAGACCGTCTCCCGCCTGGGACAGGTCCTGCTTGCGCAGGCCGGACCGGATGAGGTAGACGCCGGCGTCCAGGCCCGTCAGAACGCCTTTGATCCCGTGCGAAACGGAGCTCACCATCAGCCCGAGGGCGGCCAGGCGGTCCTGGGTCGACTCGCAGCTCTTCCCGCAGCCGCGCCACCTCCGACAGGTCCACGGCGAATTCGAGCACCAGCTCCAACTCGCCGCGGCCGTTGCGGATGGGGACCGTGTGCACCATGACCAGGTAGCGGCTGCCGTCCCGGTACCGGATGACCTCCTGGCTGCGCAGGCCCTGGCCGGACTCGACGGTCCGGGCCACCGGGCAGGTCAGCGGCTGGTCCCAGCGGTCGGGGTACGCCTCCCAGCTGCGACGGCCCGACGATGCCCCCAGCCGCTCCTCGAACAGCGAATTGGCGGAGACCACGGTCAGGTCCCGGTTGTGGACGGACACGAAACACGGCATCTCGTTGAGCCACCGGGTGCCGCCCTCGAGATCCCCGGCCATGCCCTTGAAGGCGTTCGAAATGCCTTTCAGGGCCTGGCCCACGGCCGCGAGGCGCTCCACTTCCACCAGCCGCGCGGCCTGCTTGCGCACCAGTCGTTTCAGGTTGTCGGTGTGCTCCCGCAGCTCACGCCGCATGGCGATGCGCTCGCCGGCCCGCTTCAATGCAATCGCCAGCGCATCGTCGTTGATGGGTTTGGTCACGAAGTCCGTGGCCTCGAGCTTGAGGCTTTCGACGGCGAGGTCCATGTCCCCGTGGCCGGTGATCATGATGACCTCGGTCTCCGGCCGTTCGGCCTTGATCAGACGCAGGAGCTCGATGCCGTCCAGCTCGGGCATCTTGATGTCGGTCAGCACGATCTCCGGTTGCCGGCTTCGAAACACGTCGAGCGCCTGCAAACCGTTTTCGGCGGTCATCACCTCGTACCCGCTGTCGGCCAACGCGAGACCGAGCACCTTGCGGATCCCCTCCTCGTCGTCGGCCAGTAGCAGCGTGTGGGTCATGCGTCTCCGGGGTGAGGGGTAAAGGTGACGACCTCAGGAGGATTCGGGCGGGGGCGCTTCGTGCAGCAGCCCGCGGATGGTCTGAACCAGGCGCGCCGGGTCGAGCGGCTTTTCGAGGTAGGCTTCGGGCGGGACCACGGGCGCGGCGCCGGTGACGGTCAGCATCTTCAGGTGGTGGGCGAAGGCTTTTTGGCTCACGCCGGTGAGCATGATCACGGGCGTATGCCTCAGCCGCTCGTCGCGGCGCATCTCCTGAAAGAGCGTGACGCCGCCCGCCTGCGGCATCATCACGTCCATGATGACGAGATCCGGCCCGAGCTCGCGGGCTTTCTGGATCCCCTCGACGGCGTTGCGCGCCGGCACCGCCTCGTAGCCCTCGCTGCGCAGCACGGTCGAGATGAAGATGCGCATGTCGAGCTCGTCATCGACGAAAAGGATGGTCTTCTTCCCAGCCACGCGCCGTTTCCCCCGTCCGGCCGATCACGCCACGTCTTTGACCTTGTCCGGGTGGTTCACGCTCGCCACCGGGCAGGAAGAGCGCAGCACCACCTGCTCGACGGTGCTGCCGAGCTCGGCCTCCTCCGGGTCGATTTCGCGGGTGTGGTGCGCCATGACGATCAGGTCCGCCTGGCGGTCGCGGGCGAACTTCAGGATCTCGACATACGGGATCCCCTCCCACACTTCGACCGTGTGCTTCTCGTAGCCTTTCAGGTCGGGCACCATGTGCTGCTGGATGCGCTTGCGGGCCTCCTGGATGCGCTGCTCGATGGCGGTCTGGCCGGAGGGTTGCGTCAGGGACCCCGGCCGTGATGTCGACGGCGTGGAAGATGTGCAGGTTGGCCCCGACCTCGCGCGCGAGCTTGTATGACCAGAGGAAGGCCGACTCGGAGGCTTTCGAGAAATCGATCCCGACCACGATGTTGGAGAACAGCCGCCAGCAGGTGGTGCACGGGCGGTTCACAATCACGACCGGGCAGCGGGCCGCCTTGGCGACCTTGCGCATGGTGTTGCCGGTCACCGCCCGGTGCCGCGTGGCGCCCACCTCCTCCTCGCGGGTGTGGGCGCCCATGATGATCATGTCCACGTCCTCCTTGCGTGCCAGCCGCAGGATTTCCCGGTAAGGGTCCCCGATCGCGGTGAGGATGGAGGCGTTGCTGTCCTCGAGCAGCTTCCCGTAGGTCGTGTTCATCTCCTCCTTGACCCAGTCGACGTAGTCCTGACTGATCTCCTCGCGCTCACCGGTGCGCACGTCGGTGAACTGGAGGCTGAAGGACCGGCCGGGGACCCCCAGCACGTGCAGGATGAACAGCTTGGCTTCCCACTTCATCTCCAGGTCGAACGCCACCTTGGCCGCGTTGTCACATGCGGGAGAAGCCGACGTTGCAAACAGCAGTTTTTTGAACATGGCTCATCTCCTTAGAGCGCACTCTTTGGGGCTGCGGTGAAAGCTCAGTTGCCAGACGATGCCTTGGATGAACTCGAAGAGGTTGAACACGGTGTCGAACTCCAGCACGTCCACCTTGTCCCCGAACACCACGTGCTTCAGCTTGCCGATGCGCACGGGCATGTCGAGCAGCTGCTCGAGCGGCAGGCCCTTGATCTCGCAGATGCCGGAGCCCTCCATGCCGCAGAGCGTGTCGTAGATCTCGAGGCGCGGCTCCCCCGGGAAGCCCATCATCTCGACCGTCTTGTAGAACTCCAGGTGGCCGACGCCGGGCGCCAGGCACTCGCCGCCGGGGCACTCCCGGAACTGCTGCAGGCATTCGGGCAGAAAGGCGTTCAGCTGGGTGAAGACCGGGTAGCGCTCGACCATGCGGAAGAAGCTGCGCAGGGTGTAGCCGGTTTCGAGCTCCACCTTGTGGCCGAGATAGCGGATGGGGTCGGCGCCCTCCGGGGTTTCGGGTGGGACCAGGGTGCCGTCGGGCTTGAGGGTGACTGTGTTCATCGTCTCACGCGCGTCGTTTCAATAGGTGGATGTTCGGACGGGCCGATGCAGGCGCCGCCACCCGTATCGGAAACCGGCAATCCCGCAGCCCGCCCGCGACTCATCAACGTCTTCCGGAGGGAGGAGCCACCCTATCACAGGCCGGAACCCGTGTCGCTCATTCGGCCGCCCGGAGGTGCTCCGGCACCTCGACCATGCTGATCAGCAGCGGCTTGAGAAAGCTCCAGCGGATGCCGACGTGGTAGACCTCCTCCAGGTCCCGGATCGCGTCCCAGCAGTTGTGACAGGGGGCGACCACGAGCTTGGCGCCGGTGCGCAGGATCTGGTCGCGCTTCACCTTGAGGCCGACGTTGCGCTGCTCCCGGTAGCGGCCGATGCCGTTCAGCCCGCCGCCGCCGCCGCAGCAGAAGTTGTGCTCGCGCGAGGGCGTCATCTCGCGGAAGTCCTCGGCGATCTGGCTCATGATGTAGCGCGCGGCGTCCCACAGACCCGCCGTTGCGGATGTAGTTGCAGGAGTCCTGGTAGGTCACCGGCTCCTTGATGCGCTTGGCCGGGTCGATCTTGAGCTTGCCGGTGCGCAGCGCCTCGGCCACCCACTCGACGTAGTGCAGGCTCTCGACCGGCGGCTTGCCGGTGGTGAGGCCGGCCCAGTACGGGCCCTCGATCACGGTCGCGCGGTAGGCGTGCCCGCACTCGGTCACCACCATGCGCTTGGGCTTCAGGCGGTTCATGGCGGCGTAGACGCTCTCGACCTGCAGCTTGCAGGCCTCCCAGTCGCCCGCGAACATGGCGAGACTCGTCTCCTCCCAGCCCTCGCTCGGGACCGTCCAGTTCTCGCCGGCCAGGTGGAAGAGGATCGCGGCCTGGGCGACGTCGTCCGGGTAGTGCTTGGGCTCGCGGGCGTTCACCGTGTACATGATGTCCGCGTTTTCCTTGTCGATCGGGATCTCGAGCCCCGGCCACTCGTCGGCCGACTCCTCGGCCATCCAGTTGCAGGTCTCGACCCAGTCCTCGGTCGAGACGTCCATCTGGGCCCGGAAGACGCGGTGCATGCCGGTGCCGATCTTCATCTCCCAGGGGGTGAACCCCTGCGAGAAGAGCAGGCCGCGCAGGTAGCTGAACATGACCCCGGTGTCGATCCCCATCGGGCAGTACACGCCGCAGCGGGTGCAGCAGGTGCACTTGGAAAAGGCCGTGTCCATCGCCATCTGCATGAAGGCGTTGTCCACCTGACCCTTGCGCCGGATGATCTCCCCGAGCGTGCTCTGGATCTTGTAGGACGGGACCTGCTTCGGGTCCTTGCCGTTGGCCAGATAGTAGAAGCAGCTGTCGGCGCACAGGCCGCAGTGCGTGCAGATCTCGAGCCAGGTGCGGAGCCTGGACTTGCAGGTCTTCTGGACGAGGTCCCACAGGGCCTTGGCGTCCACCTCGAGATGGTTCATCTCCTCGTAGTACTGCTTGCCGCTCTTGTCGGCCAGCAGCGCCTGCAGCTGCTCGAGGGTCGTCACCTTGTTCTTGTTGCAGAGGATTCCTTCCGGCATGGCGTCTTCCTTTGGCGTTGCAGTTCGGGAACCGGTTACCAGTTGATGCCCTTGCTCTTCATGCCGCCGCGCTTGATGCCGTAGTCCATGCCGAGCTGGGCGCGGGTGGCGAAGAAGAGCACGAAGTGCGACAGCTTCGTCAGCGGAATGGCGACCAGGAAGAGCTCGCCGCTCAGGATGTGAACGATCAGCCACGGCTCGCTGTGCGCGTAGGCATAGCGGGCCATCAGGCCGGTGACGAAGGGCGCCGCGGCGACGGCCAGCATCAGGTAGTCGTAGGCGCTGGTGATGATGCGCACCTCGGGCAGCGCGATGCGGCGCAGCGCCAGCATGGCGATGGAGATCAGAACGGCGACCGTCATGTCGTCGGCCAGCGGCCCGGGCAGGGACCACCCGCTCACCCCCCAGCGCTCCTGCAGCAGGAGGTTGTGCCCGAGCAGGAAGAGCGGGGTCACGATCAGCCCGATGTGCATCACGAAGACGAAGACCGTGAACATCGGGTTCGCCCGCCAGCCGTGGCTGCCGAAAGGCGTCAGCCAGAAGGCGACCGAGCGCACCGCACCGCGCACCCCGTAGGCGGTATTGACCGAATACGTCACGCGGTCGAGCTTCCAGTCCAGCCCCCGGACGTACATCACCAGGCGCACGACGATCCCGACGAAGAACACGGCGAAGGCCAGCCAGGCCAGCGGTCCGGTCACAAACTCATACATAACAGCTCCTTTTCAACCGTCGCCCCCGAACGCGGCGCCGGGGCGAATGTCGCGCGTGGGTCTCCGCTGCGGCAATGCCGCTCAATGGTGATGTCCCGCGGGCGGCCCGCCGGCCCCGTCGCCGCCGTCGTCGTCCCGCTCGTTCAGAAACCGCCAGAAGAACGGTAACCCGACCAGGGCCGCCACGACCAGGATGTAGGTGAGGCTCTCGGTGCGGAGCATGAACTGGTGCAGGGTGTGGATCGCGTTGTCCATAGAGTCCTTCGCAGGGTCAGCGCCGGGCAGGTTCCGCCCGGCCGAAATCGCGTCGCCTCGGGCGCGCGGGTCAGTGGGCGTCGTAGTCCGGGTGCTGGTAGAGGATCGGCATGTGCGTCACGATGAAGCGGTAGGCCAGCACGCCGAGGGTCACCACGAACAGCGAGATCCCGATCTCCATCCAGTGCGGGACGTAGCGCTCGCTGGACGGCAGGTGGTAGTTGAAGGCGATCAGCCCCACGTTGAAGCGGTTGACGACGACCCCGAGCACGGTCCAGGCCGGCGGTCCGGCGGATGAGCTTCAGGTTCCGCTCCCGCGCCCCGATCCCGTAGAGGATGCAGGGCAGCAGCACGAAGCCCAGCATCTCCACCAGGAACCACAGGCCGTACCCCGTTCCGAGGTACCGCCACGCGTCCGTCTGGGCGAGGCCGACCAGCTTGATCACGAAATAGCCCGCCAGCACCCAGGCGGCCGCTTTCCCGAAACCGAGCGTCACCCCGTCGGCCTCGCGCACGTGGGTCGCGTCCATGCGGTCGTGGAAGTAGCGGTGCGACAGGCTGCTTTCAAAGATCACCATCGACAGCCCGGCGATGATGCTGGAGACGAAGAAGTAGAGCGCCAGATAGGGGGAGTACCACAGGGGGTGAAGCTTCGATGGCGCGATCAGGAACAGCGCCCCCAGCGAAGACTGGTGCAGGGTCGACAGGATCACCCCGAAGATGGTGAGCACCAGGGTCAGCTTGACCACGATGCTGCGCGCCCGCTTGAGCCCCAGCCACTCCATGGCGGCCGGCGTGAACTCGATGAACAGCACGGTCAGGTACAGGGCGACGCAGGCGGCCACCTCGAACAGCAGCGAGGTCGTGCCCTGCTGGACGACGAACGGATAGGGCAGCCGCCAGGGCCGGCCCACGTCGTAGTTCAGCGCCAGCACCACCAGGGCGTACCCGAGGAACCCCGTCAGGATCGCGGGCCGCACGGCCGAGTGATACCGCTTCAGGCCGAAGATGTAGCAGGCGGCGGAGGTGACGTACCCGCCGGCCGCGAGCGCGACGCCGACCAGGAGGTCGAACCCGATCCAGATGCCCCAGGGGTTGTAATCGGACAGGTTGGTCGTGGCCCCCAGCCCCTTGGTGAAGCGGATCACCGTGATGACCAGGCCGACCGCGACGATGATGCCCGCCACCACGTTGAAGGGCGTCAGGGCGGGTTTCTGAAGCGTGAATTTCGGCTGCATGGGGCGTTCTCCTCAGCTGACCTTCGAAGGGGGGGCGTCGGCCGGCGTGCCTGCGGCCGCCGCGGCGGCCGCAGCCTTCGCGGCGTCCAGGGCCTTTTTAACCTCTTTGTCGATCGCGGCCTTCTTGTCCTTTTCGGCCTTCGCCAGCGCGTCGGCGAGTTTGGCCTTGGCCTCGGCCTGGGACTTGCCCACGGCGTCCGCCACGGCGGCCGCCTGCTCCTCGCGGGCGATCTTGTCCCGCCGCTGGGAGATGGCGTAGATCCCGGTCAGCAGCACCGGCCACATGCCCGCCACGATCGGCACGACGCTCAGCGCGCCCTTGGTGAGCTCGGGGGCCGGGGTGACCCCCAGGTCCTCGCGCAGGCCCAGCTCGCGGAACGGCACCCCGGAGATGGTCATCCAGGCCGTGCCGCCCATCTCCTTCTCCCCGTAGATGGCGTCGATGTACCGGCCGGGGAACTGGGCGAAGCGCTCGTGGGCGATGCGGATGAGGTCGCGGCGCCGCCCGAAGGTCAGCGCCTCCACCGGGCAGATCTCGACGCAGCCGGGCAGCAGCCCCTTGGCCAGTCGCGGCTGGCAGAAGGTGCACTTCATGATGCGCGGCTCCAGCGCCCGGTCGTACTCGTAGGTCGGGATCTCGAAGGGACAGGCGATCATGCAGTAGCGGCACCCCACGCAGACGGACTCGTCGTAGGTGACCGCGCCGTTCGGGTTTTTCGTGAAGGCGCGCACGAAGCACGCGGAGGCGCAGGCCGGCTCCAGGCAGTGGTTGCATTGGATCTTGCGGTAGAGCGGTCCCTTCGCGCCCGGAACGTTCTCGTAGCGGTTGACCACGGTGTAGCTCTTGGCATCGGTGCGCCGCCGCGTCTGCATCACCGCGAGGTCGCCGAACGGCTTCGCCGGGGCGGGCAGCTCGTTGACCTTGTTGCAGGCCTCCTCGCACTTGCGGCAGCCGATGCAGCGGGTGACGTCGAACAGCACGCCCAGCGACTCGGGATAGCCGGCGAACTGGCCGTTGCCGGCCGCCCGCGCCGGGCCGGCGGCCATCGACCCCCCGGCCCCCGCGGCGCCCAACCAGCCGAGAAACGATCTGCGTGAGATTGACATGGCGCTTACCCTTTCACCCGTTGCGGGTTCAGATCTTGTCCTTGTGACAGCCGGTGCAGTCGGTCGCCGTCGGCTTGTCCAGCCCCATGACCCCGTGGCACTCCATGCACTGCAGGTGGTAGGCCGCCTGGAGGCCGGGCCGGGTGAGGTTGCGCCCGTCGAACGGCTGGCCGTGGCAGCTCGCGCAGCTCGGCGGCTTCTTGGCCACCGGGCTGTTGTGGTGGCAGCCCTGGCAGACGGTCCCGGGGTCGCGGTGGAAGGCGCCGGCGATCGTGTTGCCCTGGATGTTCTTCACCAGGGTCTGGACGATCTTGCGGTGCGGCATCCTGGCCGCCTGGTACTGCTTGCTGATCGACTTGATCTCGACCGTCTCCGGGATGTCCTCGTCCGCGAACGTCGCCGTCACCGGCTTGCGCGCCGCCAGCAGCATGGCGGCCATGTCCTTGGGCGCGGTCTCCGGCGTCGCCGCGGCGGGCTTGGGCATGTGGCAGCTGACGCAGCCCGACAGCTCCGGCGGGTCTTTGCGGGCCATCGTCGCATGGCAGCCGGCGCACTCCTTGCGCGCCTTGGCGCCGTCGTGGCAGCCGACGCAGCTGGCCTGCGCGCTGGCGCGGTGCATGGCGGTCTGCAGGTTGACGAACTTGCCGTCCTTGGACCCCTGAAGGGTGTGGCACTTGCCGCAGGCGTCCATCGAGGAATGGTGGCACGCCCGGCAGGTGTCGTTGGCGCCCTCGTGGGCGACGTGGTTGAAGGGCACGACGCTCATGCGCGTGAAGGGGGCCACCGGCTGCCCGTCGCGCTTGAACCGCCTGGACGATGGTGACATCCGGCTGGCCGCGCATCAGGCGCGGCACGTCCTTGACCTTGGCGATTTTGCGCTGCACGGCCGCGTCGTGACACCCCCCGCACGTCGCCGGCCCGGCGTCCTTGCTCTCGGCCAGCCGTTTGCGGTGGCAATCGATGCACTGGGTGTGCGCTGCCAGGCGCATGGAGATCGCCCGGTCGACCGTCTTCTCGAGGTGGCAGAAACGGCAGTCATCCTCCTTGCCTTTAACGTAGACGAGTTTCTTGGCGACCGGGTCGACCTGGTGGTGGCAGGCCTCGCACTTGCTGTCCTGGGCCTTGACGTGGCGGTAATGCAGGGACTTGTCCATCCCGAAGTCGGCCCAGGAGGATGCCACGGCCCGGTCCTGGTGGCAGCCGGCGCACACCACCGGCCCGGATTTCTCGCCGGCGTCGGCCGTCTGGCGGTGGCAGGCGGTGCAGTTGTCGTGGTAGATGTCCATCACCGTCTGCCTGGAGGCGTCCGTCAGGCGCTTGAACTTGGTCGACAGGTACTTCCGGTCGGGGAGGTGGCAGGCCGCGCAATCTTTATTCTTCTTGGACAGGGCCTGGGTGTGCCGCTCGTGCAGGTAGACCACGGCCGGGCGCTCGAGGGCGCCGAACTGCCGGAGGCCGTCGATCCGGATGATGTCGGCGCGGGGCTTGCCGGCGTCGTCGGCGGCCGGCGCGGCCGGCGCCGAACCCTGAACGCTCATGATGGCCACGGCCAGCATCAGGACGGCCAACGTCATGACCAGCCCGGTTCGGCGTAACGATGATCTTTCCTTCATCATAGTGGACGTCCTTGTCGCGTCTTGAGAGCTCGCTTGCGGGAGCTGCGGTTCCTGCCGTGGAGCTGCCGATCGCTTTCCAACAGGTCCTGAATCGTCGTTTCCGTGTATACCTGCAGCACCGCGCGGTTGACGCGGTTCCACATGGCGGAGAAGGCGCAGCGCCGCCCGTGCGGGCAGTGGGTCTTGTCCGTGCACGCGGAGCAGGCCGCCGGCGCCGCGGGCCCTGCATGAACGCTCATGACGTCGGCGACGGTGATCTGGGCCGGGGATCGCGTGAGAAAATACCCGCCGTACACCCCGCGCTTGGCGTCGATGAGTCCCGCTGCGCTTGAGCCGGTTGAGGATGACCTCGAGAAAGCGCACCGGGATGGCCTGGGCGTGGGCGATGGAAGCGAAATCTTGGTCGGGCCCTCGCCGCTGTGCTTGGCCAGCTCGAGCACCGCCCGCAGGGCGTAGAGGTTTCGTCTCTGGGTGATGGGCGTCACGCGCACGCTGCAGCCGGGATCCGTGTGGGTTGTCGACCGGAGCGGTCAGGAATTTTCCTGACGTCCTTAGTCAAGAATGGGGGGCTTTGTCAAAGGTTTTTTGCGCGGCGGAAAAGGAAAACCGCAGGCCCGGGTTCGGCCTGCGGTCGGATGGGCCCTGTCGCGCCGGGGGGTCAGCTGATTCTGACCGTAACGGCGCCTTCCATGGGGTCTTTGAGCGGCACGCTCACCTTCAGCATCCCGTCCGCGTAGCTCGCCTTGGCCTTCCGGGAGAAGACCGGGCAGCAGAACGCGGCGGTCGAGACGTAGTCGAAGTCGCTGCGCGGCGCGTACAGGCTGTAGCTGTCGTCCCGCACTTTCAGGCGGATCTCCTTCTTCTTGACGCCCGGGATGCATATTTCGAGATGGACCCGCTGCTCGTCCTCGTCCACGTAAGAGCAGACATCGGCCGCCATTTTCAGCTTGTCCTCAGACATGCGGTTACCTCCTTGCAGTGATGATCCAACGCCGTCGACCGGCACGCGGTCGGCGTGGGGATATAGTGGGTCCGAAGGCCGAGCGGGTCAAGTTCCCCATCCGGCCCGGCGGAAGCGGGGCGAGGGGATGCGCGCGGAGTTGACAAGCGACCGGGGCCCGCATTAGCCTGTGACCACACCTTGGGGGGATGACGCGTGATCGTTGCCGGGCTCACCGGGGGCATCGCCACCGGAAAATCCACGGTCGCGGGGATCTTCGCGTCGGCCGGCGCCGTGGTCGTCGACGCCGACCGGATTGCCCGCGACGCCGTGCGCCCGGGCACGGCGGTCCACGCGGACATCGTCGCCCACTTCGGGGCCGGAATCCTGCTGGCGGACGGCGCCCTCGATCGCAAGCAGCTGGCCGCCATCATCTTCGGCGACCCGGCCGAACAGCGCACGCTCGAGCGGATGGTCCACCCCCAGGTCAAGCGCCAGGTGGCCATGCAGCTCAACCGCCTCCGCCGGGAAGCCCCCGAAGCGGTCGTGGTCGTGGATGTGCCGCTGCTGTTCGAGACCGGGATGGACCGCGGCCTGCCCGCCACCATTCTCGTCTACGCGCCGGAGGCCATTCAGATACGACGTCTGATCGCCCGCGACGGGCTCTCAAAAGCCGGGGCGCGGGCCCGCATCCGCGCCCAAATGCCGATCGAGGCGAAAAAGGCCCTCGCCGCCATCGTGATCGACAACTCCGGCCCTCTGGAGAACACCCGCCGGCAGACGCTGGCGGTGTATCGAAAACTGATGCAGGGAGGGTTTGAAAGGGTTCAGGGGTCAAGGGGTCAGGAGGAACGGATCGCACCGACGTCATCCTCCTTGGCCACCCTCTGAACCCTGAACCCCGAACCCTGCCCCCTCCCTTCAATCCTTCTCTATGAGCCGGTCCAGGATCAGTCCGTAAAACTCCCCGCCCCCCGGCGACGCAAAGTGCCATCCCAGGTGTACCAGACAGGCGGCGCAGACCCCGACCTGCCAGGAATGGCCCGCGAACCATGCGAATTCCTCGGAGCGCGGTCCGACGCGCCCGCATCCGTCCGCCGTGCGAAAGCAGCCGATGTCGAAGACGATCCCGTGCGGGTTGGCGAAGGTATGGCGGTGGCTGCCGTCGACCCCGATGCGTTCGTCCGGGCGCGTGACCGGGTGCAGACAGTCGCGGCACAGGATGGCGGGGACGGTGAGCTCGGAGGGCGCACCGGCCGACCCCGGCTGCGCCGCGCGCCGCCGCCCGGCATGTTCGGCGGGTGGCGCAGCCGCGCGAGGCGGGCGTCTGCGCCGGGGATCCCCATGGCCATGACGAGGCTTGACTTCGCGCTCAAACGCGGTAGACTAGTTACAGTTCGAAACGGGGGTAAGCTCATGCCGGTCTACGAGTTCGAATGCCCGAAGGGCACGGTCACGGAACACCTGGTTTCCATGGGGACGGAGTCCATCTCCTGCCCCTGCTGCGAAAAGAAGGCCCGAAAGATCCTCTCCCGCTTTTCCTTCGAGCTGAAGGGCGGCGGGTGGTACGCCGACGGGTACGCCTCCACGCGCGGCGGCGGTTCCTCCGACAAGAGCTGACCGCCTGCGACCCTGCATGTCTCCCGGCGGCCGGGCGTCACGTGGGCCCGGCCCTGACGCCCCGCCCCGCTACCGCACATAATTGGTCACGTAGAAATCCTCGATCACGCCTTTGCCCTTCAGGCTGCGCCCGAAGTCCCGCGCCGACTGCTGATCGGGGAAATGCGAGATCCGCACCTGGTAGTACACCTTGCCCCCGCTCGACGTTTCCGTCCAGTAGGCATCCAGCCCCTTGCGCTTGAGGTCCTCCACGCGCTTGAGCGCGTACTCCTGCTTCAGATAGGCGGCGACCTGCAGCGTGAAGGGGTCGTCGGTGATCGCAGACGGCGCTGCGGCCGCCGGGGCCTCGGCCGTCGCGGGCGCCTGCGGCGCGCGGCTGAAGTAGTCGTCCATGGCCGTCGCGACCAGCCAGACCAGCAACGCCCCCAGGCCGGCGACCATGGCCGCGCCGAGCACGTGTCGGAGGGGCAGCCCCCGCCACAAGGCCTGCGTCGCCGACAGGATGGCGGGCATCCGGGCGGCCGACACCCGGCAGCAGGCCGGCCAGCCCGCCCCAGGCCGCACGCAGGAATCCCCCCGCCATCGCCCCGGCCGGCGGCCGGGCCGGACGTTGCGCGTCCTCGTCCTCCGCGTCCGCCTGCGCGGTCATGCGGAAGCGCGGCTCCGGCTCGTCCGCGTCCTCCCAGACCGGCGAACGCCCGGCCCGTTCCTCCGCGCGGTCCACCGGCTGAACGGGCGTCGCCGCCGCGTCGAGCGCCACCGAACCCGCCGCGGGCCGGGCGGCGTCCGCCGTGCCGGGGGCGCTGCCGAGCACCCGTTCCACATCCGCACGCAACTCGTCGGGCGGCAGCCCTCGGGTGTCGCTCACGCGGCGATAGCACTGGAGCGCATCGTAATCCGTGCGCTCCAGCAGCAGATAGAGCCGGGCCGCGGCGCGGGTGATGACCGCGTTGTCAGGGTACCGGCGGGCCAGGCGGCCGATCAGCTCCTGCTGGTCTTCCGTCAGGCCGCCTCGCTGCTCGGCCTGCGCCGCCCAGCTCTCGGCCACCTCCTCGTCCGCCGGGACCTGCATCAGGTAAGCCTCGACCAACGCCGCCCCCCGGAGGTCCAGTCGGCCGCGGGCGAGATAGAGCCGCGCCAGCCGGGCCGCGATGACGAGCGCGCTCCGGCGCCGGGTCGATGCGGAGACCCAGAAGCGGTCCAGGACGGCGAGCGCGTCGCGCAGCTCGGCCTCGGCCTCGGCCGGCTGGCCGTCGCGTTCAGCCTGCTCGGCGGACCGCAGGTGGCGCCTGACCTGCCTCAGACCGAGCCGGCCGGCCGCCCAGCCCACCCCCATGAACATCGCCGCCAGCATCCCCGCGGCGGCGAACGGGATCGCCTCCAAGCCGACCGCCGCCTGCAGGGCGGGCAGCAGCCACAGGCCGACCCCCCCCGTGAGCAGCAGGGAAAGCCAGAGGCAAACGGCCGTATGGCGCAGAAAGTGGGTCACGTGCGGTGTCTCGCTCTCATTGGACCATCGGGTTCTCGCGCCGGTCGCCCCCGCCCAGCGCGGGCGCAAGGCTCCGCACCTGGGCCTCGCGCAGGGCCACCTCCATGCCCCGCGGGCCCCAGGGGAGCGCGGGCTGCCCGGTCGCGGGGTTGACCCGCAGGAACTGGATGTCCGCGGGTACGGGGAAGTCGCGCCGCGGCTCGCCCTCGGTGGCGCGACGCATGAACTCGGCCCAGATCGGGGCCGCCGCGCGCCCGCCGGTGATCCCGCGCCCCTGCGGGTCGCGCAGGCTCGCCCCGCGGTCGAAGCCGACCCACACGGAGGCGCTCAGGGTCGGAGTGAACCCGGTAAACCAGGCGTCGTTGAAGTCGTCGGTGGTGCCGGTCTTGCCGGCGGCCGGCAGCTGAAACCCCTGCTGGCGGACGACCGCGCCGGTGCCCTCGTCCAGCACCGCGCGCATCATGTCCACCAGCTGAAACGCCATGGCGGCGTCCAGCACCCGGCGCGTGCTGATGATCCGCTCCTCGAGCACCCGGCCCGAGGAGTCCTCGACCCGGCGGATCCAGAAGGGGTCGTGCCGCATGCCGCCGGTGCCCAGGGTGGCGAACGCCGCGGCCATCTCGAGCGGGCTCACCCCCGAGGTCCCCAGGGCGACGGACGGGACGCCGGCCAGCGCGCTCTTGATGCCGCAGCGCCGGGCGGCATCGATCACGGCCGTGAACCCGACGCGCTCGACCAGCTGGGCGGCCACGGTGTTCACGCTCTGCGCCAGCGCGCGCTTCAGGATCATCGCCCCCTCGTGCTCGCCGCTGAAGTTGCGCGGCACCCACGGCGGCTGGCCCGCGATCGGGATCGACACCCGGCGATCGACGAACACGCTGGCCGGACTCAGGCCGCCTTTCTCCAGCGCGGCGTAGTAGAGGAACGGCTTGAAGCCCGAGCCGGGCTGGCGGTTGCTCTGGACGGCGCGGTTGAACTCGGTTTCGCGGTAGTCGCGCCCGCCGACCATCGCGCGCACCGCCCCCGTGTGGGCCTCGACGGCCACCAGCGCCCCCTGCGGGTGCGCGCCCGGATCCGTCAGGTCGGGCGGGAGCTTCAGGGTCTGGTCGAGCCGTTCCAGGCCGTTCTTGACGGCATCCGCGGCGAGGGCCTGCAGCTGGGGGTTGAGCGTGGTGAAGACCTTCAGCCCGGCGTGGTGCACGACATCGGTCCCATAGCGCTCCTCGAGGTCGCGCATGACGAGGTCGACGAACCAGCTCCCGCCGGGATCGGCCACATCCCGCGGACGCAGCTCCATCCGGGCCTGCGCGGCCTGGGCGGCCTCGGCGGGGGAAATCGACCCGACCGCGGCCATGCGCGCCAGCACGACCCGCTGCCGCTCCTTGGCCCGTTCGAAGTTGCGGTACGGGTTGTAACGCGTCGGGGATTTCGGCAACCCCGCCAGCAGCGCCGCCTCGGCCAGGTTCAGCTGCTGGGCCGTTTTGCCGAAGAAGACGCGCGCAGCCTGCTCGACGCCGTAGGCCCCCACCCCGAAGGCGATCTGGTTGACATAGGCCTCGAGGATCTCGTTCTTCTCGTAGCGCGCCTCGATCTGCAAGGCCACGAGCAGCTCGCGAAACTTGCGCTGAAAGGTGCGCTGAAAGGTGAAGAACAGGTTCTTGGCCAGCTGCTGGGAGATGGTGGAGGCCCCTTCGATCCGGCCGCCCCCGAACAGGTTCACCCAGGCCGCCTTCACGATGCGGAGCTTGTCGATCCCGCTGTGCTCGAAGAAGCGATGGTCCTCGGCCGCCACCACCGCCCGCAGGAAATACGGCGAGACGCGGTTGAGCGGCACGGCTTCGCGCCCGCCGGTGATCATGAGGCGCTCGCCCGTGGCCGCGAAGACCTCGGTCGGCGGGGTTTCGATGATGCGGCTCAGCGGTTCGGGCACCTGCGGCAGGTCCTGCAGGACGACGAAAAAGGCCACCCAGAGGCCCGCCGCCCCAAGCCCCAGCAGAAGCAGCCCGCCGTAGAACGCAATCCGGAATCGCCTGACCCAGGGCGTCATTGCGGGGAAATCCTCTGAAGCGGAGTGGGGCGCCCGCCCGGGGCCGACCGCTCCGCGGGCGGTGCGGCGCCTGGGCCGGGCGGGGGGGCGGCCGGGGGCGGGAGCAGGTCGGGCAGGGACCAGCGCTCGGGGCTCTGTGCCGGCGGGCGCTGGTCGGAGGGAGCCCGACGCCTGCGGTCGCGCGGCGCTGCGCCCGGAGGGCTTCTCCTCCAGGGCTTCACGCAGGCGCCAGACCGCCCAGTCCGCCCCCTGCACCAGCAGGACCCGGCGCTGGGAGCCGGTCCGGACCTCGAACCCCAGGTCGACATAGCCGGAAAGCGCCTCGTCCGAGATCCCCACGCGCGTGATCTGGCCGGAGACCTCGAGCAGGCGCTCGGGCTGGGGGACCAGCGCGCGACGCTCGTCTTCCTGCAGGACGGCGAGGGCGGCGAAGAACCGGTCGGCGGCGTAGATGCGCTGCTGAAACCCCGCCAATTCCTCGAGCCCCTGGTTGACGGCGGCCGTGCGGCGGGCCAGCAGCCCAAGGGTCCCGGCGCTCACCTTGAACTGCCGCACCACCTGGTTGTTCGGCTCCAGGAGGTAGACCACCAGGCCGTCCGAGGATTTCTCGAGGTAGGTGCGGTTCCAGCGCCCCTCGTTCGCCAGGCGCAGCAGGTCGAAGACCGAGATCAGCTCCGCGGCCGAGCCGGGCGGGATCTTCTGGTAGAGCTCGCGGAAGTGCTCGGCGGAGAGCATGGCCCCCTGGCCGGGGGACAGGGAGGCCACGACTTCGTTCAGGTCGCCCGCGTTGCGGGCGGTGCGCTGGAAGGCGTCGCGGTCGGCGACCATGCGCTCGACCGCGGATCGGGCGAGCTGGGCCTTGCGGCCCTTCTCCCATATAGATCCGGACTCGGGACGATCGGCGTTGCTGGCCACCAGGGCGGCCCCGATCACGCGCTCGACCCAGTGGAGCTGCAGCTCCGCGCCCACGACCGCCAGCAGCACGGCCCCCGCGAGCAGGACGTGCCAGTGCACGGCGCGCGCGCCCCACTCCCGCAAGTCTCTGGGTTCGGTCAAGCGCTCCATGACGCCGAATCGTACGGCAAATCGCTGGCCCTGGCAAGCGCGGCCGGCGGGTCGCCGCGAATGGGTCGGGTGAGGATCGGCGGGCGTTCGAGGGGATCGCTCAGCGGCTGCCCTTGTATTTCCAGACCGCGCCGTCGGCCGCCACCACGTAGACCGACCCGTTCGCCCCGACGGCCGGCGAGGAGAGGCCGTTGCCGGTGAAGTCGCTGTTGTGGCTGCGGACCTTGAAGTTGTGCGAGACGGTCAGCATCTCCCGCGCGGGGAGATAGACGCACTCGGCGGTCACGGCCGGTGAGGCGAGCGTCGGCCCGAGGATTTTCAGCCGCTGCGCCGCGGGAACCGCGCTTCCGGTGGCGGCGTCCACGGCATGCAGGTGCTGCAGGGAAACGGCATAGAGCACCCCCTCGGCCGAGGCGGCCGGGGTGGACAGGATCGGTTCGCCGGCATCGTACTCCCACATCTTGACGCCCGTCTGGGCATCGTAGGCGAGGACCCTGCCGTCCCCCCGGCCGAACGCCACCAGTCGATTCGCCAGGATGGCCGGGGACGAGTGGGGCTCCCCGCCGTGGGTCAGCTTCCAGACGATCGACAGGCGCCGGCCGTCCCACTCCCAGACCCCTGCGCGGCAGAGCGAGTCGATGGCGGCGACGAGCAGCGCCGGCCCGTTCGGCATCGCGGACGGCGACGGACCCAGGCGCAGCTCCACCGGGACCGCCGCGAGCCCGGCCGGCTCCGAAAGCAGTCTCCAGCTCCGGCGGACGCGTTCGGCGGCCGCGTCGTCGGCGCGGCACTCGCCCATGTCCTTGAGGTCCAGCAGAGACGCCTCATGCCCGGCGTCGCGGATCACCAGGAGCGCGGAGCGCAGCCCCTGCGGCCGCTCGGTCAGTCCTACGGCCAGCACCAGGTCGTTCGAGGCGAAGGCGAGCGCCCGGGGGGAGCCCAGGGAAAAACCGGCATCCGGGAAAGGGAACGACCAGCGCCGCTCGCCCGAGCGATCGGTCTTGTGCAGCGTGCTGCGCAGGCCCCCGCCGGGCAGTTCGGTGGTCACGACCACGACGACCCCGCCGTCGGGTGCGACGCTCGGGGAGGACACGATGCTGCTGCGGCCGGCGCCGGAGCCGAAGGCCGTCTGCCAGAGAAGCCCCCCGTCGGCGGCATCGAGCGCGACCAGCCGCGCATCCGCCGTGCCGACGTAGACCGCTTCGCGCCCGTCCGGGAGACGCCCCACGACCGGCGAAGACCCCGTGATGGGCAGGGGCGCCGATTTCCAGGCCGGCGAAACGGCATACCCGCTGCGGACGTCCAGAAAGCCGTCGCCGGGCAGGCCCCCGTGGTCGTGACGCCAGCCGGGAGCGGCGGCGCTGCACCCCAGGAGCGTCGCGCAGAAACCGATGAGAATCCAGCGGGGGGGGCGGTGGGTCATGGCCGGACCTTTCGCGCGCGGGGTTCGGGCAGGCGGTGCCCGACGGACTCGTCGGGCACAGGGAAAACCGGGGCCACTTTAGATCCCGGGATTGCGCCTGTCAACCTCGCCCGCGGCCGCACCGGCCGCGGCCCGTCACTCGGGTTCGCTCAGCTCCGACTGCAGGTCCTCGCGCAGGCCCTCGTCCAGCGAGGCGATGGCGGGAAAGAGATGGGAAAGGATCGACTTGACCTTGTCCAGGCTGGCGACGGCCTGGTCGAGCTTGGAGACCTCGCCCCGGGTGAACTGCACCCGCCCCCGGAGGTCGTCGATGTCGTCTCTCAGGACATCGCATTCGTTGATGATGTTCAGGAAATCATCGGCTTGCATGACGTGCCCCCCCCGTTACGAGCGCCCCTCCGACGGTGCGCCCGGGTTCTCTCAGGATATCGGCCGGGCGGATGACGGACTTTAGACCGCTGAACGATGGATGCCCCCATGGGGCACGGAGCGGGTTGGCCGCCGTGCCCACCGGGTCCAAATTGCATTCCGCAGGGCTTTGTGCTTAACTCCGGTCCTCGATTGCAGCAAACCCATGATACGTGGCCGCATGCCCCGGTTGCCCCTCCCCCACGCGTTGTCGTCCCCCGCTCCGGCCGGCCCGGTGGCCCCTGCCGCCCGGACGGCCGGGGCTCGCCCGCGGAGGGTCGGAAGATGACCTCGTCTCTCAAACGGCTGGCGGCGGAACTGGCCGCGGGTGCGGACGGCGAGGTCGCCTGCGACCGGCCCCTGGCGCCCTTCACCACCTACCGCATCGGCGGGCCGACGGCCCTCTGGGCCGCCCCGCGCTCCGAGGCGGGAGTGCAGCGGGTGCTGCAGGCCGTGCACGCGGCGGGAGCGCCGCTCTTCGTCCTCGGCCGCGGCTCGAACCTGCTCGTGTCCGACCGGGGCTGGCCCGGGGTGACCCTTTACATCGGCGAGAACCTGAGCGGCGTGCGGCTGGCCGGCCATGAGGCCGAGGCGCTCGCCGGGACGCTGCTGACGGATCTGGTCGGTGCGACCATCGCGCACGGCCTGGGCGGCCTGGAGCTGCTCTCCGGCATCCCCGGAGGCCTCGGCGGCGCGCTGCGCATGAACGCAGGGGCCTTCGGCCGCGAGATCGAGTCGATCACGGCGGAGGTCAGAGGGTTCACGGCGGACGGCTCGCTCTTCACGGCCGCCCGCAACGATCTCTCCTTCGGCTACCGCCGCGTCCCGGAGCTGGACGAGGTCGTCGTCACCTCCGCGCGCCTGCGGTTCGCGCCGGATTCGCCGGCAGTGCTCCGGGCGCGGTCGGAGGAGATCCTGGCCATGCGCGCGCTCAAGCAGCCCCTGGAGCATCCGTCCTGCGGCAGCGTCTTCAAGCGCCCGCCCGGCTACTACGCCGGCGCGCTGATCGAGTCCTGCGGCCTGAAGGGGGAGCGCGTGGGCGGGGCCGAGATCAGCTGCAAGCACGCCGGCTTCATCCTGAACGTGGGGGGGGCGAGTGCGCAGGACGTGCACCGCCTGATCCGGCGCATCGAACGGCGGGTGCACGAGCGCTTCGGCGTACACCTGGAGCGCGAAGTGCGACTCGTAGGGGATTTCGCGGACGCATGAGCACGGCCTCCGGCCACCACGACGCCGCGCGCCCCGGTGCCGGGCCGCAGACGGTCCCGGTCTCGCCGGTTGCGGCGTGCGCACGCGCACGCCGGGCAGGGTAACAGCCGATGGAAACGCCCGCCTCCGCGGAGAGTGGCACGGCGCCCGGCCCCCCCGACATGCGACGGCTGACGCGCTTCTTCGTCCCGCTCGCGGTGCAGGCCGCCTCGCAGTCCCTCTGCTACCCGCTGGTCGCCATGGTGGCCTCGCGCGGCCCGGGCGGGCCGCTCGACCTCGCCGGCCTGGCGCAATCCAACACGGTGCTCTTCTTCCTGGGGATTTTCGCGATCAGCCTCGTGCCGACCGGGATGGTCTTTGCCCGCACCCGCGAGGGCTACCGCCGGTTCTACCGCATTACGATGGCGGCCGGGGTCTGCGCCTGCCTGGTGCAGGCGCTGCTCTGCCTGCCCGACGTGTCTCACCTGATGTTCGGCCGTCTCATCGGGCTGCCGCCGTCGATCGAGCACCCGGCGCAGAGCACGCTGCTCGCCAGCATCCCGCTGCAGCTGCTCTTCTTCTCGCGCATCCCCTACTTCGTGGTCATGTACATCGGGCAGGCCGCAGGCATGGCCAGCCTGGCGACGGTCGGCCGGGTGCTGCTGACGGCCGCGCTCTCGCCGCTGTTCTGCCTGGCCGGCTGGGTGGGGCCGCTGTGGGCCGTGGTCGCCCTGACCCTGCCCGTCGCGCTGGAGGCGGTGGCATCGTGGTACTTCATGCGGCCGTTCCTGGAACGCCTGCCCGCGGGCGGGGCACCGCCCGCAAAGCTGAGCGACATCTTCCGCTTCAACGTGCCGCTCACGGTGGGCGGCTATTTCCTGTCTCTTTCCACGGTGATCCTGGCCGCGTTCATCGCGCGCGCGCCGGAGCCCGAGCGCATGCTGCCGGTCTACTACCTCGCCCTCGGGCTGGCCAGCCCGGCGGCCTTCGCCGCGACCCGGATGCAGACCATCGTCCTCGCATTCCCGCCGGCCGACCGGAACCGCGGCCGCACCCTGCGGTTCGCAGTGGCCGCGGGGCTGGTGCTGGGGGTCCTGCCGCTGGCGTTCACGCTGCCCGGGCTGGTGGAGCTCTACTACGTCCACCTCCAGAACCTCGACCCGGGGGACATCGGGCTCGTCCGGTGGACGGCCGTGACGCTGCTCTTCTTCCCGCTCGCCACGGCGCTGCGCGGCCAGAGCGAGGGGCTGTCCGCGTGGCTCAAGCGGCCGTCGGCCGTCCTGTTCGGGCACTCCATGTTCCTGGTGGCGATCCTGATCGTGGGGCTGGCGACACTCGCGCTGGGCGTGCCGGGGTGCTTCATCGGGGCGCTGAGCCTGCCGGTCGGCAGCCTCGTCTCCTCGGCCACCATGCGCCTCGCCCTGCGCCGGCGGCCCGCCAGCGCGCCGCCGGACCCCGAAGCGCCCGGTCTCCAGCACATGGAAGAGTGATTGTTTAACCGGACCGGATTTGCTACGGTGGGCACCACTCGGCGGCCGGACGGCCGCCACCCCATCAGGAGAACATCATGACCGAGGACGCCAGGGAAGACGCAGAGAACCTCGAAGCCGATACGGGCGACGAGACGTTCGATTTCAAGCTCGACCGCAACAACCTGTTCCAGGAAGAGACGTTCACGGACGTTCGCAACGGCTCCGTGAAACGCTTCACCCCGATCCGCCCGGACGGGACCCCCGACAAGTCCCGCAAGACGATCTACCTGGGTCAGACCAGCCTGTACACGCCCGAGGGTCCCCTGCCGCTCCAGAACGTCATCGCCGCCAAGGACCTCGCCCAGGCCTTCAAACGGTTTCCGGAAGCCATGGAGGAAGCCGTGCAGCGCCTCATGGAAGAAGCCAAGAAGATGAAAGACGAGAAGGCCTCGCCCATCATTCAGACGCCGGAGTCCCGCATCATCATGCCTTGAATTCACGGGCGCGCAGCGCGCCCGTGACTTCAAATATGGAGGGATCGCTCCTGGCCCGACTATCCCCGGCGAGCGCCCGCCTCGGGCTCTGACCGGTCCGGGTTGCATTACGCGGCGGCGCCGCCCGCGATGGCCACCGGGTCGAAGGGGCTGCCGGCCGGGTAGGCCCGCGCCATCAGCTCCCGGTCCATCATCAGCAGGCCGGATTTGTCCGCCCCCACCATGCCGATCTGCTCCATGATCTTGCTCGTGTTGGACTCCTCCTCGATCTGCTCGTCCGAGAACCAGGCCAGAAGCGGCTCGGAGGCGTACTCCTTCTCCTGGCGCGCGATCGTGGTGAGGTCGTTGATCTTGCCGGTGATGAACTGCTCGTGCTTGTAGGCATCCTGGAAGGCCTCGAGCGGCGACTTCCAGGCGATCTTGAGCTGCTTGAGGTCCTTCAGCACGACCTTGCCGCCCCGATCGATCAGATGGTTCATGAACTTCATCGCGTGAACCATTTCCTCGTGGGCCTGGACCCGCATCCAGTGGCCCATCCCGTCGAGCGCCTTGGAGTGGAAGTAGGCCGCCATGGACAGGTAGATGTAGTAGGACTCGAGCTCGTTCTTGATCTGGTCGTTGATGGCGTCGTTCAGTTTTTTCCCGATCATCGTCCGTCTCCTCCTGAAGGTGGGTTTCAACTCAATCCGACGTGGTATTCTCAAAGTCGGCCAATGGTTACCATCCGCCCGATGCTTGTCAATCCGAGCGGCGCCTTGACTCAAAAAGACCTTTTCGACTATGACTGCCACCAGTGCCGTGCAGCCGGGAGAGCCCCCATGGGGGTCGATCGCGCCCCCGGCCGAGGAAGGACCATGACCGAGCAGCTCACACTTTTTCAGAACCTCCCCCCGGACGCAGCGGATGCCGCGCTCGAGGCCGAGGCCGACCCGGGGACCGGTTCGCTCGACGAGCTGTTCCGGCTCACCCCCGCCTGGCGCACCGGCCGCGACTACCTCGCGCTGCTCGACGGCATCGCCCGCTTCCCGGCCTACTCCCCGCTGAACGCGTTTCTGATCCACCTCCGGGACCCGGAGGCCTCCTGGGTCGCCACCGCTAAGACCTGGATGCGCCGTCACCGCCGGCGGTTGAAACCGGGCGCGCGGCCGATCCCCATCCTGGCCCGGGCGGCGCCGGTCATATTCGTGTTCGACGTGCGCGACACCGAGGGGGCCGCGCTGCCCCCGGGGGCGCCGTCGACCGCGGCGGCCGACCGTCGGGGCCCGCGCACGGCCGATGCATTGGCCCACAACTGCCGCATCCAGAACATCGCCCTGCGGGAGGCGGGGGCACCGCACCCGGCGCCCGAGCGGGCGATGCGCGTCACCCCCGCGGTCAAAAAGGCCTTCCCCGGGCTGGAACGCGCCGCCCGCTACCTCGTCCTGGTCGAACCCGAACCGGGACCGGAGGAGCGCTACGCGGCCGTCGTGCAGGAGCTGGCCCACGTCTTCTGCGGCCATCTCGGGATCGACAGCGACGCCTGGTGGGCGGAGCGCAACGACCTCGACCTGGAGCGGGTCGAGGTGGAAGCCGCTTCGGTCGCCTACCTGGTCTGCCGGCGACGCGGGCTCCACCGGGCCGCGTCGCGCGTCAGCGCCGGGTATGCGGAAGACGACCGCCGGTTGCCGGCCCTCAGTCTCAACGCCGTGCTGCAGGCCGCGACCCACATCGAGGCCATGAGCCGCTCCGCGTGGACCCGGCCGCTGCGCCGGGGGCGGTACCAGTAGATGGGCGCCGCCCTGCCCGAGGTCGTCATCCCCCGGGAAAAGGCCGTGTTCCGCCTGGATGCGAGGGGCCGCTGGTGCAACCGGCACGGGGTGTTCCGCAACCGCCGCATCTGCGACCACTTCCACGCCGCCATCCGCCGCGACGCCGCCGGCTACCACCTCCGCCAGGAGCTCCCCGACCGGGTCGAGAAGGTCTACTTCCCCTACGAGGACACGGCCCTGTTCGTGGTGCGGGTCGCGTTGGGGGACCCCGTCGAGCTGACGCTCAACACCCGCCGCCGCGTCGCCCTGGACCCGGCGCTCCTGTTCGTCCGAGGGGAGAGCCTCTACCTCACGCTCGAGGGGGAGAGGGTCAAGTTCACGGAGCGGGCCACGCTGAAGTCTCGCCGAGGCGATGGAGTTCACGCCCGAGGGGTACGCCATCCGGACCGGCGAACGCGTCCACCCCATCCCCGAACTGCCGGACGAGGCGACCGCATGCGGCAGGTGATCGGCGCGGTCGTCGGTCCCGGCGCGTCCCCGGTGGCGAGCGAGCTGCTGGCCGGTCTTTCCGGGCTGTCCCGGATCAAGGTCAAGGACGCGATGCAGAAGGGCGCCGTTCTCCTGCGACGGCCCCGCGCCAAGGCCGTGCGCCTGCGACGGGCCAGGGCCGTCCTGCAGCCGGGCGACGAGGTCACGCTCTCCTACGACGACGAGCTGCTCGCGCGCGTCCCGCCGACGCCCGACTGCAGGCTCGATGCCGGCCGCTACAGCGTGTGGTTCAAACCGGCCGGGCTCATGACCCAGGGCACGGCCTTCGGCGACCACTGCGCGCTCCTGCGCCTGGCCGAGCTGCAGCTGCGGCCGCGGCCGGTTTATCCCGTTCACCGGCTCGACCGGGAAGCCGCCGGGCTGGTCCTCCTGGCCCACGACGGCGCGGCGGCCGCGGTCTTCTCGCGCCTCTTCGCCGAGCGCGCGATCGCCAAGGGCTACCGGGTAGAGGTGCGCGGCCGGCCGGAGAATGAGATCGGGCGGATCGACCTGCCGCTGGACGGCCGGCCCGCCCTCACCCGCTACCGGCTCACCGCCTACGACCCGGCGCTCGACAGCTCCGCGCTCGAGGTCGAGACCGCCACCGGCCGCAAGCACCAGATCCGGCGCCACCTGGCGCTGCTCGGCGTCCCCGTGATCGGCGACCCCCGCTACGGTCGCGGCAACAAGGACCCGGGCGGGCTGCGGCTCACGGCCCACCGCCTCGCGTTCCAGTGCCCCTTCAGCGGACGGCCGATGGAGTTTACGGATCTGAGGGAAGACAAGTGTTTAGTGTTTGGTGTTTGGTGTTTGGGTATTTGGGTATTTGGGTGTTTGGTGGGAGCAAAAGCCTGAAGCGCCGATTTCTCAGCAGTCGAAAGGAGACGTCATGTTCAAGGTGTCCGTGATGTACCCCAACCAGGCGGGCGCGCGGTTCGACCTCGCGTACTACCGCACGACCCACATGGAGCTCGTGCGCCGGCACCTGCAGGCCTTCGGCCTCGTGAAGACCGAGGTCCTGAAGGGACTGTCCGGCGGCGGCGGGCAGCCGGCCCCGTTCGTCTGCATCGGGAATCTGTACTTCGACACGGCCGATGGCTATGAGAAAGGCGTGGCCGCCTCGGGCGGGGCCATCGGGCCGACATCGCCAACTTCACCGAACGTCACGCCGGTCCGGCAGATCAGCGAAGTCGTGGCGTCGTAGGATGCGCCCGGGCCAAGGGGGCCGCAGCCCTGTTTTCCGTGGGAGAGGCGTCCCGCCTCGATCATCGCCGCGGCAGGAGGCCGCTGCCACACAGGGACGGAAACCCGCACGCAATAAACATCTTGAAGCCTGCAGATCCCAAACCTGACTCGTCGCTGACCGGCATCGTCCTCCTGGCGGTGCTCAGCCTGTTCTGGGGCCTGGGCTGGCCGGCCATGAAGGTCGTCCTCGCCGAGATCCGCCCCTGGACGTTTCGGACCGTCTGCCTGCTGGGCGCCGGCGCGGGCCTGCTCGCGCTCGCCCGCGCCGCGGGCACCCGCCTGCGCATCCCGCGCTCGGACCTGATCCCTCTGCTGGTCACCTCTCTCGTCAACATCACCGGCTGGCACCTGTTGTCGGCGCACGGGATCGCCGCGATGCAGGCCGGCCGCGCGGCCATCGTCGCCTACACGATGCCGCTCTGGGCGGTCCTGCTGAGCCGCCTGCTGCTGGGCGAGCGTTTCGGCTGGCTGCGCCTGCTGGCGCTGGCGACGGGCACGGCCGGGATGGCGGTGCTGCTCGGCCCCGACCTCCAGCGGCTGGGGGCGGCCCCGGCCGGGGTGGCCTTCATGCTCGGAGCGGCCTTCTGCTGGGCCGCCGGGACCGTGCTGATAAAATTCTTCCGCTGGCACACGCCGCCCGCGGCCATCGTGGGCTGGCAGATGCTGCTCGGCGGCCTGCCGGTCGCGGCCGGGGCGCTGCTGCTCGAGAATCCGCTCGGGTTGGCCGATATATCCTTGAAAGCCGGCGCCACTCTGCTATATTTGGTGCTAGGCCCGATGATCTTCTGCCATTGGGCCTTTTTTGTCGTGGTGCGCATGTTCCCGGCCAACGTGGCGGCCATCAGCACGCTCAGCATCCCGATCATCGGGGTGTTCAGCAGCGCGCTGCTCCTGGGCGAGCCGGTCACCGCGGCCGAATTGCTGGCGCTGCTGCTGGTGGTCGCAGCACTCGGGCTCACGTCGGCCGGGCGCTCGGGCCCCGGACCGCAGTCGCATGAGGAGAGAGATCGATGATCCAGAACGCTGATCGGGGCACTCGTGTGGATGGCCCTGCTGGTCGGCCCGGTGCGCCTCGACGCCGCCCCGACGATGGTCGAACGGGTGCCCGAACCCAACCCCCCGGTGATCGAGCTCGACATCCCGGAGGCCCCGAGCGCCCGGGCCCTCGAACCCTACCCGGCCCCCTCGCCGACGCCGTCGACGGAGTGGAGCTACCACAAGACCGCCGACAACCTGCACCCGGACGGCAACGAGCAGCAGATGCTCTGGCTGCTGAACCGCGCCCGCTCCAACCCGACCCAGGAGGGGATCTGGCTCGCCACGATCAGCGACCCGGACATCGCGGCCGCGCGCACCTTCTGGGGCGTCGATCTGTCGGTGCTTCAAGCGGCCTTTGCCGCCATCCCGGTCCGGCCGCCGGCCGCCTTCGACGTCCGGCTCTACACTGCGGCCAAGGCCCACTCGGACTACCTCATCAGCATCGACGACCAGACCCACACGGGCCAGTTCGACCGCATCGACGCGGCCGGCTTCAAGTACACGGCGGCCGCCGGCATCGTGTTCTCCTACTCCGAGCACACCGTCTACGGCCACGCCGGCTTCAACATCGACTGGGGCTCCGGCCCGTATGGGATGCAGGACCCGCCGGGCCACCGCAACGCCATCATGTCGACCAACACCTACTACAGCAACGTGGGATACGCCGTCGTGCCGGAAAACAACATCTCGACCCAGGTCGGGCCCCAGGTGATCACCGGCAACCTCGCGTACGCGAACACGGGCTACCCCGACCACTTCAACCGCTTCATCGTCGGGACCGTGTGGGAGGACACCAACTCGAACGGCCAGTACGACCCGGGCGAGGGCCTGGCGGGGGTGACGGTCATGCCCGACAGCGGCACGTACTACGCCGTGACGGGCAACAGCGGCGGCTACGCGGTCCCGGCCGACGCGGGCACCTACACGGTGAGCTTTTCCGGCGGCGAGCTGGTGGGGGCCTACACGCGCTCGGTGGCGGTCGGAACGAGCAGCGTGCTCCAGGACCTCGAGTACTTCGCGGCTTCGGGGACCCCGCCGGGCAACGGGGGGGGGAGCCCGCCCAGCAGCGGGGGCTCGGGCGGCGGAGGCGGTGGCGGCGGGTGCTTCCTGCTGGCGGCCGGAGCGGGGGCCCATCCGGCTGGCCTGCTGACGGCTTTGCTTGCGGCGGCGGGAGTCATCGCAGCGCTTCGAGGCGCCGGGATGAAGGCCCATTGACGCAGTCGACATCGGGCCGGAGGACCAGATTCACCTCCGGCTCACACCCAAACACCAAACACTACACACCAAACACCACACCCTATCCTCAGCCGCTCACCCGCTCGGCGGGGGCCGTGCTCTGCAGGAATTCGGTCAGCCGCTCGATGTGCCGGTTCTCCTCGGCGATGATCGCCTCCAGCTGGGCCCGCGTGCCCTGCTCCTCCACGAAGGGCGCGATCATCTCGTAGAACAGGACCGTGTCCCGCTCGAACTCGATGAAGATGGCGACGAGCTCGCGGGGGCTGCGGACCTTCGCGAAGTCCACTTCCTTGAGCGAGAAACTTTGCCCGCCGACCACGTCGCTGAACAGCTCCTGCCCCATCTCTTCCAAAAACGGGTTGCGGCTGCCCGTGTCCAGGCCGTCTTTCAGCTGCGCGAACCACCGGGCGTGGAGCGCCTCCTCGCCCGCCATCCAGTCGAGCAGCGCCTGCAGCCCCTTGTCCGGGCACACGTCGATCGCCCGGCGGTAGGTCGCCTCACCGTTGGTTTCGAAGCGAATGGCCAGATCCAGAATTTCTTTGCTGTCGAACACGGGCGCCTCCGGAAGATGAGAGAGATGACTGCTCCGACGATTTCCCGTCGACCATACCAGGGTCGGCGTCAATTTCCAAGCCGCCGAGCCGAAGGCCCTTCGGCATGGAAGTGAAACCGTCCCCCTGAAAACCGCACCTCTTTTCCTCAATCGTCGCCGAATTCATACGCCCTGAAGAGCAGATTCGCCTTTCCGGCAGGGAGTTGCCGGCCGATGAGCCATTCAGCACGCTTCTTGCTTTGCTCTAAAGAAAAAGGCAACCACGGACGAAATTACTTCCATGGATCTCTTCGACATCCTGGGCGCGTTGATCGCCCTGACCGCGTTGGCCCGGCTCATGCTCGTCTGAGCCGCCGCCCGGCCTCGGATCCTATCCGGCCGCAGGCAGCCACGTCCACGCACATGCCCTCCCCACCCACGATGCTTCGTTGACTTCATTCGCCTGTTTCAAGTAGAACCGCGCCAACAGGGTGTTGGGAATCAAGCACCGGGCCGTCTGCCGGGACGCGCGCGCACGCCAACGCCGCGCAACGCCCGGGCAGCGCCGGAGACGCCGTCATGCGTTTCCGAAGGAGGCCGCATGAGCGCGTACGAGAACCTCGGAGTGTTCTACCTGGGCAAGTCGTTCGACACCGAGTTCGGGTCGACTGCAGTCGGACCTCATCCTGTACGACTCGAAGGACCTCACCACCCACGCCGTCATCATCGGCATGACCGGCAGCGGCAAGACCGGGCTGGCCTTGGGCCTGCTCGAGGAGGCGCTGATCGACAACGTCCCGGTGATCGCGATCGACCCCAAGGGCGACCTGCCCAACCTGCTGCTCACGTTCCCCAACCTCGCCGCCGAAGACTTCCTGCCCTGGGTCGACGCTCAGGAAGCCGCCCGCGCGGGCATGGACGCACAGCAGTTCGCGGCGAGCCAGGCCGAGCGGTGGCGCAAGGGCCTGGCCGAGTGGGATCAGGCACCGGAGCGCATCGCGCGCCTGCGCGCGGCGGCCGAGTTCGCGGTCTACACGCCCGGCAGCCGCGCCGGGCTCCCCGTGAACGTGCTCGGCAGCTTCGAGCCGCCCGCCCCCGCGGTCCGGGAGGATCGCGATCTCCTGCGCGAACGCGTGCAGGGCACGGCCACCTCGCTGCTGTCGCTCGCCGGCGTGGAGGCCGATGCCGCCGGCCGCGAGCACGCCCTGGTCGCCAACATTCTTTACACCGCCTGGTCCGGCGGCAAGGGCCTCGACTTCCCGGGCCTGATCCGGGCGATCCAGGAACCGCCGTTCACCCGCGTGGGGGTCATGGACCTCGACTCCTTCTTCCCGGCCAAGGAGCGGTTCCAGCTCGCCATGCGCTTCAACGCCATCCTGGCCGCCCCGGGGTTCGAGGCCTGGCTGGAGGGCGAGCCGCTCGACATCGGCCGGCTGCTGTTCACCCCGCAGGGCCGGCCCCGGGCCTCCATCTTCAGCATCAGCCACCTCGGGGATGCCGAGCGCATGTTCTTCGTCTCCAAGCTGCTGAACGAGGTCCTCGCCTGGGTGCGGACCCAGCCGGGGACCTCCAGCCTGCGCGCGCTGCTCTACATGGACGAGATCTTCGGCTACTTCCCGCCGGTCAGCAACCCGCCCTCCAAGCAGCCGCTGCTCACCCTGCTCAAGCAGGCGCGCGCCTTCGGGCTGGGGGTCGTGCTGTCGACCCAGAACCCGGTCGACCTCGACTACAAGGGCCTGGCCAACACCGGGACCTGGTTCATCGGCCGGCTCCAGACCGAAGGCGACAAGAACCGCGTCATGGCGGGGCTCGAGGGCGCGGCGGCCGGCAGCGCCTTCGACCGGGGCCGGATCGAAAAAATCCTGTCCGGACTCGGCAAACGTGTCTTCCTGATGAACAACGTGCACGAGAGCGAGCCCGCGATTTTCCAGACCCGCTGGACCTTGAGCTACCTCGCCGGCCCCATGACCCGCGACCACATCCGGCGGCTCACGCAGGCCGCGCCCGGCGCGACGGCCCCCGCCCCGGCGCCCGAGGCGGCGACCGCCCCGGCCCCGGCTGCGGCGGCGTCCGCCCCGCCCATGCTCGCCCCCGGCATCAGCGCCTGGTACCTGCAGCCGGAATCCGGCGGCGGGCGGATCGAGTACCACCCCCACGTCCTGGGCGGCATCGAGATCCGCTACTCCAACGCCCGGCTGGCGGTCGACCAGGCGCGGCGCATGGCGCTGGCCGCCCCCCTGTCCGACGGCCCGGTCGCCCTGGACTGGGACCAGGGCTTCGCCCTGTCGTTCGACCGCGCGCAGCTCGCCCCGACGCCGCCCCCCGCGGCCGCCTTCGCGGAGCTCCCGGCCGCGGCCGGCAAGCCCAAGTCATACGACGCCTGGCGCAAGGAGCTGGTGCGCTGGGTGCGGCAGAACTGCCCGCTCGTGATCCTGCGCTCGGAGCGGTTCAAGCTGGCCTCCCGGCCGGAGGAGTCGCGGGCCGAGTTCCTGGGCCGGCTCGCCCAGCTCGCGCGCGAGCAGCGCGACGCCGAGGTCGAAAAGCTGCGCCGGGGCTATGCGGAAAAGTTCACCCAGCTCAAGGACCGGCTGATGCGCGCCGGGCAGGCGGTCGCGCGCGAGCAGGAGCAGCTGTCGGCCAAGAAGGTGGAGACCGCCATCTCTTTCGGGACCGCGATCCTGGGCGCATTTCTCGGCCGCAAAGCGGTCAGCGCCGGCTCCGCCGGCCGTCTGGGCACGGCCATGAAATCGGCCGGACGGCTGAAGAAGGAAAGCGCGGACCGCGAACGCGCCCAGGAGACGGTCGCGGCGCTCGAGGCCAAGCTGGCCGAGCTGGACCAGGCCCTGCAGGCCGACATCGGCCGGCTCGAGGCGGCGTTCGACCCGTCCGCGGAGAGCCTGCAGGAGGTGTCCGTCGCCCCGACCGCGACCGGCATCGCGTCGGAGTTTTTCGGTCTGGTGTGGCTGCCGTACCGCAGGGACGAGGCGGGCAAGGCCTCGCCCGCCTGGAAAGCGGCGGCTCGATAGAGGAGTCGGGGGTTAGGCTATTGGCGGTTTATGGCGCTCGCCGCCACCCGATCGGCAAGATGTGGCAGGGAGAGGCGTTCAGCCTTGATCATCGCGGCTGGAAAGCCGCTCCCACAGAAAAACCGCCCGACAGCCGAACACCCCAATCCCATTTACCCAAACACCGAAATAAAATCCCTTCCCCGGCGATCGCCGGGGAAGGGATTTTAAGCGGCAAGGGTCTTCGGGGCTCAACTCGCGGCCAGCCCATGGCCAGATCGCAGAAACCGGGCAGATCCGTCCCGACCCTCGCCGAATCGAATTTATTCTCTATTCAATAAGAATCTTCACGGCTCGCCGTGAAGATTCTTAGCCGCGCCCGATCACTAGTTTGAGCGGATCGACCTCTTCGCGCAGGATCTTCAATTCAGTTGCAGTCGGCGGCGCCGTCCGGCCGATCTCCTTGGGGATGATCAGCTCGAAGCCGGTTTCGGCCTTGACCTTGTCCAACTCCACCCCCGGGTGCAGCGACTCCACCTGCATCGCCCGGGTCTGCGGGTCGAACCCCATGACGGCCAGGTCCGTGATGATCTTGTAGGGCCCGCCCTCGGGCAGCCCGGCCGCTTCGCGCGCGCCCGCGCCGGTGAGGAAGCCGGGGGAGGTCACGAACTCGCACTTCTCCACGAAGCGGGCCTTGCTGTGGACCGTCATGATCAGGGTCCGCCAGCAGAACGAGGCGAAGTCGTTGGCCCCGCCGCTGCCCGGGAACCGGACCTTGGGCTTGTGGTAGTTGCCGACGACCGTCGAGTTGATGTTGCCGAACTTGTCGATCTGGGCCCCGCCCAGGAAGGCGTAGTCCACCAGACCGCGGCAGCAGGTGGTCATCATCTCGGTCATGCCGGCGGCCATGATGGCGCGGAAGAACGTGCGCGAGTCGCCGACCGAGATCGGCATCTGCGGCAGCATGGGCGCGACCCCGCCGGCCTCGAAGAAAATGGTGAGCTTGGGCGAGTTGGTTTTCTGGGCCAGCATGGCGGCCGCGCAGGGGGCGCCGGTGCCGACGGCAACGGTCTTGCCGTCCTCGAGGTAGCGCGAGGCCACACAGATCATCATCTCCATCATGTTGTATTCGGGTGCCATATGATCTCCTTGAGTGCGTGCGCGAGTCCCGAAGATCGCGTGCGCGTTGAAGGATTCGACCGGGAAACCCCTATTTCTCGACCAGCGACTCGAGCTTCTGCAGCTCCTTGAGCTTCTTCAGGCCGCCGCAGCGGTCCAGGTATTCCTCGAAGCAGGAGACCCCGTAAATGTAGTGGTCGAGGAATTTCTCGAACTCCTTCGGGTCCTTCTCGACCTTCATCCACTGCGCCAGGTGCTCCTCGTCCGAGAAATACAGGTAGGGCATGTTCCCGGGGTAGCTCCCGTAGGGCACCTCGACGACCGCGTCCACCAGGTAGAATGGGATGTTGGTGGCACTCGGGTTGTTGCGGATGGTGAAGTTGGTCACCAGGCGTTCGGCCGTGATGATGACGTGCTTGGCGGCGCGCGACAGCTCCATGTCCGCGACCGAGATGCCGCGGAACACCGAGTTGCCGTACATGTCGGCCTCGTGCACGTGGATCACGGCGACGTCCGGCCAGAGCGCCGGGACGGCCGCGTACTTCTTGCCGGTGAACGGGCATTCGATGACCTTGGCACCCGACATCTTGAACGTGTCGGTGCCGAGCATCGAGCGCACGATCGCGAAGGAGACGCCCTCTCGGCCGCCGCCTTCAGCCGCGCGGCCAGCGCGTAGTTGGTCCACTCGCACATCTGGACCTCGCCCGATTCCATGTAGCGCCGTGCGTTCGGGGACAGCCCGCGCGCCTCCAGCCCGACGATGTAGGCCGCATCCAGCCGGTTGAAGCACTTCCCGGCGCAGAGCAGCTCGAAATCGTGGGTGGACGTGTGGCCGAGGAACCCGAGGTTCTTGCGGCGCGCCCGGAGGATCTCGTGAATGACGGCCGTCGGGATGCGGTTGGCTCCGAAGCCGCCGATGCCGAGGTAGCAGCCGTCGGGGATGAACCGCTCCACCGCCTCTTTTTCGGTCATGCGCTTGTCGACCATGGCCTTCGGCTTCTTCGCGAAGAACTCGCGCGCCTTGTCCGGGTCCGGATCCATGAAGATCGGGTTGACCCCTTGGTCCAGCACTTTCATAGCGATCTCCTCCAGCGTGGTGTGGTTGCGTTGCGCGGCCCTGTCCGCCGTTTTCGGCTCAACTCCGCAGCAATAAATATGCCGTGCAGAAAGCGCCGCGCCCAGGATCTGGAACAACCGCCCATATTTCCAACCACTTTGTTTTAAGACAACAAATTTTCCTGTCGATTTCAGCCGCAGGCCCAGTAGCCGCAGGCCGCCCCGAAGTGTAGCAAATAAATGACATTAGCAGCCAAGGCAGGTTGAGGTCTGCAGGCGATGCACCGGCGGCCGGATCACGCTGCCCGCCGCAGCAGTCCGCCGCCACCCTCGCGCGAATGTCAGCTCGCAGCCGGACCGCATCCGGCGACTGTCGCCGGCGCTTCAGGCGTCCAGGGGACACCGTCATGCCGCGCGCCAGCCGTCGGAGCGACCCGGCTCGCCGGCCCGGTCCCGGCGGCCGATATGTAGCCAATTAGATACATGATACTTTTTAGATACATTTTCATCGCGCTCTGCAATCGCCGGGCGTGCACGGCAGCCTGCCGACCGTTGCGTGTAACAATCAAAATCCATTGGATAAATATCTCTGACCGCATTCGTCTCGAGCCGCCCCGGCCCTGGGAACTGCCCGTGGCCCGGGAATTGCTTCAGCCGTTGGCGCGGCAGAATCTGAACGGTCGTCATTTTGCTTCCCGACCTCACCCGATGGCGCCAGCTCGTTCCTGCCGCGACACCTCCGTTTTCGGTTCCGCTCGCCACTCAACGCCCACATATCAGAGCAGGAAAGGGAGCAGTCCATGGACATCCGTGAGCCTGAAATCACCCGCGAACAGATCCTGAACCTGAAGGACGACAGCTTCACCGTCGGGAACGTGTGCCTGGTCACGGGGGCCGGCACCGGCATCGGGCGGGCCACCGCGATCGCCGCCGCCGTGAACGGCCTCATGGCCGTCGGGCTCGACATCAACGAGAAGGAAGGCAAGAAGACCCAGAAGATGGCCCGGGACCTGGGCGGGCAGATGATCTTCATCCAGACCGACCTCTGCAAGGACGACGAGGTGGCCAAGGCCGTGGCGGATGCGGCCAAGCTGGGCGAGATCAAGTTCCTGGCGAACATCGCCGGGCTGCAGCACATCGACTCGATCGAGAACTTCCCCATGGAGAAGTACGACCTGATGCAGCGGCTGATGCTGCGCGCGCCCTTCCTGCTCTCCAAGCTCAGCATCCCCCACATGAAGCGCAGCCAGGACGGGATGGGGGTGATCGGCCACATGGCCTCGATCCACGCCCACATCTGCACCAAGAACAAGCCGGTCTACAACATCACCAAGTTCGGGCTGCGCGCGCTCGCCCAGTCCATCTCGGCCGAGGGCGAGGGCAAGATCCGCTCCTTCACGGTCAGCACGGGCTTCATCAAGACCCCGCTCGCGCTGGGCCAGATCCCGGCCCAGGCCGCCCAGCGCGGCATCACGCAGGAAGAGGTCGTGCGCGACGTCATGCTCGGCAAGTCGCGCATCAAGGAGATGATGAACCCGGTCGAGGTGGCCAACCAGTTCATCTACGGGTTTTCGAAGCACGCGCGCTACCTCGTGGGCGGCGACCTGCTCTTCGACGGCGGCGTGGTCTTGACCTACTGAAGCGATCTGGATTAAGGAAGGGCTCCCCCAAAACCAAACTCTATCGTTCGCCGGGAACGCACCATGTCCGAAACCGTCCAGATCATCATTGGAATCGTCCTGCTCGTCGGGGTCTACATCCTCACCCAGGTGGCGGTGGGGCTGCGCATCAAGCGCGCCGCGCGCGGGATCGTGCGCGACCTCGACCATCGCAAGGCCTACGACCCGGCGACCGCCGTGGAACTGCCCTACGCCAAGCCGAACCTGCTGCGCATCGGCCTGCGGGACTTCCGCCCCAAGGCGCTGAACGCCCTGATGCAGGGGCACATCCTGTCGCAGACGCCCGAGGGCAAGTACTACCTGCTCAAGCGACCTGAGGAGCTGAACTTCTGAACTCGGAGCGGCCGCGTCCGGCCGCCCGGACCTGCGGAGGGAGGTGATCGCAGCTCGACCTGGTTCCATCCTGGAAGCGAACCCAACCGTCGACTCTAACGTCTTAAAGGAGGATTCGAGATGAAGAAGATCGCGTTGGCTGTCCTCGTTCTCTTCGTGGCCGTGGCCTTCGTGGCCATGGGACCGACCACTTCCTTTGCCCAGCAGAAAGCCAAAATCGAGAAGTTCGGTGAAGACAAGCGCATCCAGGAATGGAGCAAGAAGAAGTTCGAAACCTCCAACAAGACCTTCAACTGGCGCATGAGCGACCCGTGGGGCGGGCTGAACTTCCACGACATGACCCAGCACTTCGCGGACACCGTGCGCGCCTGCTCCGGCGGCCGCCTCAACATCAAGGTCTTCCCGACCGGCGCCATCGTCCCGGCCATGGAGATCTTCGAGGCCACCTCCAAGGGCACGCTCGACGCCTTCCACTCCTGGCCCGGCTACTGGAAGGGCCGCAGCGAGGCCTTCGTGGCCTACGCCTCCGTGCCCTTCGGGCTCGACAACGAAGGCTACAACATCTGGTACTACGAGCGCGGCGGCAAGGCCATGTTCGACGAGCTCTACGGCCGTTTCGGCATGGTGCCCTTCTTCGCCGGCAACGTCGGCATGGAGATCGGCATGCACTCCAACAAGCGCGCCACGAAGCTCGAAGACTTCAAAGGCATGAAGGTCCGCACGGTCGGCTGGTACATGGACATCCTGACCAAGATGGGCGTCTCGGTCACCCCGCTGCCCGGCCCTGAAGTCTACCTCGCGCTCGAGCGCGGCGTCGTCGACGGCGCCGAGTTCAGCTCCCCGGCCGCCAACATCCCCGCCGGGTTCCACGAAATCACCAAGTACGCCATCATGCCCGGCGTGCACCAGCCCTCCTGCCAGTTCGACGTGGTCATCAACAAGAAGAAATTCGACGAGCTGCCCGAGGACCTGAAGATCATCGTCGAGACCGCCGCCAAGGAGACCCAGCTGTGGTCCAACGGCTGGCAGGAAAACCTCAACATCGAAGCGCTCAAGATCATGGGCAAGACCACCGAGTTCGTGAAGATGGACGATGCCGCCATCGTGGCCTTCGCCAAGGCCTCGTTCGAGTACCTGGACGAGCTTTCCGCCAAGAACGAGGACGTGAAGAAGGTGCTCGAGTCCCAGGAGAAGTTCAAGCAGGATTTCGCCCAGTGGCGCGACCTGCGCGGCCGCCTGGCCCCCTGGCCCAAGGCGGACGTCATGAAGGGCAAGACTGACCCAGTGATGCTGTGATGCGCGTGCCCCGCGGCGCCTTCCGGCCGCGGGGCACATGTCTTCGCCCCCGCGGAAAGGATTCAACCCATGCTGAAACAATTCGTCCGCACGGTCGATGCGGTCAACCAGTTCGTCGGCCGCTACACGGCCTATCTGCTCATCCCCCTCGTGGCCGTGGTGTGCTACGAGGTGTTCATGCGCAAGCTGTTCAACCTGCCCACGGTCTGGGCCTTCGAGATGACCGTCTATCTCTACGGCTTCCACTACATGATGGCGATGGGCGTGACGATGCTCTACGACAAGCACATCCGCATCGACATCATCACCCTGCAGCTGCCCCAGAAGATCCAGCTCATCCTGCGCCTGATCACCTTCTGGCTGGTCTTCGTGCCGTTCGTCGGCGCCATGCTCTGGTCCGGCACCGAGTACGCCGCCAAGTCCTGGATGCAGCTGGAGCACAGCTGGAGCGCCTGGAAGCCGCCGCTCTACCCGTTCAAGACCATCATCCCGGTGTCGCTCTTCCTGCTCCTCATCCAGGGGTTGGCTAACTTCATCAAGGAATGGTACCAGCTGAAGGGGGAGAAGATATGAACCCGGAAACCTTAGCCATAGTCATGTTTTTCACGCTCTTCGTGGGGCTGATGCTGGGCCACCCCCTGGCGTTCACCCTGGGCATGCTGGCGGTGGTCTTCGGCGTGATCGGCTGGGGCGGGTCGCCTGACGCGGTCTTCGCGCTGCTCTCCAACCGGGCCTACGGGGTCATGGAAGAGTACGTGCTGGTGGCCGTGCCGCTGTTCATCTTCATGGCGCAGATCCTGGACGCCTCCGGCATCGCCGAGCGGCTCTTCGAGACCATGCACATCGTCATGGGCCGCATCCGCGGGGGGCTCGGCATCGCGGTCATCATCGCCTGCACGATCTTTGCGGCCACGGCCGGCGTCGTCGGCGCGACCGAGGTCTCGGTCGGGCTGCTCGCCATCCCGGCGCTGATGCGCGTCAAGTACAACGTCCCGCTCATCGCCGGCACCATCTGCGCGGGCGGAACGCTCGGCATCCTGATCCCGCCGAGCATCATGCTCGTGGTCTACGGCAGCCTGACCCAGCTCTCGGTCGGCTGGCTCTACGCCGCCGCCTTCGGCCCGGGCTTCCTGCTGGCAAGCCTCTATATTCTTTACATCGCCGTCATCTGCTTCGTCCGGCCCGATTTCGGCCCGGCCGAGACGGACAGCCGGCACAGCGGCGCCGAAAAGATTTCGATGTTCGCACAGTCCATCGTGCCGCCGATCGTCCTGGTCTTCATCGTGCTCGGCAGCATCGTGGCCGGCATCGCCACCCCGACCGAGGCGGCCGGCATGGGCTGCGCCGGGGCCGTCGTGCTGGCCGTCGGCTACCGCCGGTTCAGCTGGAAGATGCTGAAGGACGCCTGCTGGTCGACCACGCTGACCACCTCGATGATCATGACGCTCTTCCTGGGCGGCAACGCCTTCCAGGCCATCTTCATGGGGCTGGGCGGCGGGGACGCCATCGCCAACTTCATCCTCGGCACCAACCTGTCCCCCATTGCCGTGCTCTTCCTGATGATGGGCATCGTCTTCTTCCTGGGCTGCTTCCTGGACTGGCTGGGGATTCTCCTGATCGTCACCCCGATCTTCATGCCGGTCTCCATGGAGCTCGGGTTCAACCAGCTGTGGTTCGGGACGCTCATCTGCGTCAACCTGCAGATGGCCTTCCTGACCCCGCCCTTCGGGTACTCGCTCTTCTACCTCAAGGGCATCGCCCCGCCCGAGATGACGATCTACCACATTTACAAAGGGGTCGTGCCCTTCGTCATCCTGCAGTGGGTGGGTCTGATCCTGTGCATCTTCGTCCCGGAGATCGTCATGTGGGCCCCGGTCAAGTTCTTCGGGCCCGGCGTCCTGGGATGATCCGGAACCAGAGTCCTCAGAACCGAAAGCCCCGCCCCGGCGGGGCTTTTTTTTGCAGAAACATTATTTTGTGGGAGCGGCTTTCCAGCCGCGATCTCCGGCCAGAAACCCGCCTCGATTCGCGGCTGAAAGCCGCTCCCACGAAGACAGTGCCCGTTCAAACCTTCACATTCCGCTGGAGCTAAAAAGGAGCATCCGCATGCCGAAAAAATCACCGCAGCTGCCGTTGAAAAAGTTCGCCATGGTCGGCACCGGCATCCAGGGCACCCAGATCGCCATGATCGCCGCCCGCGCCGGCTACGACGTCACCGTCTTCGACCCCCGCCCGGGCGCGTTCCGCCAGACCTTCGAAAAGGTGCGCGCCGACCTCAAGGCCAAGAAGGTCAAGCCCATCATCCCCTGGAACCAGTGGGAGGCCTGCGCCGCCAAGGTGCGGCAGGTGCTGGAGCTGGGCGCGGCGGTCGGGGACGCCGAGCTCGTGCTCGAGGCGGTCCCGGAAAACCTGGAGATCAAGCTCAAGGTCTGGAAAGAGATCGGCAAGCTCGCCCACCCCGCGGCCATCCTCGCCACGAACAGCTCCTCGATGCCGGTCTCGCGCATGGAGACGGCCGGCGGCCGGCCCGAGCAGGTGCTCAACATCCACTTCTACTTCCCCATGCAGGGCGTCAACATGACCGACATCATGGGCGGCAGCCGCACCCGGCCGGACGTGATGGAGACGGGCATCCGCTGGATCAAGTCCATCGGGTTCGTGCCGCTCACGGTCAAGAAGGAGCTGCTCGGCTTCTGCTTCAACCGCGTCTGGCGCGCGATCAAGCGCGAGACGCTCTACATGTGGGGCAACGGGTTCGTGGACTTCATGGACGTGGACCGGGCCTGGATGATCTTCACGCGCATGAAAGAAGGCCCCTTCGCGCTCATGGACAAGGTCGGCCTGGACGTGATCTACGACATCGAGATGGTCTACTACAGCGACTCCAAGGACCCGAAAGACCACCCGCCCCAGGCGCTCAAGGACATGATCGGCCGCGGCGAGCTCGGCGTGAAGAGCGGCAAGGGCTTCTACACGTACCCGGACCCGGCCTTTCTCAAACCGGATTTCCTGGGCTGAACACGTTCAGGTGTGAGCAGGTAAGACGCCGACACCGGGTTCCTAACGATGGATGAGAAAGGGCCGGTGTCGGCGGCCGGACGTGGGCGAGGCGTGCTCGCTTCGATCCGGATCGCGGCTGGAAAGCCGCTCCCACAAGGTGCAAACCTCATTTTGAGCCGGTTTCATCCAAACGGACGGCTGCACAAAGCCCGAGAGTCCTCGAACGCCGCGGGCACCCTCCTGTCGCTGCCGGGGGTGGTCGTGCTCGCGGCGGTGCTCGTGCTGGCGGCCTGGCACCGGTTGCCGGGCGTCCTGCTGCTGGCCGGGCTCTTCGTCTCGCTCGCCGCGCTGTCCGGCCTGTGGAGCCGCCTCTCGCTGGTCGGCGTCCGGCTCGAGCGGCACATAGACGGCACCCGCCGCTTCCCGGGCGAGGCCTTCGCGTGCCGCCTGCGGCTGGTCAACCGCAAGCCGCTGCCGCTGCCCTGGGTCCAGGTCGAAACGCGCCTGCCCCCCGGGTTCTCCGAGGCAACGGCCGGGCAAGCGCCCGGGGCGGCGGTCCGGCGCACGGCCTCGCTGCTGTGGTACCGCTCGATCACCTGGACCCTGTCGATCGCCTGCACGCAGCGGGGGGTCTACCCGCTGGCCCCGCCCACGGTCGCCTCGGGCGACATGCTCGGCCTCTACCCGCGCCGCCGCACCGCGGGTCCGGCGGAGGAGCTGATCGTCTACCCGCGCATCTTCCCGGTCGACCCGCGCCTCATCCCGTCGGTTCAGCCCATGGGCGAGCTGCCGGCCGCCCGCCGCCTCTTCCGCGACCCCACCCACACGATCGGGGTGCGCGCCTACGACCGGCGCGACAGCCTCAGGCTCATCCACTGGAAAGCCACCGCACGGCGCGGCGAGCTGCAGGTGCGGGTGCCGGCCGCGACCACCGCCTTCACCGCGGCCCTCTTCCTGGACGTCGGAAGCTTCGCGACGGACGGATTGCCGGCGGAAGCGGATTTCGAAACGGCCGTCAGCGCCGCCGGGTCGATCGCAGCCTCCCTCTCCGAACGGGGCAACCCGGTCGGGCTCTTCGTCAACACGCGCCTGACGGGCACCGGGCAGCCTGCGGTGATCCCCCCCGGCGCCGCCCCGGGCCGCCTGACGGACATCCTCGAAACCCTCGCCCGGGTGACCGGGCGGTGCAGCCGGCCGTTCGACGCCTTCCTGGAGGATCAGAAGCGGCTCCTCCGCGCGGGCACGACGGTGGTCTGCCTGGTCGGCCGCCCCCACCCCGCCCTGCCCGCCATGGTCGCCGGGCTGGGCCGGGCCGGGCTCAAGCGCCTGGTGCTCCTGATCGGCGACGGCGCGGCGCCCGTCCTCCCGGACGGGACCCCCCAGCGACGCATCCGCCACGCGGACGACCTGGCCGCCGGGAGGCGGGCGTGAGACCGGCCCGACAGGCCGCCGGCGCCCTGGTGGTCGGCGGCATGCAGGCCTGCTGGGCGCTCGCGGTGTTCGCGCTGGTCCGGGACCGCGCGGGGGTCCCGGGCCTGACCCTGCTCTGGCCGGCGACCGGGGCGTTGCTCGCCGCCGCAGCCTGGCGGCTCACCGCCGCACGGCGGCCGCGGACACGCCTGGCCGCCCGCCTGGGCGGCGGCCTCGTCTGGGCGCTCGCGGCCGGGGCCGGTGCGGCCCCGGCCGGGTCGGACGCCTTCGAGACGCCCGGGGTCGTCGCGGGTGCGGTCGCGCTGGCCGCCTGGGCCTGGGGCGGCCGCCTGACCGCGATCCGCTTCCGGTTCGATCTGGTGCTGCGCGAGTTCCAGCTCGGAGTGGTGATCCTGTTCGCTGCATCCCTTTTGGCCGCCCACTGGGACCTTGCGATCCCCGGGCTGCCGCTGGCGATGCTCGCATTCTTTCTCCTGTTCTGCTGCGGCGCGGCGGCGGCCGTGGCCGAGGGGCCCGGACGCTGGCTGAACGCGAGCTCGCGCGGGGTCTGGCTCGCGCTCGCGGCCGCGAACGGGACGGCCGTCCTGGCCTGCGGCGCGCTCGCAGCCGCCGTCGTGACCCCGGAGGCGCTGGACACCGTGCTGGGCATCCTGGCGGCCGGGTGGGAGGCCGTGCATGAGCGCCTGCGCGCCTTCATGACCGTCCTGGCCGGACTCTTTCCCGCGCCCTACACGCCGACCGCCCGCCCCGCGGGGCCGGGAATACCGGCGCCGTCCCAGACCGTCCTCTATCACGAGATCCTGCGCATGCCCGAGTGGCTGCGCTGGTCGGCCGAGATGGCCACCCTCGCGATCTGGGTCGTGCTCGGGGGCGTCGCCCTGTGGCGGACGGTGTCCCAGATCGCGAGCTGGCTCCGGCGGCAGGCGGCCGATCTGGAGGGGGCCGAGATCGAGCATGTCGCCGGCGCCTTCCGGCAGGATGTCCTGCGGCTGCTCTGGCGCCTGCGCAGCGGGCTGAGGGCCGCGGCGGGCTGGATGCGGGCCCGTCTGGGCGGCCGGGGCGGTGAGGCGGCGGGGTCAACCGGCGCCGCGGCCGTGCGGCGGGTGTACCGCCGCCTGCTGGCCTGGTCGGCGGCCGCGGGCTGCAATCGCCTCCCGGCCCAGACGCCCTGCGAGTTTCTGGAGCGCCTGCAGGCCTGGCGCCCGCAGTCCCGCGGGCCGCTCGCGCTGATCACGGACCACTACGTCCGGGTGCGGTACGGCGACGGCCGCCCGGACCCCGCCGCGGTGCGGGACGTGGAGCAGGCCTGGCGCGAGGTCAAAACGGGCCGGGCGTCATCGCCCGCACCCGGCACGACTGCGGCGACCCGGCCGGTGGAGGACCCCCGCCCGATTCGGGCGGACAGCGAGTTGCAACGAAAGGATCGGACATGACGGACCCGGGTTCACCGGCGGCCATCGGAGACGCCGCCGCACGGTTTCACGCCAGCGTGGGGGCGGCGGTCATCGGCCGCGCCGAGGCGATCGAGCTGATCTTCATCGCGCTCCTCTGCGAGGGCCACGTCCTGATCGAGGATGTCCCCGGGGTGGGCAAGACCCTGCTCGCGCGCGCGACCGCGCGCTCCCTCGACGGCAGCTTCGCGCGCATCCAGTGCACCCCCGACCTGCTGCCTTCGGATGTCGTCGGCCTGCACGTGTTCAACCAGAAGACCGGCGAGTTCGAGCTCAGGCCCGGGCCGGTCATGGCCAACGTGGTGCTCGTGGACGAAATCAACCGCGCCATGCCGCGCACCCAGTCCTGCTTCCTGGAAAGCATGCAGGAACGCCAGGTGACCATCGACTGGCGCACCGTGCCCCTGCCGCGGCCCTTCATCCTGATGGCCACCCAGAACCCGATCGAGCTGGAGGGCACCTTCCCGCTCCCGGAGGCCCAGCTCGATCGCTTCCTCATGCGGCTGCGCCTGGGGTACCCCTCCGCGGCCGACGAGCTCGCCGTCCTGTCCGGCTATCAGGAGGCGGACCGGATCGAGCGCGTGGTCAGCGTCGTCGCGACCGCGGACCTCGTGCGGCTGCAGGCGACCGCCCGCCGCACGGCGGTCGCCGACCCCGTGCGCCGCTACATCGTCGAGCTGACCCGCGCCACGCGCACGCACGCCGAGATCCGCCTGGGGGCGAGCACCCGGTCCGCCCTCGGGCTGCAGGCCGCTGCCCAGGCGCGGGCCGCCTGCCTCGGCCGCGGCTTCGTGACCCCCGACGACATCAAGGCCGTGGCGCTGCCGGTCCTCGCGCACCGCATCATCCTCGCGAGCGCGGCGCGCCTCAGGGGGCGCACCGAAGACCAGGTGCTCCGTGAGCTCCTCGACCAGGTGCCGGTGCCGGTCGAACGCTGACCGACCCGGCGTCGGCGCGGGCGCCCGCTGCGCCGCACCGCGACCGCTCGCCCCGCGGGAATCCGCCCCGGTCGAGGGTTCGCAGCGCACGGGCCCCGCCCGCCCACGACCCACTTGCCTCCGCGCCTTGCCATCCTGCCCGCAACCTGATATAAAATTCCAATAATGGGAATCGGTTAGCAGGTGGGAGGCGCTCTCAGCCTCGATCGTCGCGGCTGAAAAACCCCTCCCCCAGATGACCCTCTCGCCCGCAATCGACTTTTCTGGAAGGGTATGCCGGTTTTCGAATACACAGCGCTGGATGCCAAGGGCAAGAGCACATCCGGCATCATCGACGCCGACGGGCTCCAGGCCGCGCGCCAGAAGCTGCGCGCATCCGGGAAATTCCCGGTCGCCATCCGCGAGGCCCGGGAGGCCGAGGCCAAGCAGGACCGCGGGGGCGGCCGCCTGCGCCTCGGGGAGTGGTTCTCGCGCGTCAAGCCCTCCGACGTGGCCATGACCACCCGCCAGATGGCGACCCTGATCGGCGCCGGGTTCCCGCTGGTCTCGGCCCTGGACGCGCTGCTGCCGCAGACCCCCTCCCGCGCCCTGCAGCGCACGCTCGCGCGGGTCAAGGACCTCGTCGTCGAGGGCAACAGCTTCGCCCACGCGCTGGGGCAGTTCCCCGGGGTGTTCCCGCCGATCTACGTCAACATGGTGCGCGCCGGCGAGAGCTCCGGCACCCTCGAGATCGTCCTCGAACGCCTGGCGGAGATCACGGAAAAGCAGCAGGCGCTGAAAAACCGCATCCAGGCCTCGCTCGCCTACCCCATTTTCATGCTGTGCTTCGGGGTACTGGTGCTCTTCATCCTGCTGACTTACATTGTTCCCACGATCACCTCGATCTTCACCGACATGAAACAGGTGCTCCCCGCCCCGACGCGGCTGCTGATCGGGATGAGCGCTTTTCTGAAGGAGTACTGGTGGGCGCTGCTGCTCGGGCTGGGCGCCGCGGCGGTCGGGTGGCAGCGCTTCCGCCGGACGCCGCAGGGCCGCCAATGGTCGGATGCCCGCCTGCTGAAGCTGCCGCTCTTCGGCAGCCTCGCGCGCAAGCTGGCGGTCGCGCGCTTCAGCCGGACCCTGGGGTCCCTGCTGGAGAACGGGGTCACCCTGCTGATCGCGCTCGACATCGTCCGGAACATCGTCGGCAACGTGCGGATCGCGGACGCGGTGGCGCGGGCCGCCGAGGAGGTCGGCAAGGGCAAGAGCCTCTGGACCTCGCTCTCGGAAGCCCAGGTCTTCCCCATGCTGTCGATCCAGATGATCCAGGTGGGCGAGCACTCGGGCGAGCTCGAGAAGATGCTCTACAAGATCGCGGACGTCTTCGAGAACGAGGTGGAGACGGCGATCCTGCGCCTGACCTCCTATCTCGAGCCGACCATGATCCTGGTGATGGGCTGCGCGGTCGGCTTCATCGTGCTGTCGATCTGTCTGCCGATCTTCGAGATGAACCAGCTGATAAGGTGACTCAGGGTTCAAGGGGTCGAGGGGTCGAGTGAAAACAGATACTCGAGTCCTGGATGCTGGATTCTCGACAAGGGAAGAATCCGAACCGGTCGGCGATCGATCATCGAGTATCGAGTATCGAGCCATCGAGAATCGCAGACGGATCGAGTATCGAGCATCGAGGCCGCGGCCGAGAGAAAGGGCAAGCAACATGATATCAGCACCATGTGACGTACGGGTCCCGAAATGGGCCTTCCGCCGAGCGGCCTCCAAGGACGGCTTCACCCTGATCGAAATCATGGTCGTCATCATCATCCTGGGGATCCTGGCGATGTACGTCGCCCCCAAGCTGATGGGGCGGCCCGACGAGGCCAAGCAGGTGCGCGCCCGCATGGACATCGCCGCGCTCGAGACCGCGCTCAAGCTCTACAAGCTCGACAACGGCATCTACCCCGGCACGGAGCAGGGGCTGCTGGCGCTGGTCCAGCGCCCCGAGTCCGGGACGATCCCCCGCAAGTGGCGCCAGGGCGGCTACCTCGAAAAGTCCAAGGTCCCGAAGGACCCCTGGGGCAACGACTACGTCTTCCTGTCGCCCGGACTGAAGGGCGATTTCGACATCATCTGCTACGGCGCCGACGGGGTCCCCGGCGGGGAAAACGAAAACAAGGACATCAGCAACTCGGACACGGAATGAGGACGCGGGCGCGGGCCGGTTACACGCTGCTCGAGCTGATCGTGGTCATGGCGCTGATCGGGATCGTCTTCTTTTTCGCCATCCCCCGGTTCGAAGGCTCCTTTCTCCTCGACGACGCGAACACGAGCGCCCGCTGGCTGATCGGCAAGCTCCAGGCGCTGCGGGAAGACGCGCTGCGCTCCCGCCGGATGCAGACCCTGCACGTGGACCTGGACACCGGCCGCCTCTGGGTGACCGCCGAGGGCATGACGCCCGAGCAGCTGGAGCTGGCCGGGCGCCGCGCCCAGCTCCCGGCCGGGGGCGGGCGGATCGTCGCGGTCGAGTTTGCGGGGCAGGCCCGCGTGGGCGCCGGGCAGACCGGCATCCGCTTCTTCGGGGACGGCCACACCGACCGGGTCCTCATCCACCTGCGCAGCGGCAACGCCGTCGCCTCGTTTCTGCTGGAGCCGTTCCTCGCGCAGGTGAAACGGTTCGACACCATGGTCGGGTTCGACAATGAACGCCTGTGACCGACATTCCCCGGGGCGGAGGGACGCGGCCGGATTCACCCTGCTCGAGGTCATGGTGGCGCTCGGCATCATGGCGATCGTGCTCACGGGCGTCTACCGCCTGCAGGCGCAGACGCTCACCATGAGCCTGGAGAGCCGCTTCTACACCCAGGCGCCCCTGCTCGCCCGCAGCGCCCTCACCCGCTACGAGGAAACCGCCCGCCGCGAGCAGCGGCCGCTCGCCTCCGACCACGGCGATTTCGGGCGCGAGTTTCCGGGCTACGCCTGGAAGATCACGGTCGACGAGGCGCCCTCGCAGGCGCTCGGGGCCGACATCTCGCGCGACATGAAACGCATCCAGGTGCTGGTGAGTCTGAACGGCGGGCAGTACGCCTATGGGGTGCAGACGTACCGGTTCGTGAGGGAGTAGCGGATGGGACGGATGCAGGATACTCGATCCAGGATGCTCGATAAAGGCCACGGAGCGGGGCTGTCATCCCGCAGCGGGCTTCGGGCATCGTGCATCGGGACGGTCTCCGCTTCCCTATCGGGAATCCGGGAGGGGGCGGCCTCCACGGATCGAGCATCTGCCCCGACGGGCTTCACCCTCGTGGAGCTCATGGTCGCCATCGTCATCCTGGGCGTGGTGGTGACGACCGTGCTGGCCTCGTTCAACATGGTCTTCTCGAGCGCCGAAACCCTCGAGGGCTCGGCCGTGGCTTTCGAGATGGGCCAGACGGGCATGGGCCGCATCGTCGCCGACCTCGAAAACCTCTTCGTGCTGGAGCGGCCCTTCTACAAGACCCCGGCGATCGACGGCCCGCCGGACCTCTACCGCTTCGAGGCCACCCTCGACAGCCTGGGGGGCACAAAAATTGCAAAACTCAGGTTTACGAGCCGGGCGCACCTGCCGCTGAACGCCCCGGCGCAGGAGGGAATCGCCGAGATCGTGTATTATCTTCAGCCGATGCCGGGCGGCGGCCTGCGCCTGAAGCGGGCCGACCACCTGTTCCCCTACCCGCGCTTCGAGGAGCGCGGCACCGACCCCGTGCTCTGCGAGAACGTCAAATCGTTGGCTTTCGACTACGTGGACGCGAGCGGGAAGGTGACCGACAGCTGGGATTCGGAGTCCCCCCGGTTCGACTACGCCACCCCCGAGATGGTGGCGGTACGCCTCGAGGTGTCGGACGGCAGGGACGTCCACGTATTCCAAACCGCCGTGCAGCTGCCGGCGGTGAGGCGCAAGGCGGGGTGAGCATGCCGGCATGCGCGCGCCGACTGCGGGAGCGACGCGGGGTGGCCCTGCTGATCACGCTCTCGGTCACGACCATCCTGGTGGCGGCCGGGCTCGAGTTCAACCGGCGGGCCCGGCACGACCTGGTGGCCGCGGCCGCGGCGCGCGACCACCTCACCATGAGCGCCATGGCCTCGGCCGGGGTGCACATCGGGATGGCGATCCTGGCCAAGGACAAGACGGACAACGACAACGACACGCCCCTCGACGACTGGGCCGACCCGGAGAAGGTCGAGCTGGTCCTGCGGGAGTTCCCGTTCGAGGACGGCCGGCTGTCGCTCGCCATCAGCGACGAGCTCGGCAAGATCCAGGTCAACGCGCTGGTGAGCGGGCCGAACGGCAACCAGTTCAACGAGACGCAGCGCACGCTCTGGGAGCGTTTCCTGCAATATGTCGCGGACCGCAAAGAGCTCAAGCTCGACCTCAAGAACGACAGCGAGCCGGCGGCGATCATCAACTCGCTCAAGGACTGGCTCGACAGCGGGGACAACGACGCCATCACCGGGTTGAGCGGGGCCGAAACGCCTTACTACGAGAGCCGCAAGCCGCCGTATCCGGCCCGCAACGGCCCCATCCTCGACCTGAACGAGCTCCGGCTCGTGAAAGGGGTCACCCCCGAGCTCTTCAACGGCACGGCCGAGATCCCGGGGATCGCGCACTACCTGACCCCCTACGGCATGGCCCCGGGCGAAGGAACGAGCGTCTCCTTCCCGGGGCGGATCAACGTCACCACGGCGGAGCTGCCGGTCCTCTTCGCGCTGATCCCGGGCGAAAACAAGCAGCTGGCCGAAACCCTGGACGAGATGCGCCGGGACATCGCCTCCGGGAAACAAAAGGTTGACTTGAAGAACCCGAACTGGTTGAACCAGCTTCCAGGGCTTGCGGACATCAAACTCGACCCGAAGCTGATCACCACCACCAGCGACCTGTTCCGCATCGAGGCGACCGCCGTCCTGCACGAGGCCGAGACCACGGTCACGGCCGTGGTCCAGCGCGTCCAGGCGCCTCGGATGGGGAAATGGACCTGCCGCGTGCTGAGCTGGCAGGTGAATTGAACGCCCGGCACGTTCGCGTCGAGGGCCCTCTGACCGACCCTGCAGACCTGACCCCCTCGACCTGATCCAAGCGGCACGCTGCGCCATCCCGCCGGGGCAGAAGGCCCCCGGCCACGGAACGACACGATGAGTCGAAAAGTTCTCGGATTGGACATACGCGCCACGTCGGTCTCCGCCGTCCTGGTGAAGAGCACCCTGCGGGTCAGCCGCATCGCCGGGTGCCTGAGCGTGCCGATCCCGCCCGAAGCGGAAAACGGCCGGGCCGGGCTCGCGGCCGCGCTGGAGACGATCGCCGCGACCCTGGACCTGCAGGGGGTCGACTGCGCGGTGTCCATCCCGGCGGTCCACTTCTCCTGCCGCAACGTGTCGATCCCCTTCGCCAACCCCAAGAAGATCCGGATGGTGCTGCCGTTCGAAATCGAGCCCTCCCTGCCCTTCGCGGCCGATGACCTCGCCTTCGATTTCAGCGTCCTCGGGCCCGGGAGCGTCCCCGGCCAGACGGAGGTGCTGGCGGCGGCGGTCGAGCGCTCGCGGCTGGCCGCTGTCCTGGAGGCGCTCGCGGCCGTGAGGCTGGACCCCGAGCGGATCACGCTCGGCGGATACCCGGCCGCCCTTTGGCTCGCACGCACCTCCGAGGCGGAGGGCACGGTGCTCTGCGCGGACGTGAGCGACGCCTGCGGGACCCTCTGCGGGGTCGGCGACGGGCGGGTCCGCCTGATCCGCTCCTTCCCCCTGCCGCCGTCGGGCCCCGGCCGGGCGCGCGCCGTGCAGCACCACCTGCGCACGACCGTCGGGGCGCTCTCCGAAATCGGCGGCCCCGAATCGACGCCCTGCGACGCCGTGCTGACGGGGATCGGATTCGAGGGGGTCGACCTCGAGGAGTTCGCGGCCGCGCTGCCGGTCGCGGTGCGGACCGTCGACCTGCGGCGCGAGCTCGGCTTCTACCGCGAGGGCGAGAACGAGCCCGGGTGGGAGCCGGGCATGGGCGGGGCGCTCGCCCTGGCGTACGCGGAGCTCGAGGGCATCGGCGGCCTGAATTTCCACCACGGGCAGTTCGCCGGCCGCAAGCTGCTCGCGCGCCACCGCGGCCCCATCGTCAAGACCGGCATCCTGGCCGCCGCGGTGCTGGTGCTGATGTTCGCCAGCGTCCTGACCCAGTCGGTCCTGCAGCAGAACCGCATCGACGATCTGGACGGCCGGATGACCGCCCTCTTCAAGGAGACCTTCCCGGAGGTCAAACGACCGGCGGACCCCTTCCAGCAGATGCGCATCAGCCTGCAGGAGCTGAAGAAGGGCGCCGGCCCGACCGGCGAGTCGCTGCCGGCGGTGCGCAGCATCGACCTGCTGAAGAGCGTGAGCGAGAGCATCCCCGAGGACATCTCGGTCGTGTTCGACCGCATGGTGATCGGCGCGGAGGGCTTCCTGATCTCGGGCACCACCTCCGCCTTCAACTCGGTGGACGAGATCAAGGGGCACCTCGAGCGGGTTCCCCGCTTCAAGAAGGTCACCATCAGCTCGGCCAACACCGACCGGTCCGGGAAAGAGGTGAACTTCCAGATCAAGGTGGACCTGTGAAGCCAGCGGCACCGAAAGCCCGACTTCGGCGTTGCGCTTCAGACCGCTGCGACTGCGGCGTACAGGGGGTAGCGCCTCGCCGCGCGGCCCTCGCGCGCCTTGAATTCGGGCTTTGGGTGCAGCTGGCCGTTCGCGATAAAGAACCTGATGGAGCATGAGGCGACGGAATGAAGCTCGACGCGATCACCCAGCGAATCAACCTGAGCAAGCTCAACCGGCGCGAGAAGATCGTCGTGGCCGCCGGCGGCGGCGCCCTGCTGCTCTTCCTGCTGGTGCAGCTGGTGATCGCGCCCGTGTTCGGGCGCAACGCCCAGCTGCGCCGGACCGCCGAGGCCAAGGCCGTGATGCTGGCCGACATGCAGCGCATGAAGGCCGAGTACGAGAGCATCCGCGCGCAGACGCGGCAGGCCGAGAGCCGCTTCACGCAGCGCGACAAGGGCTTCACCCTGTTCTCGTTCCTCGATCAGCTGGCCGGGCAGGCCCGCATCAAGGAGCGCGTGAGCTACATGCGGCCCTCGAAGGTCGATCAGAAGAACAGCGCCTTCAAGCTGTCGCGCGTGGAGATGAAGATCGAGGCCGTGACCCTCGAGCAGCTGACGCAGTTCCTGCACGGGGTGGAAAGCTCGCGCAACATGGCCGCGGTGAGCAAGCTGTCGATCACCCGCCGCGACCAGAAGGAAGGCCTGCTGGACGCCATCCTGCAGGTGGACACGCTGGAGCTCTGACCCATGGCCGCGCTCCCCCCGATCGCCCGACGCCTGCTGCTGCCGGCCGCGTACCTCGGGCTGGCGACCGTGCTGTTCCTGGTCCTGGGCTTCCCCTCCGAGGCCCTGCGCGCGTACGCGGTGCGGCGGCTGTCCGCGGCGCTCCCGGGCCTGGAGGTGACGGTCGGCGACGTGCACCTTGCGCTGCCGACGGGGATCCGGCTCACCGGCGTGCGGCTTGCCCACGGGGACCGGCCGATCGCGGTCGTCGACGATCTGACCGTCCGGCCGGAGCTGCTGACCCTGCTGCGGTCGACGACCGTCTACCACTTCGAGGGGTCGATCGGCGGGGGCGGGGTCAGCGGGCGCATGGAGGTCGACTCGGCCGGGCCGACGCCCAAAACCCGGATGACGTCCCAGCTGGGCGGGGTCCAGCTGCAGCAGATACCGGCCATGCGCGACCTCTACGGCGGCCGGATGTCCGGCCGCATGGACGGGAGCCTCGCGCTGACCGACGCCGGCGCCCTGTCCGGCAAACTGTCGGCGAGCGAGGTGCAGGTCGAGCTGCCCGCACCGGTGCTCGGCCAGGCCCGGTTCGGTTTCAAGACCGCGGACGCGGAGATCACGCTGCAGAACCGCAGCCTGCTCGTGCGCAACGGCCGCCTGCGCGGGACCGAGCTGGACGCCGAGGTCTCCGGCACCATTTCGCTCGACCCGCTGCAGGCCGCGCGGGGGGTCAACCTGGTCGGCCGGGTGACGCCGCACCCGGCCTTCCTGGCCAAGACCGACGGGAGCCTGACGGCCGGCCTGCTGCGCCGCCGCGCCGCCATCCCCTTCCGGGTGAGCGGACCGCTCGACGCCCCGGGCTTTTCGCTGAACTGAGGGGAAAGGCGAGGGGCGGCAAAGAGACCAAAGGGACCGAAAGGGACCAAAGTGCATGGATTTTCATCGGTTGCCTGACTCAACACGTAACACTTAAAACTTAACACTCTCTGTTACCCATTATGACGGCCAATCGCGCCTTCGCCATCGCCAACCTGCTGCTGCTGACCGCGGCCGCCTACTTCGGGGTCTCCATGTTCTACTCGGTCCTCGTCGCGCGGCTGGATGCCGGCCTGCCGGCCGTGGTCTCCGCCCGCCCCGAAACCGCGCCGGGCGTGGATGCCCCCGGGAGCATGGCGGACTACCGGGTGGTCGTGGAGCGCAATCTCTTCAACTCCGGACGGCAGGCGCTCGCCGCCAGGACCGGCCCCGCCCTGGAGCTGGACAAGCTGAAGCAGACGGAGCTGAAGCTCAAGCTCTGGGGCACGACCACCGAGATGGACGGGCATATCTATGCCGTCATCGAGGACCAGAAGACGCGGGAGCAGGCGCTCTACCGGCCGGGAGACGCGATCCAGAACGCCACCGTCAAGCTGGTCCTGAGGCACAAGGTCGTCCTGACCGTGGGCGGCCGGGACGAGGTGCTGGCCGTGGAGGAGCCCGGCGTCACGCGCAGCGCCGCCGGCCCGGCCCGCGCAACGGGGCCCGCGGCCGAGCCCGTGCAGCCGGTCGTCGTCCCGGCCGACCAGATCGAAAAGGCCATGGAAAACGTCGGCGACCTGCTGAACCAGGCGACCTTCCGGCCGCACATCGAGGACGGCAAGGCCGCCGGGATCTCGATCACGGGAATCAAGCCCAACGCGATTTTCCGCAGGCTGCGCCTGCGCAACGGGGACATCATCACCGGCGTGAACGGCATGCCGATCGCCTCGGTGGACGACGCCGTGAAGGCCATGTCGTCGCTCTCGCCCGACGGCCCGGTCCAGGTCAAGGTCAAGCGCCGCGGGCAGGAAGAAGTCCTGGAGTACAAGACCGAATGAACCGCGCCCCCTCAGACGGAGTATGCATATGAACCTGCGCACCCGATACCGCGTCCGCCCGGCGGCGGGCCTCCTGCTTTTTCTCTGCGTGCTCGGCACGGCGGCCTTCGCCGGCGCCCAGGGCGCGCCCCCGCCGCCCGACCGCCGGGCGGCCGACCAGTTCGTCTCCATCGACTTCAACAACGTCGACATCAACCTGTTCATCAAGTTCATCAGCGAGTTGACGGGGACCAACTTCGTGGTCGACCCGAACGTCAAGGGCCGGGTCACGATCATATCGCCCGCGCGCATCTCGCTCGACGAAGCCTACCGGGTGTTCGAGTCGGTCCTGGAGGTGAACGGGTTCACCACGGTCAAGTCGGGCGAGATCGTGAAGATCCTGCCCGCGCCGGAAGCCCGCACGCGCAACATCCAGACGCTGCTCGAGCAGGAACGAGCCACCCCCGAGGACAAGGTCGTCACGCAGCTCATCCCCCTGCGGTTCGCCGACCCGGAGGAGGTCAAACGCCTGCTGACGCCGCTGGTCTCCAAGAACAGCGTGATCCTGGGCTACGCCCCGGCCAACACGCTCATCATCACCGACGTGCAGTCCAACATCCAGCGCCTGATGAAGATCCTCAAGCAGATCGACGTGCCCGGCAGCGGGCAGCAGCTCTCGGTCATCCCGCTGCAGTACGCCGACGCCGCCCGCATGGCGACCCAGGTGCTGAACAACCTCTTCAAGCCGACCGGGGCCCCGCGGCCCCAGGGGGCGCCCGTCGAAAAGCAGCCGGTCATCGTGGCCGACGAGCGCACCAGCACCATCGTGGTGCTGGCGAGCGAGGCGGACACGATGCGCATCAAGCAGCTGATCGCGCTGCTCGACCGCGAGACCCCGCGCGGCAAGGGCAAGATCAACGTCTACTACTGCGAGCACGCCACCGCCGAGGACCTGGCCAAGGTGCTGCAGGAAATCCCCTCCCAGCAGTCCGGCACCGGCGTGGTGAGCGGGGCGGGGGCCATGGCCGGCCGGCGGGGTGGGCGGCGGCGCGACGGTCAGCCGCGGGCCCACGGCGGTCGTCATGGGCAAGGTCCAGATCAACGCCGACAAGGCCACCAACAGCCTGATCATCATGGCCGACAAGGAGGACTACGAGGTCGTCGAGGCCGTCATCCGCAAGCTCGACATCCCGCGCTCCATGGTCTACATCGAGTCGCTCATCATGGAGGTGAACGCGACCAAGGCCATGGATCTCGGCATCCAGTGGCAGCTCTTCGACCGCACGGACGTCAACAACACCAACGTCCTCTACGGCGGCGCCTTCAGCCAGAGGGGCGGGGCCCTCAACCCGGCGAGCGCGCTCGGGGCCGGGCTGACGCTCGGGGTGCTGACCCAGCCCTTCACCTTCGGCGGAATCACCCTCTCGAACATCTCCGCCATCATCAACGCGGTCAAGACCGACGACAACTTCCAGATTCTCTCGACCCCGCAGATCCTGACCACGGACAACGAAGAGGCGCGCATCACGGTCGGCGAAAACCGCCCCTTCCAGACGCGCGCCACGACCGACGTCTCCGGCGGCACCTACGAGTCCTTCGAGTACCGCGACGTGGGCAAGATCCTGAAGATCACCCCCCACGTGAGCGAGGGCCGCAACGTGCGGCTGAAGCTCTCGCTCGAGGTGACGAGCCTGGACCGCCTGGCCACGGCGACGACCGGCACGAACTCCACCCGGCCGGTCACGAACAAGCGCACGATCGACACCACGGTGCTCGTCCAGGACAACCACACGGTCGTGATCGGCGGGCTGATCGACGACAACCGCAACGAGAACGAGACGAAGATCCCCGGGCTGGGCGACATCCCGCTCCTGAGCTGGCTGTTCAAGACGCAGAGCACGGCCAACCAGAAGACCAACCTCTACGTGTTCCTGACCCCCCGCGTGGTCAAGAGCCCGGACGAGGCCAACCGCATCCTGTCCGAAAAGCGGCAGACGCAGCCGGTCCCCGCACCCGTGCCGCAGGCCCCGCCGTCGGAGCCGCCGGGCGGGATCCGGCTCTACCAGGTCAACTAGGCGAGTCGACGACCCATGTCACAGCTGGCCGGCATCCTGACCAAGACCTATCGGCTCGACGGCGAAGCGCTCGCCGCGGCCGAGCGGGTCCGCGCCGAAAAGGGCGGCTCGCTCGGGGACATCCTCGTGCAGCAGAAGGCGATCACCGAGGCGCAGCTGCTGGACGCCCTGGGCGCCCAGTTCGGGGTTCCCCACTGGCCCAAGCTGCCGCTCAACGACATCGATGCGGAGCTGGTGACCAAGGTCCCGATCCAGTTCCTGCGCAAGCACTCCATGGTGCCGCTCGGCTGCCGCAAGGCGCCCAGCGCGGCGGACTGCGGCCTGACCCCGGACCCCTCCGACCCGTCGCGGCCGGTCTGCCAGGCGGGGTACGTGATCGCCGTGCGCGACCCCCTGGAGTTCCAGGCCCTGGACGACCTCGTGCGGCTGCTCAACATCGCCGACTACCAGCTGGTGCTCTCCGGCCGCGACACGATCCAGTCCGCCATCAACCTGCAGTACGACCTGCGGCGCGACTCGGCCGCGCAACTGGTTCAGGACATGGAGGACAACAGCAGCTCGATCCTCCACGAGATCGAGGAGACGGCCGACCTGCTGGACGACACGAGCGACGCGCCGATCATCAAGCTCGTCAACCACATCATCTCGCAGTCCATCAAGGCCCGCGCGAGCGACATCCACTTCGAGCCCTATCAGAACAGCTTCACCGTGCGCTACCGGGTGGACGGCATCCTCTACGACCTGCTGACCCCGCCCAAGTGGATCCAGCCGGCCCTGATCTCGCGCATCAAGGTCATGGCCAAGATGAACATCGCCGAGAAGCGCCTGCCGCAGGACGGGCGCTTCGACGTCCGCGTGGGCGACCAGGACATCGACGTGCGCGTCTCCACGATCCCGACCTCCTTCGGCGAGCGCCTGGTGCTGCGGCTGCTGAACAAGTCGGGGCACCTCCTGGGGCTGACGGACCTCGGGCTCTCCCTGCCGGGGCTGGGGCTGCTCCAGCGCCTGGCCACCGCCCCGAACGGCATCATCCTCGTCACGGGGCCGACCGGCAGCGGCAAGACCACGACGCTCTACGCGATCCTGCAGTCCATCAACAAGCCGGGCATCAACATCATCACCATCGAGGACCCGGTCGAATACCAGATGAAGGGCATCAGCCAGATCCAGGTCAACCCCAAGATCGACCTGACCTTCGCCCGCGGGCTGCGCTCGATCGTGCGCCAGGACCCGGACGTCATCCTGATCGGCGAGATCCGCGACAAGGAAACCGCCGACATCGCCGTGCAGTCGGCCCTGACCGGCCACCTCGTGTTCTCGACCCTGCACACCAACGACTCGCCCTCCGCCATCACGCGCCTGGTGGACATCGGGGTCGAGCCGTTCCTGATCTCCTCCTCGGTGCTGGCCGTCTTCGCCCAGCGGCTGGTGCGGGTGCTCTGCACCGACTGCAAGCAGCCCTACCAGCCCAAGGCGGTCTACCTGCAGAGCATCGGCGTGCGGCCCGAGCAGTTCGGCGGGCGGCCGATCTACAAGGCGACCGGCTGCGAGAAGTGCTTCCAGACCGGCTACCGCGGGCGGCTGGGGATTTTCGAGATCATGGTCATGAGCGAGGAGCTCAAGGGCCTCATCCTGCAGACCTTCGACTCCAACCGCATCAAGGCGCTGGCCGTGCAGGAGAAGATGACGACGCTGCGCGAGGACGGGATCGACAAGGTGCTGGCGGGGGTCACCACCCTGGAAGAGGTGCTGCGGGTCACCCAGGGGTAGCGGGAGCGGCGGAGGCGGAGGGCCGGCTTCGGCGGCTTAGCACGCGGCTGGGCGTACCGGGTGTACGCCTCCGGCAAACGCACGCTTGAATGGTTCAGAGTTCAGGGTTCCGGCGAAAAACCCACACCGCGGCGCAACCGTTGCTTCGTGAACCCTGGAACCCTGAACCGTGCGGCGTGAGGCGTCGGAACCCCGACCCCTCGCGACCCACCTGTTCACGCCATCCGCATCACGCCTTCGTAGCGTTCCGCTTCGCGGATCCTCCCCCGCTTGCGGCACCCGCCCGCGTAGACGGCGCACTTGCGCCGCAGCACGTGCACGGCGGCCCGCCGCTGGCCGTCGGTCAGATCGCCCCCTTCCAGGAGCTTCAGGATGGACGCGATGCGGTAACGGTCCAGCCCCCATCCGCGGGAGAGCTGGTCGGGGTGCCCGCCGCGCTTGACGATGAGCGCCGCCTCGATCAGGTGCACGGGGAACCGGCGGCTCACCCGCAGCCAGAGGTCGTAGTCCTCGCAGGCCGGCAGCCCCTCGTCGAAGCGCCCCACCCGCTCGAAGAGCTCCCGCCGAATCATCACCGCCGAGGGGCTCACCAGGCAGAGCTCGAGCGAGGCCTCGAAGATCATCCCGCCCCGCTTGCGGTGCCTCCGGCCGGGGTTCACCCGCCGTCCGTTCTTCACCCACAGCTCCTCGGTCTGGCAGATGAGAGCCTCCGGGCGGGCGGCGAAGAAATCGACCTGTGCGCGCAGCTTGCCCGGCAGCCAGACGTCGTCGGAGTCGAGAAAGGCGAGGAGCTCCCCCTGCGCGGCCGCGATGCCCGCGTTGCGGGCCGCACTCACCCCGCGGTTCTCCTGCCGCAGCACCCGGAGCGCCTCGCCGTAGCCCGCCAGCAGCTGCGGGGTGCCGTCGGTCGACCCGTCGTCCACCACGATCAGCTCGACCCCCGCGACGTCCTGCGCCAGCACCGAATCCAGGGCCTCCGCCAGGCACCAGGCGCGGTTGTAGGTCGGGACGACGACCGAGAGCTGCGGCGGGCGCTGGCTCACGCCATCCTCTCGATCGCGCGGATTTTCTCATCCAGGCGCTTGGGTGAAACGGGAACGGCGGTCCTGAGCTCCTGGGCGAAGACCGAGACCTTGTACTCCTCGATCGTCCAGAAGAGCTCCTCCAGGGCGGCGCGCTTTTCGGCCGAGGTCGACGGCCCGAGGCCGGCCAGCATGGCGTTGAGGCGGGCGGTGTAGGCCATCGGCCCGGCCGCCTTGGCGCGGTCCTTCTCCGGGTCGACGGCCGCGCGCCGGGCGCGCAGCGACAGCGCCTGGAGGTAGCGCTCCAGGTGCGCCAGGCGCGCCCGGTCGTAGAGGGACACGAAGCTGGGCGGGAGGAGATCGGCAAGCTCGGCGGCCATCCCGGCGTGGAGCTCCGCGGGCAGGCCCTTGGCGCGCGCGAGCGGCTCGAGGTCGCGCCGCGCCTGCGCGCCGGCCGCGAGCACGGGGAGGACCGCGTAGAGCAGCTCGCGGCCGGCCGGGAGAACCCGGGGTGCGCAGGCGGCGACGTGCGCCTCGAAGGCCGCCTGGGAGCGGAGGTCGGCGCGGAAGAGGTCCTGCACGACCCGCTGCACGAGCGCGTCCTCGATGCGGCGCGCCCCGCCGAACGGGCGCGCGGCCGGATGGGTTTCCTCCGGCAGGACGACGCTGCGCTTTAAAAACTTGAGGTCCTTGGCCAGGTGCAGCGCCGTCAGGGCGGCGACCCCCTTCGGGTGCGCTTCGGCCGCGGGGCCCGGGGCGGCAAAGAGGACCAGCTCCACGGCGTCGCCGCTGGCGTTCAGCGCCGGGTAGGCCGCCCAGCGCGCGCCCTCCCCCGGACCGTTGCCGACCGCCTGCGGCAGATCGCCGAAATCCCAGCGGGTGACGCCCTTGCGCTCCCAGCGGCGGCGCGCCTCGGCCGGGATCGCGGCGGGGCCCGCGGGCACGGCGTTCAGGATCGCGGCGCCGCGCCCCGCGGCCAGCTCGCGCCCGTCGGCCGCCGTGATGGCGACTCGCATCTTCAGGTGGTCCGGCAGACTGTCGACCGCCCAGGCCGAGGCCGGGATGTCCACCCCGAAGCGCCGGTGGACGAATTCGGCGAGCGCCGTGAGAAAGGCGCCCGTCTGCCGCGGCATGTCGCGCAGGATGGTGTCCACGGTCTCGTTCAGCGGGACCAGCCTCCGGCGCAGCGGCTTGGGAAGCCCCCGGAGCAGGGCCTCCACCTTCGCGCGCAGCAGCCCCGGCACCAGCCAGTCGACGGACTGGGCCGGCACCTCCGCGGCGTGCGCGAGCGGGACCCGCAGCGTGACCCCGTCTTCCGGAGCGCCCGGGTCGAACCGGTACTCCAAGGGCAGCGCCTGGCGCCCGGCCTTGAGGGCCCGCGGGAAGAGGGCGAGCTCCGCGTCGTCCGGCCGCAAGGCGGTCACGTCGGCCTCCGTCATGCGCAGGAACCCGTCCCCGCCGCGGGTCTTGATCAGGTGCGCGAGCGTGCGCACGTCGCTCACCCCGGGCAGCCGGCGGCGGTAGAAGGCCGCGAGGTCCTCGTCGGAGACGCGCAGGTCCCGGCGCCGCAGCCGGTCCTCCATGGCCTCGACCCGGGCGATCGTCTCCCGGTTGTGGCGCAGAAAGGGGAAGGGGCGGCCGGCCTCGTCCTCCACGAGCGCGGCGCGCACGAAGATGTCGGAGGCCTCCTCCGGCCGGATCGGCCCGTAGGCGACCGCACGCCCCGGGACGATCGTGAGCCCGAAAAGAGTGACCTGCTCGGTCGCCACCACCTCGCCGCGCCGGGCGTCCCAGCGCGGATCGCGGTGGGTCGACCGGCACAGCCCGCCGGCCAGCGGCTCCAGCCAGACCGGATCGATGGTCGCCGCCGTGCGTGCGAACAGGCGCGAGGTCTCCACCATCTCGGCCGCGACGACCCAGGCGCCGGCCGAGTTGAAGAGCCCCGAGCCGGGGAAGATCATGACCTCGCGGTCCTGCGCCGCGCGGAAGAGGTTCTTCTCCTTTTTGACCGCGATGTTCGAGAGGAACCCGCTCAGGATCGAACGGTGGATGCGGCCGAAGTCCGGGGCCGCGGCCGGGGGATCGGCCCGCCGGGCGCCCAGGCCGCACTCGGCCAGGACCTCGGTGATCTGGCGGTGGATGTCCTCCCACTCGCGCATGCGCTTGAACGAGAGGAAGTTCCGGCGGCAGAAGCGCCGCGCGGCCCCGGCGCCCGGCTGGCCGCCCCTGGCTTCCTGGAAGCGCTCCCACAGGGCGAGCAGGGTCAAAAAGTCCGAGTGCGGCTGGCGGAAAGCGGCGTGGGCCCGGTCGGCCTCGGCCGTGCGCTCGGCCGGACGCTCGCGCGGGTCCGGCAGGCTCAGCGCCGCGGCGATGACGCTCATCTCGCGCAGGCAGCCCTCCCGCCGCGCCTCGATCAGCATGCGCGACAGACGGGGGTCGAGCGGGATGCGCGCCATCAGGCGCCCGGTCTCGGTGAGCTCGACCCGGGCCGCCCCGCGCCGCCCCCGGCCGGTCGGGCCGTCGCCCGCCCGCTCGGCGACGGCCCCGAGTTCGACCAGCAGCCGGAACCCGTCGGCGATGCTCCGGGGCTCGGGCCGGTCGATGAAGGGGAACTCCGCCGGGTCGCCGAGGTCGAGCGCGACCATGCGCAGGATGACCTCGGCCAGGTTGGCGCGCAGGATCTCGGGGGCGGTGAACTCGGGCCGGCCGCGGTAGTCCTCCTCCGAGTAGAGCCGGATGCACAGCCCCGCGGCCGTGCGGCCGCAGCGGCCCTTGCGCTGATCGGCGCTGCTGCGCGAGACGGGCACGACCGGCATGGCGGTCGTCCGCGTGCGCGGGGAGTAGCGCGGGATGCGGGCGAGGCCCGTGTCCACGACCGTGGTGATGCCCGGGATGGTGATTGAGGTCTCGGCCACGTTGGTGGCCACGATGACGCGCGCGGCCCCCGCGGGCGCCGGGCGGAAGACACGGCCCTGCTCGGCCGCGGTCAGGCGCGCGAAGAGCGGCAGCACCGGGGTCCCCGGGGGGGCGTCGGCCGCGATCGCCTCGCAGGTTTCACGGATGTCCTGCTCGGTGGGCATGAAGACGAGGGTGTCGCCCGCGCGGCGTTCCCGGCGCAGCCGCCGCACGGCCGCCACGGCCTGTTCGACGGGGGTCGCCTCGTTCTCGGCCGGGCCGCCCTCGGGCGGCTCGTAGCGCACCTCGACCGGGTAGGTCCGTCCCGAGACCTCGATCACGGGCGCGTCGTCGAAGGCCCGCGAGAACTTGGCGGTGTCGATCGTGGCCGAGGTCACGACCACCCGCAGGTCGCGCCGCCGGTGCACGAGCATGCGCAGGTAGCCCAGGATGAAGTCGATGTTGAGGTTGCGTTCGTGGGCCTCGTCCACGATGAGCGTGTCGTAGGCCGAGAGCATGCGGTCGCCGACCGCCTCGGCCAGGAGGATCCCGTCGGTCATGACCTTGACGTAGCCCTCCTCCGGGGTGGTGTCCTGGAAGCGGATCTTGTAGCCGACGGAGCGGCCGAGCGGTTCGCCGAGCTCCTCGGCGATGCGGCGGGCGACCGTCTGAGCGGCGATGCGCCGGGGCTGGGTGTGGCCGATCAGCCCGCCGAGCCCGCGCCCGGCCGCGAGGCAGAACTTGGGGAGCTGGGTGGATTTGCCCGAGCCGGTGTCGCCCGCGACGACGATCACCGGGTGGCGCCGGATCGCCGCGACGATCTCGTCCCGGCGGGCGGTGATGGGGAGGTGGTCCGGGGATGCGGCCGCGGGCAGCCGCTCGACGCGCCGGCTGCGCCGCTCGGCCGAGCGCGCCAGCAGGTGATCCAGCCGCTCCAGCTCGCGCAGGACGGAGGCGTCTGCAGGGTCGGCGCGGCGCAGGCTCGCAAGGCGCTTGCGGGCGGACAGCCGCTCGCGCACCATGGCGGCCGGCAGCAGCCGCTCGACCGCCGCCAGCCGGTCTTTGAAGGGGTCTGTGCTCATAGGGTTCGGGGGAACCTATCGGCCGCAACCGCAAAAATCAAGGCGTCGATAAAAATGCCTAAAATTCCTGAAATGAGCTAAGATGCCTGAAACTGAACGGCGAAAACGAAATCCAGCGCGCAACACCCAACCACCAAGCACTTTCAAGTCAGTTGGCATTTCCCCTGTGGGAGCGGCTTTCCAGCCGCGACGATCGAGGCTGAACGCCTCTCGCACAAAAAAACAAAACGTACTGGCTGATTACGCGACGCCGGGCATCATGCCCCGCTAAACACCAAACACTATACACCAAACACTAAACCCCCATGAAATCCTACCGCCAAGAGCTCTGGTTCGAGGTCCCCGCGCGGCGCGGGTTCGTCAACATCACCCCCGAGGTCGAGCGGTGCCTGCGGGCGAGCGGGATCTCCGAGGGGCTCGTGCTCGTGAACGCCATGCACATCACCGCTTCGGTCTTCATCAACGACGACGAGCGCGGGCTGCACCACGACTACGAGGTGTGGCTTGAAAGAATCGCCCCGCACGCACCGACGGCGCAGTACCGCCACAACGTCGGCGAGGACAACGCGGACGCCCACATGAAGCGGCAGGTGATGGGACGCGAGGTGGTCGTGGCCGTCACGGAGGGCCGGCTTGACTTCGGCCCCTGGGAACAAATCTTCTACGGAGAATTCGACGGACGGCGCCGCAAGCGGGTGCTGGTCAAAATCATCGGGGAGTGACCCCGTTCGCACGAGGAGGTCAAATGCCTAAAGCCATTCGCATTCATCAGTACGGCGGCCCCGAAGTCCTCAAGTGGGAGGACTTCGACCCGGGGCAGCCCGGACCGGGGGAAGCCCTGGTGCGGCACGAGGCCGTGGGGCTGAACTTCATCGACGTCTATCATCGCTCGGGCCTCTACCCCCTGCCGGCCTTCCCGGCGACACCGGGGCTCGAGGCAGCCGGGGTGGTCGAAGCGGTCGGCCCGGACGTCGGCGAGGTCGCGGTCGGGGACCGGGTGGCCTACGCCGGGGTGCCGCCCGGCGCCTACGCCGAGGTCCGCCGCATCCCGGCCCACCGCCTGGTGAAGCTGCCCGCGGCGATCCCGTCGCTGCAAGCCGCGGCCATGATGCTGCAGGGCATGACGGCGCGGTACCTGCTGAAGGGCTGCTGGCCGGTGGGGCCGGGGACGACCGTGCTCCTGCACGCGGCGGCCGGCGGGGTCGGCCTGATCGCCTCCCAGTGGGCCCGCCACCTGGGGGCGACCGTGATCGGCACGGTCGGGACACCGGAGAAAGCGGAGCTCGCCCGCGCCCACGGCTGCCACCACACCATCGTCTACACGCGCGAGGATTTCGCCGCGCGGGTGAAGGAGATCACCGGCGGACGCGGGGTCGACGTGGTCTACGACTCGGTCGGACAGACCACCCTCATGAAGTCGCTCGACTGCCTGCGGCCGATGGGCATGCTGGTCCTGTTCGGCCAGTCCTCCGGACCGGTCCCGCCGTTCGACCTCGCGCTGCTGGCCCAGAAGGGCTCGCTCTTCATCACGCGGCCGACCCTCATGACGTACACGGCCAGGCGCGAGGACCTGCTCGCCCACGCGAGCGACCTGTTCGAGGTCGTGCGGAACGGCAAGGTCAGGATCGAGGTCGCCCGCACCTACCCCCTGAGCGAGGCCCCGCGCGCCCACCGCGACCTCGAGGGGCGCAAGACCACGGGGTCGTCGGTGTTCACGGTGTAGATGCCGGGAAGACGGCGTCTCGAGGCCGTGATCCAGGCGTTGCGCTGCCTTTCGGGGATGACTGACATACTGGTCCCCATGCTGCGCTTGACCCCATGAACGCCGCGACGCCCTGGCTGACGGCCCGATAATCTTGTATCCACCTAGCTCTCGCGCCCGCCACCACTTCAGCCCCGCTCACCCCCAATTTTCACTTGTAATTTAGTATAGATTTTGTATTCTCGGGCTCCATCCTGGATCAGGTTCCCATAGAGACGCATTTCGGAGGACGATTGCATGGCTGAAGAAGCGATTAAAATCAGCGGCAAAAAGAAAAGTTACTTCATCGACAAGGTGAAGCAGCTGCTGCCGGAAGGGGGCAATCTCAACCTTTGCCTGACCTGCGGCGCCTGCTCATCGGGCTGCCCGGCGACGGGCTTGGAAAACATGGATCCGCGCAAGTTTCTGCGCATGGCCGCCCTCGGCATGGACGAAGAGCTCCTGAAATCGGACTGGGCATGGATGTGCACGATGTGCCAACGCTGCATCTACGTCTGCCCGATGAAAATCGACATTCCCCAGCTGGTGTTCAACGTTCGAGGCAGCCGCCCGAGGGACCAGCGCCCGAAGGGGATTCTGGGATCCTGCGACATGGCTCTCAAGCACGACACCTGCAGCGCAATGGGCGCCTCTGAGAAGGATTTCCAATTCGTAGTGGAAGACGTCGCCGAGGAAGTCCGCAACACGCAGGTGGGGTGGGAGGAGTTGCAGGCGCCCGTAAACAAGCAAGGGGCCATGTACTTCCTGAACCAGAACTCGCGCGAGCCCGTGACCGAGCCCGACGAAATGGTGCCGCTCTGGAAGATCATGCACCTGGCCGGAGCCGACTGGACCTACGGCACCAAGGGCTGGGCGGCCGAGAACTACTGCATGTTCATGGCCGACAACGACGCCTGGAAACACATCGTGGAGGTGAAGGCCAAGGCCGTCGACGACCTCGGCTGCAAATACTGGCTCAACACGGAGTGAGGGCACGAACTCTTCGCAGTCCGGGCCGGACTGAAAAAGTTCAACATCCCCCACAAGTTCGAAATCGTCAGCATCATCCAACTCTATGCCCGGTGGATTCGCGAGGGCAAGCTCAAGGTCAACTCCGACTGGAACAAGGATCTCAAGGTCAAGTTCACGGTCCAGGATCCCTGCCAGCTGGTGCGCAAGAGCTTCGGCGACCCGGTGGCCGAGGACCTGCGCTTCGTGGTCAGGACCGTCGTCGGCGAGGAGAACTTCGTCGACATGACCCCCAACCGCTCCAACAACTACTGCTGCGGCGGGGGCGGCGGGTTCCTGCAGTCCGGTTTACCGGAGGAGCGCCGGGCCTACGGCAAGCTCAAGGACGAGCAGATCAAGGCCACGGGTGCCACGTATGCCATCACCCCCTGCCACAACTGCCACGCCCAGATCCACGACCTGAGCGAGCACTACGAGGGGGGCTACCACACGGTGCACCTCTGGACTCTCATTTGCCTGGCCATGGGGATTCTGGGGCCTAATGAGAGGACATACCTCGGCGAGGACCTTGCCGAATTGCGGATGCAGGAGGTCAAGGAGGCGGAGGAGTAAGCTTCCCCTCGACCGCATCACCACACAACCAGAAAAGGCAGGGCCGGAAAATTCCGACCCTGCCTTTTTTCATCCAGTTCGCCCCGCGAAGGGTCGCCCTTTCAGGTCGACCCCTCAGGCCGCCCGGGCGAGCTTCACCGCGCAGACCTTGAACTCGGGGATGCCGCACACGGGGTCGAGCGCGGCGTTGGTGAGGCGGTTGGCCGCCGACGCGGCGTAGTGGAACGGCAGGAAGACCGTCCCGCGTACGGCCTTGGGCGAGATCTTCACCCGGGCGCTGATGCTGCCGCGCCGCGACGAGACCCGCACCGTGGACCCGTCCTCGAGCCCGAGCGCGCACGCGTCCTCGGCCGCAATCTCCGCGAAGCACTCGGGTGCGATCTCGTTCAGGCCGCCGGTCTTCATCGTCATGGTGCCGGTGTGGTACTGGTACAGCAGCCGACCGGTGGTGAGATAGAGCGGGTAGTCGGCATCGACCATCTCCGCCGGCGGGAGGTACTCGATGGCGTGGAACACCCCCCTGCCACTCGTAAACTGCTCGCGGTGCAGGATGGGCGTCCCCGGGTGCTCCTCGTTCGGGCAGGGCCAGTGCAGCCCCTGCGTCTCGATCCGGTCGTAGCCGATCCCGGCATAGGAGGGCGTCACCTTGCGGATTTCGTCCATGATCGCCCGGGTGTCCGGGTAGGTCATGGGGTATCCCATGCGGCCGGCGATGTCGCACACGATCCGCCAGTCTTCGCGCGCCTCGCCCGGCGGCTCGACCGCTTTGCGCACGCGCTGCACACGGCGTTCGGTGTTGGAGAAAGTCCCCTCCTTCTCCGCGTAGCATGCCGAGGGCAGCACCACATGGGCCAGCCGTGCCGTCTCGGTCAGGAAGATATCCTGCACCACCAGGAAGTCGAGGGCGCGCAGGCTCTTCTCGGCATGGTTCAAATCGGGGTCCGAGACGAGCGGGTTCTCGCCGATGATGTAGAGCGCCTTGATCGTCCCGGCATGCGCCGCGGGCAGCATCTGGGTCACCTTCATGCCGGGCGCGGCCGGCAGGCCCGTGACCCCCCAGGCCTGCTCCATTCGGGCGCGCGCCTGGGCGTCGGACACCTTCTGGTAACCGGTGAACACATCCGGCAGGCCGCCCATGTCGCAGGCGCCCTGCACGTTGTTCTGGCCGCGCAGGGGGTTCACCCCGGTTCCAGGCATGCCGATGTGGCCGCACAGCATGGCCAGATTGGCGAGCGACTTGACGTTGTCGGTCCCGGTCGTGTGCTGAGTGATCCCCATGCAGTAGAGAATGCTCGCGCGCTCCGCCCGCGCGTAGAGCCGGGCGGCCGCGACCAGCTCCGCGGCCGGAATGCCGGTGATCTGTTCCACATGCTCGGGGGTGTAGGGTGCAACCGTCTTCCGGAGCGCTTCGAAGCCGGTCGTGCGAGCCTCGACGAACGCCTGGTCGTGCAGGTCCTCGGCGATGATCACGTGCATCAGGCCGTTGATCCAGGCGACGTCGGTCCCGACGTTGGGCCGCAGCCAGTGCGTCGCGTGGCGCGCCATCGCGATGCGCCGCGGGTCGACCACGATCAGCTGCTTGCCCCCGGACCGGATCGCGCGCTTGACCCCGCTCGAGATGACCGGGTGGTTCTCGCTCGTGTTGGACCCGGTGATCAGGATCACGTCCGCCTGTTCGATGTCGGCGATCGTGTTCGTCATCGCCCCGCTGCCGAACGCTGCGGCCAGACCGGCCACAGTGGAGCTGTGTCAGAGACGGGCGCAGTGGTCGATGTTGTTGGTCTTCAGCACCGCCCGGGTGAACTTCTGGGCGATGTAGTTCTCCTCGTTGGTGATGCGCGCCGAGGTGAAGACCCCGATGCTGTCCGGCCCGGAGGCCGTGCGGATTTCGCCCAGGCGCCGGGCCACCCGCTCGAGGGCTTCCTCCCACGAGGCCTCGCGGAACCCTTCGCCCTCGCGGATGAGCGGCGTCTTCAGGCGTTCGGCCGAGCCGATGAAATCGAAGCCGAACCGTCCCTTGACGCACAGGCTGCCGAAGTTGGGCGCCGCGTTCTCCACCCCGGTCACTTTCACCACGCGGTTGTCCTTGACGTGCAGCTCCGTCTGGCAGCCGACGCCGCAGTACGTGCAGGTCGTGCGGACCGTGCGGTCCACATCGTGCGGCCAGATCTTGCCGCGGGCCTCTTTCTCGGTCAGCGCCCCGGTCGGGCAGGCCTGGACGCACTCGCCGCAGAAAACGCAGTCCGAGTCGCGGTAGGGCCGGTCGCCGGCGGCGACGATCTTGCTGCGCGCGCCGCGATACCCGTAGTGGATCGCCTGGTTGACCTGCACATCGTTGCAGGCCTGGACGCAGCGCCCGCACTGGATGCAGCGGGCGAAGTCGCGGACGATGAAGGGGTTGGCGTCCTCGATCGGGTAGCGCGCCGGGGTGGGGCTGAACCGCCCGCCCGTCACCTCGTAGCGCCAGGCCAGGGCCTGCAGCCGGCAATCCCCCCAGGCCGGGCAGGGGTCGACCGACCCGCCGGCCTTCTTCAGGCGCGCCGCGTACTCTTCGTAGCTGCGGCCGTCCGAGCCCTTGACCATGCAGTTGTGGTTCCCGGAGGCGAGCAGCAGCTGGATGACCATGCGCCGGGCCGCCACCACCTTGGGCGATTCCGTGCTCACGACCATCTTGGGGGCCGCTGGCATGGCGCAGGACGCCACGAGCGACCGCGCCCCCTGCACTTCCACCACGCAGACGCGGCAGGCCCCGGTCGGGATGGCCGCCTTCAGGTGGCAGAGGGTCGGGATGTCGATGCCGTGTCGCCGGGCGGCCTCCAGGACGGTTTCGCCGCTTTCGAACGTCAACTCTTTGCCGTCGATGACGATGGGATGGGTCTGCGCAGTCATAGGGTCTTTCGGCTTGTTGGGGGGTAGGGTGGGTCCGTGCCGGCTTCGGCCGTGACCCGGTTTATCTATCGGAACCGACTCGTTTTGTCAATTGCGCCAGGCCGCACCGGCCGGCGCTTCGCCGCGACCATAGCCGCAGGAACACGACCATAGGCCGCGATCCCCAGCAACGCGCCGAACGTGTCGGCCAGCCAGTCGAAGGGGTCGGCCGTGCGCGAGGGCACGAAGGCCTGGTGCAGCTCGTCGGTGAACCCGTAGAAGGCCGCCGACAGAAGGCCGGCGTTGGCCGTGGCCCACCCCGAGGCGTTCGGCCAGCGGGAGCGGTAGGCGCGGTAGAAGAGGACCCCGAGCAGGCCGTAGCCGCCCGCGTGCAGCACCTTGTCGACCCCCGGGAGCTGCGGCAGGTCGACCGGGGATTCGCCGCTCGATTGCACGAAGATGAAGACGCAGTAGGCGATCAGCGGCAGCCAGTAGCGCAGGAACGGCGCCATCGCGTCAGAACCCGGTCGTCGGGCGGCGGCGGCCGTAGCGCGCCTCGCAGGGCGCGTTCTTGGTCACGTGCCGCCCGAGCTTCCCGCACCACACGGACACGAAGGTCCGGCAGCTGCCGTCCAGCGCCTCGGTGCGCGCAAAGTCGGCGGAGGGGCAGCGCAGGTCGCAAAACAGGGCGCGGCTGGTCGTCACGCCGGCGTTCGGGGGGCGGCGGGGAGCGGTCATCGCCGCTCAGTCCCCAAAAGCCGGATAGGGGATCTCGCGCCGCGCAATGGCCGCGGACACGGTACCGATGAAGCGCTCGTGGGAGACCCCGTAGGTCACCTTGCCGTCGAGGGTGCGCACGGCCACGGTCCCGTTGTCCTTCTCCTTGGCGCCGATGGTGAGCGTCAGCGGGAGCTGCCCGATCTGGGCCTCGCGCACCTTGCGGTTGAGGCTCTCGGTGCGGCTGTCCACCTCGGTCCGCAGGCCCGCCGCGTCGAAGCGCGCCTTGACGGACTCGGCGTAGGCGGTCAGCTCGTCGTTCATGGGCAGGATCACTGCCTGCACCGGCGAAAGCCAGAGCGGGAAGCGCCCGGCGAAGTGCTCGACCAGGATGCCGAGGAACCGCTCGATCGACCCGTAGATCACGCGGTGGATCATGATCGGCCGCTTGCGCTCGTTGTCCGTATCGACGTAGTGCAGGTTGAATCGCTCGGGCAGCGACATGTCGAGCTGGATCGTGCCGCACTGCCAGGTCCGGCCGAGTGCGTCCTTGATGTGGATGTCGATCTTGGGGCCGTAGAAAGCGCCGTCGCCCTCGTTCAGCTTGTAGTCTTTGCCGTACACGCCGAGGGCGGATTTCAGGCCGTTGGTCGCGAGCTCCCACTGCGCGTCGGAGCCGATCGATTTCTTCGGCCGCGTCGAGAGCTCGAGGTGGAAGCCCGAGCCCGAAGGCGCCGTAGATGCGCTCGACCAGGCGCAGCACCCCCAGGATCTCCTGCTCGATCTGATCGGGGGTCATGAAGATGTGGGCGTCGTCCTGGTGGAAGGCGCGCACCCGGAACAGCCCCGAGAGCACCCCGGAGAGCTCGTGGCGGTGCACCAGGCCGATCTCGGCCGCCCGCAGCGGCAGGTCCCGGTAGGAGTGCGGCTTGCGGTTGTAGAGCAGCATGCCGCCCGGGCAGTTCATGGGCTTGATGGCGTACTCCGTCTCGTCGATCGTGGTGGTGTACATGTTCTCGCGGTAGTTGGCCCAGTGCCCCGAGCGCTCCCAGAGCGCGCGGTTGAGGATGATCGGGGTCTTGGTCTCGACGTACCCGGCCGCGCGGTGCTCCATGCGCCAGTAGTCGAGCAGCGCGTTCCAGACGACCATGCCCTTGGGGTGGAAGAAGGCCATGCCCGGCGCCTCGTCGTGGAAGCTGAAGAGGTCGAGCGCCTGGCCGATTTTGCGGTGGTTGCGTCGCTTGGCCTCCTCCAGGAACGTGAGGTAGGCGTCGAGCTCCTTCTTGTCGAAGTAGGCGGTCCCGTAGATGCGCTGGAGCTGGGCGCGCGCGGGGTCGGCCCGCCAGTAGGCGCCGGAGACCTTGAGCAGCTTGATCGCCTTCACGAACCCGGTGTTCGGCACGTGCGGGCCGCGACAGAGGTCGGTGAACTCGCCCTGCTCGTAGAGCGAAATGGTGCCGTCCTGCAGATCCTGGATCATCTCGAGCTTGTAGGGCTCCTGCCGGTAGGCCTCCAGCGCCTGGGCCTTGGTCACCTCGCGGCGGCGGATGGGGAGCTTGGCCTTGACGATCTTCTGGATCTCGGCCTCGATGCGGGGGAAATCCTCCTCGGAGACCGGCGGCATGTCGATGTCGTAGTAGAACCCGTCCTCGACCACCGGCCCGATGGTGAGCTTGGCCTCGGGGTAAAGGCGCAGGATGGCCTGGGCCATGACGTGGGCCGCACTGTGGCGCATGATCTCGAGCGCTTCCGCGTCCCGGGTGGTGACGATCCGGACCTGCGCGTCCTGCTGGATCGGGGTGTCCAGGTCCACCAGGCGGCCGTCCAGATCCATCGCGACGGAGTTGCGGGCCAGCCCCTCGGAGATGCTCAGGGCGACGTCGCGACCGGAAACCGCAGGTTCAAAGGCCTTTATGTTGCCATCCGGAAGTGTTATGCTGATCATGTTTTTCTCTCGTGGCGGTATGCGGGTCGATCCGGCCGGCGGCACAGCGCACCGGCGGAACCTCCCCAAAGTGATTGATCTTATATCCAATCGCCCCTTTGCACAACGAGGGCGGTGAAATCCTTAAGAGAAAGGGCTCAGCGGGTCAAGCAAAAAATGCCTTCGGACGGACCGCTTCGCTACGACATCATCGACACCCCTGCCAAGCTCGACCGCCTGGCGGACGCCCTGCGGGGGGAATCCATCATCGGCGTCGACCTCGAAGCCGACTCCATGTACCACTTCCAGGAAAAGGTGTGCCTGCTGCAGATTGCAGGGGGCGAACGCAACGCCATCGTCGACACCCTGGCCGTGCGCGACCTCTCCGCGCTCAAGCCGATCTTCCGGGACGCCGACACCTGCAAGGTGTTCCATGGGGCCGACTACGACGTGCGCTCGCTCTACCGCGACTTCGAGATCCGCATCCACAACCTCTTCGACACCCAGGCCGCCTGCCGTTTCCTGGGGTACGAAGAGACCGGCCTCGAGGCGGTGCTGCGCAACGTCTTCGGCATCACCGTGGACAAGAAATACCAGCGCAAGGACTGGTCCCGCCGGCCGCTGCCGGAGGAGATGCTGGCCTACGCCGCGTCCGACGTGCGCCATCTCGCGCCCCTGGCGCGCAAGGTCACCGCCGACCTCGAGGCCGCCGGCCGCCTCGCCTGGGTCGACGAGGAATGCCGGCTGTTGAGCAAGGTCCGGCCGGCTGCCAACTCCGATCAGCCCCTTTTCCTCAGTTTCAAGGGCGCCGGACGCCTCGACCCGCGCAGCCTGGCCGTGCTGGAGCAGCTGCTTGCGCTGCGCGTGCACGTCGCGCGCGACAAGGACCGCCCCCTGTTCAAGGTCTTCAGTCCGAACACGCTCTTGCAGCTCGCCCAGGAGAAGCCGGAGACGCTGGAGGCGCTGGTGGAGGGCGGCGCCCTGAGCCAGAACCAGGTGAACCAGCACGGCCACGCCGTGCTCGCCGCGATTCGGGCCGGCCTGGAGCTGCCCGCCGCGCAGTTGCCGCGCTACCCCTACCGCAAGCAGAAGATGGTGCCGGCCTCGGTCAGCGACCGCATCCAGGCCCTGCGCACGTGGCGCGACGCCACGGCCCGACGCCTGAAGCTCGACCCCGCGATCGTCTGCCCGAAGGCGACCATGCTGGCCGTGGCCGAACGCCGCCCGGCGAAGATGGAGGACCTGGCCGACGTGGAGGGGCTGCGGCAGTGGCAACGCAAGGCCTTCGGCCGGGACATGCTCGCGGTCCTGGGCAAACCGAAATCAGGTAGTTGAAAAACGGCGTCTCGGTCCGTGATCCGGCGTTGCGCGGCCTTTAGCCATGCTCACATACTATAGCGTATGCTGCGCAGGCTAAAAGCCGTGCGCCTTGGCTGACGGCCCGATACTGGTTTTTCAACAACCTGAAATAGCGGGCGAGAGGGCATGGAGCAGCGGGTCGACATCGCCTGCGGGGAGTTGCGGCTGGAAGGGGCGCTGGAACGGGCCCCGGGGACGCAGGGGGTGGTCATCACCCACCCGCACCCGCTCTACGGCGGGGACATGGGCAACCCCGTGGTCACGGCGCTGCGCCGCGCGTTCCGTAGCAAGGGGTTCAGCACGCTGCGCTTCAACTTCCGGGGCGTTGGCGCGAGCGACGGGCGCCACGGCAGGGGCATCGAAGAGCGCCACGACGTGCAGGCCGCAATCGCCCATCTGCGGGCGCTCGGCGTGACCGAGGTCGACCTGGCGGGATACTCGTTCGGCACCTGGGTCAACGCGCGCGTCGCGGCGAGCTACCGGCGCGTGGTGATGGTCTCCCCGCCCGTGGCGTTCATGCCGTTCGATGCCGACCTGCGCCTGCCCGGCCTGTCCCTCGTCATCGCCGGCGACCGCGACGACTTCGCTCCCATCGCCACCCTGCGCGCGTCCACCCGGCAGTGGAACCCGCATGCCGCGCTGGCGCTCATCCCCGGCGCCGACCATTTTTACAGCGGATTCCTCGGGACTCTCGAAGAGACGATCGCGGCGCACATTTAGCACTCACCCCCATCTCCCTTCCCGCCCTATGGGGTTGCGACCATGACCGGGATCACTTACCGCACAACGGAGTTGGTCATCCAGGCGCTGACGAATCTCTCGCGGGCCCGGGTGCGCCTGCACAACACGGAGGTGATCCCGGAAGCCCCGACCATCTTCGTCATCAACCATTTCACCCGCCTTGAAACCGTCCTGATGCCCTATTTGATCTACCGGCTGACTCGCGCCCCGGTCCGAATGCTCGCCGATGCTGAATTCTTTCGCGAGCCGTTTGGAAAACTGCTGGATCAATTAGGGGCGGTGTCAACCCGCGACCCGGACCGGGATCGCCTGATCGTGAAGACGCTGCTCAACGGGGATACCCACTGGATCATCTTCCCGGAGGGCGGCATGGTGAAGACCCGGAAGATCATGGAGGGCCGCCGCCTCATGGTCACCCGCGCCGGGATCAAACGTCCCCCGCACACCGGACCGGCCACCCTCGGCCTGAGGGCCGAGTTCTACCGCGCCCGGCTGAAGTGCTGCTGCCCGCAGCACCCGGAGGAGTGTGACCGCCTGCTGAAGCATTTCCAGCTGGACGCGCTGCCGGAGCGCATCGCGGCCACCACCCACATCGTCCCGGTCAACATCACCTATTACCCGGTGCGAGCGCGCGAGAACGCGTTGATCGGCATCGCCCGCCGGCTGACGGACGAGTTGCCCGAGCGCCTGGTGGAAGAGCTCATGACCGAAGGGTCCATGCTGCTCTCCGGAGTCGACGTGGATGTCCGGTTCGGCACCCCGATGCCGGTCGCGGAACGCCTGGGGCGCTTGACCGCTCCGAGGGTGCTGTGCGGCGCAATGCCGGCGGATTTCGATTCGGCCCTGGTTCCGCGCAAGGCCGTGCGCCGGGAGTCGGTCCGTCTGATGCGGCGCTACATGTCCTCCATTTACCGCCTGACCACCGTCAACCCTGACCATGTCCTGGCGTCCCTGCTGCGCAGCTCGCCCTATCGCCGCGTGGAGCGGGACGATCTGGCTCGGCGGCTGTTTCTGGTTGCGGGCGACCTGCGGCGGGCAGGAGTCTGCCTCCACCCGGATTTGGCGGAAAACCCGCTGCACGTGCTTGCGAACGACCCCAGGGGCACCGTGAGGGATTTCCTGTCGCTGGCGGTTGAAAAAGGCAACCTGCTGCCGGAGGGCGCCTTCTACCGCAAGGCCCCTTCGTCCTTCCGCGCGGGCTCCAGCTTTCACCGGGCGCGGATCGATACCCCGCTGGACGGCATGGCCAACGCGATCGAGCCGCTGTTCGAGGTGCGGCGGTGCGTGAGGCGCATGGCGCTCTACCCGGCGGCGGTCGTAAGCTGGCTCGTGCGGCGCCGCCTGATGCGGGAGGCGGTCGAGGAGTTCGCGGAGGACTACCGGCACTCTTGCATCCCCGGCGAATCGAAGTCTCCGGGGGTGGGCATGCCGTTTCTGGTGCGCGGGCGGTCCCGCCGCATGGGGGTCGTACTGGTGCACGGGTACATGGCGGCGCCGCTGGAAGTGAAAGGCCTGGCCGACTATCTGGGGTCCCGCGGCTTTTGGGTGTACGTGCCGCGGCTGCGCGGGCACGGCACGTCTCCTGAAGACCTGGGGAAGCGCACGCACAAAGATTGGGCCGACGGTCTCGACCGGGGGTACGCCATCCTGAAAACCCGGTGCCAGCGGGTCATCGCCGGCGGCTTTTCGACCGGCGGGGGGCTGGCGCTGGACCTGGCCTCCCGGGTCGGCGACCTCGCCGGGGTGTTTGCCATTTCGGCTCCATTGCGGCTCAAGGATTTCAGCGCCCGCTTAGCGCCGGCAGTGAACGCCTGGAACCGCTTCATGGAGGCAACGGGCTACGCCGCCGCAAAGATGCCTTTCGTCGAGAACCACCCGGAAAACCCGCACATCAACTACCTGCGAAACCCGATTTCCGGCGTATGCGAAATCGAGCGATTCATGAGTGAGCTTGACGAGCGTTTGCCGGCGATTCGCACCCCCGCCCTCGTCATTCAATCCGAGCGGGATCCGGTGGTCGACCCGCGGAGCTCCAAGCAGATTTTCAACCGCCTTGGATCGCCGGATAAGACCCACGTCCTCTTCAATTTTGACAGACATGGCATTCTTCTGGGGGAAAATTCGCAAGCGGTTTACCGCACGGTTGCCGAATTCATAGAACGCCTTTCGGGTTGACACGCTTCCAGTTTCCTCCTCCGAATCTCAACCCTGACAGCAAGATGGATTCTCCACTGAAGAAGCAGGTCCGGCGATCGCTGCAAAGCCGGATGAATGCCGTCCAAACGTAAAAATTCCGCAACCTCGCTGCCGTAGATTCCCCTTTAAGTTTCTATGCGGGTGAGCTCTGTACCCGAAGAAAAATACAGAATTCACCCCATCCCGATTTCAACCCTTCGAACTTAGCATCCCGCCATAATTGAGAATTCAGGAATTAATATGAAGGCCTGATCATGCTGTGATCCGATTTTGGGGCATCCTCTTTGCCTGGCTCATCATTGCTGGAATAGCCGCGTTTCCGGCAGCCTGATGGAAATGGGTTCGATGGAAAGGAGCATGAGATGACGACCAAGATCTTTGTTAACCTTCCGGTAATGGACTTGAAGCGGTCTATGGAATTCTTCACCCGGCTTGGCTACCGATTCAACCCGCAATTCACTGACGAGACAGCCGCCTGCATGGTCGTCAGCGAAGATATTTACGTCATGCTGCTGACGCATGCCAAGCTCAGAGAGTTTACACCCAAGGAGGTGGCGGACGCGACAAAAAGCACCGAAGTGTTGGTGTGCCTGTCGATGGAGAGCCGGACTGCCGTCGATGAGATAATTAGCAAAGCCGTCGAGGCAGGCGGAACGACATTCAGCCAACCGATGGAATACGGCTTCATGTATGGGCGCAGCTTTCAAGACATAGACGGTCACATCTGGGAGTTTATCTGGATGGACCCGAGCGCGACGCGCCAGCACTAGCGATCGAATGGAGAATCAATCATGCCCAGCACCATCCGCCTTCACCGTGTCCTCCGGGCTGCGCCCGAGCGGGTCTATCGGGCGTTTCTTGATCCGGACGCAATGGTCAAGTGGCTCCCTCCAAACGGGTTCACCGGCAAGGTTCACCACATGGATGCCCGCATTGGTGGCTCCTACAAGATGTCGTTCACGAACTTCACCACGGGCAAGAGCCATTCCTTCGGCGGGGAGTATCTCGAATTGGTACCCCACCAACGAATTCGCCACACCGACAAGTTCGACGATCCGAATCTGCCCGGCGCGATGCATGTAACCATCACCTTCAAGAAGGTGTCCTGTGGGACCGAGGTGAACATCACTCAGGAAGGGGTTCCCGATATCATCCCGGCCGAGGCTTGCTATCTTGGCTGGCAAGAGTCGCTTGCTCTTCTGGCAAAACTGGTCGAGGCGGAGATTCCAGATGAGCCCTGAACCCAAAAAGATTGCCGCCTAACAAGCGCTCCAGTCGACGGGTCACTCGCTGGGCTCATGGCCTGCGGCTGAGCTTGGGCGTTCGGCGGAGGACAGATCATCCCGATGGAGAAGTGACATGGCGAAAATTTCAAAGAATACCGTGTGTCTTTGGTACGATGGCGACGCCGAGGATGCGGCGCGGTTTTACGCCGAGACCTTTCCCGATGAGGCGGCGCGTCGGGGTTGAAGATGTATCGAGGATTCGAGTCGTCTTGGCCTGTTGTCAAGCTAGAAATCGCCGAACCAAGCGGTTAACCCGCGCGGCGGATCGGGCGGATCCTGAAATCAACGGTTCTTGGCCGCCGCCGGGTTACCTGGGCCGTTCGGCGACCCGGATGGAGCGCGCTATGAATAGGTGTAGTGGCCTGCTTATGCTTGCGATGCTGCTGGCGAACACCGCCTGTGCATCAAGGCAGACATCTTTGGGTTCAGCAACGGCGCCAGCATCGCTCTCCAGGTCGCCATACGACATCCGCAGCTCGTGCGTAAGATGGTCTTCGCCTCATCGATAACCAAGAGAGACGGTGCTCCACCGCAGCTTTGGGAGTTCATGAAACAGGCGGACTTCTCGAACATGCCGCAGCCGCTCAAGGACGCGTTCCTGCGGGTGAACCCAAACGTGCAGCAGCTCAAGACCATGCACGACAAGGACGCCGCAAAGGAGACAAGAAATGAGAAAATCGACGACGTTGATGATAGCGGTTGTATGTTTTTCTTTTATCGGAATCTGGGCGGCAGATGCCGGAGAGCATCAAGCCGGTCAGTACACCGGTTCCAAGGAATTCGAACGGATGAAGCCGCTTGTCGGCGCCTGGGAAGGCATAGCGGACATGGGCAAGGAGGGGGAGAAGGTGCGGGTGGACTATCGCATGACCGCCGGCAGCAGCGCCCTCGTTGAAACGCTCTCTCCGGGCACTCCCGAGGAGATGGTCTCCATATATCACGACCGCAAAGGCAAACTTGCCATGACCCATTACTGCATGCTTCACAACCAGCCGCGCATGATGCTCAAAAAGGCCGATGCGCGGACGCTCGATTTCGTGTTCGCAAAGGATAACGACATCAATCCGGCGAAGGAGACCCATATGCACGCCCTGAGCATCACCTTCGAGGATAATGACCATATCGTCCAGAAATGGACTACGTTCGAGAAAGGCAAGGCCAAGGGAGTGGTGACGTTAAAACTGACGCGCAGGCGTTGAACGCCGGGCTGAAACAAATGAAAAGATCAGCGGCGGATGCCGCCTGGCGCCGCCGCTGATGCCGAACGTTAGGTGGTTGAAATTAAGAGGAGATTCAGATGAAAAAGGTATAGACAAATGCAATTATTAAACCGGCAACTAATTAGGCCAAGGCCGTCATGCCGGACGTGATCCGGCATCCACTCCGGGCCTGGGTTCCAGGCGTTCGCCCGAATGGCGAATTTTGGCTTGTTTAATCGCCGAAGTGATAATAACAAAGATGACTCAACCTGGCAGTAAAGCAACGCATGTCAATACGCAAGACGACAAGACAAGTTAATATCCCCCAGAAATCCCTGCCGCAGTATCCACTTTGTGAGTTCTAAAGCAGGAAAGATCGTCACTGATGGGGCAATAACCAACACCCAATCGATCAGATGAAGGTCAAAAGTTCCAAAGGCCTGCTGGAGAAACGGAACGTAGAGGATAAAGCATAGCAATGCGATTTCCCACAGGATGGCCAAATTGAGCCACGTATTTGCAAATGGGCGATTCAGCACAGAATGTCGATCAGAACGAAAATGGTACGCCTTGGAGAACTCAATCAACACGAGGGATACGAAGGTCATTGCCATAGCTTCGTTGGCACTTCTACCGGAATCGAGCAACCAGGCAAACAGGCCCAGATTTGCAGCTGCCGACCACAACCCGGCCACCGTCATCAAAGAAACGACCGGTCGCGTGAAGATGCCAGTGCGTTTACCCCGAGGTTTCCGACCCATAATTTCGGGTTCGGGTGGGTCGACGGCTAACGCCAGCGCGGGCAGGCCGTCTGTCGCGAGATTGATGTACAGGATCTGAACCGCGCTCAATGGCATGGGAAGGCCCAGCAGGGTAGCCCCTGCAATAAGGCCGATCTCGCCAATGTTGGCGGAAAGCAGATACATCAGATATTTTTTGATATTGTCGAAAAGCCCCCGACCCTCTTCCACTGCCGCGACGATCGATGCAAAATTATCGTCTGTGAGGGTCATATCAGCCGCCTCTTTGGTCACGTCCGTGCCGGTGATACCCATTGCGATGCCGATGTCAGCCTTCTTAAGCGCGGGAGCATCGTTCACCCCGTCTCCGGTCATGGCAACAATGTGACCATTATGTTGCAACGCTGTGACGACCCGCAACTTATGCGAGGGTGAAACACGGGCATAGACTTCAATGGTTTCTACTTGGCTTTCGAAATCGGCTACGCTCATCGCATCCAATTCCATTCCGGTGACAACGCGGCCGCTCTTAAGCATGCCGAGCTCAAGCGCCACTGCCTTGGCGGTAAGGGGATGATCCCCGGTTATCATCACCGGTTTTACGCAGGCGGATTCGCATATTCGGATAGCGGCTTTGGCTTCGGGTCGCGGAGGGTCGATCATGCCAATCAATCCAAGAAATACCATGCCCTGTTCGGCGTCCGGCAACCGGGCGCCCGGTTTGTAGGCAACCGCCAGCACCCGCAACGCCTCGTTGGCCATTTTACGTGCAATTTCCAAAATCAATCCGCGCCCTTCGGCGTCGAGCACAGCCTCCCCGGCGGCTGTCATCTGTCGCGCACATGATTCAAGAATTATTTCCGGCGCGCCTTTAGAGTAAGCTACCAGTTCCTCCGGAGTTTTGTGCAACGTGGTCATTCGCTTTCTTTCGGAGGTGAACGGGATCTCATTGACTCTTGGCAACCGCGTATCGAGATCACTTTTTTTCAGGCCACTTTTAGCCGCAGCTACTATTAGAGCACCTTCGGTAGGGTCGCCCTTGACATGCCAGCGTCCCTGAGATTCGCTAAAGACGAGGTCCGAATCGGAGGCCAGTGCAGCCGCCTGCAACAGCTGTTTCAGCGCTTTGTCAGGTTCGAAAGTGCGGCCGTCTTCAGAATACTCACCTCGCGGCTCGTAGCCTTCCCCGGAGACTTGCACAATTTTTCCGGCGGAATAAATTTTTCGAGCCGTCATCTCGTCTTTGGTCAAAGTACCGGTCTTGTCGGAGCATATAACCGAGGTGCTTCCAAGGGCTTCCACGGCCAAGAGGCGTCTAACGAGTGCATTCCGTTTCACCATTCTTCGCACCCCAAGCGCAAGTGAGATGGTGACAACGGCCGGCAGCGCCTCCGGGACGACCGCTACTGCCAGTGCAATTCCAAATATCAACATTTCTATGAAAGGTTGGCCTCTGAGCAGGCCGAAAATTATAATCACCGTAACGATTGAGAAAGCGATCCGCGCCAACATGCGACCGACTCGGTCGAGGTCCGCCTGCAAGGGGGTTTTGCCGGTTTCAATGGTCTGAATCATCCGGGCAATCTTACCGAACTCGGTGTTCATTCCGGTAGCGACAACAACTGCACGCCCCCGGCCGTAAGTGACCGCAGTTCCGGCATAGCCCATGTTTTTCCGGTCGGCTACCGCAAGCCCAACAGTGTCGAGGGGGACGGTGTGTTTTTCTACGGCAACGGATTCGCCTGTCAGCGCAGACTCCTCGATCTGCAGATTCACGGCTTCTATCAGCCTGATGTCGGCTGGTATTTTATTGCCGGTCCTAAGCAGGATCACATCTCCCGGCACAAGTTCACGCGCAGGCGTTTCAACTTCCACGCCATTTCTCAATGCGGTTGCCGAAGGCGCAGCCATCTGGCGCAACGCTTCTATAGCGCGCTCTGATCGGTATTCCTGCACGAAACCAAGCACCACGGCAAAAAGCACTATGACGGCAATAGCGATTGCTTCTATTTCGTGTCCGAGAAAAGCCGAGAGGGTTGTCGCAACAAGCAATATGGCAATCAGCACGTTTTTGAATTGCTGTAAAAACAGCCGCAACGGGGAGATGCGGTCAGCGGATTGCACTTCATTCGGACCGTGTTCAGCCAAGCGTCGTGACGCTTCAGCCCCGGTCAAGCCTGCTGGGGTTGAGTTCAGAATCAAGAAGACATCCTCGCAGGACATCTCATGCCACTGGGGTTTTGACTCTTTTGCGGTCGAGTCCATAAATCACCTATAAATCGCAAACAAAAAATTCGGTTACCTCAACCATAAGAATTGGGAAGCGAATTCTCAACATGTCAAAGCTTCAACAGGGTTTAGTGTATTGCCTATATTTTGTTGCTTTTAGACCAGATTGACAAACTCCAGGGTTGCCTTAAGATTTGTTTTAAGGCTGGGCAATCGACATGGGTATCAGGAACGTGGATGAGAGACCGGAAAGCAACAAGGAAAATGCCCCTGAAGGTTACCTGCCTGAGCTAAGGTATAAATCATTATTCCAGGTTGGGAAGACGGGCAAGGCATGCGAAAATGTGGAATCCTTAGGGACTGAATGGCAAGGAGAATTCACATGAAATCATTAGGGCTTTCAATTGCCGGGTTGCTCATCCCTGGAGGGCAGGTTCATAGCTACCCTCCAAGTCAGTCATTTCCCGAAGAAATGTTCGTGTTTCCGGAGATTGCCATATTCCTGATGCTTGGGTTACGAATCGTTTTGCTTATCGTTGGAAGGTTCAGAATGTGCAGACCGCTAACACTCTCATCGGGGGCCTGCACGTGGGGACATGGCTGGAGAATCGCCTGCAATTGCGCTTGACCCACACGGAAAATCAGTGGGTAAGGTCTTAAGCGGACGGATCTGTCCAAGGGATAAGTCCGGTCAATCCGTGTAGGGGTGCGGAGCTGTTCGCGGGATGTGGTGAGGCTCATGGATCTGACCGCTGCTTTATTGACCATCGTAGGGTTAGCTCTCTTCGAGTCCATCACCAGCATCGACAACGCCATCATTAACGCCGAGGTCCTGGCCACCATGCAGGCGAGGGCGCGGCGCTGGTTTCTGACCTGGGGTATCGTCATTGCCGTCTTCGGCGTGCGCGGCTTGCTGCCGTGGTTAATTGTCTGGGTCATGGCGCCTGGGTTGGATCCGTGGCAGGCCTTGACAGCCACATTTACGGACGATCCGGCGGCGCAGAAGGCCATTCAGGAAAGCGCACCGGTCCTTCTCATCGGCGGCGGCGTGTTTTTCATTTTTCTTTTCTGTAACTGGCTATTCCAGGAGCCCAAGAAATTCGGACTGCCCGGCGAGGACTTCTTTGCGCGGCAAGGAGCCTGGTTTTATGCTGTGGTGTCATTGGCACTGATGCTCATCGTCTGGTTTGCGCTGAAAAAAGACCCGATGCTGGGGTTCGGCGCCGTCGTGGGATCGACGGCTTTTTTCATCACTCACGGCTTCAAGCGCTACGCCGAGTCCCAGGAAGAAAAGCTGCTGCACGACCGGACATCCATGTCGGACATCGCCAAGATTCTTTATCTAGAGGTGATCGACTCCACCTTCTCGGTGGACGGGGTGGTGGGTGCCTTCGCCTTCACCCTCTCGGTGCCCCTGATCCTGCTGGGAAACGGCATCGGCGCCATCGTCGTGCGGCAGTTGACGATCTACAACGTGGAGAAGATCAAAAAATATGTTTACTTAAAGAACGGTGCTATGTACTCGGTGCTGGTCCTGGGATTTGTCATGCTCGCCCATGGGTATGGCCTGCACCTCCCGGACTGGTTGGCGCCGCTTGCAACCATGGTGATCGTCAGCTATTTTTTCTGGAAATCATGGAAGCACGCCAAAGCCTCCGCCTCTGACCACTCGCGGCGTTCCTGAATCCAAAAAGCCTCGGGTTTCTTGGACGCAACGAAGGTGAACCGAACAAGCTGGGACAATTTTCGGCGATTAATGGCAACTTTTAACTGATGAGGGGTTTGATCTGCTGATCGAATCAATCGCAGGTTTGAAATTTTCTGAAACCCCTGTTGGACACGACGTTTCCTCTAAAGTCGATTCTTGACAACCCAAAAGGTAACATATTAGAAATCGAAAAACTCACACGCCTTCTGCCGATTACCTTTCGTCTCTTTCGGGATTCACCTCGGCTGATACCTAAACACAGCCGACCCCTCACCTCTTGAGCACCTCACCTTCGATGGGAGGGAAAATGCCTGAAAAACCCACCCCCGGACCCGGCGGCATCACGCGACGCAATTTTTTGACGACCATGGGCGCCGGCGCGATCGGCGCGACCGTTTCGGAGGACGTGCTGGCGGCCGGCAAGGAGGCGGCCCAGCCGCAGCTCCTGCCGGCAGGCCGGACGGCGGAGGTCGCGCTGCGAATCAACGGCCGGACCCGCGTGGTGCCGGTGGAAACGCGCTGGACGCTGCTCCACGTCCTGCGCGAGGTCATCGGCCTGACCGGCGCCAAGCCGGGCTGCGAGCGCGGGGAGTGCGGGGCCTGCACGGTCCTGATCGACGGGGTCCCGCGGTACGCCTGCCTCACGCTCGCCGTGGAGGCCCAGGGTCGCGAGATCACGACCCTGGAGGGTCTCCTGGACGGCGAGACGCTCGGACCGGTGCAGGCGGCCTTCGTGGAGGCCGACGCCTTCCAGTGCGGCTACTGCACGCCCGGGCAGATCATGGCCGTGGAGGGCCTGCTGCGGGCCAACCCGCGCCCCTCGGCCGAGGATATCCGGAGCGGCGTGAGCGGGAACCTCTGCCGCTGCGGGGCCTACCAGCACATTTTCAAGGCCGCCCGTCGCGCGGCCGAACTCAAGGGCGGAAAGTGAGGCCGGCATGGCAGACGAAACCAAAGGCATCTACTACGTCGAGGGCACCCTGCCGGAAACCCCGCTGCCGGGCAAGGAGCCCCCGCCCTGGAAAGCGACGAGCGTCGTCGGCAAGCCCCTGCCGCGGGTGGACGCGTACGAGCGCGTGAGCGGCGCGGCCGTCTATCCCTCCGATGTCCGCCTGCCGAACATGCTGCACGGCGCCATCCTGCGCTGCCCGCACCCCCACGCCCGCGTCCGGCGCGTCGACACGAGCGCGGCCTTGAAGGTCCCCGGGGTCCGGGTGGTCGTCAGCGGCGCCACGCCCGAAGCCGACCTGGTGTTCAAGAAGGACCCTGTCGGGGACATCCGCCTGTTCGACTCGATGTGCCGCTACGAGGGGGACGCCGTGGCGGCGGTCGCGGCCGAGACCCCCTACCAGGCCTGGGACGCGGTGAACGCGATCCGGGTCGACTACGAGGTGCTGCCGTTCGTGGCCGACGAGCGCCGGGCGCTGCAACCCGGGGCTGCGCCCGTGCACCCCAAGGGCAACCTCTCCAAGAAGGACGGCTACGAACGCGGGGACGTGGCCCGGGGCTTCGCCGCGGCCGACGTGGTGCTGGAGGCGACCTACCGCACCGAGTGCGAGCTGCACACGCCCCTCGAGCCGCACGGCTGCGTCGCCAGCTGGGACGGGGGTTCGCTGACCCTCTGGGAATCCTCCCAGGGGGTCTACGCGGTCCAGTCCCGGGTGGCCGAGGTCCTCAAGCTCCCGCTCGCGCGCGTGCGGGTCATCGGCCACTACATGGGCGGCGGGTTCGGCAGCAAGCTCGAACCGGGCAAGTACACGATCATCGCCGCCGTCATGGCGAAGCTCTCCGGCCGGCCGGTGCGGTTGTTCCTGACGCGCGAGGAGACCTATCTCTCCGTCGGCAACCGCCCGCCCACCAACATGACCGTGAAGGCCGGGGTCACGCGCGACGGGACCCTCACGGCGCTGGAGTTCACGGTCCTCGGCACGGGCGGCGCCTACACCGCGGGCGGGACCTCGCTCGTGGACTGGCTCGCGCGCGACCTCTACACCTGCCCCAACGTGCGCACGAGCGGCACCGACGTCTTCATCAACGCCGGCCCGGCCCGCGCGTTCCGGGCCCCCGGGCACCCGCAGGGAGCCTGGGCGCTGGAGCAGATGATGGACGCCCTGGCGGAGGCGATCGGCATGGACCCGGTTCAGCTCCGGTTGAGGAACATCCCCTCCTTCAGCCAGGCCCGCGAGGGCAACCCGGAGTACACGAGCACCGCCTTCAGGGAATGCCTCGAACAGGGGGCGACCGCGTTCGGCTGGGAGCAGGCCCGCCGGGACGCCCGCGCGCAAAACGTGCAGGGGCACCTCCGGCGCGGCGTCGGCGTCGCCGGGGGCCTGTGGTTTGCCGGCGGCGGCCGGCCGCCCGCGACCGTGATCGTGAAGCTCTTCCCCGACGGCAGCGCCAACCTGAACATGGGGGCGAGCGATCTCGGCACCGGCACCAAGACGGTGATGGCCATGGTCGTGGCCGAGGAGTTGGGCATCACGCCGGAGGCCGTCCAGGTCGAGAACGCGGACACCGGCACCACCCAGTACGCGTACCCCAGCGGCGGCAGCAAAACGGTGCCCACGGAGGCCCCGGCCACGCGCAATGCCGCGGTGCAGGTCAAGCAGAAGCTGCTGGCAATGGCGGCGGAGGCGTTGAACGTCGACCTCGCGGAGCTCGACTACCGCGGCCGGGAGATCGTCTCCCGCCGGGACCCGGCCACGCGCATCGCCGTGCAGGAGCTCGACGCGCTGAAGCGGCAGGGGGGTGTCGTCGGTATCGGCTATCGCGGGCCCAACCCGAAGAACAAGACCGTCAACCCGTTCGCGGCCCACTTCTGCGAGGTGGAGGTCAACACCCGCACCGGGGAGCTGAAAATCCTGCGCTTCCTGGCGGCCCAGGACAGCGGCCGGGTCATGAACCGGTTGACCTACGACAGCCAGGTGATCGGCGGCATCGCCATGGGGATCGGGCTCGCCACGACCGAGATGCGCGTCCTGGACGCGGGGCAGACCGGCAAGATGGTCAACCGCAACTGGCACGACTACAAGCTGCCGACCGCGCTCGACGTGCCCGCCGAGGTCACCTGCCTGCCGATCGAGCCCGTGGACACCGAGGCCAACAACACCGGCGCGAAGGGCCTCGGGGAACCGGCGACCATCCCGACGGCCGCCGCGGTCGCCAATGCCGTGTACCACGCGACCGGGTTGCGCATCACCGACACCCCCATCCACCCGCTGCAGCTGGCGCAACGGCTGGCGGACCGTCCGAAGGAGGGCTGAGGCATGTTACCGAGCTTTGACTACGTTCGGCCGAAATCCGTCCAGGCGGCGGTCGCCCAGCTGTCCGCCGATGGCGCGTGGGCGCATGCGGGCGGCACGGACCTGATGGGCTGCCTGCGCGAGCGCATCTTCCCGGTCGGCAAGGTCGTCAGCCTGAGCGACCTCCCGGAGCTGCGGGGGATGAGCGAGACGGCCGAGGGCGGGCTGCGGATCGGGGCGCTGACCAGCCTGCGCACGGTGGCCGAGCACCCGCTCGTGCTGAAGCGCTTCCACGGCCTGGCGCAGGCGGCCGCGGAGGTGGGCAGCCCGCAGCTGCGCAACCAGGGGACGATCGGGGGCAACCTCTGCCAGAAGCCGCGCTGCTGGTACTACCGGACGGACTTCACCTGCCTCAGGAAAGGCGGGGGCACCTGTTTCGCCGTGGACGGCGAGAACCAGTTCCACGGCATCTTCGGCGGCGGGGGCACCTGCTTCATCGTCCACCCCTCCGACACCGCCCCCGCCCTGACGGCCTTCAACGCGACCGCGCGCGTGGCCGGGCCCAAGGGGGTGCGCGATGTGCCGCTGGATAAGTTCTTCGTGCTGCCGGAGGTCGACGTGCAGCGCGAGACCGTTTTGGCGCGCGGCGAGATCGTGACCGAAATCCGCATCCCGCCGCCCGGCCCCGGCACCCGGAGCAGCTACCGCAAGGTCCGGGCGCGGCGCTCCTGGGATTTTGCGCTGGCGGGAGTCGCGCTGGCGCTGCGGTTCGACGGCCGGCGGGTGGTCGGCGGGCGGGTCGTCCTCAGCGGGGCGGCGCCCGTGCCGTGGCGCAGCACGGCGGTCGAGCAGGCCCTGCGCGGCAGGGAGCTCACGACCGACGTGGTGGCCGCGGCCGCCAAGGCGGTCACGGCTGGCGCTGAGCCGCTCGAAAAAAACGGCTACAAGATCCCGCTCTTCCAGGGGGTGATCGAGGAGGAACTGACCCGCATCGCTTCTCTCTGACCTGCGCACCTTCGTTATGAGCATGTGAGCGGCATCCTGCTGTCAGCCTGCAAACGGGCCGCTATCACAGCCGCATGTCACGGCTGCCCGGCGTGAATCATTCGTGACTTGCCAGGTGCTCGACCATGCGCAGGTAGTCCTCCGGCCGGTCCATATCCGCGTGGATGAACTCGTCGGACACGGGCACGTTCACGGAATGCTGCTCCAATTTCTTCAGCAGGGCTGCCAACCCGCCGTCCCCGCCATAATCGAGAATCGCCGGAAGGTGCCGGCTGCCGATGAGAGGAGGGTGCCCGCGGCGCCCCCCAAACGTTGGATAGCAGATGGCGTACCCGCCGGCAGGACATGCGTTCAGGAGCTCGAGCACGGTGGCGGTGCGCACGAGCGGTATGTCCACCGGAAGGGTGAAGAACGACTCGGTTGACTCCTTCAGATGGGAGACCCCGGCTTTCACAGAGGAGTACATGCCTTCGGAGTATCGGGCGTTCACGACCGCACGGGCGCCCAGCCGTTCGACAATCGGCGTCAGTTCGGCGGCGCGGTGACCGACGACCACGTAGATGCGGCGGATACCGGCGGACTGGAAGAGCCGGATGGCCCGCTCCAGGATTGTCGTGCCGCCGAGCGTCATCAGCGGCTTGAAGTCCCCCATGCGTTCCGAAGATCCAGCCGACAATATCAGGGCGCCGGCGGATTCGGGTGTCATGCCCCGCGCCTCCGTGCCCGGGTGTGCACCAGTTCGGCCACGATGCTCACCGCGATTTCCTCGCAACTCTCCGCGCCGATGTCGATACCGATGGGGGAATGCACGCGATTCAAGTCGGCAGCGGAGAACCCTTCTTCCAGGAGCGAATGTAAGACCTGCTCCCGCTTGCGTCGGCTGCCGATCATCCCGATATAGCCCGCCTCGGTGCGCAGGGCCTGCATCAGTACCGTCCTGTCGTGCAGATGGCCTCGGGTGAGGATGACGACGTACCCGCTGCGATCGATCTCGAGCCCCTCCAGGGCACTATCGAATTCGGCAACAACCCGGATGAGGTCCGCGTCGGGAAAGCGATCGGCATTGGCGAATTCAGGCCGGTCATCCACCACGCACACCCGGAAGCCGACCATCTTGGCCAACCGGGCCGTTGGCTGCGCGACATGCCCAGCCCCAAACACAAACACGGTTTCGGCCGGTAGATGGGGTTCGACCAGGACCACCCAGTTGCTGCAGACAACCGTGCGCGGGGAGGTGGCACCGGCATGATCGCGCAGAAGGGCTTCGAGCGCTGGAGGGGTGAGATCCAGATCGCCGCAGATCACCTGTCGGCCCTGCAGCACGCCATGGGTGACCCTTTCCAACTCACCGCCGCTAAGCCGCAGCGCAACTATCAGGAGACCGGGATCGGACACGCGGTCGGCTTGCAGCCAGGCTTCGTAAACCGCCGCCCCTGGACTCCCGGGGTCGATGGCCTCCAGCAGCACCTCCAGTCGCCCGCCACAGATCATGTCCATGGAGGCGATGTCGGAGTGCGCCATGTCAAAGGGAATCAGCAGAGGCACTTTCGACAACAGGACGGTTTTCGCATTCTCCAGTACGCGGGCTTCGAGCAGTCCGCCCCCGATCGTACCTATCGCTCGTCCATGATCGGTAACGACCATGCGTGTGCCTGCGGTCCGGGGTGTGGATCCATGTCGGCCAACTATGGTTGCAAGGATGAATGATCGTCCGGCGGCCAGCAGTTGCCTGGCCTGGTCCATCGTTGTGTCCATGCTGTCGTTCTTTCCTGTACTCCCGCGCACGACCCGGCCATATCCGTTTCAGCCCTGCCGGCACCCGGCCAATGAATACATTATAAAAACGTTCGTCTCACCAATGCCTCTCATAGTCGAGAGCATTACCCCGATGGGTTTTGAGATCGGTAACTAAATAAAACCTATATCAAAAATAGTGGGACACGGCCACAGGCGCACGCCGCCGGTTCCCGAAACCGCGCAACATACGCCAAGAACATGATTAGGTTGAGATGAGCAGTGCAGCCGCATGGGGTATCAGATGCGTTTTCGAGATAGGCTCTGTTTAAATGGGAGATGGAAAGAGATTACACCAATCAATCGCAACTGACAGCTTATTGAGGAGTTGATCCGCTAATCGAGTCAATCGCTGGTAGGTCACTGCCGGGTGACCGAGGGCGACCGCCGCATGCACGTTTTCCTCCCGCGGGATGTTCGGCGCCTCCGGGATCCGCCGCCCATTCGCATGTTCTGCGTGTCGAGGTGAGCGTTCCTCCGACCAAGGGCGCTTGTAGGCGGCCGCAGCGAGCCCGAAGAGATGCCCTTTGCGCTGCTTCACGAATTTTCAT
>CAWHEZ010000030.1:0-25196 GCA_963828345.1 uncultured delta proteobacterium
TGATCAATCCGGCAGCAGGTCGTAGAAGTAGCGCATGACGTCCGAGCGCGAGATGATGCCGATCACCTGCCCGTCGGCCACCACCGGCAGCCGGCCGATGTCGTGCTGGACCATGAGGCGCGCGGCCTCGGCCGGGCTCCGGCCGGGCTCGATCGTCAGCACCCCGGTCGACATGAAGGCCTTGACCGGCGATTGCAGCTGCTTCTCCTTGCGCACCTTGCGGAAGTCCCGGCGCGATATGATGCCCGCCACCCGGCCGGCCGCGACCACCGGGATCCCGGTGATGCCGCGCGACCGCAGGATCATGGCCGCCTCCTCCATGCTCGTCTGCGGCGTCACGGTAAGCACCGGGAAGGACATCAGGTCGCTGATCTGGGCCGAGGCCTGCTGCTCGAGGTCGATCGCCGCCACGATCCGGCGCTCGATCTCTTCGGCCCCCACGCCCTTGACCTGCGCGGACGCCGCGCGGGGGTGCCCGCCGCCGCCGAAACCCCGCAGGATCGCCCCCACGTCGATCGCGTGCGACTGGCTGCGGCCGATCACCATGCAGCGGCTCTTCTCCGGCTGGGGAAAGATCGCGAAGGCCGCGTCCACGTTCAGCAGGTCCATGCACAGGCGCAGCACCACGGCCAGGCCGTCCGCGTGGCCTTCGACGGCGACCGTGGCGAGCCCGATGCGGTGCCCCTTGACGCGCAGCGTCCGCGCCTGCTGCAGCATCTGGAAGAGCACGGCCTTGTGCTTTTCGCTGTAGGCCGGCCGCAGGAACGAGTTGAGGATGTTCAGGTCGGCCTTGCGCCGCAGCAGCCAGGCGACCGCGCTCGCGTCGTCGGCCGTGGTCGACGGGAACGTGAGGTTGCCGGTGTCCTCGTAGATGCCGGCCAGGAAAAGGGTGGCCTGCATCGGGGTGAGGATCTTGCGCCGCCGGCGCAGCTCGCCGACCATGAGGGTCGTCGTGGCGCCCACCGTCCGGACACAGCCTCCGGCGGCCACGATCGTGCTCTGGCCGGGGTGGTGGTCCCAGACCAGGGTTTCGAGCCCGTCGCGCGACCTCAGCGCTTCCAGGCCGTCCAAGCGGCTCCAGCAGGCCGTGTCGACCACCACCAGCCGGTCCACCTGCTCCAGGTCGACCTCGGCGGCCGTGCAGCTCTCGAAGAGCTCCTTGTGGATGGAGAGAAAGGCTTTGACGTTGGGGTTCAGGGTCCTGGGCAGGACCACGGTCGCCGCCGGGAAGATCAGCCGGGCGGCGATGACCGAGGCGAGGGCGTCGAAGTCGGCGTTCTTGTGCGTCGTGGCGATCAGCATCCGGTTCAGCTCGGTTCCAGGGTGAGGTCAGGCGGCAGCTCGAACCCGGCGGAATCTGCCTTCCGCCGTCGATTCCATTTTACCACGACGCCGGCCAAACCCGCAAACCCGGGGCCGGTTGACACCCGCTCACGGTTTGATAAGGTGGGCTCCCTTTTCGCATCAAGGAGCGAGCATGAACAAGGCCATCCTGTCCATCCTCGGCCGCGACCGCCCCGGCATCGTCGCGACCGTGGCGCGCGTGCTGTTCGAACAGAGCTGCAACATCGAGAACGTGAGCCAGGCCATGCTGCAGGCCGAATTCGCCGGCATTTTTCTGGTCGGCCTGCCGAACGGGCTCACGGCCGGCGAACTCCACCGCGCCATCGAAGGGCGGCTGAAGCCCCTCGGGCTCCAGGTGCACACCAAGCCCTGCGAAAGCGCGGGGGAGGCCTGCGCACCGCCCGCCTGCGAGCCCTTCGTCATCACCACGCGCGGTCCCGACCGGCGCGGCCTGGTGGCCGACATCTCGGAGGTGATCGCCCGCCACGGGGTCAACATCACCAACCTGCAGGCGTTCTTCAAAGGCGGCGAGGCGCCCGGCGACAACATCATGATCTACGAGGTTGACGTGCCGGCCTCCGTGGACCAGCAGTCGTTCGCCCGGGAGCTGCAGGCGCGGGCGCAGAGCCTGCAGCTGGACCTGAGCGTCCAGCACCGCAACATCTTCGAAGCGTTGCACCGCATCTGAAAAGGGATCCCCATGCTGACCGGAAACGAAATCATCTCGACCCTCGAGATGCTCAAGAACGAGAACCTGGACGTGCGCACGGTGACCCTCGGGATCAACCTGCTCGACTGCGCCGGCGCCGACCTGAACGAGGTTCGCCGCCGCGTCGCCGAACGGGTGATGGGGCTGGCCGGCCGGCTGGTTCCGGTGTGCGACCGGGTCGGCCGCAAGTACGGGATCCCGGTCGTCAACAAGCGCATCGCCGTCAGCCCGATCGCGGTCGTGGGCGCCGCGCTGTCTCCGGCCGAAATGGTCGAGCTTGCGCGCACGCTGGACGCCGCCGCTCGCGAGGTGAACGTGGACTTCATCGGCGGGTTCTCGGCCCTGGTCGAGAAGGGCATGGCCCGCGGGGACCGGGCGCTGATCGAGGCCATCCCCGAGGCACTGGCGACGACCGAACGGGTGTGCGCCTCGGTGAACGCCGCCTCGACGCGGGCCGGCATCAACATGGACGCCCTGCTCCAGCTCGGCCGGACCATCAAGCGCGCCGCCGAGCTCACCGCCGCGCACGACGGCTACGCCTGCACCAAGCTCTGCGTGTTCGCCAACATCCCGGAGGACATGCCCTTCATGGCGGGCGCCTACCTCGGGATCGGCGAGGCCGACGCGGTGATCAATGTCGGCGTGAGCGGCCCGGGGGTGGTCAAGAAGGCCGTGGACCGGGCGCTGGCGGCGCGGCCCGACCTCGACCTCGGCAGCCTCTCGGAGCTGATCAAGAAGACCGCCTACAAGGTCACCCGCGTGGGCGAGCTCATCGGGCGCGAGGTGGCGGAAAGCCTGGGGATCCCGTTCGGGGTGGTGGACCTGTCGCTCGCGCCGACGCCGAACGTGGGGGACAGCGTGGGCGAGATCTTCCAGAGCCTGGGCCTGCTGGCGATCGGGGTGCCGGGCACGACCGCGGCACTGGCGCTGCTGAACGACGCGGTCAAGAAGGGCGGCGCCTTCGCGAGCTCGCGGGTCGGCGGGATGAGCGGCGCCTTCATCCCGGTGAGCGAAGACCTGAACATCTCCGAGGCGGCCCGCGCGGGGCACCTGTGCATCGAGAAGCTGGAGGCGATCACGAGCGTGTGCTCGGTCGGGCTGGATATGGTGGCCATCCCGGGGGAAACCTCGGCCGAAACCCTCACCGCCATCATGGCCGACGAGCTCGCGATCGGGGTCGTCAACAACAAGACCACGGCCACGCGTCTCATCCCGGTGCCGGGGAAGGCCGCCGGGGATCAGGCCTACTTCGGGGGCCTGATGGGGCACGCCACCATCATCCCCGTCAACAACGCCGCGGGGGACAACCCCTTCATCCGCCGCGGGGGCTTCATTCCGGCGCCGATCCACAGCCTGAAGAACTGACCGGCTCGAGGCCATGACGCCATGCGGATAGGAGGCAACGGCTGAAACGCCCTTGAGCTTCCCAGCTTCATGGCCTCTCGGCTTATTTCACCGTCACCACCGGGCAAGGCGCTTGCAGGACCACATACTGGGCCGTCGACCCCATCAGGAGTTTGCCCATCTTCGAGCGGCGCTTGACCCCCACCACGATCATGTCGGCCTGATTCTCGCGCGCGAAATCGACCAGGTCCTCCCCGGGCGCCAGCCCCCGGATCAGGAGGTGGGTGCGGCAGGCGACCTTTTCCTCATCGAACATGGTCTTGGCCCACTCCTGGCCGCGCTCGGCATCCTCGATGGCCTGCTGCTCCTGCTCCGTGCCCTTCTCCATGGACGTCACGATGTCGACGGCAGCCTTGAAGGCCAACGCGTACCGGCGCGTCACCCTTAGAGCCTCCTTGGACGAATTGCTGCCGTCGTATCCGACCACAATCTTCATGTCCCCTCCTGGATATTTTCGATCGCTTGAAGCCGATATGCGCTCAACCGAATCACCCAACACCCAAACACCTAATCCCCCAACCACTTAACACCAACATAAACACCAAAATTCCAATACCCAAACACCCGCCGCCTGTCAAACCCCTGCGGGCCGGCTGCCCCCAATTCTTGCGCCGGGTTGCGCCGGGCTCCCCCAGCGGAAGTGTTTTCACGTGGAACCGGGTGCGGCGCGGCCCGAATTCTCCCTTGACGGGCTGAACCCGTTCATCTAATCTCGGTTCAACGTCCATCCAGCCGGCCCCGGCCGGCCCTCTCACGCGGCGGTGCGCATGCCGATAACACTGCCCATCAAGACCGACTACCGCCTCGGGGTCATCGCCGACACCCACGGCTATTTGCCCCCAACGGTGCTGGACTCGTTTCGCAATGTGGATGTCATCCTGCACGCCGGCGACGTGGGCTCGAGCGAAATTCTGAACGCCCTCGCGCAGGTGGCGCCGGTCGTGGCCGTGCGGGGCAACATGGACTGCGGGCCCTGGGCCGACCGGTTGGCCGAAAAGGAATCCATCCGCCTGGGTGACCGGGTCGTCTACATGATCCACGACGTTTTGAGGCTGCGTGCGGACACCATCCGGGACGACTGCCTGGTGGTCGTGGCCGGTCACACCCACCGTTCCTCCATCGAACGCAAGAACGGCGTGCTCTTTCTCAACCCGGGCAGCGCCGGGGCTCCGCGCCACGGTGAGTTCCCCTGCGTGGCCGTGGTGCACGTTTCCGGGACGAACGCCTCGGCCGAGCTGGTGCCTCTGCCGGGGTGAGCGGTCCGCCGGCCGTCATCCGCTTCAGCCCGGTGCCCACCCCACGATCACCCGCATCCGCTCGCTTTTCAAACCGGGGAGCCGGTAGAGGCTCGTTTCCACCCGGGATACGGCTCCGTAGGCACCGGCAGCCGCATCCGCCCGCACCGCCCCCATTTCGGAGTCCGTGAGAAGCCCTTTCAGCGCCACCACACGGCCGCCGGGCTTGACGAGCGGCCACGCGGCCCGCAGCAGGTCGGGCATGGACGCGAACGCGCGGCTGACGATCACGTCGTAGCGCCGGGCGTACCCCGGATTCCGGCCGAGGTCCTCCACGCGGGCGTGCAGGGCCTCGACCCGCTCCAGCCTCAGCGAGCGGATGACGTGGCGCAGAAAACTGACCTTCTTCCGTGAAGCGTCGACCAGCGTGGTTCGCAGGCCGGGAACGGTCACGTGCAACGGCAGACCGGGGAACCCGCCGCCGCTGCCGATATCCAGGAGTTCCGAGCCCGCCGGGACGGCGGCGACCCCGGCAAGCGAGTCCAGGAAGTGGTTCAGGGCGACGTCTTCGGCCCGCGTGATGGTCGTGAGGTTGGTGACGGCGTTCCACTCCAGGAGAGTTTGGGCGTGGCGGGCGAAAAGCGCAATCTGCTCGGGCCCCGGCGTCGCCCCGAGCGGGGCGGCGCCCTCGGCGATGAGCCGGGCCCATTCGGGCGATCCAATATCCATCGGCGGTCGCTGCGGTTACGAGTGGTCGACGAGAGCCCCTACCCTCTCACGTCGCCCGCGAAACTGCAACCGGTCAGTTGATGCAGACGCGTCGCACTTCGGTCATGTCCGTGAGCCCCTTGAACACCTTGCTGATGCCGTCCTGTTTCAGGGTGGACATGCCCTGCTCCAGGGCGATCCGTAAAATCTCCTCGGTGTTGGCCTGCTTTTTGATCATCAGCTTGATCTCGGGGGTCCCCTCCATGAGTTCGTGAATGCCCATGCGGCCCCGGTATCCGGTGCTGGAGCAGGTCTCGCAGCCGGCCGGCTTGTAGACCCTGATCCCCTCGGCATATTCGACCCCGCTGCGGTCGAACCACTCCCGGCCGTAGTCCTGGACCATCCCGTCGAAGTCCTCGCGCGTCAGCAGGTGCTCCTTGCGGCAGTTCGTGCACAGGCGGCGCGTCAGGCGCTGGGCGAGCACCCCGAGAAAAGCGTCCGAGAAGTTGAGCGCGTTCAGCCCCATGTCCAGCAGGCGCGTGACCGTTTCGGGGGCGCTGTTGGTGTGCAGGGTCGAAAAGACCAGGTGCCCGGTCAGGGAGGCCTCGATGCCGATCGAGGCCGTTTCCTCGTCGCGCATCTCGCCGATCATGATGATGTCCGGGTCCGCGCGCAGGAAGGCCCGCATGATGCGCGCGAAGTCCAGCCCGATCTTCGGCTTGACCTCCACCTGGCGCAGGCCCTGCTGCGTGATTTCGATCGGGTCCTCCGCCGTCCAGATCTTGACCCCCGGCTTGTTGATGTGGCCGAGCAGTCCGTGCAGGGTGGTCGTCTTGCCGGAGCCCGTGGGGCCCACCGCGAGGATCAGCCCGTAGGGCTTCTGGACGATGGCCTTGATGACACGGATGTTGCGTTCGGTCAGGCCCATTTCGTCGACCTTCAGCGCGCCCGACGAGGCCAGGATGCGCAGGACGACGTCCTCGAACCCGCCGGCCGTGGGCAGCGTCGCCACCCGCATTTCGAAGGGCGGAACCCCCTTGCGGCGGAACTTGATCTTGCCGTCCTGGGGCAGCCGGCGCTCGGCGATGTCGAGGTTGGACATGATCTTGATGCGCGAGACGACGCCGCGCACCATGGCGTTCGGGATCTTCATGTACTCCTGGCACACCCCGTCGAGCCGGAACCGGATGGAGGTGGCCTTGGTCACCACCGAGGGTTCGATGTGGATGTCGGAGGCATTTTTGCGGTAGGCCGCGATGATGACCTGGTCGACGAGCTTGACCACCTGGCTGGAGCTCTCGTCGGCCTCTTCGACGACCGACTCCTCGCGTTCCTCCTCGAAGGTGATGTCCGGGATCTCGATGTCGTCGGTGGCCTCTTCGGGCGGGGCGGCGGTCTCGGCGCTGCGGTCCTTGTCGAAGAAATGGCTGATGAAGGCCTGGATGTCCTCGCGGATGGCCACCGAGACATTGATCTTGGTGGTCTTCATCAGGGCCTTGATGTTGTCGGTCTTGTTGAGGTTGCGCGGGTCGTCGACCAGCACCTCGATGCCTTCCTTGCTCCACGAGAGCGGGATCCAGAGCTCGTTCAGCAGAAAGGCCTTCTTCAGATTGGCGAGCAGCTCGAGCGGAGTCGGCACGCCCGGGTCGAACGCCCGGAACTTGCAGCCGTAGAAGAGGGAGAAGCTTTTCCCGATCGCCTCCTTCTTGATCTTGAAGGTGTCGGTCAAAACGTGCTCGACGCTGCGGCCGGTCTTCTTGGCCAGCCCGAACGCCTTCTGGAGCTGATCGGTCGTGACCATCCGCTCGCGCAGCAGGTAGTCGTACTTCGACCCGGAGGCGAACGCCGCGGCCACGGAGGCCAGCGACTTGGCGATGTCCGGGTCCGCGGGGTTCAGCTCAGCCGCCCCCTTGTAAAGATCGTGGGCCGCGTCGCGCTGGTCGCGTTTTTCGAGCTCCACTCCCACGAGGTACTTGACCCGCGACGCCTTGCCTTTTTCGACCTGGGCGGCTTCAAGGAGCGCATTCACCTCGGAGGCGGCATGGGCGGGGGAGTGCAGTTTCAGCAGGCTTTCGGTCAGAGCGGGGATCACCTTCTCCGGCGGATAGTCTTCGCCCAGGAGCTTGGCATATTCGTTGACGGCCTCTCCGTGCAGGCCCATCTCCTGAAAGGCCGAGGCGCTGTCGAGGATGGCCGAAAGATCGCCCGAACTGGAAATCGCCTCCCGGATCCACGAGATCTCCTTGGCCGAAACTCCGGGAACGGAGGTGGCATCCTCCTTGGCGATCTCCTGGCGCAGCAGCCCGATCCGGCCGCGGATGGTTTCCATGACGTCCGCGGACTGGCTGGGGACAACCGGGAGGATCTTTTCGTAGATGGCCAGGGACTCGGAATACAGCCCCATGGAGCGGCAGACCTCGGCTTCGTTGATCCTGGACTCGATATCCGTTCTCATTTAGCTGATACGACCTTTCCCGCGGATGGGCTCGGGCGCGCGTAGCGCCTGGAGGTATTATCGGCAAAAGAGCCGGACAGTTGAGGGGGGCAAGCCTGACGGGTCCGTCAATCCCGGTTTTCGTAGAGCTCGGGCAGTTGCACCAGGCTCCCCAGCCGGCCGGTCCTGCGTTTCAGCCGCGAGAAGAGCCCCTTGGCGGCCTGGGGGGCGCTCACCTCCTGCAACGCGATGTCGCAGTTCAGACGGACGAGCGCGGAGGGGGCCACCAGGCCCGTCACGACGATCAGCGTTCCGGCGGGAGACGTCCGGGCGTAAAGCACGGCCCGGGCGTAAACGAGCTCGGCCTCGGGCAACGGCCGCAGGCACTCGAGCAGTCCGGCCCAGTGGCCCGGGGCGGGCGTCTCGCCGCCACCCGGTGCCGGGTGCGCGAATACGCGCTCGCCCGCGGCCGAGAAGAACATCACGGCCTTGACCCCCTCCACGGCCGCCAGCGTCAGCAGGGGATCGGGTGTCACGACGGACCTCCGCTCTCGTTGGCCATGAACTGCAGCAGCCGGTCGCGCGGGCTCTTGGGGCTGACCGGCAGCACGCGGGTGGGTTTGGCCGGGGTCAGGACGACGCCCTCCCCCTCCCCTTTTGCGAGATACCCCGCCAGCAGCTTCCCGAACCCCAGGCGTTCGCCGGACTGGGACAGGCGTTTCAGGCGGTAATCCCAGCTTTCGTCGGTGTGGAGGGTGCCGATTCCGTCCGCAGCGCTGAAGGCCTGCGCCAGCTTGGAACGCAAGCGCGCCAGGGGGTCGGCGGCGTCCGGGTCCGCCTTCCCCGCCGGGCGGGCGGCGGCTTCGGCCTCACCCGTCCCCGCCTCCCGGTCCTCGTCCTGGCGCCGCGCGGCCTCGATCACCAGCGCGTTCAGGTCCTTGAAAATGCGCCGCTCGCGAATGGAGCACCCGTTCTGGATGGACAGGCTCACCTGGTCCCAGGAGAAAATCTCGTAGGCCGCGGGCTCGCCCTGCCGGCTCCCCACGCGGGCGTCCACCAGTCGCCCGTCCAGGAAGAAAAGCACTCCCTTGTGCCCGTCGGCGGCGTTCGCAACGCGGATGATGCAGGACTTCTGCTCCATCTCGATCAGCTGCAGGAACATGCCCGGCGAGACCTTGTGAAGGACGCCGCCCTCGGAGGCGCGCCGCAGCATGGCCTGCATCCGCCGGGCGAACTCCTCGACGAGAAAGGGCTTGGCTACAAACGCAACGGCGCCGCCCTGCAGCGCCAGCCGTTCCATGTCCGGGGTGCTGAACCCGCTGATGATGAGCACCGGGATGTCCGGGTAGCCGCGCATGATGGCCGCCAGCAGTTCGAAGCCGTCCATGCGCGGCATCTTCAGGTCCGTGACCACGAGGGATACGTCCTGCCGGCGAAGATGGTCCAGGGCTTCGAAGCCGTCACCCGCCAGGCGCACCTCCAGGCCGGGGGCATAGCGGGCCAGCCCCTTTTGCAGGGAGACGAGCATCTCGCGGTCGTCGTCCACCAGGAGCACGGTTTCGGTCAGGGGTGCCTCCGTCAGCGCGAGGCCGTGTCGATCGGCACGCGCGTCAGTCCATTTCGGCATCAGCGCGGGGATGGCCCGTGCCCCGAGCGCAGCCGGTTTCCGACATCCCGCAGGGCGGCGGCGACCCGGTCGAGATCGTCGCCGGAATCCGGCGCCGGCACCGCATCAGCGGTTCCTGCGGCGATGCGTTCGGCGGCGGCGGCCAGCTGGCCGACCCGTCCGATCAGCCGCAGTCCGAAGCCCAAGCCGACCGCGAGCACGCCCAATAGTCCGGCTGCCGACAGCAGGAGGATCTGCCGGGTTTCCTCGGGAGTGGGACCACCCGGCGCAGCGGACGGTCCGACCAGCAGCCCGGCCGCGCCCGCCAGCAGCAGCACCGGGGCTGCGAACCAGATCAGCCAGGCTTTGGCCCTGAGCCCGATGCCGGAGCTTCGAAACGGCGGCGGGCCGGGCGGCTCCGGAGCCGTGGTGTCGATCCGGTCCGGTCCGCTCGGGACCGCCGCGGCGGCCGGTTTGACGACCCGGATGGGGTGCCCGCAGGCACGACAGCTGAACCCTGCGGCCCGGCCGAGGATCCGCTCGGGGTCCACCCGGTATTTCCTGCCGCACTCTTCGCAGATGACGATCACGTGGGGGTCCATGTGGCCGATCTCACCCCGCCCGGCGGTGCATGCACGGTCAGCTCGGCCGCGAGCCGCCGCGCAGCTCCCGCCGGAGCTGGTCGAGCTCGGATCGGACGAAGGCCTTCAGGTCCTGCACCGCCAGCGCCAGCATGTCCGGGGTGACGACCGTGCCCCGCGGGGATGTCGGGGCCGCCGCCGGAGCGATGCCGGCCGATCCCGTGACGGGCTGCGAGGTGCGCCGCTGCGCGATCTTGCCGCGCAACTCCTGGTAGCCCACCACTTCCGTCTGCAGCAGCTTGCGCTTGGCCGCCTCGCTCATCCCGGGGCTCGTCACGACTTCGTCCAGGCGCGCGAACACGGAGTTGAGCAGCGGGAACGTGGACGGGTGAACATGGGTGCGGCTGGATTTGATGTAGTGGCCCAGGGCCCCGAGAATCTGCAGGAGCAGCGTGGCGACCTTGTCCTGCCGATACACCTCTTTCAGGAGAGCGATCTGGTCCTGAAAACTGTCGAGCGCCTCGGCGGTGATCTCCCAGTCGATGGACAGCACGATTTTTTTCAGCTCGGCCAGCGAACCGGCATCGTCCCTGCGCTTCTGCGCCGCGGCCGGGGCGGAGGCCGACAGCCCTTCCTCGTTGAACAGTTCGTCGAGCCGGTTTTTCAACTCGGAACTGAGCGGGTCCGTCTTCTGGGGAGTGGCCACGGCAGTGCCTCCTATAGCAGCTCGTTGCGAATCGATGCGACCGTCAGGGAGATGATGCTTTTGAGCGTCGCGACGACATTGGCGCCCTTCGCGGCGCTGGCAGGAAAATGCGGCCGCTTGAAGTCCCGGTTCAAATCCTGTTCGAGCACCTCGACCGGCAGGACCGGGATGCCCTGTTCGGACAGGTCCATCTTGTTGTACTGGAGGACCCAGGGGATGCTGGTCAGCGTCTTGCGGTACCCCGCCAGGTTCTCCTGCAGGTTGCGCAGGGAGAGGATGTTCTTGTCCCGGCGCACGGCCATGGCGTCGGCCACGAACACGATCCCGTCCACCCCGCGCAGCACCAGGCGTCGCGTGGCGTTGTATTTCACCTGGCCCGGCACCGTGTAGAGCTGAATTTTGATCTGATAGCCGTTGATGACCCCGATGTCGAACGGCAGGAAATCGAAGAACAGCGTGCGGTCGCCGTGAGTCTTGACCGTCACCAGGTCGGAGTGGATGCGCTCGTGAAACTTGCGGAAGATGTACTCCAGGTTGGTCGTCTTGCCGCCCCTGCCCGGGCCGTAGTAGACGATCTTGACTTGGATGATCTTGCTTTTGAGATTGATGAATGCCATGCGACCTGCACACGACCCCGGTCACCGCGAATGCGGGCGGACGGGGCTCAGATGCGCCCTGCGGCCAAGGGCTCGAGAATGGCCCGCAGCTGATCGACCGACTCGCTCACCTTCATCCGCAGGAACCCCAGCGAAATGTCGTTGCCGAAAATCGTGATCAGCAGGAATTCGGAGGAAATCTTGTTGAAGTGAATGTTCTCCTTCTTGCCCTTGTGGAACAGGAGCGAGAACTCGTTTTCCCCGATGATCTTGGCCATGGCGCTCACGGCGCCGAAGTTGCCGGCCGCCAGCGCCGCCAAGGAGTAGATGTCGTGCTGCTTTTCGCCGTTGTCCATGTTGGTGATGATGTTCCCGGCCATGTCGATCAGGAAAACGCAGCGCACCCCGTTGTCGATCAGGTCCGCCTTGAGGATATCTTCGATCCGGTCAAGCTGCTTCTGATCCAGCGTGTAGGACACGTCCCGGCTCCTCCTTGGTGGCGTTAAGTGCTCCAATCATTGGAATACGTTCGGCGAAATGCCCTTCAAACTTGAGAACCGGGCACCGCTGTTCGGATGGGGTCCCCGGGACCGCAGGGCATCCCGCAACCATATATTTCTCAAATTACACTATAAACCGATTTTCAGCAAATTTTTCGAAACGCCTGGAGCCCGTCCGACATGCATGCGGTGGCTCCGGCAGTGCGGGAGAATGCTGGCGTGCGGCTGCTCAGGCGAAGGTCGCAGGCGGTGGAGAAGGGTCCGGACCGGCTGCCCCGGCAGGGGCGACCGACGCGTCGGAGAAGTCCATGTGGACGATCACCTCGTTGCCGCTGTTGAATCTCAGCTGGCAGTTCGGGTAGCGTTTTTTGAACACCTTGAGCATCGAGGCGTTTTCGCGCAGGACGGTCGCGGCGAAGGAGGTGAAGCCGTTTTCGCGCGCGATGCGCTCCAGCAGCCCCAGCAGGTAGCCGCCGACCCCCTTGCCCTGCATGTCCTCGCGCACGACGAACGCCACCTCCGCCCGGCGGTCGTCCTCCTTGGCGTAGGAGCCGATGGCCACGATCTCCTTGTGCCCTCCCATCTGGACCAGGCCGATGATCGAGATGTTCTGGCGGTAGTCGAGGCTGGCCACCTGTTTCTGCACGACCTCGTGGGTGAAGTTGCGCATCTTGTAGAAGAAACGGAAATAGATCGTTTTCTCCTGGAGGGAGTAAAAGAAATTCCGGTAAGCGAACTCGTCCGAGGGGAGCAGCGGCCGGAATTCGACGGTCTTGCCGCTCTCGAGGCCGAGCGCGCTCTTGTAGCCTTCGATGAAGATGAGGTCGTCGGTGGACGGGGGCAGTTGGTCGCCGAAGATGTAGTGCCGCTTGCGTGCGACCTCGATCAGCTCCTCTCGGAACTTGGGGTGGGCGATCTGGGCGAGCTCCATCACTCGCTGGTAGATGCTCTTGCCCGCCAGTTCGGCGATCCCGTATTCCGTGATGACGAAATTGACGTCCCCGCGCGTGGTGGCGACCCCCGCCCCTTCCCCGAGGCTCGGGACGATGCGCGAAATGCTCCCGCCGCTGGCGGTCGACGGCAGGGCGATGATGGAAAACCCGCCCTTGGACATGGCGCTCCCGCGCAGAAAATCGACCTGGTCGCCGATGCCGCTGTAGAACATGCCCCCCAGGGAGTCGGTGCACACCTGCCCGGTGAGGTCCACTTCGAGGGCCGAGCTGATGGTGATCAGGTTGTCGTTGCGCGCGATGACCAGCGGATCGTTCACGAATTCGGACGACCGGAAGTAAAAGGCCGGATTGTTGTCCACGAAGGTGTAGAGTTTCTGGGACCCCATGCAGAAGGAGGACACCGTGCGGTCGGGGAGCAGGGTCTTGCGCTTGTTGGTGATCACCTTCTTCTCGAAGAGCGGCAGAAACCCATCCGTGATCACGTGCGTGTGCAGCCCGAGGTCCCGCTTGCCGTCCAGGTATTTCAGGATGTGGTATGGGAGATTGCCGAACCCGACCTGAAGGGTGGCGCCGTTGTCGACCAGCTGGGAGATGTAGTGCCCGATGCGCCGCAGCACCTCGTTGTCCTGCTGGGTGGGGAAGGACTGGACCAGGGGTTCCTCGTACAGCACGAGGTGATCGATTTCGTCCACGTGAACGAAGCTGTCCCCCCAGGTGCGCGGCATGCGCGGGTTGACCTGAGCGATCACCACCCGGGCGTTGTCCAGCCCCGCGCGCGTGATGTCAACGGAAACCCCCAGGCTGCAGTACCCGAACTTGTCCGGCGGGCTGACCTGAACCAACGCGACGTCCAGGCCGATCCGCTGTCCGGAGAAGAGGCTCGGAATCCGTGAAAGGTAGGCCGGGATGTAGTCGATCTTGCCCTCGAAGGCCGCCTTGCGCATGGATCGGCTGATGAAAAACAGCTTCAGGGAAAAGCGCTTGAGAAAGGATTCGTTTTCGACGAAGTGGGACAGGGTGTAGGACAGCATCTGGTAGAGCATGATGTCCTGCAGCTTCTGGTCGGACACCATGGCCTTGAGGAGGTGCTGAGGTTCGCCGCAACCCGTGCCGACGAAAACCCGGCTGCCGCGTTTGATCTTGGAAACCGCCTCCTGGGCGCTGATCATCTTGGACGCATACATCTGTTGCCATTCCATGTTCCACCTCGGGACCGTGCCGGACAATGTTTGCAGCTGTCAGTAACGTGGTATCGTATCAGACGACGGCCGTGATATCGAGCAAAATTGCACGGTGGATTGACCGGCCGAAGGGGCATGGTTAACGTTCCGCAGCATGGGAAAACGTTCCAAGCCCGATGAACCGCAAGGGTTCCACCGTCCGTTGGAGCGCCTGGCCGATCTGATGCCGCAGCGCCGGGTCAGGCGAGAACCGTTCCCCCCCGCCCCGGCCCCGCCCGCCCCCATGCGCGAGCCCGATGGGAGCGATTGCGAGATGTTTGCGCGGGCCATGGAGGGCGTGGAGCCGATCGAATGGAACTGTCCGGCCGGAGCCGCCCCGTGCCCACCGCCGTCGGGTCGGCCGGAGGGGGAGAGCGCCGAGGTCGCTCGGCTGCGCGGTCTGGTCGACCGCGGCGAGGGGTTTGTCGTCTCCGACACGCCGGAGTACATGGAAGGGGTCGGCTGCCTCGCGCCTCCGCAGATAACGGTTCGGCTGCACCGCGGCGATTTTGCCGTCCAGGGGCATGTGGACCTTCACGGGCTCACCGTGAACGCCGCGCGCGAGGTGTTCGACGATTTCCTGCGCGAGTCCATCCTGGCGGGGAAACGCACGGTTCTGGTGATTCACGGTCGCGGGTTGTCTTCCCCGGCCGATCCCGTGCTGAAAACCAAGGTGGCCGAGTGGCTCTGCAGCAACCGTTGGCGCAAGTGGGTCGTCGCGTTCACGAGCGCCCGCATGTGCGACGGCGGCTCCGGGGCGAGCTACATCCTGCTGCGACGCCGACCGCTCTCGCGACGCACGCAGCGCGACCAAAAAAAATAGTTGACAACTGATGAAGGTTGCAAATATATTCCCCAATTACGATTTTTTGTACCAGAATTATGCAGGTCCTGTGTCCCCGTTTCGGGAAGACCGAGGCGGGATTTTTTTTCCCAATCCACAGCGCCGCTCGAACGGGATCTCCAAAGGCAGCCGACGATGAAAAAGGATATCAAGAAAGTCAGAAACATCGGTATCAGCGCCCACATCGACTCGGGCAAAACCACCCTCACCGAACGCATCCTCTTTTACACGCAGCGCATCCACGCCATGCACGACGTCAAGGGCAAGGACGGCGTAGGGGCCTTCATGGACAGCATGGAGCTGGAGCGCGAGCGAGGCATCACCATTGCTTCGGCCGCGACCTTCTGCGAGTGGAAGGATCACGAGATCAACATCATCGACACGCCGGGGCACGTCGATTTCACCATCGAGGTGGAACGCTCGCTGCGGGTGCTCGACGGCGCGATCCTGGTGTTGTGCGCGGTCGGCGGGGTCCAGTCCCAGTCGATCACCGTGGACCAGCAGATGCGCCGCTACAAGGTCCCCTGCATCGCCTTTGTGAACAAATGCGACCGCTCCGGCGCCAACCCGTCGCGCGTGATCGACCAGCTCCGCGACCGACTGGGGCACAACGCCGTGGCCCTCCAGATCCCGATCGGGCTCGAATCCGAGTTCGAGGGAATCGTGGATCTCCTGCGCATGAAGGCCCTCTATTTCGACGGCGAGAAGGGTGAGACGATCCGGGTCGAGGAGATCCCCGACGGCCTGCTCGAGCTGGCCCAATCCAAGCGCGAGCAGCTGCTGGATGCGGCCTCCATGTTCTCGGACGACCTCATGGAGGCGCTGCTCGAGGAAAAGCCGGTATCGGACGATCTCATCCTCTCCGCGCTGCGCAAAGGCACCCTCGCGCGCGAGCTCACGCCCGTGCTCATCGGCTCGGCCTACAAGAACAAGGGAGTCCAGATCCTGCTGGACGCCGTTATGGGTCTGCTGCCCTGCCCGGAGGACGTCGAGAACTTCGCCCTCGACATGGACCAGGACGAGACGCCGGTGCGCCTGGCGAGCGACCCCGAAGCGCCACTGGTCGCCCTGGCCTTCAAGCTCGAGGACCGCACCTACGGCCAGCTCACCTACATCCGCGTCTACCAGGGCTCCCTGCGCAAGGGGGACACGATCATCAACGTGCGCACCGGCCGCAAGATCAAGGTGGGCCGGGTGGTGCGCATGCACTCCGACCAGATGGAGGAGATCGACACGATCTCGGCCGGCTACATCGGCGCCCTTTTCGGCATCGATTGCGCCTCGGGCGACACCTTTACCGCCCCGGGCCTGAGCCTCACGATGACGTCCATGTACGTGCCCAAGCCGGTCATCTCCCTGGCGATCACCCCCAAGGATCACAAGGCCGAGGTCAACATGTCCAAGGCCTTGAACCGGTTCACCAAAGAGGACCCGACCTTCAAGACCCACGTCAACCCCGAGACCAACGAGACGATCATTTCGGGCATGGGCGAATTGCACCTGGAGGTCTACATCGAGCGCATGCAGCGGGAGTATGCGGCCGAGGTGGCGGCAGGCGCACCGCGCGTCGCCTACCGCGAGACCATCACCCAGCGGGCGGATTTCGACTACCTGCACAAGAAGCAGACGGGCGGCTCCGGCCAGTACGGCCGCGTGTGCGGCTGGATCGAACCGCTCTCCGACAAGGACTTCGAATTCGACAACCAGGTCGTAGGCGGGTCCATCCCGACCCAGTACATTTCCGCCTGCGAAAAGGGGTTCCGCGAGTGCATGGCCAAAGGGCCCAAGATGGAGTTTCCGGTCACGGGCGTGAAGGTCGTGATCAACGACGGCGCCAGCCACTCGGTGGACTCTTCGGACATGGCCTTCCAGCAGGCCGCGCGCGGCGCGTTCCACCAGGGGTATGCGAAAGCCAAGGCCGTGATCCAGGAGCCCATCATGAAGGTGGTGGTCGAAACGCCGACGAGCTTTCAGGGGCCGGTCATGGGGTCGCTCAACCAGCGGCGGGGAATGATCGTGGGCGCCCAGGACGAGGGGGTCCTGTGCGTGATCGAGTCGCAGGTGCCGCTGGCGGAGATGTTCGGGTACTCGACCGTACTGCGCTCGCTGACCCAGGGCCAGGCGCAGTTCACCATGGAATTTCTGGCGTACCGGCAGGTCCCGCAGTCGATCGCCGAGGAGCTCGAGAAAAAGGCTGCCGAGCAGAAAAAGAAGGTCGCCTGAGCCGTTCGATCCCGCCGGCGGATGCACTCGCCGGCGGACCATTTCACCGCCGGGCCAAAACAGTCCCGCCCCGGCGGCGTCGATCTACATCACGGAGGGGTATGTTGCCATGCTGAAAACCGATCTGATCCTGCGCAATCCCGTCCAGTACCTTGGTGGCCAGTCCGAGGACGTGCTGGCGGCCGGCCAGTTCGGCGGCGTGCTGGCGCGGGCGGGCGTCGGGAAAACCGCCCTGATGGTGCAGATGGCCCTGAACTCCATGCTGCACGACCGCAACGTCCTGCACGTCAGCCTCAACCAGCCGGTGAACAAGACCAACCTCTGGTACCGCGAAATCTTCGGGCATGTCGCCCGGCACTCGAACGTGCCGCAGCCCGAGTCGCTCTGGGAGTCGCTGCTGCCGCACCGCTTCATCATGACCTTCCGGACCGAGGGCTTCAGCGTCCCGAAACTGGAGGAGCGTCTGGCCGACCTCCTCGAGCAGAAGATCTTCGCCCCGCGTGTCCTGATCATCGACGGCCTGTCCTTCGACGACCCGCTGCGAGACTCGCTGGCCGGGCTGAAGCACTACGCACGCCTGAACGGCATGAGCGCCTGGTTCACCATCCGCACCCACCACCACGAGAGCCCGGGTCCGGGGGGCATCCCCAAGCAGCTCGTCGATGTCGAGGACCTCTTCGAGGTCGCGCTTCAGCTGGTGCCGGCCGGGGAAGAGATTCACGTGAAGGTGCTCAAGGGGCTGACGCTGCCGCCCGAGCACTCCCACCTGGTGCTGGACCCCTCCACCATGCTCGTGAAGGACCACAGCGCCTGACCCAGAGGGGTTCATGCTGAGAGCGCACGGGTTGAAGCTGGCCGTCGGGGTCGCAGTCGGGGCCTTTTTTTTCTACCTGGCCGTGCGCCGGATCGACCTCGGGCAGATGCGCGCGGCCCTGGCAGCCGCGGACTATGCCTGGGTCCTCGTGGCTGGAGCGCTGATGCTGGCCAGCCACTACCTGCGAGCGATGCGCTGGCGCTTTTTCCTGGCGCCGGTCCGCCGGGTGGACACCCTGACCCTTTTCTCCGCATTGATGATCGGGTACGCCGCGAACACCTTCATGCCGGCCCACCTCGGGGAATTCCTCCGCGCCCTCGTGCTCAGCAAAAAGAAGAACATTCCGGCCGGGGCCGCCTTCGCCTCCATCGTCATCGAGCGCATCGTGGACGTGATATCGCTGATTGCCGTGATGGCGCTCGTCATCATCGTCCACCCGTTCCCGGAGTGGGTGGAGCTCAGCGGCTACGTCATGCTGGCGGGATCGCTCGCGCTGCTGGCGCTGATCGTGGCGGGCAAGCGCTGCGAGCCGGGCACGCTCAGGCTGGTGCGGTGGGTATCCCGGCCGCTTCCGGTTCGGCTGGGACGGCGGATCGAGGCGCTGGCCGCGACCTTCCTCGCGGGCATCGTGCCTCTCGCGGCCCCGATCCACTACGTGATCGTCGGTGGGCTGTCGATCGCCATCTGGGCCGGCTACGCGGCGGTATACTACGCCTGCCTCGAGGCCTTCCATTTCGTCGCAACCTACCATCTGGCGTGGTACGCGGGGCTGGTGGTGCTCGTGCTCACCACGATCAGCGTCGTCATCCCCTCCACCCCGGGCTACGTCGGGACCTACCACTACCTCTGCCAGGTCGCCCTGGCCATGTTTGCGGTGCCGGCCTCGGAAGCCCTGTCCTTCGCGGTGGTCGCCCACGCCATCAGCGTGGTGCCGGTGATGCTGCTCGGGCTGGTCTGCGCCAACTTCGAGGGGGTGTCGATCTATCGCACGGCCGCCGAAGGCCGTCACTGACGCCTGGACCCGCCGGAGAGCGCCTCCTGCAGGCCGCTGAAAAACGGCGTCCCGGGCCGTGATCCGGCGTTGCGGCGGGCAACGAGCTCGGCCGGTTCGAGCTCCGGAGCAGGACCTCAGGGCGTGTGCGTGAATTTGAGCCCGAAGCCGGCCCCGTTCGACCACACGACCTTGGCCCGCACCATGACCATGCGCCCCGTCTTGTCCGGGATCCCCATGGTGACGCTCTGGCCCGACCGTGGCTGTTTCCCCGACTTCACGAAGATGCCCGACGCGCTGATATCCTCGGCCACCCCTTTGTAAAACGCGTTCTCGTCGACGAGCTGGACCGGTTTGCGGAACGCACGCCGCGGGTGTCTGCGCCTTTCGCCGGCGGGTGCCGGCTCTGAGGACACGCCCCCGGCATACAGGGTCGCGCCGCATCCGTAGAAGTAATGGGCATCGTCCGCAAGCTCACGGCACCAGACAATGCGGGCCCGGTGGCAGGCGTAGTCGGCGGCCGCACCGGTTCCGGGCACGCACCCCACGCCGATGTAAAGCTCGGAGCCGGGATCGAGGCGGGTGTCGGTTTCGAAGTAGATCCCGGTTTCGCTGCGGTTGAACATCCGGCCCGCGATCTCGCCCGTACCGGTCGCCTCGCGCAAACGGATCGGGCAGACCTGCGTCAGCCGCACCCGCTTCCTTCTCTCGGGGTTGTCCGTCAACGGTTGCATGGTGCACCATCCGATGGGGTCACGGCCGCATCCCTCCACGGTACGTTTCTGAACAGGGGGTCGAAATGCTGCGTCCGGGCGATCCGGCGCGGCGATTGGGAGCGCGCCCATACGGGCTCGCATGCTGCGCTTCCCCAACACGTCCAGGCGCCTTGGCTGACGGCCCGAACCTTGTTTTTCGACCCCTGCATACACGTATCGACCGCTGCGCAGGCGAACTTGAGGGGCTCTGCCGGGCGATCGGAGGCGGACCTGACCGTAGAGGGCGGGAGGCTGCGGACGGGTCCCGCATGAATTCCACCCCGCCCGGGACACGGGCGTCCTTTCGTTTCCTATTTTCCTCTTGAAACTTGCCCGCATCAATGTTCTAGTTGCGTCGGGTATTTTCACGTTCTCCCGCGAGGAAACGAGCCATGGTCATCGAATCCGCAGCAGAAAAATTCGGGGTGCCGGGCGAAGTGTTGGACCTGATCGGAAGGGATTTCATTTCCCAGATGGTCGAGGAGTTCCCGAGCCTCCTGCTACCGCCCATCATGTCGACTCTGAAGCAGGAGTATGTCCGCAACGGGTTGGAGTGGGTGCGTCAAAACGTGCTGCCCCTGCAAAAGCACTTCCTGGTGCTGAAGCACATGTACGGAGTTTGACGCGGATGCCGACCGCTGAGGCCGATCTGGACCGACTCACGCTGCTGGGCCGCAAGGCGGTGCCCGTCAAGAAGCTCGAGGCGTTCCCGAATCATCACCCGGGGCGCCGCTACACGGTCACCCTGCGCACGAGCGAATTCACCTGCCTTTGCCCGGCGACGGGCCAGCCGGACTTCGCCGCGATCACGATCGCCTACGTCCCCGACCGGCTGATCCTCGAGTCCAAGTCGCTCAAGCTCTATCTCTGGTCGTTCCGCAACGAGGGGGTGTTCCACGAACACGTCGTCAACACGATATGCGACGACGTCGTGAAGGTGCTGGACCCTCACTGGATCGAAGTCACCGGGGCCTTTGGGGTCCGCGGCGGGATCGACATCACCGTGGTCGCCCGGCATGAGAAGTCGACGCCCCCCGCCCGACGCAAATCCCCGGCACGACGCCCCCCCCCGCGCTGATCCGATACCCCCGGAGCCTCCCGTGAGCCAGCAGCGTTTCTTCCCGGCGGTCACCGCGATCTTCGTCACCTGCCTGATCGTCTCCAACATCATCGCCGTGAAGATCGCCGCGTTCGGGCACCTCCCGCTGCTGGGCCCTCTCTTTCTGCCCGCCGCGGTCATCATCTTCCCGGTGTCCTACATCTTCGGCGATGTGCTCACGGAAGTGTACGGGTACGCGAAGGCACGTCAGGCGATCTGGATCGGGTTCGGCTGCAACCTGCTGGCGGTGGTCGCCGTGTGGGCGGGCGGACTGCTTCCGGCGGCGCCGTTCTGGAGTGCCGGGTTCGGCGCGCCGGATGCGGCGCAGCGCGCGTACGACGCGATCCTGGGGTTCACCCCCCGGCTGCTGCTCGCATCCTTCATCGCCTATCTCGCAGGCGAGTTCCTCAACTCGTTTGTCCTGGCGCGGCTGAAGGTCGCGACGGCGGGGCGCTGGCTCTGGGCCCGCACCATATCGTCCACTCTGGTCGGCCAGCTGGCGGACTCCGCCCTTTTCATCACCATCGCGTTTTCCGGGACGGTTCCGTCAGGCGCCCTGGCGGGCCTGATCCTCTCCCAGTGGCTGTTCAAGTCGGCCTACGAGACGATTGCCACCCCGCTGACCTACATGGTGGTCAATTTTTTGAAGCGAGCGGACCAGACCGACCACTACGACCGGGGAACCGATTTCAACCCGTTGAAGCTCCGCTGAGCGTATTCCGCCGGCCGCACCCGTGCGCCTCACTTCAGGATCATCGTGGCGGCGTACACCCCGTCGTCTCCCACCAGCTCGTATTCGGTCTCGCTGACCTTGTACACCCGCGTGCAGCTTTCGGCCCCATTGCGGAGCGTCTTCCACCGGCTGCAGAAATGGTCCTGGCGGATCTGGAAGGTCCCGCTGTCCTTCCCGCCGGCCCATTCGATCTGCTGGTCTCCGGATCGTGAATAGGTGACCACGGCCGCTCCTTCCGGGCTCAGGAATTCGGCCGTGCGGTCGGCATGGAAGAGCCGCTCCAGCTCCGACTGCCACAACATGCGGCGCTCGAAATGCGCTTCCCGTGCCGCCGGCAGCGTGCACCCCGCAAGCCCGGCAAAGACCCCGACCGCAACCATCGCCACGACGACATGCTTCAGCATGGTTTTCTCCCGCTCCGCGCCCGCCGCGCAGGCCCCGGCAACGCCTCCACGCCGCAGCCGGAGGCCGCCAGCGCCTCCTTGCGCTGCTTGGGCAGCCGCTTCACCGCGCGCTCGATCCGGAGGGCCCGGCCGCGGCTGCCGACGCGCTGCTGGAACACCAGGTCCAGCCCCCCGCGCCCGCGCAGATACTTGGCCCCCTTACCGGCCTGATGTTCCGCAAACCGGCGGGCCACATCGCAGGCGATGCCGGTGTAAAGGGCGCCGTCTCGGCATCGCACCATGTACACGGACCAATCTGTGCCGTTCGATTTGTTCCGCATGGGCGTCCCCATATCAGCCGGCCCGGGCCCGGTCAACACGTTTCCCCGCCGGATATCATAGGGACGCGACCCCCGCGAGAGGCCATCGCCGGCGTCGACTGGGCGAGCCCCGGAGGGTCCGGCTGCATACGCCGTTTGACGCGTGGCTCCGGCCGCGCCATATTGCCCCAGCGGAGCGCCGGGCGCTCGCGTTCCCGAATCATCGCATCGGGCGGGAAAAGCGCCACAACGTCAACGCCCGGGAATACGGCTTCCACGTTGACGGCTGAAGCGATTGGAAAGCCCGGGGGCGTGTGCTAATAGTCCGCCGAGCGGAGGGGAAAAAATTCCCCCGCCGCATGCCGGGACAATGGACACATGGCCGGCCGCCGTTCAGCGGGTGATGGCGCCGGAGTGATGCGAAAACCACGGACGTGAACCTTTGACGGAAAGGATTCAGGCGGATGGAATCAAGGTCGACCTTTGGCAACGTGCTGCTGGGAGTGACGATTGCGGTTGGACTCGGGCTGGTCGGGTTCCTCATCATGGGCCAGCCGACAGGCCAGCCGGTTTCCCAGGCGGAGGGTTCATTCAAGGCGAGCCCTGCGGAAATACTGCAGGGACTCAAGGCCGGCAACGAGCGCTTCGTGAGCGGAAATCTCAGCCGCAAGAACCTGGACGCGGCCCGCATCGCGCTCGCCGGCCGGGAAAGCCAGGAAAAGCACGCCTATGCAACGGTCATCTCGTGCTCGGACTCGCGCGTGCCGGTCGAGCTGATCTTCGATGCAGGCATCATGGACTTGTTCGTGGTCCGCGTGGCCGGTAACGTCTGCGACACGGATGAAGCCGGTTCGATCGAGTACGGGCTGGCCCACGTCCACACGCCCGTCCTGGTCGTGCTCGGCCACACCCAGTGCGGCGCGGTGACCGAGGTGGTCCACGCCGTGCACGGCACCGGGCACCCGCTGGAGCGCAACATCCCCCCGCTGGTCGACAACATCGTCCCGGCCGTCAAACGGGCCATGGAGCGGAATACGGATGCCCATGGAGACGCGGTCGTCCCCTTTGCCATCGAAGAAAACGTCTGGCAGGCCGTCGAGGATCTGTTCATGCGCAGCCCGGCCGTGCGCGCACTCGTGGCCGCCGGCAAGGTCCAGGTCGTCGGCGCCATCTACGACGTGGGCACCGGGAAGGTGGACTGGCTGAACCCCGACAAGGTCACCGAGATCCTGAAGAGCGTCGAGGCTTCACCCATCCGGGAAACCCAGGCATTCGCCGCAAAATAGCCTCCCGCGGCAGGACCCGGGCGCCTCAATTCCGGCGGGCGCCCGGGCGCGCAGCCCCCTGGCGCCCAGAGGGTCTCTCTTTTTCTCCTCGGAGCCTGAATTCATGCTGCCGGCGAGGCAGGAGGCCGGCGTGGTGATCACGGTCACCGCTCTCGCACTGACCCCGGAAGGCTCAGCGGGTCGAGCCAAACCGTTTCGAATTCGAGGACTATCTATGAGCGAAACTTCCATCCGGGCGCAGGCCCGCATAAGGGCCATTTTGCTGGGGCTGTGTCTGCTGATGGCGCTGACGGCCGCCGGACCGGCCCAGGCCGCCATGACCGGGGCCGATTTCCTGCGGGCCAACGCCACATACCAGAACGGGTTCGTCAGCGGGTTCGTGCGCGGCATGTACCTGACCTGCCTCGACCATTTGGATGCCAGGAAGCAGATCTGCTCCTTCGAGCCGCTGCTGGATGCGGCCTTCGAGTTGACCCCCGACCAGGTGTTAAGCCAATTCCTCGCCTACCTCAGAAAAAACGGCGCAGCCCGCCAGAAGGAAGCCGCGGAGGCGCTCGTCGACTGTCTCAGGGACATGGCCCAGAAGCCGCGTTAGGTCGCGCATGCTGACGGGGGCCACCGCCGCCGACTGCCGCATGATCCTCAAAGGGCCCGAGGCGGGGAAAAAAAGGCCCGAAAGTCGAAGTAAGAATGCTCACACCCCGGAGGCCGTCGCGGAAAACGGGGCGGGCGCGTCGGTGCGTCACCGGCGCGCCCGCTTCCGTTCATACGCCCGTCATTTCCGGTTCTTGAGAACGACGCTGCAGTAGCTGTCCCCCTTGCCCATCCGCAGCGGAATCTCACACCCGAGACCGTGGTAGGCCGCCCGCGAGCGGTCCAGCTCCATGGCGATGTCGCAGCAGAGGTCGATCTCCTCCGGCGTGCAGCCCAGCTCCTTCCAGGCGTCGAGCAATGCACACTGGGTCATCTGCTGCTTGCAGCAGTCGCGTTCCTTCACGATGGTGGACTCGAACACGTCGGCCGCGCCGCGTGCCATGTGCCCGTCCACCCACCCCTCGGCCGTGACGTTCCCCTTATCCTTCGACCCTTTGAACTGCCCGTAGGCGTAAATGGCCTCGCGCGCCGCCTTCTCGACCTGATCCTTGGGCAGAATCTTTGAGAAGGAGCGCAGCAGCAGCGCGAGATACAACCCGCGATCCTGCATGCAGCCGCGCATCTTCTCAACCGTTTCATCCGAAAGCACCCGACCGCGTTGGCCGTGTTTGGACTCCGACATGGTTCCTCCTGTTCGAATGGCAGATTAGCGGTGTGATAGACTTTTTAAAAACAAGCATCAGGCCGTCGGCCAAGGCGCACGGCCTTTGGGGATGCGCAGCATCCGGACCGGTATGTGAGCAGTCACAAAAGCGCCGTGCAACGCCGGATCACGGCCTGATACGAAGTGGTTCTCATTGTTCCGGCTTGATGTTGGCCTTCTGCACCAAGTTCTTGAGCCGCTCGGTCTCGCTCTTGATGAACGCGCTGTAAGCCTCGGGCGAATCGCTCGCCTTCACGTACATGACCTGTTTGGCGAAGGCGGCCTTGACGTCCGGCTGCGCCAGCGCCTTGACCATTTCCTGGTGCAGGCGGGCGACGATCGCCGGCGGCGTCCGGGCGGGTGCGGCCAGCCCGATCCAGGTCCCGAAATTGTATTCGGGCAGCCCGGCTTCGGCCATGGTCGGCACATTGGGCATCACGTCGATGCGCGTGTCG
>CAWHEZ010000031.1:0-72005 GCA_963828345.1 uncultured delta proteobacterium
GTGCAGGTGCTCGCCGCGGACGGGCGCGGGGTGACGCTCGAGCTGGTGACGAAGAGCTTCGACGTGACGCCGGTTGAGGTGGGCGGCGAGAGCTTCGAGCGGCTGCGGGTGCCGGCCTACGTGCACGGCTACACGCTGGAGCCGGGGCTGCCGCAGCTGCCGTTGAAGGGGATATTGCTGGACGTCCCGGCGGGCCGGCAGGCGCGCCTGGAGGTGCTGGACGAGGCCGGCCGGGTGCTGTCGGGCTACCGGGTCTACCCGGCGCCGGTGCACCAGGCGGGTGCGAACAGCCAGGTGGCGGAGGTGTTCAGCTGGGACGAGGCGGCCTACGGGGCCAACGCCCTCTACCCGGCGGTGGCGGCGGAGCTGTCGGGCGAGTACGTGTACCGCGGGCAGGTGAAGCAGCGCCTGCTGCTCTACCCGCTGCGGTTCAACCCGGGCGCAGGCGAGCTGGTGCACAGCGAGCGCATCCGGGTGCGGGTGGAGTACGAGGATACGGCCGCAGCCGCGGCCCCGCTCTCGGAGCGGATGATGGCGGCCGCCCGATGAGCTTCATGGCGCCTAGCCCGGCAACGGGCTGGTCGCCGCCGGCGGGGGCGGCCTTCAAGGTGAGCACGGACGGGGAGGGGATCACCCGCATCACGCGCGCCGGGCTGCAGGCGGCCGGGATCGCGGATGCGGATATCGACGCGATCAAGCTCTCCCGGTGCAGCTGTTCCACCTGGGGGCCGAGCAGGCGATCCACGTCTGGACGACCAGAACGGCAACGACCGGTTGGATGCTCGCCGACACATCACCTTCTACGCCGCGGCAGTTCCCTCCGATTACCGCAAGTACGCCCGGTACAACGTGTACTGGCTGGCGGATGCGGGCAGCGCGAGCCCCTTGCGGATGGCAACGGTGGACGGCACGCCCTCCGGCGGGGCGCTGGCGGCCTCGCACACTCTCGCACGGCGCGCCACGAGCTGGACCAGACCTACCTGCAGTCGGCGGTGGGCGCGGATGCGATGGACCGCTGGATCTTCTCGTCGATCGCGATGGGGGCGGGGTTTGCGGGCGGCGGGGTGGCGAAGGACTTTACGCTGTCCTTGCCCGGGGCGCTGGCGACGGGGGATCTGACCATCCGCATGTACAGCCCCTACGAGCTGGCGCACGAGACGAGCGTGTCGGTGAACGGCAGCGGCGGTCGGCAGCGCCACCTGGAGCGGGATCGGGTGGACCGAGGCGGCGTTCGCCGGGGTGAGCCTGCTGGACGGGGCCAACACGGTGTCGCTCTCGTGCACGGGGTCGCTCGACAAGACCGCGACGGACTGGTTCGAGGTGGTCTACGCGCGCAATTTTGCGGCCGTCTCCGACAGCCTGAAGTTCACGCACGCGGGGGGCTACCGGTACCGGGTGGCGGGGTTCACGAGCGCGGATGCGGAGCTCTACGACGTCACGGACCCGGCGGCGGTGGTGCGGGTGGTCAACGGCAGCTCCAGCGGCAGCGGCCCGTACACGCTGGAGGCCGAGCCCGCGGGGGCGAGCGGGGCCCGCAGCTATCTGGCGGTGGCCTCGGCCGGGTTGAAGACCCCGGCGGCGGTGGTGAAGGACCGCGCCTCGAGTCTCAGCCGCGGCCTCCAACGCGGCGGACTGGATCTTGATCACGCACCGCAGCCTGGGCTGGGACGGGGCGGGGGCCGAGCAGGGCTGGGTGACGAGCGCTCGCGGCGCTGCGCCAGGGGCAGGGGCTGCGGACGAAGGTGGTGGACATCGAGGACGTCTTCGACGAGTTCGGCTACGGGCTTGTCACCCCGCAGGCGGTGAAGGACTTCCTGACGCACGCCTACGAGAGCTGGCAGTCTCCCGCGCCGCAGTACGTGCTCTTGGTGGGGGACACCTCCTACGACTACAAGGACAACTGGGGGGCGGGCACGGTGAACCTGGTGCCGGGCTACCTGATCTACACGACCCACCTGGGCGAGACGATCACGCGACGAGTGGTACGGCCAGGTCAGCGGCGAGGACGCGGTGGCGGATCTCTTCATCGGCCGGCTGCCGGCGGCAACCCTTGCCCAGGCGCAGGCGATGGCCGCCAAGATCGTGGCCTACGAGAGTGCCTCCAACTCCAAGAGCTGGGAGCGGACGCTGGTGCTGTCGGCGGACAACCAGGCCGAGAGCTGGGAGGCGGTGTTCGAGACGATGAACGAGGACGCGGCCGCACTGCTGCCCGCGGGCATGGCGACGCCCGAGCGGTTCTACCTGCAGGAGTACGAGAACGAGAGCCTCGCGGTGACGGACCTGACCGCGGAGCTGCTGTCTGCGGTGGAGGCCGGGGCGCTGGTGGTGAACTACGCGGGCCACGGCAGCGTGAACCTCTGGGCGACCGAGCGGGTCCTGGACAACCGGGGCGGGGCGTACCGGTCGGACGTCTCGACGCTGACCAACTCCGGCATGTACCCGTTCGTGGTGAACATGAGCTGTCTGACGGGCTACTTCATCTACCCGCAGACCGGCGCCTACGCGGCGGACTCGTGGCGGTCGCTGGCCGAGGGGTGGTTGTGGCCGGCGTATGCGGGCGCGGTGGCGGCGCTGATGCCCACGGGGATGACGGACACCGAGGGTCAGCACCTGCTGTCCAATGCGCTCTACGAGGCGATCTTCACGCTGGACCGCCGGACGCTGGGCCCGGCGGTGGGCTACGCGCGGCAGCAGCTGTTGGCCAACGGGGGCTCGCAGTACGAGCAGACGAGCAACACGTTCATGTTCTTCGGGGACCCGGCGACCGTGCTGAAGGTGCCGCTGCCGCGGCGGCCGCAGGCGTTGACGGCGGTGTGGCAGGCCGACGGCCGGGTGGTGTTGGGCTGGAGTGCGGCGCTCGATTGCGACGGGGGCGCGGTCGCGGGCTACCACCTCTACCGGCGCAGCGCCGCCGATCAGAGCTACACGCGGGTGACCGCGGCGCCGCTCGCGGCGCTGAGCTACACCGACGCGGGGGTGGCCGGGGCGGCGGCCGGAGCCGTCTACTACTACGCGCTCTGCCGCGGTGGACGCCGCCGGCGACGAGAGTGTGAAGTCCGCCCCGGCCGCGGTCACCATCCCGCAGGCGGCCGGGTCCTCCGCCGCCGCCGGCGGCGGGAGGCGGCGGGTGCTTCGTCGAAACCGTCGTCAACGAGGGTTCACACGAACGCGCCGGTGCAACGGGCATCGCATGGGCCGTCACGCTGCTCTGGATCGCCGTATTGCACGCCGGCACCAAAACGCGTTACACTGTGCTCAAGTGAAGGAGGAACCTCACATGGGCATGGAGCAGGTGTTCGCCCGCGACCCGAACTTCGTCTCCCGGCGGATCGAGGCCGAGACCATCCTGGTGCCGATCCGCAACAACGTGGGCGACCTGGACTGCATCTTCAGCCTCAACCCCGTCGGCGCGCTCGTCTGGGAGCAGCTGGACGGTGTCGCCACCCTGGGGGACATTCGCGACCGCATCGTCGGCGAGTACGACGTTTCCGCAACCGCGGTCGAGGCCGACCTGAACGCCTTTGTCGCCGAAATGGAATCCATTGCCGCCATCCGGCCGGTGGGATAAACTAGAGACATGGACGACACGCCGAAGAAAAAAACCTACGCCAAGCCCGAGGTCACGCGCATCCAGCTGGATGCCCGCTGCGCCGTGCTGGGGTTCTGCAAGCAGGTCACCACCGGCAGCGGCCCGGCCCTGACCGGCTGCCAGGACGCCCTGAGCTCTCCCTGCCAGTCGCAAGGTTCCTGAACCCGGCCTTCCCGATGCCCGGACAGATCTGCCTCGACATCGCCGATCTCACGCTGGCCCTCGGCTGGGGCGACGATCTCGCTCCGGTGGAGGTGCCCGCGGCCTACCGGCCTTTCCTGTCGGCCGCGCCGGCCGGCATGCCGCTCGGCCTGGCAGCGGCCACGGAGCCCGGGGACGTCGGGGCGGTCGTATTCGACAACGCCCCCATCTGGTCGCTCCACCAGCAAGACGACGGGCTGCGGTTCAGCATCTTCGACACCTACCCGGAGCTCAGGCGGACCCTCTTTCTGTCCCACGGGCTGGACCACGCGCGTCTCACCTTCCTGGCCACGAACCGGGACCCGTTCGTCGGCCCCACGATCGAGCTGATCACGATCCTGCGCCTGGCGCGCGCGGCCGGCGTCATCCTGCACGGCTGCGGCATCGACCTCGGGGGCCGGGGCGTGGCGTTCATCGGCGAGTCCGGGGCCGGCAAAAGCACCCTCTCGCGGCTCTGGGCCGCGGTCGAGGGGGCCCGGATCCTGAGCGACGACCGCGTGATCGTGCGCCGGCGAGGCGGGCGGCTTCCGCCTCTACGGCTCCCCCTGGCACGGGGACGCCCATTTCGCCGCCCCAGGCGGGGTGCCGCTGGAGCGGCTGTATTTCATCCGGCACGGCGACAGCAATCGCTTCCAGGCCCTGCCGGCCGACGCCAGCGTGCGCGCGCTGCTGCGCTGCTCGTTCCCGCCGTTCTGGGACCCGGACGGGATCAGCGTGTCATTGGACCTGTTTGCGGAGCTGGTCGCCGCCGTGCCCTGCACGGAGATGCACTTCTTGCCGGACGCGGCCGTGGTCGAGCTGCTGCGGAGGCCCGCATGAGCGACCCGTGCGGCCGTACCCTGCTGTGGCTGGCCTCGGGGGCCGGCGGCACTCCGCCCGCGGGGGCGACCGACCCGGCGCTCGCCGACGCGCTCCTGACGGCGGCCGTGCGCGAAGGCCTGGCCGGGCTTCTGTTCGCGCAGGCGCGCGCCGGCGGCTGGCACCGGCGGCTGCCCGAGCGTGCCGGGCGCCGGCTCGAGTCGATCTACTACCTCACGGTGCAGGCGAACCTGAGGGCCCTTACGACCCTGCGGGAGATCGCCGCGCAGGGCGTGCCCTTCGTCCTCATGCAGGGCGCGGCCCTGCTGGTCACGACCTACGCCGACCCGGGGCTGCGGCCGCTTTCGGACATCGATCTCTGGGTTCAGCCGCGGGATCTTGATCGGCTCGCCTCCGTGCTGCGGCGCCGCGGTTTCGACGAAAACCCCTTGACGCCCGGGGTCTTCCGCCGGGGCGAGGCGCTGGTCGACGTCCACACCGGCCTGCACTGGGCCGAGCGGATCCGCAGCAGCCGGTTCCTGTTTGCCGGCGAGCCCGGGGCCGTGCAGCGCCGGTGCGTGACGCGGGCGTGGGAGGGGACGACCGTGCGCTGCCTCGACCCGATCGACCAGGCCGTTTACCTGACGGTGCACGCCATCAAACACAACCTGGAGCGCCTGATCTGGCTCGCGGACCTGAACCGGCTGGTTGGGGCGTGGGGCGCCGACGACTGGGCCGGCTTCAGGGAGAGGGCGCGGGAACTCGGGCAGGGGCGGCTGGGGGCAATCCTGGCCTACCTGCGCAGAACGCTCTTCGGTTTGCCGACTCCCGTGGAAGCAACCGCCGGCGCGGTGCTGACCCCGTTGGACGCATACCTGCTCCGACAGCGCCGCCGGGGGCCGCTGCCGAAGTGGTCATCGCTCGCGCTGCTTTCGGCCGGCAACCCGGCGCGTCAGGTGCGCTTCGCGTTCGAGAGCACGTTCCCGCGGCCGGAGGTGCTGCGGCAGGTGATTCAGGGATTCGGAAGCATGCTCGCTCGCCCGACTCTACGGGTTGCGTGCCATGCAGATGCTCGGGCATGCTGCGGTAACACCGCCAACCCCGTCAAAACCCAAAAGCCCTTCGCCACCCGGACACCCGGGAAGCGAAGGGCTTTTTTTGTGCCATTACCTGCGGGAGCGGCTTTCAGCCGCGATTTCATCCAGCAACGTCGCGGCCAGGAGGCCGCTCCCGCACATGGGTGGCATCACATCTCGGTCTCAATCTGTACTCGAACGCCCCCATGTCGACCGCGACCCCGACCACCCGCGGGTTGCCGTCGTAGTCCGTGGCCGGCAGGCCCGGCACTTGCCGAGCCGGCATCGATGCAGGGCGAGCCGGCCTGCAGGCGGAAGTCCCCCCGCGCCGGATCGACCCAGAGCGGCGGGGCGCTGATGTTGCCGTTCGGGTTGGGCAGGCCGTATTCGGCCTGGTCGATATTGCAGGACTGGATGACCACGTTCTGCGGGTAGGAGTTCTGCACTTGGAGCTCGGTGCTCGTGCCATCCCCAGCGACGATGCTGTTGGCCATCAGAGCCTGGGCGAGGAACGTGTGGACGGCCGCGCCGCGGCTGCCGGTGTTCCCGGTCCGGTTGCCGAAGAACGTGCAGTTCGAGATTTCCAGCTCCCGCGACCGTTGACGAACGACACCGCCTCCGCCATGGTCGAGTTGCTGCTCATGCCGGCCACATTGCCTTGAAACACGCAGTTCAGGACTCGGAGCGAGGTTCCTTCCGTGTAGATACCGCCCCCTTTTGACACGGCGATGTTGTCCTTGAAAAAGCAGCCGACGACAGCCCCGCTGGCATTTTTTGCGTACAGCCCGCCGCCGGCAGCTGGCTTGGTTCCCCTCGAAGAGGCAGTTCTCGATGACAAAGCTGCTCCCGGCCGCTGCGTTGACGGCACCGCCGTAGGTCGCCTGGCCTCCCCCGACGAGGTCGAATCCGCTGATGACCACACCGGTCGACCGAATCGACGATGATGGTCGGCCAGACCCTGCGCTGTCGCGCAACGCCGTGCCGTCCAGCACCGTCGGGTTCGATCCCCAGTCGCGTTTCTCTTGCTTGCGCTCGTTGCCGGCAAATCCGCCGTAAAGGGCGATGGACTTGTCGACCACGATTTCGGACGTCAGGGTGTACGTTCCCGCGCCCTGACCCAGATCTCCTGGCCCGCCGCGGCCGCCGCGATCGCCTGCTGGATGGTGGCGAAGGCCGATTTCCAGCTGCGGCCGTCGCCGCTCCCGGCGGCGTCCACGTACCACACGCCGGCGGGCGCCGACTCGACCTCGTCCGCGCCGATGTCCCAGTCGGTCTCCTGGCTGCGGTCGGTGCCGTCGATGTCCACCGTCTCCGGGTCGGCGACGAGGTCGTCATCCGGTGCCATTGACGCGCGCATGCCGGTCGCCGCCGGCAAGAGGTTCTTGCCCGCGTCGATCGCGTCCGCGGTTTCGAGCAGGTGGAAGTCCTCGAGGCCCTTCTGCACCGAAACGAACTGGTCGACCGGGTGCAGGAAGGTCAGCGACCGGTCGCCGGCCGCCGTGCCGTCCGAGGAGATGTTGAAGGACTGGGTGCCGCGTTTGATCGCGAAGTCTCCGCCCGCGTTGCCCATGGACAGGGTGTTCACCGCGGACATGCGCCCCAGGCTTTCGTCGACCCCGCGTCCGCGCATGCCGTAGATGGTGCAGTTTTCGACCTCCACGTCCGCCGTGCGGCGCCGGGCGACGATCCCCGCCGCGCCGCCGTCGTAGATGATGCAGTTGCGCACGGTGAAGCTGCTGTAGACGCCGCCCTTGATGCCGTAGCTCTCGTGCCGGCGTCTATCGGTGTCGAAGTCGTGGATGATCAGGCGCTCGAGCACGACCCCCATGGCCCCGCGCACGGTCACGGCCGCCGGGACGAGCCAGTGGCCGAAGCGCTTGAGCTCGATCCCGTCGATGCGCGTGTAGTCGTCCTCGACGATGAGCCCCGTGCGCGTGCGGTCGCGGCCGTCCAGCACCACGCCGGTGCCGGCCACGCCCTTGTGCCGCGCCCCTTCGGCCGCGGTGAGCCACATGAAGTGCTCGGGGTCGGTCCGGGAGCCGTGGATCCAGGCCATCACCCAGCCGTTCTTCACCGTGAACGGGCCGTCGTTGTAGAGCACGCCCACTTCCAGCCGGTCCTCCCGGACGAGGTTCCCGTTGCGGTCGTTCACCCAGCCTTGGATGGACGTGTAGGCGCGCCGGACGGCGAACTCGTCGTCGACGTGGTCGGCCGCCGCCGGCTGCTGCAGCGTGAGCTCGGGTGTCGCTGTCGCGGCTGAGGATGTAGAGTTCCTCGTCGTCGATGACGATCTCGTCCCCGCGCCCGACGTTGGCCGGGATCGTGCCCCCCTCGAACGTGACGGCGGTATCCCCCTTGGCGACCGACGCCGTCCCCGTCCCGAACAGCACGCCCTTGAAAGTGCCGATCGACCGGTGGTTGATCGTGGCCGCATCCGCTGCCGCCACCGTGCCGAGGCAGAACGCGATCAGCGCGAGCAGGCCGACCGACAGTCTCATCCTGGTAGTCATGGTTTTGCCCCCCCTCCGATAATTCGTGTCCGGGAAAGCATGCGAGCAAAAGGGGTGCCACGGCCGGCCCCGGCAGGCGGGGCCGGCCTGTCCCGGGCAGGGCCAACGTCCGGCGCGCTGTTTTTCTTTGCAAATTGGGAGGTTCGATTAAGCGCGCGGAAGAGTGGATTCCAGGGGCTATGAAACGAACACATCTACATCCGGAGGGTTTGGTAAGGAGGGTTACGGCTTGGTAAGAACCGGACTCAAAAAAGGTGGTTGCCGGCCGCATGCAGCCGGAAGGACCTGCTGTTGAGGGAGAGGCTATCAGCCTCGATCATCGCGGCTGGAAAGCCGCTCCCACAGAGAAACCTGCTCGCCGGCCATCGGCTTCCTGAAAGAGATGGGTTCTCAACCCAGGATATACGGCAGGCTGAAGAGCGCGAGGTTGCCCAGGGTGTGGATGACGATGGGGACGAGGAGGTTTCTCTCTTTTTCGTAGGCCGCGGCGAACACGAGCCCGCCGACCAGCTGCGTGAGGGGCAGGCCGGCCCCGGAGGGGTGCAGGCCGGCAAAGATCGCAGTGCTCAGGAGAAGGGCCGTCGCGAAGCCCCAGCGCCTGAGGCAGCCGAACACCAGGCCGCGGAAGTAGACCTCCTCGGCCGCCGGCGCGATCAGACCTCCGACCAGGAGCAACAGGACAGGGTCGGCCGGGCGGAGGGGGCGGCCTCCAAATAGCAGCCCGACCGCGTCGACCCCGGCCAGACGCAGCGTGCCGTATGCAACCGCCGCCAGCACCCCGAAGGCCAGCGACCAGAGGCACCCCCGGCGCAGACCCTCGCCCCAGGCCGCGCGGTCGATCCCCAGAGCGTCGCGGGCCGGGCCCCCAGCGGTGGACGACCCAGGCGATCCAGGCCAGATCGATCGCCCGCGCCGCGCCGGTGATGGCCAGCCCGGGCAGCGCCGCGTAACCGGCCGCCCAGCGGGCGAGGGCTTCGACGGCGAGCACGCCGGCCGTTGCCAGCCCCAGCGTTTTCAGCGGGACCGAGCCTGGTTCCATCCGAGAGCCCTCAGGGCCTGGTAAGCGTACATCTGTTCGTACCACTCGTGCGAGCCTTTCAGAAACTCCAGGATCGGGCCGATGGCCGCACGCTCGCGGCGCTGGCCGAGCGACTCGAGGGCCATGGTGCGGACGTTGAGCGAGGGGTCTTCCAGCAGTCGCAGCAGCAGGGCCGACGCCCGCGGGGCCGGGCTCACGCCGAGCGCGCGGGCCAGCCAGTAGCGTTCGGGCACGTGCGGGCTTCCGGCAAGGCCCGGCGCGCCGGCCAGCGCAAAGAGGTCGATCTTGCGCTCGCGCACGACCTTGAGCGCCGCCACCCGTTCCGCCCACGTGTCGGAGCCCAGCGCGCGCTCGAGCGCCTCCACTGCCGGCGGCGCAACCCGGTTGGCGTGCAGGTGGGCAAGGATCGCCAGTCCCGCGAGCACGCACACGACGAGGCAGAGAATCTCCCCGCCGGTGCCGCGGACGAGCGGGCTCGCCGCCAGGCGCACCCCGGCCGCCAGCAGCAGGAAGAGGGCGGTCGGGAACGCGAGCAGCACCGCGTAGAACGTGAAGCCGCGGAATGGGCCCCACCGGTCGGTGCGGGTCGAGAGCTCGGACAGGGCTGGCGCGCGGGTCGGCGGCGAAGCGGGCCAGCGGGATATCGAGCCATGCGTGCTCGGACCGGCTGAACACCACCCGGTCGCCAACGGCGTGCGCGTCCACGTCGGCAGCGGCAGCCGATGCCACCGGCAGGTAGTCGTTGCGGACGAGCACCTGTTCCAGGTGGACCGGCCGCGGCGCATCCGGCGACACGGCGACCGTCCGCAGCAGCTTCTGGTCGAGCGACTTGAAGACCTCGGCCGGGTAGAGGGTGTAGCGGTAGTAGAAGTCGCTCACCGCCCGCCCCGGGGCGTTGGACATGAGCACGTGATCGCGCAGGTCGATGAAGAGGTCGCGGTCGTACTGGCCCGCCCAGCCGCCGGCCAGGATCAGCAGCGCGAGGAGCCGCAACCCGAGCGAGCGCTGGACCGGCGGCCGCTCGGCGTCGGACAGGACTCCGCGGGCCATGCGGAAGACGACGGGCGGGATGAGGACGAAATAGAGCGACACCCAGGGGTCGAAGCCGCGGCTGTTCATGAGCACCAGCAGCCCGGCGAGGATCCCGAGCGGCAGGCCGACCCGGAGCCCCGGGCGGCGAAACGCCCAGGCCGCGAGGACGGCGAGCAGCGCGAGCGCCGCCCCGACGCTCAGCGTGAACAGCAGGCCGCCGCAGGCGGCCGTCTCCCACCGCAGCAGGGCCGGCATGGCGTGCTCGTTCGGAACGGGCAGGAACCCGGCCGCGACCACAGCGGCCATCCGGTCCCAGAGCTCCCGGTTGGACGCATGGACCTGGAAGGTCGCGATCGCCTGGGCCAGGCCCATGCCCGCGAGCAGCTCGACGGCGGGAAAGGCCCGGCAGCGGATGGTGCGGAGAAACGACATGCCCGAAAGATCCAACGAAATCGAAAGATATGCCGGCCGCGGGTCGGACCGGCCCCGTTGCGTCATCCAATTGCTTATGATAGCATTTTAGCAGAACGAAAGAAATGCGAGGGTTCCGCCGACGGCCTGTCGATGATCGTCGCCATCCATCAGCCGCAATATCTCCCCTGGCTCGGCTACTTCGGCAAGATGCTCACGGCCGACGTCTTCTGCTATCTCGACACCGTGCAGTACAAGAAAAACGAGTGGCAGAACCGCAACCGCATCAAGACCGCCGGCGGGTGGCAGTGGCTGACCGTGCCGGTGAGCTATCGCTACCCCCAGACGATCGACGAGGTCGGCATCGACGCCACCGCCAACTGGAGGCACAAGCACCTGCAGGCCCTGGCCACCCACTACCGCCGGGCGCCGCATTTCGAGCGCTACTTCCCCGCCTTCGAGGAGATCTACGGCCGGCCCTGGGAGTCCATCGCCGAGCTGAACCTCTACGCGATCCGGCGTCTGCGCGAGATGCTGGGGATCGGCCACAAGCCGGACCTGTGCGCGTCGACGCTCGACTGCTCCGACGACCCCACGGACCGGCTGATCGACATCTGCCGCGCGCTCGGCGCGGACACCTACCTCGCCGGCGCCGGCGGGGCGGGCTACATGGACCTCGGGCGGTTCGCGCAGCGCGGGGTGCGGGTCCTGACCCAGGACTTCCGGCACCCGGTATACCCCCAGTGCTACGACGGTTTCCTGTCCCAGCTCTCGGTGGTCGACCTCATCTTCAACTGCGGGCCCGACAGCGCGGAGATCCTCCGCCGGGCGGGCGCGGCGGCGTGAACGGAAAGGGCTGACATGCGCAAGGTGAACATCCTGGCGATCGGGGCGCACCCCGACGACATCGAGTTCGGCTGCGGCGGTTCGCTGATCAAGTACACCCGCAAGGGCCACCGGCTCTCGCTGCTGGTGATGACCGGCGGGGGCGGGGGCGGCCCCGCGGACGAACGCATGACCGAGCAGGCGGCCTCGAAGGAGATCCTGGGCGCCGGGGAGATCTTCTGGGGGGGGTTCGAAGACACCCGCCTGCCGGCCGACATCGACATGATCCGCAAGATCGAAAGCGTGATCGAGTCGGTGCGGCCCGAGTTCATCTTCTGCAACTTCCCCGACGACACGCACCAGGACCACCGCCACCTGGCCCAGGCCATCATGTCGGCCACGCGCTACATCCGCAACGTGCTGTTCTACGAGGGGCCGACGACGCAGAACTTCAACCCGCAGGTGTACGTCGACATCGCCGACACCCTCGAGGCCAAGCTGGACGCGCTGCGCGCGCACCGCTCGCAGGTCATGAAGACCAACATCGAGGACCTGTCGATCATCGAGGTGGCGCGCTCGAGCGCCAACTTCCGGGGGATCCAGGGGCGGGTGAAGTATGCGGAGGCGTTTCACTCGCTGCGCCTCTTCATCAACATATGAGGGCGGCTTCGCTGAAAGCCCCGATCCGGCGTTGCGCGGCATTCCGGCGATCGCTGCGGCGTACGATAAGTACGCCTCGCTCAGCCCGGCTTCGCGCGCCTTGGCTCGGGGCTTTGATCGAAGCCGGCCGGGCGGCTTCGCTGAAAGCCCGATTTCCGCGTTGCGCTTCGTTCCGTCATCGCTGCGGCGTACTGGGAGTACGCCTCGCGCTGCGAAACTCGCGCGCCTTGAACTCGGGCTTTGATCGAAGCCGGGGATTGGCTGATTCTTCCCCTGTGGGAGCGGCTTTCCAGCCGCGACGGTCGCATCTGACACTTATCCAGTATCCGAGCTATCGCACGTATCGAGCATCGAGCATCAGAAAAAAGCAAACCAGGCATCGACATGACCGAACATCCTACCATCATCCCCCACTCCAAGCCGCTGCTGGGCGCCGAGGAGGCGCAGGCGGTCGCGGCGGTGATCGCGTCGGGCCAGGTGGCCGAGGGGCCGGAGACGGCCGCTTTCGAACGCGAGCTCGCCGGGCGCCTGGGCTGCGCGCACGCGGTCGCGGTCTCCTCGGGCACGGCGGCGCTGCACCTCGCGCTGGCGGCCATGGGGGTCGGCGCGGGGGACGAGGTGATCGTCCCGAGCTTCGTGTGCGCGGCGCTCTTCCATGCGGTGGCCGCGGCCGGGGCCGTGCCGGTCCCGGCTGACATCGACCCGCTGACGTTGAACCTCGACCCCGCGGACGCGCGTCGGCGCCTGTCCCCGCGCACGGCCGCGCTGGTGCTGCCGCACCTGTTCGGCCGCGTCGCCGACCCCGCGCCGTTCCTGGAGATGGGGGTGCCGCTCGTCGAGGACTGCGCGCACACGCTGGGGGCGCGGGTCGACGGCCGGCCGGCCGGCAGCTTCGGCCACGCCGCCGTCACCTCTTCCTACGCCACCAAGCTGATCGCCACCGGCGAGGGCGGGGCGGTCGCCACCGCTTCCGAACCTCTCGCCGCCGCCGTGCGCGACCTCAAGCAGTACGACCGCCGGCCGCTCGACCGCGCGCGGTACAATCTCAAGTTCACGGACCTGCAGGCCGCGGTGGGCCGCGCCCAGCTGCGCCGGCTGGATGCGTTCATCCGGCGCCGGCGCGAGATCGCCGCGTGCTACCGCAGCGCCCTTGGCCCGCCCCTCGGCGGCGAGAGGGACCCGGACGGGCACATCTACTTCCGCTATGTCCTCGATGCCGGGACGGACGCGGAGGCGCTCATCCGCCGGGCGGCGCGGGCCGGCATCGCCTGCGAGCGACCCGTGCACACCCCGCTGCACCGGCTGATGGGGCTCAGCGGCTTCCCTGCGACCGAGGACATCTGGCGCCGTGCGGTGTCCATCCCCATCTACCCGGCGCTGACCGACTCCGAGGTGGAGCGGGTCATCGCCGTGCTCACGGACTCGCGATAACCCCCTGCGATAGCTCCGACGCCGGCCTTTTGCTGTAGCCCTCTCCCCCTCCTGCACTTGCCGCTGCGGCATCCACTTGACACCTCCAGTCTTTTCCGCACGATCTCAACGTCCTGAATTTTCTCAGTGATTACTGATGGTTGGCAGCGGTCCGGCCCAGTCGGACCGCTACCATGGCATATTTACTGCAGAAATTCGCCTAACCTGCCGATAACCATATTGAATGCACGTTGCGCAACCTTCTGACGGCAGCGAGGGATAGGGATGAAGCCCTGCGTTTCGATGGATCGAGCCGGCTCCGGGGTGGCCCTGCTCGACCTGGTGACGACCGCCCCCGCACGCCCGGCCTCAGCCGGCGCTCCGCTCGGGATCAGCCGCTGGATCTACTACCCCGCCTGCGCCGTCACGCTGCTCCTGCTGACCGCGCCGGCGCGCGCCTTTTTCGCCGAGAACGCCTGCCGCTGGTTCTACGTGGCGTCGCTCGCCTTCGGCGTGTCCTTCTGTCTCACGCCCCAGGCCGCGCGGGTGGCGCGCCGGCTCAACATCCTGGACGTCCCGGATGCCCGCAAGCAGCATGGCCAGGCCACTCCCCTGCTGGGCGGCGCGGCGGTTTTCGCCGGGCTCGTGACCGCGCTGGCGGCCAACGGCATCCTGACCGGGGGGCTCATCGCGATCCTGAGCGCCGCCATGGTCCTCTTCGTGACGGGGATCTTCGACGACTGGCGCGAGGTCCCGGCCGGGCTGAAGCTCTTCGTCCAGCTCGCCTGCGCCGCCATGGTCATGGCCGCCGGGGTGGTGCTGCACGTCCTGCCGGACGACTGGGGCGTGTGGGGCCGGCTGGGGAACCTGCTGCTGACGGTCGCCTGGATCGTCGGCATCACCAACGCGATGAACTTCTTCGACGGGATGGACGGGCTCGCGGCGGGGCTGGGGGCCATCATCGCGTTCCTGCTGGGGCTGGTCGCGTTTCAGACCCGCCAGCCCTTCCTCGGGTGGTTCGCCCTGGCGGTGCTCGGGAGCTGCATGGGGTTTCTCCCGTTCAACCTGAGGCCGAAGGGCCGGGCGCTGATTTTCCTGGGGGACGCCGGCAGCACCGTCATCGGGTTCGTGCTGGCCTGCATCGCGGTGTACGGGGACTGGGCGGAAGGCCGGCCGCTGGTGGCGATCGCCTCCCCCGTGCTGATTTTCTGGATCCTGATCTTCGACATGGTGCACATCACCGTGGACCGCATCCTCACCGGGAAGGTCGACAGCTTCCGCACCTGGATCGAATACGTGGGCAAGGACCATCTCCACCACCGCATGGCCGATGCCCTCGGCAGCCGGCACCGCAGCGTCTGCTTCATCTACCTGATGGCCGTCGGGCTGGGGATGAGCGCGCTGCTGCTGCGCAACGCCGGGCCGCTCGAGGCCGTCCTGGTGCTCGGGCAGGCCTCCATCCTGGTGCTGCTGATCACGTTTCTCGAGCGCCGGGGACGCCGCTCGACGGGAGCGGGGGCGGTGATCTCGGACGCATCGGCAAAAAATTCGCCATGATTGTGGCGTTTGGCTAAACTTTTTTCCGTGGCGGGCGATACAAGCAATAGATTGCCCCATCAGCAGACGTTCCTATTGCGAAGAAGGGACTCGACGTGCCCGGGGAACACAACGCGATGACTGATCGAGGTTCGGCGGCCGCGGCTGCCGGCGCGCGCCGCTCGCCGCGCGACCTCAAGCTGAGCTTCGCCAAGCTGGCGGCCCAGGCCGCCCCGGCGCAGGCGTCGGCCCGGCCCGCGCCGCGCGTGCTGCCGGCAGCGGCGTCCGTCCCCGAGCGCGGCGCCATATACGCCGCGGCGTTCCGTTTCCTCGAGCAGACCTTCCCGGCGGTCCACGGCGGCAAGGGCGTGGCGCTGGCGCCGGCCCGCGCGATCGTCGAGCGGATGGCCGCCGTGACGGCCGGGCCGGACGCGCTTTTCGTGGCCGCGCTGCACCGGGACGACCGCGCGCGCTACCCCGTTCAGCACGGCGTCAACGTGGCGGTGTATGCCGTCAAGATGGCCCAGGACCTGGGCCTCGAGCGGGAGCGCCAGGTCGAGCTGGGGATGTGCGGGCTCCTGCACGACATCGGGATGGCCCGCATCCCGGAGGAGCTCATCCATCGGCCGGGCGCGCTCGGCGAGCCGGACCGCGAGATCCTCAGACGGCGGCCGGCCGCGGCGTTCGACATCCTCAAGGGGCTGGGGCCGGAAGCCGTTCCGATCGCCGAGTGCGCCGCGCAGGTGTGCGAGCGGATGGACGGCTCGGGGTACCCGCGGGGGCTGCGCGGGGACGAGCTCCACGAGTCCGCCAAGATCATCGGGCTGCTGGACCTCTACGAGGCGCTGGTCCACTCGCGGCCCAATCGGCAGCGGCTGAGCTTTTTCGAGGCCATGAAATACATCTTCAAGAGCTGCAAGACCCAGTTCGAACGCCGCCACATGAAGTCGCTGCTGCGGGTGTTCACGGTGTTCCCGGTCCACAGCTACGTGCTGTTGAACTCCGAGGCGATCGGTCGCGTCGTGGAGACCTCTCCCGATCAACCCATGCGCCCGAAGCTGCAGATCCTGCTGGACGCCCAGCGGCGCAAGACCTTGGCCGAACGCACCGTCGCGCTGGCGGAGGAGCCGCTGCTCAACATCGTGCGCTGCGTCTCCGAGGCGGAAATGACGGACCTGCTGCGCGGCGGCGCCGCGACCGCGCCGCCGGAAGAAAACTGCGATACGGTGCAGGAGCCGCTTCTCTGAGGCCCGCGCCAGGACAGATGCGCCATGTACCTTGACCACTGGGGACTGCAACAGACGCCGTTCGCGAACGTGCCCTCCCGGCACACGTTCTACCGTTCCCCCCAGCACGAGGAGGCGCTGCGGCGGCTGCTCTACGTCGTCGAGAACCGCCGGGGGGTGGCGATGCTGACCGGGGCGGTCGGCTGCGGCAAGACCACCGTCACCAAGGCGCTGTCGGACCACCTGAACAAGGACGCCGTCCAGTTCCGCATGATCTCCAACCCGGCGCTGCAGCCCGACGAGCTGATCCGGGCGATCGTGCTCGCGCTGGGCGGCCGGGTCGAGAACGGGTCCAAGACCATGATGCTGGACCAGCTGCAGCGGCTGCTCATGGCCGGGTGGTCGGCCGGCCGCAACACGGTGCTCGCGATCGACGAAGCCCATGTCATCGCCAACCGCGAAACGCTGGACGAGCTGCGGATGCTCCTGAACTTCCAGTCCGAGGACGATTTCCTCCTGACGCTGATCCTGCTCGGGCAGCCCCCGCTGCTCCAGACCGTCTCGGAGCTGCAGCCGCTGAAGGAGCGCATCGCCGTCAAGTTCAACCTGGAGCCCCTCGATTTCCAGAACACCGTGCGCTACCTGCTCTTCCGCTTGAAGAGCGCCGGCGCCGGGCGCGGGATCTTCAGCCGCCCGGCGGCCGAGATGCTCTACGAGCATTCCGGGGGCATCCCGCTGCGCATCAACAACCTGTGCGACCGCTGCCTGCTGATCGGCCTCATGCACAACGTGCGGGTGGTCGACAGCCGGATCATGCGCGATGCCATCGAGGACATGGGGATCTGACATGCCGCACCCACCGATCGACACCGCCTGCCGCCGGCGCCGCGCCTCCGTCCTGCTGTGGGGCGCGGCGCTGATGCTGCTTGCCTGCGCCCAGGGCCGGACCCCCCTTGCCCCGGCGCCGGGCGCGGCCCCTGCCGCCAGCCCGACCGCCGGCGCCAAGACGGTCGCCGTCGTCCTGGCCGACGTGGACCGGGACGGTCACGTCGACATCGTGAGCGGTTCCGTCGAGCCGGGGGCGATCACGATCGCATACGGCGAGGGGGGCGGCCGGTTTGCAGCGCCGCTGCGCCTGCCGGTGGAAGGGGATGTGCGCGCGCTCGCCGTCGCCGATGTGGACGAGGACGGGCTGCCGGACATCATCGGCAGCGTTCAGCGCCAGTCCTCCGGGATCCGCGTCTGGCTGAACCAGCCCGGTCGTCAGTGGAAGCCCGGGCGGGCGCCGACCGAGATCAACTCCTACTCCGGGGTGAAGGCGGTCGACCTGAACGGGGACGGGCACATCGACGTCGTGGCCGCCAACGCGACCTCCGAGCTCCAGGGCGGCATCCAGGTCTGGTGGGGCACCGGCAAGGGGAGCTGGGTGCCGGGGCCCAGCCCGACCGTGACCGGGATTTACATGGACGTGCTCGCCGTCGACGTGAACGGCGACGGGGTGCTCGACCTGGCAGGCGCCGGGTGGGGCAACCCCGGCGGCATCCGGGTCTGGTTGGGCAACGGGGCCGGCGGGTGGTCCGCGCTCGACCCGTTCTGCCGGGGGAGCTTCTATGCGCTGGGCGCCGCGGACTTCGACGCGGACGGGCGCCTCGACCTCGTGGCCGGGAGCTACAAGGGGTACGTGCGGCCGTTCCGCGGCGACGGCCGGGGAGGCTTTGCCGAGCAGACCGCGCTCAAGGCCGATCCGGCCGGCGAGGGGGTCGAGGTCCCCGATGCCAGCTACTGGCAGGCGCTCCCGGTCGACCTCGACGGCGACGGGTGGGTCGATCTCGTGGCCGGGTCGCTGGACAACCAGGGGGTCCACGCCTGGTTCAACCGCCAGGGGAAAGGCTGGGCCTTCCAAGCGGATGCGTTCCCGCGCAGCGGGAATTTCTACGGCCTGGCGGCCGCCGACTGGAACGCGGACGGACGGCCCGAGATCGCCGCGGCCAGCTTCGGGGAAGGCGTCCTGGCGCTCGTCTCACGGCCGGGCTCCCCGGCGGCGCCGGAGGCGACCGCGCGCCGCACGGCCGCCGTGGTTCCTGTCGCGGCGGAGCGGGGCGGGCCCGTGGAGAACGACGTGTTCAAGGTCGTCAACGGGGTGCCGGAGTACAAGATCGGCCCCGGCGATCTGCTCGAGATCACCCTCTGGGAAGGGCTCACGGCCACCCGGCACGAGGTGCGGGTGCGGCCGAACGGCCGGATCACCTTCGGGCTGGCCGAGAACCTGACGGCCTCCGGGCTGACGGCGGCCGAGCTGGACGAACGCCTGACCGCCCAGCTGGAAAAGTTCCTCAAGCGGCCGCGGGTGAGCGTTGCCGTGACGCAGCACAACAGCCGGACGGTGCGGCTGCTGGGCGCCCTCGCCAAGTCCGGCTCCACCGGCCTGGGGGCGGGCGAGTACAAGCTGCAGGGGCGGACGACCGTGCTCGAGTCCATCGCCACGGCCGGCGGGCCCACGGCCGATGCCGACCTGAAGACGGTGCGGGTGCGGCGCAAGGACGGCGAGACCATGTCCCTCAACCTCTACAAGACCATCCTGCAGGGCGACCTCAAGCAGGACCTGGTCCTGAACGACGGGGACGTCGTCTACCTGCCGACCCTCTCCAAGGACACCAACCGCGTCTACGTCTTCGGCGAGGTCCAGAAGCCGGGGGCCTACACCTTCAGCGGCCCGGAGATGCGCCTGATCGACGCCGTTTCCGAGGCCGGCGGGCCGACGGTGTTCGCCTACCGGTCCGACACCCGGGTGGTGCGCGGGGACATCACGCAACCGGAGATCCTCTCGGCCGATCTCGGGCGGCTCATGGAGAGCGGCGACCGGTCCCAGAACCTGCTCCTGGCGAGCGGGGACCTGGTGTACGTCCCGCGCAGCGCCATGGGCGACGTCAAGCGCTTCTACGACCAGGTGCGGCCGCTGCTCGAGATGGTGCTCTGGCCCGCGCGCGTCGTCATCGACTGGAACAGCGCGGCCGACATCACCGGCGCGAAGTAAGGAAGCCTCCGCATGGCACAGTACGACGTCGACCTCAGGGATTACTGGCGGGTCATCCGCAAGCGCAAGGCGCAGATCCTGTTCATGGTCCTGCTGGTGGGGCTGTGCAGCTACGGGTTCGCGAAGTTCCGCGAGCCCGCCCCGCTCTTCGAGGCCGGCTCCGCCATCAAGATCGACCGCTTCTCCAACCTGGCCTCGATCCTCACGGGCGGGCTCTGGCGCCAGTCCGAGAACATGGAGACGCACGCCTACATCATCACCAGCTACCCGGTGCTGAAGACCGCGGCCGACATGCTGGGGTGGGGCGAGGCCGGCACGGATGCGGCCGGGGCGTCGCTGCCGCCGGCCCAGCGGCTCAAGCGCATGGTGGAGGCCAAGCCGCAGGACGGGACGCACATCATCAACATCCGGGCGGTGTGCGAGGACGGCCGGGAGGCCGCGCGGATCGCCAACGCGATGGCCCAGGCCTACCGGGACTACAACATCCAGCAGAACAACAAGAAGACCTCCGATACGCGCGCCTTCATCGAGGAGCAGCTGCGGGTGACCCTCGAGCGGCTCCGGCAGGCCGAGCAGCAGCTGCAGGAGTTCAAGGAGCAGAACCAGCTGCTGTCGCTCGACGCCCAGACCTCCAACACGCTCAACCGGCTGAACGTCCTGGAGGTCGAGCACGAGCGCGCCCGGACCGAGCGCGCGGAGATCGACTCCCAGCTCAAGGCGGTCGATGCCGCCGGGAAGGGCAACACCGATCGCCTGATGGGCATTCTGATGACCGCCCCGGCCGGCTCCCCCCTGGAGCAGCGCCGCAACCGCATCGGGGACCTCAGCCTGAAGCGCCAGGGGCTGCTGGTCGCCTTCACCGAGAAACACCCCCAGGTGGAGGCGGCGACCCAGGAGATGACCGCGCTCCTGCAGGAGGCCCGCAAGGACCTGCAGCTGCTGCAGCAGGCCGCGGCCGCGCGCGAGTCGGAGCTGGCGCGGCGCGTCGAGCTGATCAACCGCGAAAATTTAAAGCTGCCCGAAAAGGGCCTGGCGCTGGTGCGCCTCCAGCGCGAGGTCGACCTGCAGCAGACCCTCTACTCCCAGCTCAAGGCCAAGTACCAGGAGGTCCTCATCCAGGAGTCGGGCAAGGTGGAGGAGGTCTCGGTGGTGAAGCCCGCCACGGAGCCCGCCGCCCCCTTCAACGTGCCCTCCAAGACGATGATCGTGCTGACCGGAGTGGTCATGGGCCTCATCCTCGGGGTGGTGCTGGTGTTCCTGACGGAGCTGTTCGACACCTCGATGGGGACGATCGAAGACGTGGAGGAGCTGCTGCAGGTGCCCGTGCTGGGCGTGATCCCGCAGCTGGAGGGGGAGGGGAAGAAGAAGGGCCGTGCGGAGCGCGGGGACGCAGGCCCCAGCCGGGCGCGCGACCTGGTGACCCACTACGACCCCAAGTCCCAGGCGGCCGAATCCTTCCGCGCGCTGCGCACCAACCTGCAGTTCCTGCGGCTCGAGCTGAAGGGCAAGCTCTTCCTGATCACCAGCTCCTTCGTGCAGGAGGGCAAGACCCTCAACGCGGTCAACCTGGCGCTGAGCATGGCGCAGGCCGGCCACCGGGTGCTGCTGGTGGACGCCGACCTGCGCAAGCCGAGCGTCCACCGGGTGTTCGGGCTGGGGCGCGAGCCGGGCGTCACCGACTACGTGCTCGGCAACTACTCCTGGCAGGAGGTCGTCGGCACCATTTCGGATGTCATGCTGGGCGACTTCTCGATGGAGGACATCCTGCGCACGCCGGGCATGGACAACCTGCACGTGCTGACGGCCGGCACCAAGCCCCCGAACCCGACCGAGATCCTGAGCTCGGAGCGGTTCCGCCAGTTCCTCGCCGAGGCGCGCCAATCCTACGACTACGTCTTCGTGGACGCCCCGCCGATCCTCCCGGTCGCCGACGCCGCCGAGATCTCGCCCCAGGTGGACGGGGTCCTGCTCGTCTACACGGTCGGCCGGATCGGGCGCGGGGTGCTCAAGCGCGCCAAGTCGAACCTCGACAACGTCGAGGCCAAGGTCCTGGGGGTCGTGCTGAACAACGTCAAGCCGGAGGCCGGCCCCGACTACTTCCGGTACCACTCCCACTACTACTACGGCCCGGACACGGCGCCGGACGGCCGTCGGCTCGAAGCCCCGGAACCCTCGGGCCGGCGCTGGGCGCGACCGCTGGCCCAGGCCTCCGGGGTGCTGCTGGTGGTGCTGGTGCTGTCCGCGTTCACGCTGGGCGTGTTCTGGCAGGACATGCCCGAGATGGTGCCGGAGTGGCTGTTGCCGTACGCCCGGACGCTCTTCAGCCACTGACCGGACCCGTCTGCGCCCTCGCGCACAGGAGCCCCGTTGAGATCCGTCCTGCCCGCCATAGCGCTCGCGGCCGTCGCCCTGCTCGCGGGCGGCCTGGTCGCCAGCACGACGCCGGCCAAGGTGCTGGTGTGCGTCGCGGCCGCGATCGTCTTCGCCGCGTCCTTCATCAAGGTCGACTGGGGCCTCTACATCCTGATCTTCTCGATGCTGCTCTCCCCCGAGGTCATGGCCGGCGCCACCGTCGGCGGCTCGCTCGGCCGCGGGGTGACGCTGCGCCTGGAGGACGGCCTGCTGGTGCTGATCGGGCTGAGCTGGCTGGCGCGCAACGCGGTCATGAAGGATCTGGGGCTTTTCCTGAAAACCCCCCTGAACCGGCCGATCTTCCTCTACATGGTGGTGTGCGCGCTGTCCACGACGCTGGGCGTCATGTCCGGGCGGGTGGAGCCCAAGACCGGGTTCCTCTACGTGCTGAAGTACTTCGAGTACTTCATCGTCTTCTTCATGCTGGTCAACCACGTGCGCGACGGGCGGCAGCTCAAGCGCTTCGTCTTCTGCCTCTTCCTCACCGCGGCCATCGTCTCCCTGATCGGGATCGCCCAGATCCCGGACGGCAACCGCCTGAGCGCGCCCTTCGAAGGCCCGGGCGGGGAACCGAACACCTTCGGGGGGTACCTGCTGTTCGTCGGCATGGTGGCGGCCGGCCTGGCGGCCAAGGTCCGCGAGCGGCGCACCCGCAACCTGCTGCTGCTGCTCATCGTGTGCATGCTGCCGTCGTTTTTCTTCACCCAGTCGCGCTCGTCCTACCTGGCGTTCGTTCCGGCGCTCCTGGTGCTGGGCTTCATGACCGAGCGGCGCCTGATCGTCGTGGGCCTGCTCGCGGTCGCGCTGCTCGCCAGCCCCCTCTTCCTGCCGCAGGTGGTCAAGGAGCGCATCCTCTACACCTTCAACCAGCCCGAAGAGCCGGGTCAGATCACGATCGGGGACCTGCGCCTGGACACCTCCACCTCGGCCCGGCTGCAAAGCTGGCAGGATGCGTTGCGCGACTTCCCGGACCACCCCTTCCTGGGGCACGGGGTGACGGGCTACGCCTTCGTAGACGCCCAGTTCCCGCGCGTTCTGACCGAAACCGGCATCCTGGGGCTGGCCGCGTTCATCTACCTGCTGGTGTCCGTCTTCCGCCTGCTGCGCAGCCGGCTGCGGCAGACCGAGGACCCCTTCTGCAAGGGCCTCATCATGGGGTTCACGGCCGGGTTCGTGGGGCTGCTGGTGCACTCGATCGGCACCAACACCTTCATCATCGTGCGGATCATGGAACCCTTCTGGTTCTTCGCCGGGATCGTGGCGGTGCTGCCCGCGACCGATCCGGCCGAGGAAAGACAGGCGGCCCGGGTCCCCGCTATCGGCCGCGAGACTCCCCGCCCGGCCCTGCCCCCGCGCGGGTCCGGCGCTCGGCCAGCAGCAGCCCGCAGATGGTCTTGGCATCCTGGATTTCGCCCCGCTCGATCATCCGCAGCGCCTCCGGCAGCGGCACCCGGTGGACGGCCAGCACCTCGTCGGCGTCCAGCGCCTGCCGGGCCGGCGTGAGGTCCCACGCCAGAAACAGGTGGACGCGCTCGTCCGAGTAGCCGGGCACGGGCGTGATCTCGCCGATCTTCTCCCAGGCCGCGGCGGCAAGCCCGGTCTCCTCGGTCAGCTCGCGCCGGGCGCAGTCCGCCACCGGCTCCCCGGGGTTGAGGGTCCCGGCCGGGATCTCCCAGATGTAGCCTTTGAGCGCGTGCCGGTACTGCCGGATCAGCACCACCTCCCCGGTCTCGGCCAGCGGCACGATGGCCGCCGCACCCGGGTGCTCCACGTACTCGAGGTCGGCGGTCGCCCCGTTGTCCAGCGTCACGTTCTCCCTGACCAGCAGAAACACCCGCCCCCGGTAAATGGACGCACGGTCGTTGACTCGGACTGTCATGCATTTCTTCTCCTCGATTGGAGTGCCGAAAGTCCTCACCAAACACCAAACACGCAAACACCGAAACACCCAACACACCCAAATCACCTATCCACCCATACACCAACGCTCCGCCCCGTCAACCCCGCCTTGACCCCTGCAGTGAAACGGGGCTAAGCTGATTGCAGACCAGGCGCCTATCTCGAACCGACCCCAACGGAGGACCCACCGATGAAACCGGAAATCCGCACCCCGCTGCCCGGCCCCCGCGCTCAGGAGCTGATCCGCAAGGACTCGACCCACGTGTCCCCGTCCTACACGCGGGCCTACCCGCTGGTGGCCGACCGGGGGGAGGGCCTGTGGATCCAGGACGTGGACGGGAACCGGTTCCTGGACTTCACGGCCGGCATCGCCGTCAACGCCACGGGCCACTGCCACCCCCGGGTCGTCGCCGCGATCAAGGACCAGGCCGACCGGCTGCTGCACATGTCCGGGACCGACTTCTACTACACGCCGCAGATCGCGTTGGCGGAGAAGCTCGCAGCCCTCGCGCCCGGGGAGGGCGTCCACCGCGTCTATTTCGGGAACTCGGGCGCCGAGGCGGTCGAGGCCGCCTTCAAGCTGGCGCGCTGGCACACCAAGCGCGAGCTCAACATCGCCTTCTTCGGCGCCTTCCACGGCCGCACCATGGGGGCGCTGTCCCTCACCGCCAGCAAGACCGTGCAGAAGAAGAACTACAACCCCCTGGTGCCGGGCATCACCCACATCCCCTACGCCTACTGCTACCGCTGCCCCTACAACCTGACCCACCCGGCGTGCGAGCTCTACTGCGTGCGCTGGGTGGAGGAGACGCTCTTCCGCACCACCGTGCCGGCCGATGAAGTGGCCGCCATCTTCGTCGAGCCGATCCAGGGCGAGGGGGGCTACATCGTCCCGCCCCCGGAATTCCACCGCGAGATGGCCGCGCTCGCGCGCAAGTACGGCATCCTCTACGTCGTGGACGAGGTGCAGTCGGGCATGGGGCGGACCGGGAAGATGTTCGCGATCGAGCATTTCGGGGTGACGCCCGACATCATGGCGCTCGCCAAGGGCATCGCCTCCGGCCTGCCGCTCGGGGCCATGGTGGCCCCGGCCGCCATCATGGACTGGGAGGCGGGCTCGCACGCCTCGACCTTCGGCGGCAACCCGCTCGCCTGCCGGGCCGCGCTGGCGACGATCGAGCTGCTGGAGGAGGGGCTCATGGACAACGCCACGCGCCAGGGCGAGCGGCTGATGGCCGGGCTGCGGGCGCTGCAGGCGCGCTTCGAGTGCATCGGGGACGTGCGCGGCAAGGGCCTGATGGTCGGGGCCGAGCTGGTCAAGGACCGCGCGCGCAAGACCCCGGCCGGCGACTGGCGGGCGCGGGTCATCCAGCGCGCCTTCGAGAAGGGCCTCCTCATCCTGGGCTGCGGCCAGAACAGCATCCGCTTCTGCCCGGCGCTGACGGTCGAGGCGGCCGAGATCGACACGTGTCTGTCGATCGTGGAGGAGTGCCTGAAGGAGATCGCGGGGTGAAGGCGATTAGGGAAAAGCGACAAAAGGGACATAAGCGACCAAAGGGCAGGCCTGCGAGTTTTTCGCTTAAGTCTCTTTCGTCCCTTTGGTCCCTGTTTTTAAGGTGTTCCCATGCCCAAGGGCTTCATCCCCCCTCACGGGGGCTACCAAAAACTGCTGTCCTACCAGCGGGCCGAGGTGGTCTACGACGCCACGGTCCGGTTTTGTGCACGCTTTCTCGACAGGCGCGACCGGACCGTCGACCAGATGGTCCAGGCGGCGCGCTCGGGGAAGCAGAATATCATCGAAGCCAGCGTCGCGTCGGGCACCTCCAAGGAGACAGAGATCAAGCTGACCAATGTGGCGCGCGCGAGCCTGGAGGAGCTGCTGGCCGATTACCGCGATTTTCTGCGTGTCCGGGGCATGGATGAGTGGGCCAAAGACCACCCGCATGCTCGGCGGCTCGGAGAACTGGTCCGCACGCCGGGAGCGAACTACGAGACGTTCAAAAAAGGCGTCGAGCACGCCGATCCAGCCATTTCAGCCAATGTCATCATCGGGTTGATCAAGGTCGCCACCTACCTCCTCGATCGGCAGTTGCGGCAACTGGAAAAGGCCTTCATCGAGGAAGGCGGCCTCCGCGAGCGCATGACCAGGGTGCGCCTCGATGAACGAGCCCGGCAGGCTGCGGCGATATCGCCTAAGAGCTCTCGAGGCCGGAAGGCATGATTGAAGGCCGCATACCCTGTTCCGCGGATGTGGATACTCGCTCGTAATCTCAACGAAGATGCACCGTGTGGTATCATCCGACGTATCGCCAACATTTCAATCTGTGATACCCACATTCAATACGCGGCTGGGGCGGATCGCTTAAGCGGGCGGCTGCTCAAGCTGCAGGGCGCTGGTGCAAAAACAGATGATGAAAAGCCCAGAGACACGGATATCGTGAACTGGTGCAGGCGGATCTCCCGAAACTGACTCCCCACCTACGCGCATGGCGCCAGAGGCGCATCTTGCCGATCCCCGGCTGCACATGTTCTCGGAGGCGATAGACGGAACGAAGCCAATCAAACTGTGGCTCGTGACGGACAACACGGGTTCCGAAGATTCTTCATTGCGGGTCGTCTTTGATCCAGAGGCAAGACAAGTTCGGCCTGGAAATGGAACTCAAGGATCGGGACACATTGGTCCATGGGCCTGTATGGAGGCTTTACCGAGACAATTGAAAGCATGTAGAACGGAGACGGGGACGTTGTTTCATCGTTGACATGATCGACTCAAGGCCTACGGTTACGGCTCGATGCGAAGTTTTTCGAGCCAAAGGTTCGCGGCCTGGCTCACCCCCTCTTCGTCGTGCGAGGCGACGACCGGGTAGCGTTCGCGCAGGTCGGCCGGGGCGTTGGCGGTGACGAAGCGTGCCGCGGACCAGTCGAGCAGGTCGAGGTCGTTGTAGTCGTTGCCGACCGACACCGTGCGCGCCTGCGGGATGCCGAGCCGTGCGGCGAGCCAGCCGGTCGTGCGGCTCTTCGAGACGCTCGCCGGGAAGATCTCGATCCAGGTCGAGCGATGGTCGAGCGGCGAGGTCGAGCGGATGACGGTGAGCTCCGGGAGCAGCCGGCGCACCTCGGGCAGCGCCTCCGGGGATCCTTCCGGGGGGACGATGGCGACGAGCTGGGTGGCCGGGCCGAATGCGCCGGGGTCGCCGTCGAGCGGGAAGGCGAATTGCGCGTAGAGCGCGATGCGCCGTTCGAAGTCCGGGTTGGGGCGCCCGCTCGCGTGGAAGCCGAACGCGTGCGTGTCCGGGATCGGGCGCTGCACCATGAAGTCCAGCCCCAGCGCCCGCAGGATCTCGCAGGCGCGGCGCACTTCGGCCGGGTCGAGCGACTGCGCGCGGACGATGCGGCCGGAGGGGAGCTCGGCCAGGCCCGCGCCGGTCGAGAAGACCAGGTAGTCGAGCGGCAGGTCGGGGGTGCGGACCTTGTCGAACGAGAAGAGCGAACGGCCGGTCGCGAGCACGCGCACGACCCCGCATTCGCCCAGGCGCCGCAGCGCCGCCAGGTCGGCCGCGGCGAAGGTGCGATCGGAGCGCAGCAGGGTCCCGTCCAGGTCGGTGACGAAGAGCCCCGACGGGGTCCGCCCCAGCGCCGTCGAGTTCTTCCCGGATTTCAACCATCTCTCCTCCGCGCAGCGCGTGCAGGGTGATGAACCTGCCGGACTCTTACCGGAGCGGCGGTCGCTCGGCGAGGTCGCGCAACGCGCTCACGCCAGACGCCGGTTTTCAACACATCGGCTAAAGTCGTCCCTCGTCACGGTCGATATAGATTGCAAGCGCCTGCGGGGATTCGGGCCTTCGGGCCAGAGGGCGCTGGTCGATCGGAGCGGGGGGGCATGGGGAAAGAATCGATCATCTTTTTCGACAAGCTCGGTTTCGGCTGGGTGGTGGACAGCGCGGTCCTGAAGGACGTCAAGCTCGGCATCCTCGGAGCGGAGGACTCGCCGGAGCGGTCCCTGGTCCAGATCATCGAAACCCTTCTCGCGGAGAAGCCCGCCGCCTGACCGGCGCTGCGGGTCCGCCGTTCATTCCTGTCGCGCGTCCGCTGCGGACGATCTCGCCGGTAGGGTCGCCATGAACTCTTCCCAAAAGAATCGCCACTCCTATCGCGGGCTGCTGCAGTCCGACGACGGCACCATCACGCGGGTGCTGCGCGCCGACAAGGGCCGCATCGTGTTCGAAACCGCCTTCGGGCTGCGCGGCCCGTTGGCCGGCCTCTTGAAGGAGCAGCCCGAGCACCTGCTGTTCAGCGAGCGCTCGCGCATCGCGCGGCTGGGGGTGCAGATCGAGAGCGCGCCGGTGCGGGAAGCCGTCGTGAAGGACGGCCGGGCGCTGCTGACGCTCACGGCGTCTTCGGTGATCCCCGGCTACCCGGCGCTGCGGGAGCTGCGGCCGTTCTTCAGCCCGGGGTTGCCGGTGGGCCGGCTCGTCTACTGCGACCCCGAGGCGCTGCTCTCCTCCGAGGAGGTGATCGAGGCCGTCGAACGCTCGCTGCTCAAGCTGCCGGTGTCGACCTCGATCTCGAGCGACGGCAGCATCGTGATCGCCCCCCACAAGATCGCCTGCCGGCTGCGCGAGCCGCTCACGCCCGAGGCGCTCGGCCGGATCCTGCTGCGCGAGGACGGCCGCGAGGTCCTCAACCGCTGGCAGGTGCGCGACCCCGTCCCGGCCGTGGTGATCGCCCCGCGGCAGGGGCTGGTGACCACCTGCTCGATGTACCTCAACGAGCACTTCGTGGTGCTCCAGAGCGGGTTCTCTCTGGGGCACAACCTGGCCGCCACCGTCCTGGACCCGATCAAGACCCGCGGGATCCGCATCTACCTGGAGATCGTCAACCAGAGCGACCACCCGATCGTCAACCCGCTCATCACCGCCAAGGTCTACCGCGCCGCGCGCAGCGGGGTCGCCGTGAACGGGAAGCGCTCGGCGGGGCGGTCGTTCACGTATGCCGAACTCGCCGGGTTGCGGGCGCGCTTCCGCCGTCGCAAGGCGTCCAACTGCCGCTACATCAGCCGGCCCGTGGCGGTGCTGCCGCAGAGGGCGGGCGGCGTGGGCTCCGCACCGGTGTTCCTGAACGGGCCGGAGGCCCCCTGCCGGGTCACCCCGGCGATGTGCGCGCTGGCGCGCCGCGATTTCTCGAACGGGAGCAACTGCACGCACGCCTACGCCACCGGCCGCCTGTCGGGGGCGCTCGGCGCTCGGCCGGCCGCGCTGGCGGCGCACTATTTCCCGAACCTCCTCGAACACCGGGACCTGGTCGACCTCACCTGCCGGGGCAAGGTCGACCGCCTGTACTTCCTCGAACCGTCGAACGAGCACGGGCCGTTCCTCTCGCAGATGGACCACAACCGGCTGCAGGAGTACCACGCCTTCGGATTGGACGTGTACTGGGTGTGCGGCCTCAACCGACGGCTCATGGTGCACACCATGCGCGACCGCATGGGGTACTTCGTCGCGGTCGACCGGCTGGCGGATTTCCACCGGTCGATGCTCTTCGCCTTCTACGGCTCCAACCGGACCTTGTCGCGCGCGGGCGAGAACCGCCTGGGGGACCTGCTGGACGCGCTGATCGGTTTCTGGGGCAAGACCATCGGGATCGTGACCGGCGGGGGCAGCGGCGTCATGGAGCAGGCCAACCTGCTGGCGCGGCACCGCGGCATCCTGTCCGGCGCCAACTTCCTTGAAATCACCGACCAGAGCATGACGACCGACGTGGACTTCTGCCAGGTGTTCCAGTCGACCTGCCGCCACAGCCGCCAGAAGTGGTTCGAGATCGCCTCGTTCCCGATCTTCAACGTCGGCGGCCTCGGCTCGCTCGAGGAGGTCGGGATCACGCTCTGCAACATGAAGCTGGCGATCGCCGAGCCCGTGCCGGTGATCCTGTTCGACACCGAGGGCGGCAGCGGGTTCTGGAACGGTTTGGAACGGCAGGTCGCGGAGATGGTGCGCCGCGGCAAAGCGCCGGCCTGGGCGGCCGACAACCTCGTGATCACCGACGACCCCATGACAGTGATACGGACGTATCGGGAACGGTTGCAGTTGTTTTAAGATAGAAGGGTTCAGGGGTCGGCACTGAGGGGTCAGGGGTCAGGGTTCGAGTTCAGGATAAAATAGACCCCCGGCCGCGCATGTCCGTGCCATTCTTCTTTCCTGAACCCTGAACCCTCGACCCCTCGGACTCTGCTCCCCTTGTTTCCGAGCCTCTGGACCCTGAACCCTGACCCCTGACCCCTGTTACCTATTCGTTTCCTTCGACTCCACCACGAACCGCAACCTGAGCACCCCGTCGGCGTGGTCGGCCGAGACGATGCGGAAGGCGCCGATCTCGCCGGTGCGGCCGACGTGCCGGCCGATGCAGGGGCAGCCGTCGTAGTCGCCGACCGAGACGATGCGGATCGTCTCCCCGGCCGCGGCCGGGAGCTTGCCGGTGAAGTAGCGCGCCTCGGCCTCGGCCCGCGAGACCATGCGCTCGGCGACCGGCAGGTCGTCCCGGATCACCCGGTTGACCGCCGCCTCGACGGCCTGCAGTTCGTCGGGGGTGAGCGGACGGGGGAGCCGGTAGTCGCACTTCGATTTCTTGCGTTCGATGTGCGCGTTGAACGAACGGCCGCACCCGAACATCCGGTCCATGGTGGCGTTCAGGATGTGCTCGGCCGTGTGCATGGGCGCGTGGTACTCCTTGCGGCTCATCCCTCGACGTTCCTTTCCTCGGCCGACGCGGCCCCGCGGACGGGGCGGCGGCGCAATCCTTCCAGAAAACGATCGACCAGCCGGGATGCGACGGCGTGCGCGTAGACCTCGCCCTCCGGGGTGATGCCGCGCACCTGCCCGTCCGCCAGGAACCGCCCCAGCAGCGCGCGGCCGGCCGCGAGACGGTCCCCGGGGTCGACGGCGCCGGCCGCGGCCTGCGGGGAGGGCAGGGGCAGCCCGCGGTCGATCAGCTGTTTCATGAAGTTCAGGATGCGCCCGAGGCGCAGCAAGGTGGCCGACTCGAGGCGCGTCGTCGTGTGCGAGATCGGCAGCGCGGTCGAACGCATGCGGCCGAACGCGGCCGGCAGCAGGCCGAGCTCGCGGCAGGTGTCGTAGTCGCGGCTGCCCGGCGCCGGGTAGAACACCGAGACGCCTGCGAGCACCCGGCGCTCGGCCAGCCACAGGAGGTCGTCGACGGAGGCCGGGGCGCTTTGGTGCGGGGCGCCGACCACGACGTAGCCGACCGCGGCCAGGCCGTGGCGCTCGGCGAGCGCCAGCGCCCGGTCGAACCCCGGCCGCACGTCGGGCCGGCGGAAGCGCTTGAGTTGCGCGGGGTCGGTCGAGCCGAGCGAGAGGTTGAGCGCCGTGAACCCCGCGCGGGCCATCGCGGCAACCGCCTCGGCATCGAGGCTGGGCGGGTAGAGCCCGTTCATGGCGCGCAGCTCGAGGGCGCGCTCCCCGAAGCGCGCGATCAGGCCGTGCAGCAGCGCGAGGAACCAGCCGCGGTCGAGCGACAGGTTCTCGTCCTCGAAGTCGACGAACCCGGCCCCGCGCGCCACGGCCGCCTCGATTTCGGACAGGACGTGGTCGACCGGCCGCAGGCGGTGCGGCAGCCAGGCGGCTCCGCCGACCGCGCAGTAGGAGCAGCGCAGTGGGCACCCCCGCCCTGCCACCACGACCGCGCAGCCGCGGCCCATGCGGCGGTAGAAGCGCCGGTCGACGAGTTCCAGGTCGGGGATGGGGAACTCCTCGGGCGCGCGCAGGACGGCGGGCGCGTTCACGTGGCAGCGGCCGTCGCGGCGGAAGGCGATGCCCGGGACGTCGTCGAGCGCGCCGCCCGCGCGCAGGCGTTCGGCCAGGAGCGGCAGCGACCGTTCGCCCTCGCCGCGCAGCACGAAGTCCACGTCCGGCGATTCCAGGACGCTCTCGGGCAGCGCGGTCGGGTGGTGGCCGCCCATCACGATGCGGCAGCCCGGGTGAAGGCGCTTGATCGCGGCCGCCGTGGCGAGGGCCTCGGCGGCATACGGGGTGAAGAGCGAGGAGACCCCCACGAGCCAGGCCCCGGAGTCCCGCGCGGCCCGGCCGAGGTGCTCGAAGCTGCGGCCGAAGTGCCGGTAGCCGTGGAAGAGCGCGAACGGGGAGGCGTCCGGCCGGCCGTAGAACTCGTCCAGGTCGGCGAGCTCGGGCGGCAGCGGCGCGGGGCGCGTCCGGCGGGTTGCGAGCGCGTCCGCGAGCGCGACCGTGAAGCCTCGGCGTTTGAGGGCCGCGGCGATGGAGGCGAGCCCGTAGGGGATGGTGCGCTTGGCCGTCAGGTAGAAATCGCGGATCGGCGGCTGGACCAGGAGCACGTCGGTCATGCGGCGCTCCGCGCCCGCTTACGCTCGCGGCCGGCCAGCTGCCGCTTGAGGAGCGGGATGAACTTGTGGTTGGCCTTGGGCAGCGCCAGCCCGTCGAGGTCTTCGAGCCGGACCCAGCGGAAGGCGGCCGGCCCGTTCAGCCGCACCCGGCCGCCGCGGTGGCGGCAGAGGAAGACGTGCAGCCGCACCCGGAAGTGGGAGTAGGCGTGGCGCACCTCCGCGAGCGGTTCAGCGACCTCCACCTGCAGCCCGACTTCCTCGGCGATCTCGCGCACGCAGGCCGCGGCGGGCGACTCGCCCGGCCCGATCTTGCCGCCCGGGAACTCCCAGAGCCCGCCGAGCAGGCCCTCCGCGGGGCGGCGCGTGACGAGCACGCGGGCGTTCCTGACGATCACGCCGACGGCCGCGTCGATCTCCGGGATACGGCGCGCAGGCGCGCGGCGGGGGAAGCGATCGACCGTCCCCGCGCACCGTGCGCGGCAGAGGGTTTCGAGGGGGCAAGCGTCGCAGGCGGGCGACCGCGGGGTGCACACCAGCGCGCCGAGCTCCATGAGGGCCTGGTTGAAGTCGCCCGGCCGGGCGCGGTCGAGCAGCCGGTCGGCATGGGACTGGAAGCGGCGCGCCGCAGCCGGCGCGTTCGCGGGTGCGTCGAGCGCGAGCAGCCGCGCCAGCACGCGCCGGACGTTGCCGTCCACGACCGCGTGCGGCCGGTCGAAGGCGATGCTCAGCACGGCGGCGGCGATGTAGTCGCCGACCCCCGGCAGCGCCCGGAACTCCTCCCAGCGGTCGGGCACGCGGCCGCCGGCGGCCGCGACCCGGGCGGCCGCACGGTGCAGGTTGCGCGCGCGCGCGTAGTAGCCCAGCCCTTCCCAGCTCTTGAGGACCGCCCCCTCGTCGGCGGCGGCCAGGCGCCGCAGCGTGGGGAAACGGCGCAGGAAACGACGGTAGTAGGGCAGCGCCGTCTTGACCTGGGTCTGCTGCAGCATGACCTCCGAGACCCAGATGCGGTAGGGGTCGCGCGTCTGCCGCCACGGCAAGTCCCGCCGGTGGGCCCGGTACCAGGCGTTCAGCCGCCGCCGCAGGCGGGCGATCTCAGCGGCGGTCATGAGGCTTGCCCGCGAGGCGCGCGATCAGGTCGTCCACGTTCGTGACCGACTCCTTGCAGGATGCGCCGACGCAGAGGTGGGCCGCGGTGCGCCCCTGGACGACGTCGAGCCCGTCGGTGTAGCCGGCCAGGCGCGCGAGCCGGGCGGCGTTGTCCCCGGACTTGAAGAGCGCCACCCGGTTGGGGGCAAAGCCCCCGTTCAGCGCCTCGATCAGCCGGCGGGCGTCCGGGGACCCCGCCTCGCCGGCGAGGACCACGTCCTGGCCGGGGCGCAGCGCGAAGTCCAGGCCGCAGAGGAAATGCACGTACCCCGCCGGGTGGCGCCCGACCGTGCCCGCGAAGGCGCGCACCATCGCCTGGGCCCGCTCGGCCCACTCGGCATCGCCGGTCAGCCGGGACAGCCAGAGCAGGTTCGTCAGCGCGACCGAGTTGGCCGACGGGGCGGCCCCGTCGGCGAGGTCTTTCGGCCGCACGGGCAGCTCGCGCTCGTCCGCGCCGGTGAGGAAGAATCCGCCGGCCGCCTCGTCCCAGAGCTCCGCGACCATCACCCGCTGCAGCGCCGCGGCCTCCTCGGCCCACTCGACCCGGAAGGTGGCGCGGTAGAGGTGCAGCAGGCCGTGGACCATGAACGCGTAGTCGGTCGCCTGGCCGCGGACGGCGCGCTCGCCCAGGCGGAAGCGGTGGAAGAGGCGGCCGTCCGGGCCGCGCATCTCCGCGAGCACGAAGCGCGCGGCGCGCTCGGCGGCAACCTCGTACGCGGAGCTCCCCAGCACGCGCGCCCCCTCGGCCAGCGCGGCGATCATGAGGCCGTTCCAGTCGGCCAGCACCTTGTCGTCCTTGAGCGGGTGCACCCGGGCCTCGCGCGCGGCGAAGAGGCGCGCGCGCGCCGCCTCCCAGCGCGTTTCGATGTCCGATTCGGCGACCCCCAATTCGCGCGCCCAGGCCGAGAGCGGCCGGGTGAGGTGCAGGATGTTCGCCCCGGTCGGCTGTCCCCCGGCTTCCTCGCGGTAGTTGCCCTCGGCGGTCACGTTGAAGACCGGTTCCCAGAAGGCGGCCTCGTCGGCTCCGAGCGCCGCGCGGAGCTCCGCCCGCGTCCAGACGTAGAACCGGCCTTCCACGCCTTCGCTGTCCGCGTCCTCGGCCGAGAAGAAACCGCCCTCGGCCGAGGTCATGTCGCGCAGCACGTAGGCGAAGATCTCCTCCGCGGTCCGGCCGAAGTCCGGTTTGCCCGAGACCTGGCGGGCGGCCAGCGCGGCGAGTGCGGTCAAGGCCTGGTCGTAGAGCATTTTCTCGAAGTGGGGGACGAGCCAGCCGGCGTCGGTCGAGTAGCGGTGGATTCCGTGTCCGACGTGGTCCCAGATGCCGCCCAGGCGCATGGCGGCGAGCGTGCGCTCGACCATCTCGAGCGCCCGGGCGTCGCCGGTGCGGTCGTGGACCCGCAGCAGGAAGAGCAGGCGGTGCGGGGTCGGGAACTTGGGGGCGGGCTCGAAGCCGCCGTGGCGCGCGTCGAAGCCGAAGGCGATGTCGTCGTAGGCGCGGTCGAGCAGCCGCAGCCCCGGCGCCTCGGCCGGGGCGTAGGTGAAGGCGCGGCCGAGGCTCTCGGCGATGCCGGCGGCCGAGGCGGCCACGCGCTGCGGTTCCAGCGCCCAGAGCTCGCGCACGCGCTCGCAGAGCTCGATCAGCCCCTGGCGGCCGAAGCGGGTGCGGCGCGGCAGGTAGGTGGCCGCGAAGAAGGGCCGCCGGTCCGGGGTCATGAAGATCGTGAGCGGCCACCCGCCGCCGCCGGTCATCATCTGGCAGGCGGCCATGTACACCGCGTCGATGTCGGGCCGCTCCTCGCGGTCCACCTTGATGCAGACGAAGGCCGCGTTCAATGCGCGCGCGGCCTCCTCGTCCTCGAACGACTCCCGCTCCATGACGTGGCACCAGTGGCAGGTGGCGTAGCCGATGGAGAGGAAGATGGGTTTGTTCTCGGCCGCGGCGCGGGCGAAGGCCTCGTCCGACCAGGGGTACCAGTCCACCGGGTTGTGGGCGTGCTGCAGAAGGTAGGGGCTTCGTTCGTGAGCGAGTCGGTTCGGCATTGGAGGCTCCATGATTGAAATTTTAAAGCCAACGCCATCCGTTCTGAAACCGTGCCGCACTAAAGCAAGAAAGGCGTCATTCCGGCGGAAGCCGGAATCCAGCGCGCGGCAGCTTCGTTGAAACAGACCCTGGATGCCGGCTTGCGCCGGCATGACGCATCGCGACACCGTCTCGGTGCGAGTGTTGTTCGTCCGGCCGGAAGCATCACCCGGCCCGCCGATTCAAACTATGACCGAATGTCGAAAGGGCAACACGGGCCGGTCAGTACGGGGGCAGGGTGGTGAGGCGCCGGTCCTCGACCGGGTGGCCGACCGTGAAGTGGTAGAGGCTCTGGTAGCGGTCGTCCGCCAGGCCGAGCAGCTCGTGGACCTCGTCGTCGAAGAAGCAGCCGATGCCCGTCCCCCGCAGGCCGTGGGCTTCCGCTTCGAGGTAGAGCACCTGCCCGATCAGGCCGCACTCCCAGAACAGGCGACGGTAGCCGTGCGGGGCCGCGGCGACCGTCGCCGCGAAGCGCGCCGGCATGCCGAGCGCAAAGGCGCTGTCGCCGGCGATGTCCTGGCCGCAGCTCACCATGGCGGCCGTGCGGCGGACGTCCCCCCTGCGCAGGGCGTAGAGAGGGAAGCCGGGTTCGACCCGCTCCCAGGCGAAATCCGGTCGCATCGCCCCCCGCAGCTCCGCCTCGTCCGGCGCGCTGCGCACGAGGAAATAGAGGCCGGGGTCCAGGCCCTCCACCGCGTGCACGAAGATCGCCAGGTGCACGGCCGGCGGCCCCGGGCCGGCGTCGAACGGCGCGACCCCGTCGCGCGGCAGCGTGCGGTCCAGCATGGCCAGGAAATGGGCGCGCGGGATGGCGGGCCCGCGGGCGAAGGCGACCGCGCTGCGCCGCTGCCGGATGATCCGCGCGGCGGTCACCCCGGGAAGTTCGGGGGACGGCCGGGCGTCGAGGCGGCCGAAGGACGGCGGGGATTCGAACGGAGTCGGAGGCTTGCGCGCGGCCCGGGCGACCGCGTCGATGACCTCCCAGCCGACGTGCTCGCGGCTGAGGCGGTTCGGGTGCCCCGCAAAGGGCAGCTCGGCGAAGGCGGCGACGAGGTCCGGCGGCAGGCCGCGCGATCGGTCGCCGCGGCTCTCGGCGTGCACCCGGCAGAGCAGCTCCGGGTGCTCCTCGTCCCCCGGCGGGAAAGCGGTCCGGTCCAGCCCCAGGACGGTCGCCACCTCGTCGTCGGAGAGCTCCGTCAGCGCCGTGAGCCGCCAGCCGAAGAGATTGGCCGCGAACCGCAGGGCGGCCAGCGCGTGGCCGACGTCGTGCTGGCAGTAGCGGAAGGCGCGCTCGCCGTACTTCCAGGCCTCGCGCCAGAAGATGCTGGTGAGCCCCACCAGGAAGCCGCCCCCGTCGAGGCCGTCGCGCAGGGGCTCGGGCGCGGGGGCGCGGCGCTCGAGCGCGTGGTGCCGGGGGTCGTAGTGGTAGACCCCGGCCGCGCAGCCGTCGATTTCGGGCAGCACCAGGTGGGCCTCGGTGGGGTGCAGGTTGCCGCTGGAGGGGTTGATGCGCAGGGCCCAGCGCGCGCCCGAAGCGGATTTCCAGGCCGAGAGGGCGAGCGAGAGCTCGAGGAACCCCGCGACGTGCGGCAGGTCGAAGGGGGCCGGCGGGCCGGCGGGCTCATAAAGCGCCCCGCGGCCACCGGGAGGGTCTGCCGCCAGCAGCGGCAGCCGGATGCGGGGGGCGTCCTCGTAGAAACGAAACGGCGCGGGCTGGCTCTCCCAATCCATGTAGCCCAGCGAACGGGCGTACCGGTCCGGGTGGTGCTTGGTCCGTTCGTGGTAGGCCGTCACCCGTTCAAGGTCGGTGCTCGGCATGGTGCGTCCCGGTCGCCCGGCGCGGCGGGCGGGTCAGAACCGATCGGAGTGGGCGAACTCGGCCGGCTCGCGCCGCGCCGGCGCCCCGGGGGACTTGGCGGGGTGGCCGAGCGGGATCAGCGCCACCAGTTCGCAGTCCGGCGGCACGCTCAGCTCCGCGGCCGCCCGGGCGTGGTCGAACAGCCCGACGACGACGGTGCCCAGGCCGAGCGCGTGCGCCGACAGGCAGATGTTCTGGCAGGCGATGCCGAGGTCGAACATGAACCAGTCGCCGAACTTCGTGACGGATTCGCCTTTGTAGAAGCCGGAGCGCTTCAGCCGGCCGCAGAGGGCGAGCACGACCGGCGCCTGCACGACGGCGGCCAGCGCCGGGTTGCCCTTGGGCGGCAGGGTCGCCTGCAGGCGCTGCTTCACGGCCGGGTCGCGGACCACCACGATTTCCCAGCACTGGGTGTTCGCCCAGGACGGGGCCCACTTGACGGCTTCGAGCACCGCGGCCAGGTGCTCGGGCGCAACGTCCCGGCTCTCGTAGGCGCGGACGCTCCTGCGGCCGCGGATGACGTCCATGACCTCCATGCTCCCGCTCCTTTATCCACATGTTGTCGGGGGAGAGGGCGGTGAACATCGAGGCTGATAGCCGCCCCCACCCAAACACCAAACACAAAACACCAAACACGAAATGTTTGGCCATAAAAAAAGGCGGCACCCGCCGGATGCCGCCCCCGATCAAACCGACCGATGCTATTTGCCGTCGGTGCTGCAGGACCCGTGGCAGCCGCCGCAGCCGCCGCCCGCACCGAGGTTGATGCTGGAGCTGATGCGGAACCCGTAGCCCATGAAGTCCACGGTCACGGGTTTTGCCTTCTCATAGAATTCCTTCTCGACGACAAACTGGAACCCGTTCACGTCGAAGACGTTGTCGTTTTCGCGAGGCTCGTCCAGAGCCATGGCCAGTGACGGCCCGCCTCAGCCGCCTTCGTTGAGGAAGATGCGGATGGGGGTAACATCTTTGTTTTTGAAATAATCGGAGATCTGCTGCTGAGCTGACGGTGTGACTTCTACCATGGTGTTCCTCCTCGAAAATGGCTTGCGACCCCAAGCCGCCGTTAAAGTCGGGCGCATAATAAGGGTCCGGGAAGGCTTTGTCAAACGCTCGCTTTGCGCGCGGGTCACCGGCGCCCGGCCGTGCGCAGCGCCTCCAGGTGCCGCCGGTACACGCCCAGGTCCCCGGCGGAGAACAGAACGAACAGGACCTTCGCGATGGACGGGAAAGCCGCCAGGGCATCCATGGTGGTGGTCAGCGCGATCGGGCAGGCTTCCTCGATCGGGTAGCCGTAGACGCCGCAGGAGATGGCGGGGAAGGCGACGGTCGCCGCCCCGTTGCGGGCCGCGAGCTCGAGGCTGTTGCGATAGCACCCGGTCAGGAGCTCGCGGTCGCGCGGCGTGCCGCGGTAGACCGGGCCGACGGTGTGGATCACCCAGCGTGCGGGCAGGCGGTAGCCGCGCGTGATGCGGGCTTCGCCCGTGGGGCAGCCCCCGATCCCGCGGCATTCCGCGAGCAGCTCCGGGCCGGCCGCGCGGTGGATGGCGCCGTCGACCCCGCCCCCGCCGAGCAGCGAGGTGTTGGCCGCGTTGACGATCGCGTCCACCTCCAGCCGGGTGATGTCACCCTGCAGCGCTTCGAGCTTCGCATGCGTCATCCGAGTTCATGGCAAATCGCCTCCCTAAACCCAAAGCCGAGCACCGAACACCAAACACCTAAACACCAAACCCACCGAAACACCAAATCCGTTACAAGTCGTACAGCGTTTCGTCCCGGCGCGGCGCCGGCCGCTTGCCCCCGCGGCCGCCCTTTTTGCCGGCCATCTGGAACGGGTCCTCGCCTTCGAGCAGGTCGCCCATTTCGGCTTCGATCTGGTCCGGATCCTCCCCCTGCTCCATGCGGCGCAGCGCCTCGGTCATGCCGGGTCCGAGCTCGAGGCCGGTCATGTCGGTCAGCTTGCGCATCAGGTTGGCGGCCTGGCGCGGGTCGTCCTCGTTGATCGACTCCGCCTCGCCGGCGAGCGTCTGCATCGCCTTTTCCATGCGGGTTTCGTCGAAGGGCAGATCCTCCCCGTCGCCCCCCTCCCGGGCGCGGCCGGTCACGGCGAACGCCGACATCTGGCGCGACAGGGTCTTGCGGCAACGGGGGCACTTGGGCTTCTTGGCGGTGTTCACCGAGCGGGCGAAGAAGTTGAAGATCGTGTTGCAGTCGTCGCAGTAGAACTCGTAGATGGGCATGCATGCGCTCCGTGGTGGTATGTTGACGAGATTATAGGAAGGCGCCCCGCGGCTTGTCAACCGCGTGCCGCCGCGCCGGCGGAGGCCGCGCCCCAAATAAATCGCCCCAAATAAATCGTTGACATGATTTTCCGGGTTTGGTACTCAACCCGGGCTTTTGAACGGGGCTGTAGCTCAGCTGGGAGAGCGCATGAATGGCATTCATGAGGCCAGGGGTTCGATCCCCCTCAGCTCCACCACAGGCACTCCGGACGGCTCGCCGCAACGCGGCGGGCCGTTTTCATATGCACCGCTCTGCCCCCGGGGCAATGAGACCTTGACAGTCGGGATCGATCCAAATATCCTGCCCCCCCTGAATGGAAGCTAATAATAAGGGAAACCCGCCGCGGGAGGTCCCTGCGGCCGAAAACACCACTCTACTCAGTCCCCGGGAGGAATCGCAGATGAAGAAATGTCGTTTCGCAGTCGTCGTCCTGATCCTGGCGCTGGTGCTGGCCGGGCCGGCCGCGGCCCAGTACAAGGCCACCATGAAGCTGGCCTCCACCCAGAGCATGGATCACCCCTACATGGTCGGGGCGCAGAAGTTCGCCGACCTGATCAAGGAACGCACCGGCGGGCGCGTCGAGATCAAGCTCTACCCCAGCAACCAGCTCGGCAAGGGCGAGCGCGAGATGACCGAGGGCATCCAGCAGGGCGCGATCGACCTGCTCGTGACCTCCACCGGCCCGCTCGGCGGCTTCAGCCCGTCGATCAACATCCTGGACTTCCCCTTCCTGTTCCGTGACTTCAACCACGTCGACCTCGTCATGGACGGCCCGATCGGGGAAAAGCTGCTCGCCGACTTCGAGAAGGCCAACATCAAGGCGCTGGCCTTCTGGGAAAACGGCTTCCGCCACCTGACCAACGCCAAGGGCCCCGTGAAGAAGGTCGAAGACGGCAAGGGCCTCAAGATCCGCACCATGGAGAACAAGGTGCACCTGGCGGCCTGGAAGGATGCCGGCCTGAACCCCACCCCCATGGCCTGGGGCGAGGTCTTCACCGCGCTGCAGCAGAAAGTCATCGACGGGCAGGAAAACCCGATCGCCGTCTACTTCAGCTCCAAGCTCTGGGACGCGGGGCAGAAGCACTTCTCGCTGACCGCCCACGTGTACTCGCCCGTCCCCCTTCCTCATGAGCAAGAAGACCTGGGACGCCATGCCCAAGGCGGACCAGGAGATCTTCAAGAAGACGGGGATGGAAGTCGCCAAGTTCCAGCGCAAAGTCAACCGGGATGCGGAAGAACAGAAGCTGCAGGACATGGCCAAGGCCGGCGTGACGGTGGTGCGTGACGTGGACCGCGAGAGCTTCAAGAAGGCCATGTCGCCCGTGTACGAGCAGTTCAGCAGCCAGTTCCCGAAGGCCGAAATCGAAGCCATCATGAACGCGAAGTAAGTCGCACCTGGATAGCGAAACGATCGGGCGCCCTTGCCGAGCAGATGCGAGGGCGCCCATTTTGTATGGACCGCCGGAGGCAGAATGGCAGCACTGCAGCGTTTCAACGCGATACTCGAAAAATTGGGCAGTTGGGGGACGATCCTCTTCATGGCGATCATCGCGATCGTCATCCCCTACGAGGTGATCGGCCGCTACGTGTTCCAGAAGATGAGCATCTGGTCGGGCGAGGTGTCGACCTACTCGCTCGCCTGGGCTTCGATGCTGGGCGGTGCGGTGGGGCTCAAGAAGGGCTACCAGGTCAGCATGACCTCGGTCGTGGAGTCGGTCCCGCCGGCGGTCGCCTGGGCCCTCAAGCTCGTGGCCTACCTGTTCACCCTGTTCTTCTTCGGGGCCATGTTCTACTTCGGCCTCTTCCAGACCATCTACAACTCCCGGCAGTTCTCGCCCGCCATGGAGCTGGTGATGAGCCTGCCGTATGCCGCGCTGCCGACCGGCTTCTTCATCATGTTCTTCTTCACCCTGGAAGAGTTCCTGGTCTTCCTCGGGGTCGCGCGGAAAGGAGACGCCCGATGATCCTCTTCGTCAGCGCTTTCATCATCCTGCTGTGCGTCTCCGCGCCGATCACCGTCGCGCTCGGCGGCTGCGCCCTGGTGTACGCCCTCGTGGGCGACGCCGCCCCGATCACGACCCTGATCCAGACGATTTTCGGGGGGCTGGCGACGTTCCCGCTGCTCGCCATCCCGCTGTTCATGCTGGCCGGGAACCTGATGAACGAGGGCGGGCATCACCCCCGACCTCGTCCGGTTTGCGCGCACGCTGCTGGGCCACATCAACGGGGGGCTCGGCCTGGCGACGGTGCTCGCCTGCGCCATCTTCGCGGCGATTTCGGGCGCGGCGGTCGCGACCGCGGTCGCGATCGGCGTCGTCATGATCCCGGCCATGAAGAAGGCGGGCTACGACGAGGGGGTCGCGGCGGCGCTCACGAGCACGGCCTCCTGTCTGGGCCCGGTCATCCCGCCGAGCATCCCGTTCATCATCTACGGCGTCACGGCCAACGTCTCGATCGCCGGGCTCTTCCTGGGCGGGGTCATCCCCGGGCTGGTGCTGGCCGGGTTCCTGATGGGCTACATGTACGTGCGTCGCCCGGAAGAACGGTTACCCGCGCGACCCCAAGACCCCGTGCCGCGAGATGCTGATCGCCGCCTAGAAGGCGCTGCCGGCGCTGTTCATGCCGGTCCTGATCATGGGCGGGATCCTGAGCGGGATGTTCACCCCGACCGAGGCGGCCGGCGTCACCGTGCTCTACTGCGGCCGTCGTGGGCACCTTCTACTACCGCAAGCTGACGTTCAGGAACCTGCCCAAGGTGCTGCTGGACTCCGGCCTCGAGTCCGGCATGGTCATGCTGCTGATCGCCATGTCCGAGCCGTTCGCCTGGTTCGTGGCGGTCGACCAGATCCCCCAGATGATCGTCGAGTGGATCTCGGCCGTGACCATCGTCGCCCTACATGATCCTCTTCCTGGTCAACATCTTCCTGATCCTGCTCGGCATCCCGATGGAGACCGCCCCGGCGCTGGTCATCGTCACGCCGATCCTGGCCCCCATCGCGGCCGCGGTCGGCATCGACCCGATCCACATGGGGGTCGTGATCTGCCTGAACCTGGTCCTGGGGCTGATCACCCCGCCGGTCGGGGCGGTGCTCTTCGCGGTCTGCGGCATGGCCAACATGTCGCTCGACCGCTTGAGCAGGGCGATCTGGCCGCCGTTCCTCGTGTCGATGCTGGCGCTGGTGATCGTGACCTACATCCCGTGGCTGAGCACCTTCCTGCCGAAGCTGCTCCTGGGACCGTGATCGGTGGCCTTTGACCGGCATGGTTTTTCGGGCACGGGCGCCGGCACCCCACGAGGGTGCCGGCGCCCGCGTGTCCAGGGGTCGACCGATCTGAAATTCAGGGCGGTAATTTCTGCCGCTTCCGCCGGCTTTTCTTTTTTGTTAATATACTGAAATAAAAATATAAATTAACTATTCAAGAAGTGGCACCACTTTTGCTTTTATCTGGGTCCGAGAAGGATCGCTATAATTTCGGAAATCTCTTGACAGCCTTCGCCCGGACGGGCTAAAAATCACCCGCCCATGGGCCGGAAGAGTGTCCGGCAGGGCAGGGTCGAGAGCAGTCATAACCGCTTGAGGGCGAAGAGATTTCGCCGGGATCACCTGGAGGCAAGGGCGCGAAAGCAAGCGCCGAATCGGTTCGAGACGAGCACCGAGGTCTGTCCATTGCACATGCACGACGCATCGCCTTACGAACTCACATGTGAATCTGCCGTTTCCCGCGGGGGCAAGGTCCTTTTATGGGGCGCCTGCCTCCTCGTTTTATGTTTTTTAGCCGTCCAAACCGCTTCCGCCCAGACCAAACCGACCGGCGCCCAGCCGCCCTCCTGCGAGGTGGCCAAGCCGGCCGACCCGAAGAAGACCAAACCGAAAGCCCAGGCGACCGCTCCCGCCAAGCCGGCAGCGCCCAAATCCTCGGCCCAGTCCGTCAAGACCGCCACCGCCCCCGCACCGGCCAAGAACGCCCCGGCTCCCGCCAAACCCGGGACCACGGTCGCCAAGGGGAAGACCAAGCCGCAACCCCAGCCGCTGGTGTCCACGCGCACCAAGGCCAAGGCCGAGGCGATCACCTCGGGGCTGCCGCAGGAACTGCCCTCCAACATGGAGCAGGAAATCAGCAAGTTCTTCGGCCTGCGCTACCGGTTCGGCGGGGAGGGCCAGAGCGGCATCGACTGTTCGAGCCTGGTCAAACAGGTCTACTCGGAGGTTTTCGGGGTCAACCTGCCGCGCAGCTCCACCGAGCAGAGCCGGCTCGGCAGCTTGGAAAGCGTCCCCCGTAACGACCTGAAGACCGGGGACCTCGTGTTCTTCGGGCCGAACCGCAAGCAGGTCAACCACGTCGGGATGTACCTGTCCGGAGGCCACTTCCTGCACGCGGCGCGGTCGGAGGGGGTCACGATTTCGCGGCTCGACGACAGCTACTGGAAGTCGCGCTTCATGTTTTCCAAGCGCATGCCGGGGCTGGACCTGGGCGAGGACGACGCGGACGAGAACGTGAACTTCCGCCAGGAGTTCATGCGGGATTCCTATCAGCTGGCCTTCGACCGCCGATACGACAGCGATGTCAGCCTCCTGGATTTCGGGATCAAGGTCAACGACTCGCTCGAGTTCCTGCTGAGCGGGTTCTTCCTCAGCTCCCTGGCCGACCAGGGTCCGGCCGCCGACATGGCGCCGCCGTCCTCGTCGCTGAACAGCATTGAGAGCACCTCAGAAGGCGGCGGGTTCCGCCTGTCGGCCATCCTCTCGCCGCTCGAGTGGGTCAAGCTCATCCCCTCCGTCACCCAGGCGGAGATGCGGGACGAGCGCAGCCGCGATCGCCAGAAGTACGGCCTGGAAACCTGGATGATCCTGCCCTCCACCAACCTGTCCGTTTTCATGGCGGCCTACGCCCGGAACCAGGACGACCTCTTCGATCGGCCGCTCAACGCCTCGCCGGACTGGCAGACCATGGACCTGGGGCTCGGGCTCCACTACCAGCTTTCGGACTCGCTGCGTTTCTCCATCTGGGGGACCCACGCCTACACGCCCGATGCGCGCGCGAACGAGGATGCCAGCCGCCGCCCGCCGCAGAGCGACGTTTCTTTCCAACTCAACATCAAATTCTAGACGACTTCGTATAAAGCCCAACTTCGGCGTTGCGCTTCGCCCCGTTGCCACTGCGGCGTACTGAAAGTACGCCTCGCGTCACGGGACTCGCGCGCCTTGACTTTGGGCTTTATACGAAGCCGTCGACATGGGCAGATGATGAGTGCAATTGTCGGAAAAGCGTGCCGATTGCGAGCGTGATCCCGTGTGGGAGCGGCATCTTGCCGCGATCCCGATCCAGGCGGGACGCCTCTCCCACGGGTTCATGCTGCTCCGGCTACGGAACACATGTCCGGCAGTCGCGATAGAAAGTCTCAGTCCCCGGCCACCCGCGTGTCCCCGGTGATGAACGGGGTGCTGCGGACTGCGACGCTGTTGCGCTTCACCCACACGCGGATCATCGGGAAGGTGTTCCCCTCCAGGTCGACCACGCTCGGAAGCTCCTCCACGAACGTCACGTCGCCCTTGGTGAATTCGTAGAACACCGTGTTTTCGCTGTACGGGTCGGCCACGAGGATGATCTTGCCCGGGTCGTAAGGGTGCTTGCGCGGGCTGCCGGAGAAGGAGACGTTCTCTAGGCGGAGGAGGCGGATGTCCTTGGGCTTACGGAACGTCTGCAGCTGGAACGCGGCCCCTGCCTGAGGGGTGTCTTTCTCTTGCATGGCTCATCCCTCCTAAATTTCTTTTTACCAAACACCAAACACCAAACACGAAACACCAAATCTCTATCCCCACCCGATTCCATCCGCGCCGAAACTGTGCTATGGCCCGGACGGGACAACAAGCCGTTCAAGACCCGATGCATCTTTCGAGTGGACGAGGTGACACCGCATGCAGCCGTTGACCGCTTCACAAGCCAAACACCTGCGCGGGCTGGCGCACGGGTTGAAGCCGATCGTGTTCGTCGGCCAGAAGGGCCTGAGCCCGGCCGTGCTGGCGTCCGTGCGCGAGGCCCTCGACCTGCACGAGCTGATCAAGGTCAAGTTCCAGGACCTGAAGGACCGCGCGCTGAAGGCGCAGTGGGCGGCCGAGATCGAGCAGGCCACCGACAGCCGCCTGGCCGGCCTGATCGGACACACCGCCATCCTCTACCGGCCCCAGCCGGACCCCGCCCGGCGCAGGATCGCCCTGCCCGCCGCACGCTGATCCGGGCACCCGCCACCGTCAGGGTCTGGTCTCGGTGGCGGTCGCCTCCACCTTCTGCTGAAGCACCAACCGCATCCCGGGCTGGATCGATTTCTTGGCGTCCAGCCGGTTCCACGCCCGCACGTCCGCGAGCGACACCCCGTGGCGCTCGGCGATCTCCGACAACGTGTCCCCCGGTTTGACGATGTAGACCGTCTCGCGGAGGTTTTCGGCCTCCGCGCGCGTGATCCGGGCCAACCGTTCCTGGAAGCCCTTGGCGCCCCCCTGGGGCACCAGGACGGTGTGGCGTCCCGGGCCGAGGCGGTAGCCGCGCAGCTCCGGGTTGAGGTCCTTGATCGTCTTGACGTAGGTGCCGGCCGCCTGCGCGACGGCCAGCAGCGTCAGCTCCCGGTCGGTTTCCACGGTGACCGTCTCGCAGGCGACCGGGGGGTAGATGTCGCCCGGCTCGAGGCGGAACCCGTAGCGTTCGGGGTTTCGCAGGATGAGCTTGGCCGTCAGGATCCGGAAGACGTAACGCTGGGTTTCCAGCGGCAGGTACAGCCGGTAATAGTCGCGCGCGTTCTGCTGGGCCATATCGGAGCGCAGGCCGTTCTCTCCCATGTTGTAGGCTGCGACCGCGAGCGTCCAGGAGCCGAACATCTGCCGGAGATCCTTGAGGTAGGCGATGGCGGCGGCGGTCGAGCTCTGCAGGTTGCGCCGCTCGTCGCGCGCGGTGTCGATCTGCAGGCCGTATTTACGCCCGGTCGGCTCGATGAACTGCCAGAACCCCATGGCCCCCTTGGGGGAACCGGCGTGCGGCCGCAGCGCGCTCTCCGCGATGGCGACGTATTTCAGATCGTCGGGGAGCTCCTGGCGTTTCAAATGGTCTTCGATCGGCGCGAGGCTCTGGCGCGAGCGCTTGATCCAGAGGATGACCTGGTGCGGGTCGGCCAGGGTGGAGAGGATCTCGCGTTCCATCCGCTCGCGCACGTCCGGGTCCTCGAGCGGGACGGGCTCGCCGCAGAAGTCGAGCGGCCCCTGCACGCGCGCGGCGGCGATCAGGGCCGAGAAGTCGAGCGGGGCCGGTGGACCGCTCTGCGGCCAGGCCGCCGGGGAGAGGGCCAGCCCGCAGAGGAGGGCCGCCGCCGGGGTCCACCGCAGGAGCGCGGGAATTCGCATGCTGCACTCCTGCCCTACGAGCGGAGGGCCGTGTAGAGGGTCCAGACCCCTACGATGATGAAGAAAACCCCGGCCCCGGTCTTGATCATGGCCGGGGAGACGAAGCGGCTGACGGTCGCCCCCAGGAACACGGCGATGAGCGAGCTCAGCACCAGCGCCCCGGCCGATCCCAGGAACACCGACAGGCGCGAGTCGCAGTCCGCGGAAAAGCAGAACGTGGCGAGCTGGGTCTTGTCCCCCAGCTCGGCCAGGAACACCATGCCGAAGGTGGTCAGCAGCAGATTTAAATCCATGGGTCTCCTTCCGGGCGATGGGGCAACGGCCTGGATGCCCCAAGTGAGTTACGAGTTACAAGTTGACGAGTTGGGAAGCAGGAAAACGATTCTGAGCCGAGATCATCGACGTTCCTTTTCTGAACACTGAACCCCGAACCCTGAACACTTCTCCCCTCTAAAGCCCGCGCATGTACTCGGGTTTGAGCGTAACGCCCCCTGCCAGCGCCCGGTCGATCACGGCCACCACCTCGTCGCGGTCCCGGGGCAGCCGGGCCTTGATCGGCAGGTAGTTGGAGGCGTGGTTCGCGTGAAAAAGCCCCCGCGACAGGCGGGTCTCGGCGATCAGGGTGCGCAGCTCGGCCAGCATCTCGGCCGGGTCGAGCAGCTCGAAGGCGCCCGTCCGCCAGTCCTCGTAGAGCGGTGTCCCCGGGATGAGCATCAGGCTGAGCGCGCCCACGTAGTCCGGGTCGATCTCCGACAGCACGCGCGCGGTGTCACTGGGCGTGGACGGCCGAACGCGCCCGTCCGGCGATCCCGAGGATCACCGTGACCGACAGCTTCATCCCCGCCGCGATCGCCTTGCGCCCCATGGCGACCTGGGTGGCCGCGTCCGCGCCCTTGCGGATGGCCTTCAGCGTCGCGTCGTCTCCGCTCTCCAATCCCATGTAGAGAATGCCGAGGCCGAGCTCCCGCAGTTCGCGCAGCTCCGCATCGGACTTCAGGCCGATGCTGCGGGCGTTGGCGTAGCTGCCGACCCGCGTCACCCAGGGCAGCTGCGCGCGCACGTCCGCGAGGATGGACGTCAACCGGCGCTGGGGGATGACCAGGGCGTCCCCGTCGCACAGGAAGAGCCGCCGCTGGCGGCGGCAGTGCTGCGCGGCGAAGGCGATGTCCTCGCGGACGATCTCCTCGGACTTGATCCGAAATCGCTCGCCCCGGTAGGTCCCGCAGAACGTGCAGCGGTTGCGCGAGCAGCCGACCGTGACCTGCAGCAGGATGCTGTTGGCTTCGCTCGGGGGGCGGATGATGTTGCCTTCGTAGTGCACGGAATTGGAATGCCTAAGGAGCTACGAGCTAAAATGCCTAAAATTGAGGGTCACGACCGTGTGGCATCATATGCCTAACACCGAACACTTCAAACCCGAACACCCATCTCCCCCCCTCACTGATTCCCGAAGCCGTTGGGGGCGCCGCAATCCGGGCAATCCCAGGTGATCCCGTTGCAGGACATCCCCCACACGTTTTCCAGCATGCAGTCCTGGCAGATGCGGAACCCGCAGCGGCACGACCAGCAGAAGGGGGCCGCTTTGCGGCAGCAGTGGCAGACGGCGTCCCGGCTCGGCCGGTGTTTGCGCTTATATCGGCCCGGGGGCGAAGAGGCGTTCATGCTCGCGCTTGATGCAGCGGTCCATCACCACGTCGATGCCGGCGGCGGTCAGCAGGGCGGCCGCTTCCGCGTGCGCGATGCCTTCCTGCATCCAGAAGACCCTGGGTTTCAGCCGCAGGGCCTCGTGCGCGTGGGGCAGGATCTGCTCCGGGCTGCGGAAGACGTCCACGATGTCGACCGGACGGGGCACGTCGTCCAGGCCGGGGTAGGCGGTCTCGCCGAGGATCTCGGCCTGGGCCGGCCGCACCGGGATCACCCGGTAGCCGTGTGCCTTCAGGTAGGCGGCGACATGGTAGGAGTCCCGGTCGGGTTTGGGGCTCAGCCCGACGATGGCAATCGTGCGGCAGGAGTTCAGTATCGTCCTCAGGTCGTCGTCCGCGGTGATGATCCGGCCCGGTGGCATGCGTGCGCCCTCGTCGTGTCGTCGGGTGTCGTCGTTCTTGCCGTGGGTGGGGTGGGATGGTATAACCACCCGTCCGAAATTCGAAATCGACGATAAACCACCGCCGAGCGGGTGTCAACCGACCTATGCGGAGCTCGCTCCGGCGTTCCCCCAGCGGCCGCGGACCGACCATGGACCCCACGCCTCCTGTTTTCCTCATCGACGGCACGGCCTACATCCACCGGGCCTTTCACGCCATCCAGGGGCTGACCAACTCGCGGGGCCTGCCCACCAACGCCGCGTTCGGCTTCACGCGCATGCTCATCAAGCTGATGGAAGACCGCCGGCCGGAGTACGCGGCCATGTTCTTCGACGCGCGCGGCCCCACCTTCCGGCACGAACTGTCGCGGGACTACAAGGCCAACCGCCCCGCGATGCCCGAGGAGATGGCCGTCCAGATCCCCTACATCAAGCGGATCACGGACGCCTACCGGCTGCCCGTCTTCGAGCTGGCCGGCTTCGAGGCGGACGACCTGATCGGCACCGTCGCCCACCGCCTCGCCCAGGGGGGGCACCCGGTCGTCATGGTCACCGGCGACAAGGACTTCGTGCAGCTGGTGGGGGAGGGGACAACCATCTGGGACCCGATGAAGGAAACCACGATCGACCTCGCGCGCGTCCGGGAGAGCTTCGGCGTGGAGCCGGAGCGGATGGTCGACGTCATGGGGCTCTCGGGCGACACGAGCGACAACATCCCCGGGGTGCCCGGCATCGGGCAGAAGACCGCCCTCGAGCTGATCCGGACCTTCGGGAGCCTCGAGGCCCTCTACGACCGGGTGGGCGAGATCACCCGCCCCAAGCTGAAGGAGAGCCTGACGCGGTTCCGCGAGCAGGCCTTCCTGAGCCGGGAGCTGGCGCGGATCCGCGTCGACGCGCCCGTCGAGGTCGATCTCGGTGCCCTGCGCCGGGTCGCGCCGGACGTCCCCACCCTCTCCGAGCTGTTCCGCGAGCTGGAGTTCCGCCAGCTGCAGCAGAGCCTGCCGCGGCCGGAGGGGGCCCGCCGCAAGGACTACCGCACGATTCTCGACGCGGCCGAGCTGGCGGAGCTGATCGCGCGCCTGAAGGCGGCGGAGCTGGTCGCGGTCGACACCGAGACGACCTCCGTGGACCCCATGCGCGCGGAGCTGGTCGGCCTGTCGTTCGCCGTCGAAGACGACCGGGCCGCATACATCCCGATCGGCCACCGTTACATCGGAGCGCCGCCGCAGCTGCCCGCGGAGGTCGTGCTGCGGGAGCTGAAGCCGGTCCTGGAGGACCCGACCGTGCGCAAGGTCGGCCAGAACATCAAGTACGACATGATGGTGCTGGCGCGCGCCGGGATCGAGCTCGCGGGCGTCGTGTTCGACACCATGATCGCCTCCTACCTGCTCGACCCCTCCAAGCGCGCCCACAACCTGGACCAGATCGCGCTGGACTTCCTCGACCACCGCTGCGTCCCGTTCGAGGACATCGTCGGCCGCCGCCGGGGGGTCGCGACCTTCGCCGAGGCGCCCCTGGAGCAGGCCGGGCCTTACGCCTGCGAGGACGCGGACGTCACGCGCCTGGCCCAGCGGGTGCTGTCCGGGCGCATCGACGAGCTCGGGCTTGCGGAGCTGATGACCGCGGTCGAGCTGCCGCTCGTGCCCGTGCTCATGCGCATGGAGATGCGCGGGGTGGCCGTGGACACCGCGCGCCTGAAGGAGTTCTCCAAGGCGCTCGAGCACCGCCTGGAGGGGCTCGAGTCGGCCATCTGCGGGCTGGCGGGCGAGCGCTTCAACATCAACTCCAGCCAGCAGCTCGGCTACGTCCTGTTCGAGAAGCTCAAGCTGCCGACGCAGAAGAAGACCCGGAAAAAGACCGGCTACTCGACCGACGTGGACGTGCTGACGGCGCTCGCCGGGCTGCACGAGCTGCCGGCGATGGTCCTGAAGCACCGCACGCTCTCCAAGCTCAAGTCGACCTACGCCGACGCCCTGGTCGACCTGGTGCACCCCCGGACCGGCCGCATCCACACCTCCTACAACCAGACCGTCACGGCCACCGGCCGCCTCTCCAGCTCCGACCCCAACCTGCAGAACATCCCGATCCGCACCGAGGAGGGCCTGGAGATCCGGCGCGCCTTCGTCGCCCGCCCCGGGTGGCGCCTGCTGTCGGCCGACTACTCGCAGATCGAGCTGCGCATCCTGGCCCACTGCGCAGAGGACGAGCGGCTGATCCGGGCCTTCCGCGAGGGGGCGGACATCCACACCCGGACCGCTTCGGAGGTCTTCGAGCTCGAGCCCGACCGGGTCACGGCCGAGCTGCGCCGCCAGGCCAAGGCCATCAACTTCGGGATCATCTACGGGATGAGCCCCTTCGGGCTCGCGCGGCAGCTCGAGATCAGCCAGAAGATGGCCAAGACCTACATCGACCACTACTTCGCGCGCTACCCGGGGGTCCGGGAGTTCGTCGAGCGCACGATCGAGGACGCGCGGCGGACGCGCCGCACCAGCACCCTGCTCGGTCGCATCCGGCTGCTGCCCGACATCGCCAGCGCCAACCCGGTCGTGCGGCAGGCGGCCGAGCGCACCGCGATCAACACGCCGATCCAGGGCTCGGCGGCCGACCTGATCAAGGTGGCCATGATCCGCATCGATGCGGCCCTGGCCCAGGCCGGCTGCCGGTCGGCCATGCTGCTGACGGTGCACGACGAGCTGGTCTTCGAAGTGCCGCCCGAGGAGGCGGACGAGGTGACCCGCGTGGTCCGGGAGATCATGGAGGGGGTCTGGCAGCTCAGGGTGCCGCTGCGGGTCAACGTGGCCAGCGGGGACAACTGGGCCGAAGCGCACTAAAAGATGAGGGTTCAAGGATTCCAGGGGTCAAGGGTTCGGGGAGGAAGGAGAAGCGCCGGCCGTCAACCTCTTTTCACTCGACCCCTTGACCCCTTGGACCCTCGACCCCTTGGTTTCACCGATTGCGGACTCAGAGGAGTCGAACCAGTCAGTCACGAGCAACCATGAAGGGATAGTCGACATGGGATCCATGGACGAGCACATTCTGAAGGCCGCGAAGGAGATCGTGGTGAAGTTCATCGAGTGCGGCCGGCTGTCGCCCACGGGCTTCGCGGAGACGTTCCAGAGCGTCTACAAGACCGTGAGCGACACGGTGCGGCCCGCCGCAGCGCCGCCCCCGGCGAAGGACCCGGAGCCGCCCCGCAAGGGCAAGTGAGGCCGCCGTTCGGCGGCGGAACCCGGTTTGACTTTGACCGGTGCATCCTTTATGACTGCGACGGTTTCGATTGAATCGGACCGCCCCGGGCGACGGCACGCGCCGTCCACCGGGGCGCCCGAACCATCACCGGACTGAGGTGGGATCCCGATCATGAGGTTACGCGGAACCAGAACCAGGGGGGCACGGCGCACCCAGTTCCTGTTGGCGGCGCTCCTGCTCGCGTGGGGCCTGGCCGGCTGCACCACGGTCAAGGATGCGGCCCGGAGCGTGGGCGACACATCCATCAAGGTGGTCGAGGCCGTCACTCCCGGCGGGGGCGCGCGCGTCCGGCACACGGCGGCCGTGATCGGCCTGGAGTCGCAGTTCGGCCCGGGCCGGATCGGCTTCGACACGCACTTCGCCAAAGCCATGTCCGACCGGCTGCGGGCGGGGTGCCGCGATCTGCTGGTGGACGAGGCCGTGGGCGCGCTGCTGACCTCCCCGCCGCGGCTGCCCTCGGGGCGGGTCGACAGCTTCGGCCTGGGCGCCCTGGGCCGGCCGCGCGGCCTGGAATACTTCCTGATCGGCACCCTGAACGGCCTCACGTTCCACGACGAGAAGACCGGGTTCTGGCTGTGGAAGGGCAAGCGGTACAAGCTGCGCGTGTCGCTGCGCCTGGAAATCGTCGATTCGGCCAGCGGCACCAAGCTGCTGGACGAAGCCTTTGTCCAGGAGATGGAGCTCGACGAGAACCGCTACGAGGTGCTCAAGGAAGCCCCGGTCCCGCCCCTGGCGGAGATCCTCCAGCCGCTCGAGCGCATCCTGCGCGAGGCGGTCAAGCGCACCTGCGCGGCTTTGAAGGAGCAGCCCTGGCAGGGGTTCGTCACGGCTGCCGAGAACGGCCGCCTCACCATCTCGACCGGCAGCTCGGCCGGGCTCGCGCCCGGCACCCGTCTCGAGGTCTTCGGTCCCGGCCTCCTCATGCAGAGCAAGGACGGGCAGCGCTTCTTCAAACCGGGGGGCAAGGTGGGCGAGGCCGAGGTGACCTCGGTCACGGCCGACCGGTCGGAGGCCGTGCTCACCCGACCGCAGCCGGGCCTCGCCGGAGGTGTCGTGCGTCTCAAGTGACGCCCGCCGGCGCCCCGCTCGCGTCTCCCGCCCTGTCCGCCGCCGCCCGGCAGTGGCCCTCGACCAGCTCGAGCGCCTGCGCGATGGATCCCGCCCCGGCCAGCGCCTGCCGCAGGGCCGCACCGCCGCGCATCCCCTTCGCAAACCACCCCAGGCGGCACCTCAGCAGCGCGCGTGCGACCTCCTCTCCGTAGCATTCCCGGGTGAGCCCGACGTACCGCCGCATGACCTGCAGCCGCTCCAGCGGGTGGTCGGGCGCGGCCGGCCGACCCGCGAGCAGCGCGGCCGTCTCGGCGAAGATCCGGGGGTAGCCGATGGCCCGGCGTCCGATCATGACCGCGTCGCACCCGGTCTCGGCCATCATCCGCCGGGCGTCCTCGGCGCTGCAGACATCCCCGTTGCCGATCACCGGGATGCTGAGGCGCCGCTTGAGGGCGGCGATCAGAGCCCAGTCCGCCCGCCCCGCGAACTTCTGGCCGGCCGTGCGCGGGTGGAGGATGACCGCGTCCACGCCGCAGGCTTCCGCCATGGACCCGATTTCGAGCGCCTGCCGCCCGGAGCCGTCCCAGCCGCTGCGCAGCTTGATCGTCAGCGGGAGGCGCACGGCGCTGCGCACGGCCGTGAGCAGCGCTTCGGCCGTGTCGGCGGTGCGCATCAACGCCACCCCGGCCCCGGTCCGGGTGACCTTCCGCACGGCGCACCCGAAGTTGATGTCCACCGCGTCCGCGCCGGACGCCTGCACCAGGGCCGCCGCCTCGGCCATGGCGGCCGGGTCGGCGCCGAAGAGCTGGACCGACAGGGGCCGCTCCGCAGGCAGGCTGCGCAGGTAGGGCAGGGTGTGCGCGCAGCGCCGCGCCAAACCCTCCGCGCTGACCATCTCGGTAAAGACCATGGCGCAGCCGGATTCGCGCGCGACCAGGCGGAAGGGCAGGTTCGTGACCCCGGCGAGCGGGGCCAGCAGGAGCGGGGTCTCCAGGTGCAGGGCTCCGATTCTCATGGGCGGACCGGGTTGGCGTAGCAGTAGAGGCACCCGTGCGCGCAGGGGTGCCGGTCGTAGGACCCGATGTCGGTCGACACCCGGCAGCCGCAGCCGGCGGCCGTGCGTTGCCCCGGGTCGCGCTTCAGGGACAGGGTCCCGCCGTAGAGCTCCATCAGCAGCGCGCTCGGGATGCAGGCGCCGGCGCGGATCTCGGACTCCGGCGGCAGCTCGCCCAGCAGCGCGCGTTCGCAGCAGGTGGTCAGGCGGATGCCGCGCGGCCGCAGGAGGGTTTCCAGTGCGACCAGCGCGCCGACCTCCCGGCGCCGCGGCACCGCGGTGAAACCGAACCCCGGCAGGCGCGCCGTGCGGCGGTCGATCTTGCGGTAGGGGTCCATGACGCTCGCCGTGCAGCTGCGGACCCCGGCCGCGGCCGCCGCGTCCGCGATGCGCTCCGCCCCCTCCGAGCTCACGCGCGTCCGCCCGTCCGCCTCGTGGTAGAAGCAGATCGGGTCCAGCCGCCAGTTGACGGCGCGCGGGCCGAAGCCCCGGCACAGGCGCTGCATCTGGTCTGTTCGCTCGGCCAGCGGGGGGACGCCGGGTTCGAGCCGGCGGTTTTCCGGATTGACGGTGAACTGGAAAAACAGGTGGTAGCCTCGGTCGACCAGCCGTTGCCCGTAACCGCCCGCCAGGAAGGGCCCGAAGTTTTTCGACCAGAACACGATCGTGTGCACCGGGGGCGCGGTCGCCGGGATGCGCGTGACGCGGCGATTGAAGGGGTTGGTCACCTCGAACTCGCCGCGCTCGATCCCTTCCATGAACCACCGCATGTGAAAGGCGGGGATGTCCGTGCGGCGGGAGGCGGAGATGACGGTCGAAACGGGTTCCATGGGCTCGGGGGCCGCGGGGCGGCCGCCGCTGCCGGCTCGGCGGCGACGGCTACTTGTCTTTTTTCAGCTCCGCCAGCGAAATCACCTTAGGGCTGCCGGAGGTGCGCGCGGGTTTCTTCGGTTCGGGCGCCGGTGCCTCGGGGGCGGCCGGGGCGGGGGTCTCCACCTTTTCCAGCCGCATGCGCTTGCCGTTCATGGTGAACTCGCCGCCGTCGATGTAGGCATCGCGCAGGATCCAGGTGACGACCTGTACCGGGACCTGGAGCAGCAGCAGCCGCACGTGGTACCAGGCGGGCTTGTGGTCGGGTTCGATGCCCTCGATGCGGGCGAAAGAGAGCGGCTTGTCTTCGAGGTGGATGAGGACGATGTCCTTCTCGCCAGTCATGGTGCAGATGCGCTTTCCGTTGGATATCGTTCGGTTACCCCGGAGGGGCCAGATTTGCTTATATCCTGATTCGCCTCGGAACGCCAGCGGTTCCCGCGGCCCGGTTGCCCCTCAAGTCGGCCGCCGGACCGGCCGATATCCATCAGAGAGTTCCACCACCTGAACGAAGGGAGCTTCGAACATGATGCGGACATCCGGTTGCGGAAAATGGGGGATCCTCCTGCTGGGACTTGCGCTGGCGGCCGTCTGGCTGGCGCCGCCGGAGGCGCTTCGGCGCCAAGGCGCCGCCGCGCGGCGTCCCGGAAGCCGAAAGCAAGGACCCGGCCTACTGGTTCCAGAAGGGCGCGCTCTGCGCCACCTACGGGAACAACCAGGCGGCGGTGCGCTACTTCGGCAGGGCGATCGCCCTCGACCCCGGCCGCAGCGCGCCGTTCTTTTCCCAGGGGGTGTCCTACGGCCAGCTGGGGCAGTACGAGAAGGCCTTCGCTGCGATCAACCGGGCGATCGAAATGGAGCCGCGCAATGGGCTGTATTTCTACGGGCGGGCGCGGACCTACCTGCTGGCCGGCGACCGGCAGCGGGCGCTTGAAGACTTTCGCACGGCAGCCCAGCTGGGGGACGAGGATGCCCAGGCCTACCTGAAGACGGTCAAGTGAAGGAAGTTCCGAGTTACACGTTACGAGTTGTGAGTGTAGAGTTACGAGTAACGAGTGAAGAACGCGAGGTGCCGGTAAGTTTTTTGTGGGATAGGCTTTCAGCCTCGGTCGTCGCGGCTGGAAAGCTGCTCCTCCAGGAGAGATGCCAACTTGCTTGAAAGGCATTTTTAAACTTTCAACTCGTAACCCGTAACTTGTAACTCGTAACTTTTCCCCTCACGGCAGCACCACCGCCTGAGACCGTCGCCCGTCGATCTTGATCGTCAGCGGGCGCGGCAGCCGTACATGCCGCAGGTGCGCAGTCGTGGTCTCGGTCGGCTGGGCCTTCAGCCAGTCCCAGTCCACGACGTCCTCGCCGGTGTCGGCGGCGGTCATGTAGGTGATGTCGAGCGATGTGATGTTGTGGAAGAAGTGCGAGCCCTGCGACGGGTCGGCCCGCAGGCCTTCGGTCGCGGTCTCGATCACCGCTTTGACGGCGAAGATGTCGTTCCACTTCACGGGGATGCCGAGCCATCGGTCGGCCGAACCCCATCGGCCCGGGCCGATCAGCAGGTAGCGGCGGTTCAGGGCGCCGATCCGTTTGTTCAGGCGGCCCACTTCCGCCGCGATGTCCACCGTGTGCGCCACCTCGAACGTCGCCGGGTCCACGAAGACGATGTCTTCTATATCGGACACCAGCCCGTTGCCGAGCGCCCTGGACGAGTAGCAGATGGCGCGGCGCCGATCGTCCGCGCTGATTTCGACGGTCAGCTTCTGGCGGGCGACCGCCATGGGTCGGATCTGCAGCAGGTCGAACGCCGGCCGTGCGCCGGCCGCGAGGTTGACGGCGAACTCGATCTCGACCGGGCAGCCCATGCCCTTGCGGCCGAGTTCCAGCAGCTCGGTGAGGATCTCGGGCAGCGGGAACTCGCGGTATTTGAGGATGCCGGCGAAGGTCAGGACGGGATGCCCCCCGTCCAGGCAGCCGTCCCGGATGCGGTGCTCCTGGGGGAAGTAGGTGCTCGCGAGCCGGCGCAGCGCCGGGCTCTCCGGACAGTCGTCGATGGCAACGCGGGCGAGGTTGGCGTCCTCGCTGAGATCCGATGCCTCGGGCCCGTCGGCCAGCGTGAGCGCGTAGAAGTGCCGCTGCGAGTTTTTGAGGATGTCCTCCACCGTCGAGAGCTGCGGCAGATATTGGGGATACCGGGGCGAGAAGCGCATCGCGGTGCCGCCCTCGACCACCGTCTTGCCCAGCCCCAGCGCGATGTGCGCAATCCCCTCCTCGGGTTTCATCTGGCCGATCGGGTAGAAGTTGTAGGACTGCGCGACCCCCGCCAGGGTCGGGTAGAAGTGGCCGCCGCAGGCCGTGCCCGTCAGGTGCTGGATGGCCACCGCCATCTTCTCCTCCTCGATGCGGTGGTAGGTGCTGCGGGCGAAGGACTTCGGGCTCTCGAAGTAGGTCGAGGCGTAGACGAGCTTGACCGCCGCGACGAGCGCCTCCAGGCGCCGCGCCGGGTCCGGGTGGGTGTTGGCCAGCATGCAGGTGCGGTAGATGCCGGCGAAGGGCTGGAACTGCGCGTCTTCGAGCAGGCTCGAGGACCGCACGGCCAGCGGGCAGCGCGTGTGCTCGACGAAGACCGACAGGTCCCGCGTGAGCCAGTCCGGGAGGCGGGCCTGCTGAAACACCTGCGCGATCTCGGCGTCGGGGACCTCCCGCGTGGCGAGCGCCTTCAGGCCGTTTTCGGCCGTGAAGGCGTCGAAGCCCTCGGTGCTGATGGCCAGCGTCTTCGGGACGCGGATGTCCACCGCCTCGAAGCGGCGGTGCAGCGCGGGGTTCTCCTTCAGCAGGGTGGAGGCGAACGCCAGGCCGCGCGCCTTGCCGCCGAGCGACCCGCGGCCGATCTTGATGAAGTCCGCGTCCGGGTCGAAGCGGCCCTGCGCCATCTCGGTGATGATGCCGCGCTGGATGCCCTTGCGCCGTTCGTGGATACAGCGCACGAGGTAGCCGCTGAGCGCCTTGACGTCGGCGAAATCGGTGACCTTCACCGGCTTGAGTCTGGCGGCGAGCATGACCTCGGAGCGGGCCAGGAACCAGGTGGAGAAGTGGTTGCGCCGCGCGTGGTAGTCCACGGAGGCCTCCGGGACCGTCGGCAGCAGGCGCTCCATGTCGCGGAGGTTGGAGGCCCGGGCGATCTCGCGGCCCTCCGGGTCGCGGAAGATGAAGTCCCCGAACCCGAGGTACTGCAGGAAGAAGCTGTGGATCTCGGCGTTGAGCATCGGCGAGGACTTGTCGATGAAAACCGCCGGCAGGCGCTCGGCCCGGGTCCGGTTGGACTCCTCGGTGCTCAGGTTGAGCAGCGGCAGGTCGGGGTTCTCCGCGCGGATGCGCGCGAGCAGCTGGAAGCCGGCCTGGTCGTCCATCGCCCCTGCGCGCGGGAAGCGCACGTCCGACAGCACCCCCAGCAGGAAGGGCCGGTAGCGGTCGCAGAGCTCCACCGCCTCCTCGTAGGTGCGGGCGAGCAGGATCTTGGGCCGGGCCCGCATGCGGAAGATGCGGTGCTCGTCGTTGACCGACTCCTCCATCGCCGCCTGGGTCTGGGTGACGATCTCGCGATACAGGATGGGCAGGAGCGAGGAGTAGTGGACGGGCGAGTCTTCGACCAGGACGATGACCCGCACCCGGGCGCGCTCGGTGTCGAAGGCCACGTTCATGCGGTCTTCGAGGTTCTTGATCAGCGCCAGCAGCAGGTCCGAGTTCCCCTGCCAGACGTACACGCGGTCGATCGCCGCGTGGTCCGGGGGGAGGTTGTCGAGCAGGTGGTGGCCGCTCTTGTGAACCAGCAGGAAGACCGGCAGCTCCGGGAAGCTCGCCTTGATGGTCCGCCCGAGGTCGTAGGCGTCGGTGTCGTCCACGAGCGGCATGGTGATGACGAGGTCGAACTTCTTGCACCGCAGCGCGGCCAGCGCCTCCTGCCCGGTGGACACCCAGGTCAGCATCGGCGGGCGCGAGAGGTTGAGCCCGCGGTACTCGTGGATGATCCGCTCCGCCAGGCGCCCCTCCTCTTCCATGATGAAGGCCTCGTAGGGGCTGCTGATCAGCAGGATGTCGGTCACCTTGCGCGCCATCAGCTCGTGGAAGACCTTGAACGAGAGGTCGAAGTCGTCCGAGGTTTCCGGGGGGGAGGGGCACTGGTTGCTGTCCATCATGGCCGGGTTCCGTTAGGGGTGCGGGGGTCGGGGCCGGTTATAGGCCGGCTGCCGGTGAAATTCAAGGCGAGCGCCGGGGCCGCCGGTGCGCACAGACGCCCCTGGAAGGTGTCGCGCCGCTCCAGCTCGGCCTGCAGCCGGCTCAGGGTCCCGGCCTTGTCCAGGCTCCAGGCCGGGGCCACCAGCTCCTCCGGCTGCGGGTCGCCCGTCAGCCGCTGCACGACCGCGGTCGCCGGGAGGCGTTCGAGGAAATCGACCGCCGCCGCCACGTACTCGTCCTGCGCGAGGCAACGCAGCTCGCCGCGTCGGTAGAGCGTCTCCAGCCGCGTCCCCCGGACGACGTAGAGCTGGTGGAGCTTGACCCCGTCGATCGCGGCCCCCGCCAGCGTCTCCGCCGTGCGTCGCATATCGGCGGGCCCTTCGCCCGGCAGCCCGAGGATCACGTGCGCGCAGACCGGCAGGCCGCGGGCGTGGGCGGCCGCGACCGCACGCAGGAAGCAGGCCGTGTCGTGGCCGCGACCGATGCGTTCGAGCGTGCGGTCGCAGGCGGACTGCAGACCGATCTCGAGCCAGATCAGCCGCTCCCGGGCGAGCTCCTGCAGCAGCTCCAGCACCGGCTCGCCGACGCAGTCCGGCCGGGTCCCGATCGAGAGCCCCACGACGCCGTCGACCTCCAGCGCCTCGCGGTAGACGGCCCGCAGGCGATCGACCGGCGCGTGGGTGTTCGAGAACGCCTGGAAGTAGGCGATGAAGCGCCGGGCCTTGTACCGCCGGGCCATGGCGGTTTTCCCGGCCTCGATCTGCTGTGCGACGGAGAGCCCGCGCGCGTGCGCGCCGGTGCCGGACCCGCGCGCGTTGCAGTATGCGCACCCGCCGGTGCCGAGGGTGCCGTCGCGGTTGGGGCAGCTGAAGCCCGCGTCCACGGAGATCTTCTGGACGCGGACGCCGAAGCGCGCGCGCAGGTGCGAGTTGAGGTCGTGATACCGGCTGCTCATGGTGGCTTGATCTTCGGGGGGCGCCCGCCTATACTTCGTAGCCCGGCCTTCGGGAGCCGGACTTTACCACATCCGCCGCGTCCCGCAAACCGCGGGCGTACCAGACTGTTGAAAAACAAGTGTCGTTCCGATGCCGTTTCACCCCACACCCTACGACGTGATCGTGGTCGGCGCCGGCCACGCCGGCTGCGAGGCCGCGCTGGCCGCGGCCCGCATGGGCTGCCGCACGCTGCTGCTGGCGATCGACGTCGACACGCTCGCGGCCATGCCCTGCAGCCCATCGATCGGCGGCATGGCCAAGGGCCAGCTCGTCCGGGAGATCGACGCCCTGGGCGGCGAAATGGCCAAGGCCACCGACCGCACCGCCATCCAGTACCGCACGCTCAACACGAAAAAAGGGCCCGCGGTCCGCTCCACGCGCACCCAGAACGACAAGCAGCGCTATCACGCGGTCATGAAGCAGGCGGTCGAGGCCCAGCCCGGGCTCGACCTGAAGCAGGCGATGATCGAGCGGCTGCAGGTCGAGGGCGACCGGGTGGCCGGGGTCGTCGACCACACGGGCTACGGCTACGCCGGGCAGACCGTGGTCCTGGCCACCGGCACCTTCCTGAGCGGGCTCGTGCACATCGGCTTCACCGCGGTGGCGGCCGGCCGGGCCGGCGAGTTCGCCTCCTACGGGCTGCCTGCGCACCTGCGGGAGCTGGGCTTCGAGCTGGGGCGCCTGAAGACCGGCACCCCGCCGCGCCTGAAACGCGCGAGCATCGATTTCGCGCGCTTCAGCGCCCTGGGCGGCGACGAGCGCCCGCAGCCGTTCTCGCGCTTCGGCCGCGGCCCCGAGCTGCCCCAGCGGCCGAGCCACATCGGCTACACCGGCGAGCGGGCCCACGCCGTGGTGCGCCGCAACCTCGCGCGTTCGGCGCTCTACGGCGGGGCGATCACCGGCACCTCGGCCCGGTACTGCCCCTCCTTCGAGGACAAGATCGTCAAGTTCCCCGAGAAGGACCGGCACCAGATCATCCTCGAGCCCGAGGGCCTCGACTCGCAGGAAATCTACGTCGGCGGGCTCGGCAACAGCCTGCCGGTCGAGGTGCAGCTGGAGCTCCTGCGCGCGATCGACGGGCTGGAGGAGGTCGAGATCGTGCGCCCCGGCTACGCCATCGAATACGATTACGCCGACCCCCTGCAGCTGAAGAACACCCTGGAGACCAAGCGCCTGCGAGGGCTTTTTCTGGCCGGGCAGATCAATGGGACGTCGGGCTACGAGGAGGCGGCCGCTCAGGGACTGTGGGCCGGGATCAACGCGGCCTGCCGCGTGCAGGGCCGCCCCCCCTTCGTGCTGGACCGCTCGCAGGCCTACATGGCCGTGATGGTGGACGACCTCGTCACGCGCGGCACGCGGGAGCCGTATCGCATGTTTACCTCGCGGGCGGAGTACCGGCTGACGCTGCGGGAGGACAACGCCGACCTGCGGCTGATGGAGGCCGGGCACGCGCTCGGCCTGATCCACGCGGACCACGTCGCCGACCTGCGGCGCTACCGGCAGCGGATCGAGGCCGAGCTCTGCCGGGTCCGGTCGACCACGGTGCGGCCCGGGCCCGCAGTCAACGCCTACCTCGCGCAGCACGGCTCCAACCCGATCCAGCAGGGGGTGCCGCTCGACCAGCTCGTGAAGCGGGCCGAGCTGGGGTACCCGGCCGTGGACACCCTCGCCCCGGCCCCGGAGCCGATCGCCCCGGCGGCGGCGCGACAGGTCGAGGTGGAGATCAAGTACGAGGGCTACATCGAGCGGCAGCGCCAGGAGATCGAGAAGTTCAGACACCTCGAGAGCATCCGCATCCCGGACGATTTCGACTACGGCCGGGTCCACGGCCTCTCCAACGAGCTGCGGGACAAGCTGCGGCAGGTGCGCCCGTCCGCGCTCGGCCAGGCCGCGCGCATGGAGGGGATGACCCCGGCCGCGATCTCGGTCCTGATGGTGGCGCTCAAGGCGCGCCGCACGCCCCCGGCCTGATACGGCAGTGGAAAACCGGCGCCTCGGCCCGTGATCCGGCGTGGCGCGGCGTTTGGCCGTGCTCCCCTGCTCTCGAAGCAGGCTGCGCTGCCCCGAAGGCCGCGCGGCTTGGCCGACGGCCCGCTGCGCGGTTTTCAACAACCCGATCGATGCCGTTGCTTGACAGGCCCGGGGTTATTGATTATCTTCGAACTATTTGAAATGACGGAGAAATGCTAATATGTCCGATGACTATTACAAGCTGCTCGGGGTCGGGCGCAATGCCACGGAGGCCGAGATCAAGAAGGCCTACCGCAAGCTCGCCATGAAGTACCACCCCGACCACGCCAAGGGCGACAAGGGCGCCGAGGATAAGTTCAAGAAGATCAGCGAAGCCTACGCCGTGCTGAGCGACAAGGAGAAGCGGCAGGAATACGACACCTTCGGTTCCGAGGGGTTCCGCCAGAGGTTCTCGCAGGAAGACATCTTCAGGGGCTTCAACGTCAACGACATCCTGAAGGAGTTCGGCTTCGGGGATGCCTTCGGCGGGGCGGGTGGCCGCGGCGGCGGGGTGCGCTTCACGTATTCGGGCGGCTCGCCGTTCGAAGGCCGGGGACGCCATCAGGCCCAGTCCGTGCGGGGCGAGGATCTCGTCTACGAGCTGCCGCTCACGCTGCGCGAGGTCGTCTCCGGCAGCACCAAGACCGTGTCGATCCAGAATCAGGGCGTACCCGAGCAGGTCACGGTCAAGATTCCAAAAGGCATGGTCACCGGCAAAAAGCTGCGGTTGGCCGGCAAGGGCAACGCCGGCCCCTTCGGCGGTCCGCGCGGCGATCTTTACATCCAGGCGCGGCTGGTCGAGGATCCCGTCTTCAGCGTCGAGGACCACGACCTCGTCACCCACCGCGAGATCAAGCTGACCGAGGCCCTGCTCGGCACCACGATCGCCGTTCCGACCATCGACGACAAGCAGTACAGCCTCAAGATCCCGCCCGGCACGCGCAACGGGACCAAGCTGAGGCTGCCCGGCCTCGGCCTGCCGGCGATGAAGGGCGGCAAGCGCGGCGACCTCTACGTCCGGCTGCAGATCCTGATCCCCCGGGAGCTCTCCCCGGAGCAGATCGACCTCGTCGAAAAACTGGCGCAGACGGGCGTCTGACCGGAGCTCTCCCGCCCGCCGGCATGCGGCCCTTCAGCTGCTGTCGCGCCCAATCCCCGCACTCGAGCCGGCGTCCGTCTGCGGCTTTCATAACTCTTTTTTTTAATTGCTAAAATTTCCGCCAACACGCCGCGTTTGTTTGACTTTGCAAAGATTTCGGGATAAAGTTTTCTATACAGGTGACGATAACCGCTTTGTGAACCGGGCCCTGAAAGGTCCCCTTTTTGCATGCCCAAGCTGATACCGGTTTTGACCGCAGACCAGATCCACCAGATGGTGAAATCCCTGGCCGAGCGGATCTCGCGGGATTTCCAGGGCCGCGAGCTGGTGCTGATCGGTGTCTTGAAAGGCTCGTTCATTTTCCTGTCCGACCTGGTCCGCCAGCTGCGGATCCCGGTCAAGGTCGATTTCCTGCAGGCCCGCAGTTACGGCAGCAACACGAGCTCCTGCGGGACGGTCCGGCTGACCAAGGACATCGACGTGGTCATCCGCGACAAGGAGGTCCTGCTGGTCGAGGACATCGTGGACACCGGGCTGACGCTCAGCTGCCTGCTCAGCCATCTGAAGGGCCTGGGTCCCCGCAGCCTGGGGGTGTGCGCCCTCATCGACAAGCGCGAACGGCGGGCGGCGGATGTGCCGATCGCCTACGCGGGTCACGCAACCGCAGAGGGGTTTCTGGTGGGGTACGGTCTGGACTACGCCGAGGACTACCGCGAGCTGCCCGGCATTTTCCACCTGGAGCCCTGAGGGGTAAGCGCGCGCGCCGACACGGGCCGCCGATCGGACGGTCCGGCGGCCATCCACATACACTCAAAGACGGGGTTCTGCCATGATCGTGATGTGCGAAGGGTGTGAGACCAACTTCAACGTGGAGGACCGGCTGGTCAAGCCGAGCGGCTCGCGGGTGCGCTGCTCCAAGTGCCGCCACGTGTTCACCGTCTACCCCCCGGCGACCGACCTGGACGCCGATGAGCCTCTGACGCTCGAGGACGAACTGCCGGCGGCGGGCGCGCACGAGACGGATGCCCAGCTCGAGGAGATCAACTCCACGCTGGACGCGCTCTTCAACGAGGACCCGGCCGCCGCGGTTGAGCCCGAGCCGGAGCTGCTCGACGTGGACGACCTGCTCGCCGAAGACGCGCCCGCGGCGGCCGCGGCCGGCGGCGCGGGCGACGACCTCGGGCTGGACCTCGACCTCGGGCTGGACCTGGCCGAGGCCCCCGCGAAGGGGCCGGTGGCGGCGGCCGCGCCCCCGGGTGCGCCCGACGACATCGCCATCGACTTCGACCTGGACATCGACACGCCCAAGGAGAGCGCTCCCGGCGAGGACGCGCTCCCGGACCTGGGAGAGCTCGAGATCAACCTGGATGACCTGGACCAGCCGCTCGACGTCCCGCAGGCGGCCGCAGCCGCCGCGGAGGCCCGCGCGGAGACGGGGGAAGTCGAGCTCGATCTGGACCTGGACGCGCTGGCGAGCGAGAGTGTCGCGACCCGAGCGGTCGAGCCGGCGGCGGCCGACGAAACAGCGGCGCGCACCGCGGCGAAAGCCGGTGCCGGTGCCGCGGGCGAGGACGAGCTGGACTTGTCGGACCTGGAGGCCATGCTGGCCGGCGACATGGGTGGGCAACCCGCAACCGGTGCGGCCACCGAAGGCATCGACCTCGAGCTGGATCTCGGGGCCGAGGCGCCCCCCGCCCCCAAGCCCGAGGAGATGGAAGCGCTCGACCTGACCGCCATCGCGGGGGTGCCCGAACCCGCCGCGGAACCCGCCGCGCAAGCGGCGGGGGACGAGTTCGACCTGGGCCTGCTGGCCGAATCGGACGAGGCGACGATCCCGGCGGGCCCCGCTGACAGCGAGCTGGATTTTTCGGATCTGGCCGGCATCCTGGGCGAACCCGCGGCCGAGGCGGGCAAGCCGTCACCCGGCGAACCCCCCGCGGATCTCGACCTGATTTTCGACGAGCCCTCGCCCGCCGGTGCGGCCGAAGCACAGGCCGCTGCAGCGGCCCAGTCCGAAGACGACCTGGTGCTGGACCTCGAATCCCTGCTGGAGGACGGCGAACAGAAAGAAAAGGCCGCCGCGGAGGCCCCGGTCGGAGAGGCGACCGACGAGTTCGACCTCGACTTCGCGGATACCGCCAAACCGATGGAATCGAGCGACCTCGAGATCGAAATCGAGCCGGTCGACGAGGCGACCGACGCGCATGCGCCCTACGAGCAGCCCGCGGCCGCGGCCGCGGTGGGTGCGGTCGCCGCGGCCGCCGCCGCGGCCGGCGCGGCGGCCGTGGTCGGCAGGAGCAGGCCGGGTGCATCCGGCAGCGCGGACGCCCCGAGTGTCGTCTCGTATCCCGAAATGACCGGTGCCACGAGCGTCCTGGAGGCCGAGGCCGAACCCGAGACGCCCGTCGCCCCCAAGGTGAAGCCCCGCCCGGCGGCGCGCCCGTCCGGCCTGCGGAAGGTCCTGATCGGCGCATTCGCGCTCGTCGTGCTCGCGCTGCTGGCGCTGGGCATCCCCCGCAGCCTGGGCATTTACGTCCCGTTCCTGAGCGACGCCGACATCCCGTTCCTGAGCGAGTTGGACATCCCGGGGCTGGGCAAGGTGTTCGAGCCCGTGTACGACGACCCGGCCGGCGTCCTGAAAATCGCGCCCCTGGCGGACAGCGTCACGGCGGAGTTCGTCGACCATCCGGTCGCCGGACGCCTGTGCGTGGTGAGAGGCCAGCTGAAGAACACCTACGACCACCCGCGCAGCCACCTGCAGGTCACCTCGAAGCTCTACACCAAGAACCGCGAGGTCGCCAAGACCGCCACGGTCTATGCAGGCAACGTGCTGTCCGCGCAGGAGCTGTCCGCCCTGGACATCGGGGCGATCAGTGCGCGGCTGAAGAACCGCAACGGGACGGGCAACCAGAACGTGGGCGTCAAACCCGGAAAGGCGATCCCCTTCATGGTCGTCTTCGACGGGCTGCCCGGCAACCTGGACGAGTACAGCGTGGAGGCGGCCGCCTCCTCCAAGTGATGCCGTGAACCCTCGGACGGCACCGTGAACGAACGCGTTTCACGGTGCCGTTTTGTTTGGGGCCACCGCGACCGCGGGGCCTCGCAGCCGCACGCCGGTCGCGGCTGCATTTTTAAAGTGGGTTCTTGACAACTGCGGCCGTTTAGCAGATTATGCCCGGCGCGTCGGCGATGTAGCTCAGTTGGTCAGAGCATGCGGCTCATATCCGCAGTGTCCGGGGTTCAAATCCCTGCATCGCCACCAAGACATAATCCGGAGAAATCCGATACCATACAAAAAGGCCCGAGAAATCGGGCCTTTTTGTATGGTGCGCCCGGCAGAGCGCGTGGCGCACACGTTTTCAGTTTAATGCCGCTATGTCTAATTAGGCAGGTTACAGAAAAATATCATTGATCCTTCAAAGGGGTTGACAACTACCACGAAGTAGGATAGCCATAGCCTCAGCCTGCAGCCTAATCTCGAAAACTTCGAGAGCGGGGGACCCAAGTTTTTGGGGCGAATCGCCAACCGGCGAGGGGTAACCTTATCGGCCCTAGCCCTTCAGCTAACCTCGTAGGCGTCGATGAGGAAAACCTTCGGAATCGAGCGGAGGTCTTTCCTCCACAAATTCGATTCCGGAGGTACACCGCATGACTGCTTACCTTTCCCCATCTACACCCTTTTATTTCAGTTTATTTCCCGATTTGATTAAAAAATCAGTCGACTGAAGCACCTCGTTTTTCAGTCTATTTTTCCAGATTTGTTAACTATTTTTGTTTGATTTCGCCGTCACGGTCCGAATCGACGGTGGATGTTCCATATAGCAAGGAATTCCCATACCAGGAGGTTAGTTATGACCAAGGATACCCAGTATAAAATAGGGATTTTTATCCTGGCTATGTGCACAATTACGTGGATGTTTCTGTCGGATTCATGGGGTGCGGAGTCCCGGGATAGAAGGAGTCGCGAAAACCTTGCAGGCAGACTCACTGACCGCGACAGGGACGGCTATCCGTCAACCGTGGACTGCAATGACCGCAATGCATCCATTTATCCCGGCGCCTCGGAAATCCCCGACGACGGGATCGACCAAAACTGCGACGGTGTCGATCTGGTGACCACGGGAAGCGGCAGTGGATCGAGTGGCGGAAATGGGGCTACCCCCCACGGGAATCTCGCCTGGGACGGCTCCCCCGGGGTGTGTCTGTCCTGCCACAAGGAGCAGGCGCGGGAGATGTACGCCTCCACCCATTACCAGTGGGAGGGGGATGCGCTTTACCGGACCAGCGGTCCGCTCAAGCAGGGCAAGATTTCGAACGCCGTCAACAGCTACTGCATCAACATCCTCGGCAACTGGGGGGATTGCGGCAACTGCCACGTCGGCCTGGGTGCCACGCCTGTGGCCACACCATCGCCGACCGATGACCAGCTTAAAAACATCGACTGCCTCGTCTGTCATCAAAAGGATTACAAGCGCGTCAAGGTCAACGGCACATTCGTGGCGGACACGGCCAATATGACCATTACCCTGAACGAGGCCGTTCAGACGGTGCATCTGCCTGCGAGGGCAAACTGCCTTGCCTGCCATGCAAAGGCCGGAGGCGGCGATGCGGTGAAACGCGGGGATCTCGCGCTGGCCACGGCGAACACCAGCGACGTGCAGTTTGACCGGCACATGTCCGTTGCGGGAGCCGATATGAAGTGCCAGGAGTGTCATATCACCAGGGATCACCGCATCGCAGGCCGTGGCTCCGATCTGCGCCAGACCGATCTGGATGTCGAGATGTCCTGCACGAACTGCCACACGAACAAGACAACCACCGGCGGGCACGGCACGGAAGATATCAACCGCCATGTGGCGCGGGTGGCTTGCCAGACCTGTCACATTCCCACCTATGCGAAAAACGCCAGCGACACCGCTGCGGACGAGGCCACCGAAACACACCGGAGCTGGCTGAGTTCGAACGCCACGGCGGTCCCGTATCATCCGGCCGCCACCAAGGCCAACAATCTGATCCCGAAATACCGGTTCTGGAACCTCTACAGCTACAACTACGTTCTCGGTGAAGCCGCCCAGATCGACCCGAAGACCGGAGCCTACCCCACGTCCCGACCCGACGGGGCGGTGGACGACACTTCGCCTGACAACAAGCTCTACCCATTCAAGTACAAGACCGCCGAACAGCCCATGCGAAATGACTCAAAAGAGCTGATTGCCTTGGACACGAGTGTGTATTTCCGCAGCGCGGATGCCAAGAACAGGGCGACGCTGGCCACCCAGGCCGGGCTTAAAAACATGGGGTACTCCGACCAGGATGCCTTCAGCTGGGTCAAGACAGACACCTTCCAGTTGCTTAACCATCAAGTCAGCCCACCTTCCCAAGCGCTGACCTGTGTGGCCTGCCACGGATCTGCAACCCGGATGAACCTGAAGGCGGATCTGGGATACGGCTTGAAGGCTGCCGAAACCGCGGTGTGCAGCCAGTGCCATGGGAGCAAGAGGAATCCGGGGTTCAAATCCGTTCACGAGAAACATGTGAAGGATAAAAAATACGACTGCGCCAGGTGTCACGGTTTCACCCGGCCGGAAAGAAGCCTCAGGTAGAGGAGAGGGGATTCAGACCGGAGCCCATCAGGCGCTACTGCCACAAAGGATGTTGCCATAATCCAAACCTTCGGGTTCCAACGAATGGAGGTGCCTTGTGGAAAACAGAACCAGCAGCCGGTATGAAATCGACAGCTCGATTGTCTGCAGCTACCTTAGCAGTCGAAACTCCAATGAGGCTTTTTGCGGTAACATGAAGAATTACTGTGATTCCGGTTTGTATGCCGAACTGCAGGTGCAGTTGAAAGAGGGGACGGTTCTGCTTTGCAGGACAACACGAATCTCGTTTGAGCCTTCCAAAACGAAGATCGAAGATGGATTCCGCTCCATGTGTCTTGCTCAGGTCAAGTGGTCAAAGCCGATCTGCGTTAATGGAAATACCCGATTTGCTACCGGTTTAAAGCATCTAGTCGTTTAGATAAAGTAACGCCGGGGAGCGGAAAGGACATTCGCCTCCTGCATCCATCGATCCGGATCTCGTTTCCCCCCCAAACCAGGCGGGTTGCGGTCAATGGCGATTTCGAATGTGAGCCCTTCCACGCTCTTTCGCACGCGATAGTCGCCCGCTTCGCAAACCGAACCCGCTCTCACCTGCTCCCGGCAGACTCCCTTGAGCACCGTCTCGAAGTCTGCGAATCTCAGACTATGGGCGCAGTGTATGCATATGGGCACCATGAACGTTGGAGAAATGCTGATAAGGGATTATAGTGATCACAATTCCGATTTGAGGCTAATGCATCTGCCGGCATATGCAGCGGCCGGGGTTGAGCATCCCCTGGGTTCGCCACTTTCAAATCCATGGCTAAAAAGAAAAATACCCCCCTCCCAATTGACCCTGAGCTGACCGAAGGGGTAATTCAGGCCGCCCTGGCCCGCCCGAAGCGCGGGGCCCGGCGTCTGGCGTCCGATCTCAAATCGGACGGCAGAACGGTATCCGAGTCGATCGTTCGCACCATTCTCCGGCAAAACGGCCTGCACCGGAGCGAGCTGCGGTTGAAGGTCCTCGAGGAGCGATTCCTGGCCGGAGCGCTCGATCCCACCGACGAACAGCTCGACGCACTGATTTCATTCAACCCCCGTCTGCGCGAGCGGAATTCGGGTTTGCGGGAACCGAGCCTGCTCGTCCAGGATGTCGTCAAACTGGAGACGCACGGCGGGAGCGGCGACGTGATGCTGCATGCCGCCGCCGACCCCGGCAGCGGTCCCGCTCTTTCCGATTTGAGCCCAGCGAGCGATGCCGCTCCGGTTGAGCCCCCCCGGCCACCCTCTGCACCCCAGACAGCCCCTTCCTCACCCGTGCATCGCAGGCGGCATGTGAGGGCCGAGTGGGTGCCCTCCGTCGAACGGTGGGTGCTCCACGCGGTCAATGCGATGCTCGGGCTGCTCGTGTTGTACCTGGGGTGGACGGTCGGATCCGAGATCCTCGATCTGCGGGAGTCAGCGGTTCGCGATGTGGCTGAGCCGGCTGCGGCTTCCGCGAGGGAGCCTGTGACGGCTCAAACGGCCGCGCCTCCGTTGCAGCAGTACCGGGTCGTGTGGAAACGGAATCTCTTTGGCGTCGCCCCGGCGGCCGTTGCGACCCAGGACAAGGTGGACCTCGAAAACATCGCCTTGGCCGGGAGGGACATCGGGCTGAAGCTGATCGGCACGGCCGTCGGGAAGGACCCGGCCCGGAACTACGCGATCATCGAAACCCTGTCCACGCGCGAGCAGGTCATGTACCAGGAGCAGGAACGTGTCGGCAAGGTGGTGATCCGGGCGATCCTGCGCAACAACGTCGTCGTGGAGAACGCGGACGGCTCCCGCCGGCGGTTGTCGGTCGACGAGGAACCGGGCAAGGGCGGGCGAACGGCGGCCCAAGCAGCCGCGCCGGCGATTCAGCAGCCCCAGGCTGCAGAAATGCCGGGCGTTTTCCAGGTGAGGCTCACCGAGGTCCCGGCTTCGCCGGAGGATATTCGGAAAACGGTCGAGGAGCTGAAACTGTCGCCTCAGACGGAGAACGGCACCCTGTCGGGTTTTTCAGTCGGCCGGCTGCGGGCCAAGGATGTGCTCTGGCAGGCCGGCCTCCGCACCGGGGACGTCATCAAGGGGGTTGACGAAGAGGAATTTAACTCTCCGCAAGACCTCGAGTACTTCTTCCAGCGGCTCGCCCGGGGCGGCGAAGTATCGATCATGGCCGAGCGCCGCGGACGGCCGGTCCAGTTGAACGTGAAGATCGAGTGACGCGCAACCCTCGGGCGCAGGCCTGAGCCAGCCTCAGAACCCGAGCCTTCGTTTGAGCAGCTCGATCCGGCCGGGCGGCCGGGCGTATCGTTTTGCAAGGATGGTGTTTTCCAGCCGCGCGCCTCCGAAGTTGGCTCCGGCGCAGATCGCGTCGTTTAAATCTGCCCCCGAGAGATTCGCGCCCCCCAGGTCGGCGTTGCTGAGGTTGGCCCTCCGGAGGTCGGCCCACCGCAGGTCGACCTCCCTCAGGCACGCGCCCGACATGTCCGCGCCATTCAGGTTCGCCCACGCGAGGCTGGCCCCCGTGAGATCGGCTTGCTTGAGGTCCGCACTTTCGAGGTCCGCATCGCTCAGGTCGGCGCAGGTCATGATCGCGCCCGTGAGTTTCGCGAATCTCAGGTTGGCCCCGAAGAGATCGACGCCCTTCAGGTCGGCCCCGGCCATCTCCCCGGGCCGCGCGCCGGGAGGAGCGCCGGACTCGAGCCACGCGGAATGCGCGTTCAATATGCCTTCGATCTGGAACGAGCTCTCGAGGCCGAGCCGGAGCTCCTCCAGCAGGGGGTCGACGTTTTCCGGCTGGGCCGTGTCCACCAGCCTTCTGAGCCTGCTCGCCGGCCGGAAACGGACCGCTTTTCGGCGGGCGCCCGCCACGACGGCAAACCCCCCGAAGTTGCGAATCCGGACCTGCTCGCCGGATGCGAGCCCCTGCCGGATGCCGAGCAGAAAGGCCGCAAGGGCCTCCGCGGCCGCCCTGG
>CAWHEZ010000032.1:0-37890 GCA_963828345.1 uncultured delta proteobacterium
CAGCCGGCAGGTGTTGCCGATGACGGAGAGGCTGCTCAGGAGCATGGCGCAGACGGCCACCAGCGGGGACAGCAGTCCGGCCATGGCCACCGGGATGGCGATCGCGTTGTAAATGAAGGTGAAGGCCAGGTTCTGGCGGATGGTGCGGTTGACCGTGGCCGCGAAGCCGAGGAACTCCGGGATCTGGAGCGGGTCGGAGCGCATCAGGGTGACGTCGGCCACCTCCCGGCCGAGGCTGCCGCCCGCGAAGACCGCCAGCGAGAGATCGGCGGCCGCCATCGCGGGGGCGTCGTTGACCCCGTCGCCGACCACGGCGACCCGTCGGCCGCGCCGCCGCAGCTCGGAGACGAGCGCCGCCTTGTCGGCCGGCAGCCGCCCGCCGTGGGCCTCCGGGATCCCCAGCCGGCGGCCGACCGCCCGGGTGGTGTCCGCCCCGTCGCCGGAGACCAGGATCGGGCGGATCTCGCGGCGCTGCAGCGCCGCGACCGCTTCGGCCGCGTTCGCGCGCAGCGCGTCCCCGAACACGAACACGGCCGCCGGCCGGCCGCCGGCCCCGAGGTAGACGAGCGAGCGGCCGGCCTCACGGTCGACCCCCGCGCCGGGCGACGGCTCCAGGCCGGCGAACTCCTCGGCCAGAAACGCGCCCGAGCCGATCTTCGCCTCGATCCCCTCCCACAGCCCGCTGACGCCGCTCTCCTCGGCCTGGACGACCTTGACCCGCTCCGGCCGCAGCCGCCGCTCCTGGGATTCGCGCCGCAGCTCGGCGGCGATCGGGTGGGCGGCCCCCTGCTCGAGCCCGGCCGCCAGCGCGAGCGCCTTCTCCCGCGTGAAGTCCCCGCAGGGCAGGATCTCCTGCAGCCGCCAGTCCCCGCTGGTGACCGTGCCGGTCTTGTCGAGCACGACCGTGTCGACCGCCCGCGCGCGCTCGAAGGCCTCGAAGCTGCGCACCAGTATCCCGCGCCGGGCGGCCAGCGCGACGCCGGCCACGCGCGCGAGCGGGATGGCCATCCCGAGGGCGCAGGGGCAGGCGATCACGGTCACGGCCACCGCGCGCATCACCGCCGCCTCCGTCCCCGCGCCGCGCGCCCACACCCAGACTCCCGTGAGGGTCGCCAGGAGCAGGATGGCCGGCACGAACCCGCGCAGGACGGCCTCGGTGCGGTCGTCGCCGGGGGGCCGGCCGTCGAGCGTGCGGCGGATCAGCGCGATCATCTGGCCGAGGGTCGATTCGGGGCCGACCTGGCCCGCGCAGATGGTGAAGGTGCCCCGGCGCACGCGGCTGCCGCTGCGGATCGGGTCGCCGGGCCGCTTCACGAGCGGCTTGGGCTCGCCCGTGAGGGAGGCCTCGTCGACCGTCCCCGTGCCCGCTGACCACCACCCCGTCCGCAGCCACGATCTCGCTTTCCGCGACCCGGTAGAGGTCGCCGGCGGCGAGCTGGTCGGTCGCCACGTAGCGGCCCACCGGGAAGCGCTCCTCCACGAGACAGACCTTGCCGGGCATGAGCGCCAGCAGGGTCTCGAGCCCCGCGCGCACCTCGCCCTTGGCCCGGCGCTCGAGCAGGCGACCCAGCAGCACGAGGGTCACCAGCATGCAGGCGGTGTCGTAGTAGAGATGCAGGCTGCCGGCCAGCAGGTTGACGGTGCTCAGCCCGAAGGCGCTCAGCGCCCCCACCGCCACCAGGAGGTCCATGCCGAAGGCCGAGCGGACGATCCCCCGCCAGGCCTGGACCAGGAAGGGGGCGCCCCCGTAGCCCACGACCACGGCCGCCATGGCCGCCATCGGCCAGGAGATGCTCGCGACGGCCTCCTCGCCGAGGTGGCTGAAGAAGCCGACGTAGAGCGCCCAGGAGAGCATCATGACGTTCATGCCGAGGAAGGCCGACACCCCGAAGCGGACCCACTCGCGGCGCGTCGCGTCCTGGCCGGTCGCATCCCCGGGCGGGGTGGCCCGGTAGCCGTACCGGCGCAGCGTCTCCACCAGCCGGACGGGGTCGATCGTGATGGGATCGTAGCGGACCTGCAGCCGGTCGGTCGCGAAGCCGCAGACGGCCGACCGCACCCCGGGGGTGCGGCCGAGCACGACTTCGATCAGCCAGGCGCAGGCCGGGCATCGGAGGTTGTCGATCGTGAGCGTCAGCTCGAGGCTCGGGTCGTCCGATTCGCTCGCCGCGGGGCCGCTCGCAGCGGAGGCCGACTCCGGCCCGCGGATGATGCCGTTCTCGCGGCAGCGGCGAAAAAGCTCCGAGCGGCGGAAGAGCTCGGGGTCGGCGCTGCCGGCGGCCTGCAGCAGGATCGCGTAGACCTGGCGGCAACCGGTGCAGCAGAAGCGCCGCGTGTCGGCCTCGAAGACGGCCTCCACCGCGGCGGGTCCGGTCGGCGCGCCGCACAGCTCGCACGCGTGCCCGGCGGCGTCGGAGCGGGTGGGGAACGGCTGGGCTTTGGGCATGGCCGTAACGGCGGTCAGCGCCGCGCCCCGAGCGACTGGACGAAGGCGATGACGCTCCAGCGGTCGTTGACGCCGATGGTGGTGTCCAGGGCGGGCTGGCGGCCGCCCGGGACCCCGTAGCTCACGCTTTTGAACAGCTCTCCGGACGGCGCGGCCTGCACCTTGGCCGAGCGCAGGTCGGTCGGCGGGGGGACGAAGCTCTGCCCCACGGTGCCGTTGCCGTCGAAGTTCGGGCCGTGGCACTGGGCGCAGAAGGTGAAGTAGACCGCCCGGCCGCGGGCGACGGCCTTTTCGTCGCCGGGCGCGAACGGCGAACGCAGCGCGGCGGCCGGTGTCGCGCGGAGGACGGCCTCGCCGCCCCGCACCGGTACGACCCCGGCGTGCATGACCGGGATCGGCTCCTCGTGCGGCCGCACGGCCGGGGTCTCGCGCATGCGCCCGTAGCGGAAGGAGTTGTCGTAGAACATCAGCAGGTGGTAGGCGCCGATCGCCCCGACGAGGAGGATGGCCAGTGCGGACGCTTTTCTCATTTGGCCCCCTGCAGCGGCATGACCTGGAGCGGGTAGGCCTCCGCGCCCTGGGTCCCGAGGACGTGCTGCGGGTTGGGCAGCGGCGGGTAGTTCGCGTAGGCGGACTCGCCGGGCACGTCGGCGACCGGCCGGTAGTCCCAGTCGGGCATGCCGAGGTTGCCGATCACCAGGTAGGCGAGCAGCCCCTGGAAGAAGACGATCGCCCACCATGGCCGCCACGAGCGCCCAGGTCTTCACGGCCGAGGGTGCGTGTTCCGGATGCATGTCAGATCCTCACCTTCAAGATCCCGGTCAGGACGATGTAGAGCAAGCCCCCAGGCGATCGTCGCGGCGATGGTCAGCGTGACGACGAGCGGGAAGGGCGCGTTGCGGCCCTGGATGCCCCCCGGGGTACTCCTCGATGATGCGGGTCAGCCGCTCGTCCGAGCCCCGGCGCCGCGCGTGCATGAACGCGAGGCCGACCGCGAACACCACGACAAAGGCCAGGGTCGGGCCAGAAGTACAGGACCAGGTGCTCGCTGTTGAGGGCTTCGAACAGGCGCATGGTTGACCTCGACGGCCTGCTCACCCGGCGTGGGTGAGGGCGAAGATGACCGCGGCGACGCTGCCCGACAGGCCGCAGCAGGCGAGCGCGAAGAGCGCCACGGTTTCGATCAGCCCCCTGCGCGTCAGCCGCGCCGGGACGGCCGGGGCGGCCCCGTCCAGCGCCAGGAAGCGCGCCCGCTGCTGGTCGTTGAACTGGCCGCGGGTCAGCGCCCAGAAGAACACCGCCAGGCTGACCGCGAACCCGACGACCATGTAGGCCACGAAAAAGGGGAAGTACATGGGTCCCGCCCTTCGTCCGTTCAGGGTTCCCAGGCGGCGTCGATGCCGCGCGGCGCCTGTTGGCGTCGCTCTGGTTGATGAAATAATGGGCCACGTAGTCCCCGACCTCCCAGATCTTCTGGGACTCGAGGTCGCGCTTGAAGTAGGGCATGGCCGTCCCGGTGATGCCGTTCATGATCTGGTAGTACAGGATGCCGCCCGAGATCTCGCGCCCCTGGAGCAGCGTGAAGTTGAGCGGGGGCGGGTAGAGGTGCGGCTGGGCCGGGCCCATGCCGTCGCCGATCGGCCCGTGGCAGCCGATGCAGAAGTACTGGTAGATGCGGTGGCCGCGCTGCAGCGCGGGCTTCGAGGTCGGGTAGGGGTTGGGCACCGTGTGCCAGCCGTCGGGAACGTGTTCGACCAGCCAGCGCACGTTGGCCGCGGGCCCGGCCTCGTAGGCCTCGATGGACTTCCGCTTCCACTCGGCCTGCCGCTCCATGCGCCGGTCGGCGTCCTTGAACCCGAGGCTCTGCACGTAGCGGGTCAGGAGCCGGATGCGCTCGGGGCCGAGCCACTCGAAGGGCGGCATGATCGAGCTCGGCCGCGTCGTAACGCGGGTTGATGAAGTGCGGCAGGTGCCAGTCGTCCGGGTGCTCGCCGCCCTCGCGCGAGAGGTCGATCCCGGTGCGCTGCGAGCCCAGCTGGATCGGCTCGTCCGCGACGTAGTCGCCGGCCTGCGCGATGCGCTCGGCCCCCTGGTCCCAGTCGAAGCTGCGGATGGACTGCGTGTGGCAGTAGACGCAGCCGTTGGCGATGTAGATCGCGCGGCCGGCGTTCTCCTCGGCGGTGCGGGCGCGGAAGATCTCCGACGGGGTCGTGTCCTGCCGGGCGTAGGGCCAGTAGACCATCGTGAGCGCGATGGCCCCGAGCAGGAGCAGGACGCCGACCAGGACGACGGCAGGGGTCATTCTCATGCGGTCACCCCGCGGTTGAAATAGAGCGAGCGGACGATGTTGTAGAGCCCGATGTAGGCGCCGACCACGATGAGAAGCCCGAGCGCGGCGCGCGTGACGTAGTAGGGCTGGATCTTCGGCAGGGTGCGGTAGAGGGTCTCGCCGTTGTACCAGGCCTGACCCTGGATCAGCCCGACGATGGTCAGCACGATCGCGAATCCGGTGATGCCGATCAGGACCAGCCAGTACTGCAGGTCGGCCAGGAAGCGGCTGTAGAGCGGCCGGCCCGTCACCCGCGGCAGGACGAAGTAGATCCCGCCCAGCGCCGTGACCCCGGCGAAGCCGAGCACCCCGATGTGCGCGTGCGCCACCACCCAGTTGTTGAAGTGCGTGATGCGCTGCACGTCGGGCAGCGCCATCATCGAGCCCTGGATGTTGACGAAGAAGTAGTAGATCGTGCCGGTGAAGACGAACTTGGCGCCGATGTCGGCGTGGATGTCGCCCAGGCGGCCGCGCACCGTGTACCAGATGTTGATCAGGAAGACCATGACCGGGATCACCATGGCGATGCTGTCCACGATGGCGATCGTCTTGAGCCAGGTCGGCACCGGCACCTGCAGCAGGTGGTGGGTGCCGACGTGCGTGTAGACGATGATCAGCGACCAGAACCCGAGCAGCGACAGCGTGTGGCTGTAAAGCGGGCTGCGCGTGGCGATCGGCAGCACGTAAGTAGGCGACCGCGAGCGCCATGGGCGAGAGCAGCAGGCCGAAGACGTTGTGACCGTAAAACCAGAGCAGGATCGCGTCCGGGATCCCGCTCAGCGCCCCGGTGTCCGGCTTCCAGATCGACGTTGCCGAGCGCGTAGGTGCAGGCGGTCAGGACCACCGCCGCGGCGGCGTACCAGATGGACACGTAGAGAATCGGCTCGGTGCGCTGCCGGATGGTCATCAGGACGTTGACGATCACCAGCGCGAAGCTCGATCGATGACCATGAGGTCCACCGCCCACGGCAGCTCCGCGTACTCGCGGCCCTGGCAGTGCCCGAGGGACACCCCGATCATCCCCGGCCGCCAGGGAGATGTTCCAGACCACGGCCGACACCACCCCGAGCCGGTCGCTGTAGAGCGTCGTTTTCAGTAGCTGCGGCAGGTAAGTAGAAGGCGACCGCGATCAGCCCCGGGGTCACGAACCCGAAGAGCACGGCGTTGACGTGCATCGGACGCATCCGGCCGAAGTGGATGTACTCGATGTTGGACATGAAGTCCGGCGCGACCAGGTAGGCTCGCCGCGATCAGGCCGAAGGTGGTCGCCAGCGCGAACCACAGGGCCGAGGTCAGCATGAACGCCCGGGCCGTCTGGTTGCCGTGAGGAATGTTTTCTTCAGCTGTGCTCAAGATGAACCATCCTTAGTTGTGACACGACAGCCAACAGTCGACATTCGCTTTTTTTTCGCGATGGCACTCGATGCACATCCCCATCTGCCACGTTTTCTGCGGCAGGCGCTGGAGGTTCTTGACCTCGCCGTGGCATTGCTCGCAGGCAATCTGGCTGTTGATATGCCGCTGATGGTTGAAAAAGACATGTTCGGGAATGTAGTTTACCTTGACCCAGGGGGTGGGCGTGCGGGTGTTGAAATAATCGTGCTCTTTCTGGATCCAGGGGAATTTAACGATGATGTAATTGTGGCAGTAAAGGCATTTCTCCACCGGCGGGATCCCGGGGAAGTTGGAGTAGGCCACGTACGGGTGGCAGAACTGACATTGGATCTCCTTGATCCCGGCGTGCACGTTGTGGCTGAAGGGGATCGGCTGCCCCGGGCCGATCTCCTCCGGCTGCACATAATAGAAATAAAGGAAGGCGGCGGCGAACAGGACGCTACCCCCGGCGACGAACAGGGCTGCTCGATTTCGCTTCAAGTTCCGCACCTTTCTCCATCACGATCCCGCGTGCAATTCTTTTTCTGACCCCGAGCTCAGCTCCGGGAAAAGCCTGAGCGTGTAGGCCACCGCCAGCACCATCAGCCCCAGGAATCCGGCAAAAATGAGCCCGTCGGTTATGCCCAGCGGCACCTCCGCGGCCTCGTGGTTCAAGGCAGGGCCTATGAGCAGCAAATGTTCCAGCCACATCCCCAGGATGACCGTTCCGCACAGCCCCATCATGAACCTGCGGTATTGTCTTGACGCGTTTATTGATGAGGACGAGGAAGGGGATTATGAAGCACATAATAAACACCGTCCACGCCAGCGGCCGCCAGGGCGGCAGCATGGTGCGCAGAATCACATAATGGGTCTCCTCCGGGAGGTTGCCGTACCAGATCACCACGAGTTGGACGTAGAAGAAATCCGCCCACACCAGGCAGAAGGCGAGAAAGAGTTTGCCGATGTCGTGAAAATGATTTGGCGGCCAGCCCTGCCCTTTTTCCCTGGCTGCCGGTAAACGATTGCGGCAAGGATGATCAAGCCCCCCAAACCGACGTAGAAGGCCTTCACGAAATGATAGGCCCCGAAAAGGGTCGACACCCAGTGGGGGTCCATGCTCATGACCAGGTCGAACCCGATCAGGCTGAGCACGAAGGCAAACGCGAAGATATACAGACCGGCCCAGAGGCTCATTCGGCGCTTGATGCGATCCACCTCGATGCCGTCACGCAGTGACGCACAACGCACAAAGCGACGCAAGCCGGTGGTGGCGAGGGTCGGGTTGAGCCTCAATTTGAGCGCATCCGCAAGAAAAGCGAACCCGACACCATACAGGATGAGGAGGCCCGCCGCGTCGCGGGCAAACAGAAACGGAAGGTTCAGCCAGATCTCCTTGCCGTGCAGGTCTTCGTGCATCCAGGGGAAAACGTGAGCCTTCCCAAGAAACAGGAGCAGGAAAAGACCGAAGGACAGCGGGAAGAAACCGGCAAAGGCCCCGGACAGGCCGTCCAGCGGGCCGCTCCAACGCGCTTTGGTGATGTGGGTGACGGCCGAGAAGAGCACGGCTCCCTGTGCGATCGCCGACCACAGCAGGAAATTGATGAGGTAAGCCTGCCAGGCGTGCGCCGGATGCTCGCCGGCGGCACCGACGATAAAGGTGCCGAGGCCGATGGCGGCCAGAACCGCTCCCAGGGCAAAGACCGAGCGCTTCGGCCGGGCCGAGGCGTCTGGTACGCCCAATGGCATGGTTGGTTTCATTCGAACACCCTGACCTCCCCGCCCTTCTTTTGGAAAAAGCCCATCAACTCGCCCCGGCGATTGCTTTCGCAAGAGGCGAGCACCCCGAAGTGCTCGCCGGAGCAGCGCGGGTCGTAGAGTTCGAGCCCTTTGTAGTCGGGCAGCCGCGAGCAGACCAGCAGGCCGATCACATTGCCGAAGACGGAGAACAGGATCGTGAACTCGAAGCCGACGATGAAAAAGGGGATCAGCGAAACGATCGGCTTGCCGCTGACGATCAGGTTCCATTGGACCGAGCAATAAATGGCCAGTGAAAAACCGCTCAGGAACCCGAGAATCCCCCCGGTCAGAGTGAACCACCCCACGCGGCTCTTTTTGAGGCTGAGGGCCTCCATGATCTTGTGGCTGGGGATGGGGCTGTGAGCGCGTTTGAAACTGAACCCCGCCGGCTCCAGTTCCTGGATGGCCCGGGCGGCCTTCCCGTCGTCTCTGAACAGACCCATGATGCAGGTTTCAGCCGACATGGGGTGCGGTCTCCTTCATCTCGGTCATGGATATGGACGGCATGTGCTTGACGAAGAGCAGGAACAGGAAAAGGAACAGGCAGAAGCTCCCCACCAGTATCGTGTACTCGACTGATGGAAGGGGTATAGAACCCCCATGAATGGGGGGGATAGTCGTGGGCCACCCCACCGACGATGATGACGAAACGCTCCCACCACATGCCGAAGTTGATGACCAGCGATATGCCGAACAGCCAGGAAATGCTGCGGCGCAGAGGCTTGAGAAGCAGCAGCATCGGGATCAGGACGTTGCAAAGCGCCATGAAATAGAACCCGAAGGCGTATGGTCCTTCCACCCGCCAGCGGAAGGATTCGATTTCGACCGGGTTGCGGCTGTACCAGGCAATGAAAAACTCCGTCCCGTATGCCAGCCCCACGATGAGGCCGGTGAGGATGATGGTTTTGGCGACATTTTCCAAAACATCCATGGTGATAATCCGTTCGCAACGGAAAATACGCCGCAACGGAATCATGAGCGTCAACACCATGGCCAGGCCCGAATGGATGGCGCCGGCCACGAAGTAGGGTGCGAAAATGGTGGTGTGCCATCCCGGGACGATCCCCAGCGCAAAGTCCCAGGAAACGACGCTGTGCACCGAGATCACCAACGGGGTTGCGAGCGCCGCAAAGAAGAGGTAGCCGCGGCTGAAGTTCAGCCACTGGTGGTGGGCCCCGGTCCAGCCCAGCGAAAGAATGCGGAAGATCTTGTACCGCAGACCGGTGGAGCGGTCGCGCACGACGGCCAGATCCGGTACGAGCCCCGTGTACCAGAAGAGCGAGCTCACCGTGAGGTAGGTGCTGATGGCCACCACGTCGAACACCAACGGCGATAGGAAGTTCGGCCAGAGGAAACGCTGGTTGGGAATCGGGAGCATGTAGTAGACCTGCCAGACGCGCCCCAGGTGGATGAAGGGGAAAAGCCCGGCAACGCAGACCGCGAACACCGTCATGGTCTCGGCCGCCCTGGCGATCGGGTTGCGCCAGCCGGCCCGGAAGAGGTGCAGGATGGCGGAAATGAGCGTCCCGGAGTGGGCGATACCGACCCAGAAGACGAAGTTGATGAGATAGGTCCCCCAGACCACGGGGATGTTCTGGCCGCCGACGCCGATGCCGACGAAGATCTGGTAGGTCCAGGCACCGGCCCCCAGGAGCACGCCGCACAACACGAGCGCCGACGAAAACCCAGTAACGCGGGCGGGGCCGCTCCAGGGTGTTCAATACGGTCTGGTCGATTTGCGCGAAAGTGAGATCGGACATGGGTGCTTAGTGTTTTGTGGTTAGTGTTTGGTTGCGGTGATGAGCGCTCCGCCCCGCCGTGCGGGGATCGGTTTTAAGTGTTGAGTGCCCAGTGTTAAGTAAACACCATTCCCGGAAATTTTTTGGCTTAAACCCTAACGCCGAAAACCTAAAACGGTTTCTTGCACTTCGTCAAACCTCGTGCAGCACCTTCTTCAAATAAATCACGGCCGGCTTCGTGTTGAGATACCCCATGACCTGGTAGGCCCGCGGGTCGTCGCAGAGCCGGCGCACGCGGCTGTCCCGGTCCATCAGGTTGCCGAAGACCAGGGCGTCCGTCGGGCAGGTCTGGACGCAGGCCGGGGTGACTTCGCCTTCGCGAATCGGCCGGTTCTCGTTCTTGGCCGTCGTGCGCGCCTCCTTGATGCGCTGGATGCAGAAGGAGCACTTCTCCATGACACCCTTGCTGCGCACGGTGACCTCGGGGTTGAGCTGCAGGTTCAGCGGTTCCGGCCACTCCCAGGTCGAACCAGTTGAAGCGCCGCACCTTGTAGGGGCAGTTCTGGGAGCAGAACCGGGTGCCGATGCAGCGGTTGTAGATCTGGTTGTTCAGGCCCTCGGCGGAGTGGTGCGGGGCGTAGACCGGGCAGACCGACTCGCAGGGCGCGTTGTCGCAGTGCTGGCAGAGCATGGGCAGGAACATCACGCGCTCCATGCGCCGCTCGTCGTGGTAGCGCTCGATTTTCAGCCAGGACATCTTCCGGCCCTGAATGATCCGCGCTCGCCGACGACACCGACGTTGTTTTCGGCGTAGCAGGCGGCCGCGCAGGCGCCGCAGCCGATGCACCGGTCGAGGTCCACCACCATGCCCCAGCGGTAGCTGGTCGTGGTCGTGGGCGGGGTAAAAATCGCGCCGGGGGTTGTAGCCCTCGGGCAGCGGCAGGGTGAGCGGGAAATCGTCCATGGTCAGCCCGGCTTTCGGCGGGGGCGGCGGCCTTGGCAGATCCTCCAGCGTGACCGACAGCAGGATGGCGCGGCCGTGCTGGATGCGGCTGCCGTCGGTCTGGGCGATTTTCACCGTACGGCCGGTCCGCTCGATGCGCACGTCGATCGCGGAGCTCGGCCCGCCGCAGCCGGGGTCGCGGCCGCGGACAGCAACGGCAAAGGGGTTGGCCCGCCGGCGGCACGTAGCGCAAAAAAGGCAAGTCACAGAATCGGTGGGAGAGAATTCGGCGCCCGGCTTCGCGTCCGCGGGGCGTAGCGCCCGTAGGCGGAGTGGCCGTAGCCGATGCCCAGCACCAGCACCCCCGGCCGGACGACCTCGGTCAGGTAGGCCGGCGCCTCGAGGCGACTCGCCGGGTGGCGCACGCGCACGAGGTCCGCCGGGGCGATCCCGTTGGCCCGGGCGGTGTCCGGGTGCACCAGGATCGGGTTCTGCCACGCCACGCGTGACCGGGTCGGGGATCTCGCTCAGCCAGGGCCGGTTCGCTCCGCGACCGTCGAACTGCCGCACGGAGGGCACGACCGCCGCGAAGGCCAGGCCGGTGGACCGCGGCCGGGGGCCGCCAGGGCGGCCGGCAGGCGCTCGGGCCGTGCTCGGGGGAGGCGACGGGCGGCTCGCCGCGGCGGGAAAACCCCGCCCTGCTGCAGGGCGCGCACCCACTGGAGCTCGTCCCGGATGCGCCCTTCCCGCTGCAGGCGCTGCGCGACATAGGTCTTGTAGTCGGGGGCGGGCCGGACGCCTTGAAGCCGACCTCGAGCAGGAGGTCTCCCAGAGCGGCGGACCGTCGAAGATCGCGCCCATGGCCGGCTGGAGCAGCGACTCGATCGGCGCCAGCCGCCGAAGTCATCCCAGGTTTCCAGCGGGTGGGCGACCGGCAGCACCAGGTGCGGCGAGCTCGGCGGTTTCGTCCAGGAAGTTGCCGCAGGCGACGACGAAGAGGTCCGGGTCGGCCGAGCGCCTCGGCGACACCGCTGTCCGGCGGCAGGCCGAAGACCGGGTTGCAGGAGTTGAGGATCAGGACTCCGCCCGCGGACCGAGCTCCCGGAAGAACTCGAGCACGTCCGCACGCCGGTCGGCCGTCTCCACCCGGTGGCGGTTGACCGCGTCGATGCGGCTGAGCTTCGGGTCGAGGATCAGGTTCAGGAGGTTGGCCGCCAGGTTGACGTGCGCAGGCCGTTGTCGTCCGCGAGACCGCTGCCGGCCCCCAGCACCAGCGGCCTCTGGGCCTCGGCCAGCATCACCACCAGGCGCTCGTAGGCCGCGAGGGGGAGGCCGGAGCGCTGCACGACGGCCTCCGGGGTGATAGGCCTGCGTCGCCGTGTCCAGGGCCGCGCGCAGCGCGGGAGCCAGGTGCCGCCCGCGCCGGATGTCGAGCAGGTGGCGCACCAGGCCGAGCGCCAGGACCGACTCGCTGCCGGGCGCGCAGGCGAGCCAGCGGTCGGCGTTGGTCCCGGTCAGGGTCAGGAACGGGCTCACCAGGAAGAAGAAACCCTTCTTCGGCGCCGCGCGGCCGCGTGCATGGCCTTGAACTTCCAGGCGTACTCGACCGGCGACAGCCAGGTCTCCAGGAATTCGGCGCCGAAGCCCAGCAGCACGTCGGCCTGCTCCATGCGGTAGGACACCAGCCCGTCGACCCCGAACACCTCGCGGTTGGCGGTCTTGAGCGCCTCGTAGGCGAAGGGCTCGTAGACGATCAGGCGGCGCGAGTTCCAGTTGCCGAGCGCGGCGCGGAAGAGCTGCATCTGCGTTTCGCCGACGATCTCGGTCAGCACCCGCACCCGGTCGGGCCCCTGGGCGGCCGCCTCCCAGGCCGCGCGTTTCAAAAGCGCGCGCGCCCGGTCGAAGACACGGGCACGAACTTGCCCTTCTCCTTCAGCGAGCGGGGTCTTCAGGCGGTCGGGGTGTAGAGCGGACTGGAGCGCGGCCTGACCGCGCATGCAGAGCTTGCCGCGGTTGACGGGGTGCAGCGGGTTGCCCTCGAGCTTGATCAAACGGCCTTCGCGGTTCTTGGCCACCACGCCGCAGCCGGCCGGGCACTCGCGGCAGGTGGAGGCGTACCAGGCGGGGCTGCCGGTGACCATGTCCTCGGGCGCGCGCACCAGGCTGTAAAGGTACTTGGGGGATTCCGGGCTGCAGCCGGCCGCGAAGGTCGCGCTGCCCAGGCCGGCAAGTTTCAGGAAGGTGCGTCGGTTCATGCGCCTGTCACTTCCGAGCGTGGTCCGGCGCCGGTGCGCCGCGGTGCGGTCCGGATGCGTCGTGTGGTTGCCTGTGCCGTGAAGAGAGGAAGCGCTGCGGGCGGCAGATGTGGTAAGGCTATAACGAAAACCGTCTCGCGGTGTCAAGGGCGGGGCGTCCGGATGCGGGGTAGATCGGACGGATCCGACCCCGATCGGTCCAATCCGTCAGATCAACCGCGTGACCCGTTCCCGCAGGCGGAGGTTGATCTCCAGCCGCTCGAGCGACAGGCGGATCACGTCGCGCGCCTTTTCCGTGCGCTGCCCGTAGTCGGCAAAGAACGCCCGCACCGCGTCCGGCCGCTCCAGGCCCGCGGCCGGGATGACGGCCGCGACGACCCGCTCGTAGAGCATCGGGTGGAGCTCTTCGATGCGCGCCAGCTGCCCCACGTACCAGTCCCAGAGGGGGCCGGCCGCCGCCTCGTTGGCGGCGAACGCCACCACCGGGATGAAGCGGTTGCGCGCCGGCACGGAGGCCAGCACGTACTCGAGCACGGTCTCGATCTCCGGCCGGCCGCGGAAGCAGCCGAGGGCGGCCAGGATCGTCATGCGCTCGTGTTCGCTTTCGGAGAGGCGGAAGCGCCGCTCGAGCCGGCTGAACGTGCGGCGGTCCCCGCAGCGCGCGGCGGTCTGCAGGACGCTGCGCAGGATGTCGGGGTGCACCGGCCGCCCCGCGGCGAGATCGGCGTAGCGCGCGAGCGCGAAGGCCTCGGCCTCGCCGCTGCCGTACTGCACCGCCTCGAAGAGGAGCTGGTCGCGCAGGACGGAGGTGGTCTGCGCCTCGTCCGCCCGCGGCTCGAAACCGATGCGCCGCAGCGTCCCCTCGTAGAAGGGCCGCGCCAGATCCTCGATCCGCCGGCGCGCCCCCGGCCCGGCCACGGCGTGGGCGTGCGCGAGGTTCGACGCGATGCTGGCGAGCGGCAGGTAGGCCTCCTCGCCGCGATAGTGGTCCAGGAAGGCGAGGTAGTCGTCGAGCGTCACGTCGCCGCGCACCGTGAGCGCGTAGAGGTCGTTCTGCACGCCCCAGCGGTCCTCGGCGGGCAGCGCCTGCCCGGCAATCATCCCGCCCAGCCGCCGCAGGTCGGCCGGGTCGGCGTATTTCACCCGGTAGAAGCCGGTCTGCCCCGCGTTGAGCTTGTAGGCCGCGGCCGCCCCGAGCTCGACGCGCGCCTCGCGGCCGTCCATCAGTAGTGGTCGTGGTGCGAGAGGCCCCATGCGCGTCGAAGAGCCGCAGGGTGACCGGGATCAGCCAGCGCTGGTCCGAGGGGTTGGGCAGAAACGTGAAGCGCTCCTGCGCGAGCACGAGCGTCTGCCCCTCGCGCCGCGCGGTCACCAGCGGGTGGCCGGGCTGCTCGACCCAGTTCTTGACCATGGCGTTCACGGGCCGGTCGGCGGCCGCCTCGAAGGCCTCCCAGAGGTGGGTGCTCTCGGCGCAGCGGTAGGCGTACGTCTGCAGGTACCCCCGCAGCCCCTTCTGGAAGTTGTCCGCCCCGATGTACCCCTCGATCTGGCGCAGGAGGCTCCCCCCCTTGTTGTAGATGATGGGGGCCGTGCTCGTGTTGATGACCAGGTGTTCGCCGCCCGGGATCTCGATCGGGTGGTTTTCGATCATGGCGTCGCGGACCAGTGCGGTCGCGGTCGTGCCGTTCAGGAACTGGTCCCAGATCCCCCACTCGGGGTGGTAGTGGGCCACGACCCCGAAGCCGAAGTAGGTGGCGAAGCTCTCGTTCAGCCAGAGGTATTTCCAGTCCGAGGGGGTGACCAGGTTGCCGAACCACTGGTGCGCGATCTCGTGCGCGATGACCTCGCAGATGCGCTCCTCGCCCGCGCGCGAGGTGATGCCGGGGTAGTGCAGCAGCAGGTTCTCCCGGAAGGTGATGGCCCCCCAGTTCTCCATGGCGCCGAAGGCGAACTCGGGCACGGCGATGAGGTCCATCTTGGAGAGCGGGTACGGGACCCCGTAGTAGGCCTCGCTGAACTGCAGCGCCTTGCGGCCGAACTCGAGCCCGAAGCGGGCGTGCGCCTGCGCGCCCGGGAGCGTCAGCGCGCGCACGCGGACGTCCACCGGGTCCTGCAGGGTCTCGAAGTCGCCCACCCCGAAGAAGACGAGGTAGGTGGACATGCGGGGGGTGGTCTCGAAGGTCACCCGTTTGCGGCCGCCCTTGAGCACCTCCTCGGCCTTGACCGCCGTGTTGGAGACCGCGGTCAGGCAGCGGGGCACCTCCATTTCGATGTCGAACTCGGCCTTGAGGGCGGGGTGGTCCATGCAGGGGAAGGCCCGGCGCGCGTCGCTTTCCTCGAACTGGGTCACGGCCGCGTAGCGCTCGCGCCCCTTGCGGCGGTAGCGGGTGCGGTAGAACCCGGCCATGCGGTCGTTGATGCGGCCGCTGTAGTCGACCGCGAGCGCGACCGACCCCGCGACCGCGGCCGGCAGGCGGATGGCGAGCTCCTCCCGGCCGGGATCCACGCGGAACGCGCAGGGCACCCACCGCTCGCCCTCCCGCAGGGCGCAGCTCCACACCGCGAGCTCGACCGCGTGCAGGACGATCTCCTCGGCGGGCGCGGTCAGCTCGAGCCGGATCTCGGCCCGTCCTTCGAAGGTGAACTGCGAGAGGTCGGGGACCAGGCGCAGGCGATAGTGGACGGGCACGGCGTTCGGCATCGGCTTCTCCCCGGGAATTTGATTTCGATTGGGAAACACTATAAGGAAACCTCTACGACCCTGTCAAACAACCGGCCGCATCCAGGAGCCACCCCATGAGCGTCATCGTCGAGTTTTCCATCTTCCCCATGGACCAGGGCGAAAGCCTGAGCGCCTACGTGGCGCGCTCGATCGCCATCGTCCGCGCGAGCGGCCTGCCCCACGAGTTCCACTCGATGGGCACCTGCATCGAGGGCGAGTGGGACGAGGTCATGGCGGTCGTCAACCGCTGCTTCGAGGCCATGCGCGCGGACTGCCGCCGCGTGAACCTCTCGCTCAAGGCCGACTACCGCGAGGGACCGCCCGGCCGCATGCGGCGCAAGGTCGAGTCGGTCATGCAGAAGCTGTGAGCGCCGTGAACCCGTCCGTCCGCCGCCCTCCTGAGGCGGCCTATCCCCCAGCCCGCTCGGCCGCATGAGAGCCATCACCGCCTGCACGTACGACTGCCCGGATGCCTGCTCGCTCGTTCTCGAGCCGACGGCCGCCGGCGCCCTGCGACTGACCGCCAACCCGGACAGCCCCTTCACCCGCGGGGTGATGTGCGCCAAGACCCGGCGCCACCTGCGGCGGCTCGCGAGCGCCGAGCGCTTGCGTGCCCCCCTGGTCCGGAAAGGGGACCGCCGGCAGACGATCTCCTGGGACGCGGCGCTCGACCTCTGCGCCGAGAAGATCGAGAGCTGCCGCCGCACGCCCGCCTCCATCCTGCACCTGCCCTCGGACGGCGCCAAGGGGGTCCTCAAGGAAGCGGTCGGGCTGTTTTTCGCGCAGCTGGGGGCGAGCCGCATCGTGGGCTCGCTCTGCGACGCCGCGGGGTTCATGGCCGGCGTGGAGGACTTCGGCTCGCGCGCGAACAACGACATCGCGGACCTCGCCCGCGCCGCGGCCGTCGTGAACTGGGGCAAGGACGCGGCGCGCAGCTCGGTGCACACGGCCGCCGCATTCCACGCCGCGCGCCGCAACGGGGCCCGCATGCTGACGATCTCCCCCGGGTGCGAGGGGCCGCCCCGGCCCGGCGAACACATCCGCATCCGGCCGGGCACCGACCGGCTGCTCGCGGCCGCCGTCATCCGGCGGCTGGCCGACGAGGGGCGGATCGCCGACGTGCTCGCGCACACGCGCCGGCCCGAGGCGTTCCTGGAGATGATCGCGGACGCCTCGATCGATGACCTCCTCGCCGGGTGCGAGGTCGGCCGGGCCGACCTGGAGCGCCTGGTCGAGCTCTACGCCCGCGTCAGGCCGCTGGCGACCTTCATCGGCGCGGGCCTGCAGCGTTACCGCTACGGCGGCGAGAACGTGCGCTTCATCAACGCGCTCGCCCTGCTCTCGGGCAACGTGGGGGTGTCCGGCGGCGGCGTCCACTTCCACCTGCACTCGTACCGCAACCTCGAGCTCGGCTGGGTCGAGGGCCCCGGCCGCCGCGGACGGCGCGGCTTCCACATCGCCGCCCTCGGCCGCGAGCTCCTGGCCGCCGACCCGCCCGTGCGCCTGCTGTGGGTGAACGGCGCCAACCCGGTCAACCAGGCGCCCGGGGCGCTCGCGACCGCACAGGCGCTGCAGGGGGTGGAGTTCACGGTGGTGGTGGACGCCTTCATGACCGACACGGCCGAGCGGGCCGATCTCGTCCTGCCCTGCACGCTCATGCTCGAGCAGGAGGACATCGTCGGCTCGTACCTGCACGAGTACGTCCAGTACGCCGCGGCCGTGGTGGCCCCGCCCCCGGAGGCCCGGGACGATCTGTGGATCGTGACCGAGGTCGGCCGGCGGCTGAACCCGCCCGTGCCGATGCCCGCCGCGGAAGACTGCCTGCGCGCCGCGCTGAAGTCGCGCTGGCTCGACACCGACCTGGAAACCCTCAAGCACCGGCACTTCGTGCGCTCGAGCCGGCCGGCGATCGCCTACGAGGGGTTGCGAATGGGCCACCGCGACGGGCTCTACCGCTTCCCCCGGCGCCTGCACCCCGAGCCGCCGGCGCCGCCCGACTTCCCGCTGCGGCTGCTGAGTCTCGTGCGGCGCTCGGCCATCCACTCGCAGATCCTGCCCGGGGACCAGGCGTCGCCCCCGTCGGTCTGGGTGGCGCCGGACTGCGCGGTCCTGGATCAAATCGACCTCGGCCGGCCGACGGCCCTGGTCTCGCCGCTGGGTCGGATGCCGGTGACGGTGCGGACGCTGCCCGGGCTCCACCCGGCGGTGGTGGTCTACCGCCGCGGGGACTGGATGAGCCGCGGCGGGGGCGTGAACCGGCTGATCCGCGCCGGTCTGACCGACATCGGCGGCGGAGCCGCTTTTTATGACCAGTATGTCCGACTTGAGAACGACTGAGGATGCGGAGATGAGATTGGACGGCGAAGGAGCAGGCGTGCGGCCGGCGGCGATGGACGAGGTGCGACGCGTCTGCAGGGGGTGGTCCGGCGCGGCCGGCCGCTGCGGATGCGCGGAAGAGCGCATCGATTTCTTCCGCGGGGCGCTGCCCGCGCTGCTGGCCCGGGCGGAGCTCCTCGCCGGGGTCTTGGAGGGGATCGTCGATGGGCGTCCCCTTCCCGACCTGCGTCTTGCGACCGTGTTCGAGAACGAGTTCGTGCTGCACCAGGACCCGGGCGGCCTTTTCTCGCTGCGGCTCTACCTCTACGGCCCGGGGGAATTCACCTTCGTGCACGACCACGTCACCTGGGGGGTCTCCGGGTCCGCCCGCGGCCGGCTCGAGGTCCTGCGCTACCGCCGCACCGACGACGGCGCGGACCCGAACCTGGCCCGGCTCGAACCGGCCGAGCGCCTGGCCCTTGCGCCGGGGGAGACGGAAATCACGCTCCCGCTCGAGCGCGGGATCCACCGCACGGGCAACCCGGGCGCCGGAACCACCTGGATGCTCAGCGTGTACGGCCCGCCCGCGCGGCGCGCCGTCATGCACCGCTTCGACCTCGAGACCGGCCGCGTCCGGCCGCTGCACCCCCCGCGGGTGCACAAGCGGCTCTTGGCCCGCCAGGCCCTGAGCGAGATGCTGGTCCGGCTGATAAAAGGCGCCTGACGATCCGCGGAGAGGGTTCGGGGTGCAGGGTCAGGGGAAGGAAAAGAGCACAAGGGTTCAGGGTTCAGGGTTCAGGTAAGGGAAAAAACAACGGAGCAGCTCTTTTCGTCGCAACTGCTATGAGCTATCCGCCATGAGCTTATCCGGGCCCGCTTGGGTCTAAATTGTCAATCCGCGTTTCTGTTTTAAATTCACGTCGGAAAGCTCAACTTTCGACTGATCGGAGCTACACATGCCTGATACGATCCTACGACGTCGTCATCCTGGGCACCGGGCCGGCCGGGCTGCAGGCCGCCATCCACGCCGCGCGCCGCAAGGCTTCGGTGCTCGTCCTGGGCAAGGAGACCCGCAGCAGCATCTTCCACCACCACCTCGAAAACTACTGCTGCGTCTTCGACACGACCGGCGAGGACATCATCAAGACCGGCCGCCGGCAGGCGGAGAGCTTCGGGGCCGAGCTGCGCGACGAGGACGTGCTGGCGATCGAGCCGGACGGGCCGCGCTTCAAGCTCGGCCTGGAGGGCGGGGAGGCCGTGCGCGCGGCCACGGTCATCATCGCGACCGGCACGGCCCGCAAGCGCCTGGGGGTCCCGGGAGAGAAGGAGCTGCTCGGCCGCGGGGTGAGTTACTGCGTCGAGTGCGACTGCAATTTCTACAAGGGGCAGGACGTGGCCGTGGTCGGCAACGGCAGCGCCGCGGCGAGCGGCGCGCTCGTGCTGCTGGCCTACGCCCGCGGGGTGCACCTGGTCTGCGACCGGCTCGAGGTCGCCCCGGCGCTGGAGGCCGATCTGCGCCGGAGCGCGGTGCAGATCCACGCAGGCGGCAAGGTGACGGCTATCAGCGGGACGGAGGCGGTCGACGGCCTCGTGCTGCAGGACGGAACCCGCCTGCCCGTGCAGGGGGTCTTCATCGAACTCGGCGCCAAGGGGGTCATGGAGCTCGCCGGGCTGCTCGGGGTCCAGCTCGACGACGAGATGAAGCACATCCAGACCAACAAAAAAATGGAGACCAGCGTCCCGGGAATCTACGCGGCCGGCGACATCACCGGCCCGCCGTGGCAGGTGGCCAAGGCCGTGGGCGAGGGCTGCGTCGCCGGGCTCGAAGCCGCCGCGTACGCGAAGAAGATCGGGAAAGAGCGGCTTGAGCATCCGCTGAAAAACGCAGGGGGCAGTGCTTCAGCTTGCCGGGAGCTCCCCCTCTTGCCTTGTGCCGTCATCCCGGCGCAAGCCGGGATCCATTGAGGCCCGATCGCGGCATGGAAAGCCGCTCCCACAGAGTCGACTCCAGGGGTGCCTGAACCCTTGAACCCTGCGACCCCTGGATTCACCCTCGACCCCTTCCCTTAGTACCCTACCGCCACCCCGTCCCGCCGGGGATCCCCCGCGCCCTTGAGCATGCCCGAGGTCCGGTCGATCATGACCGCCTGGGCCCCGCCGAAGTAGAGGTCCATCTCACCCCGCACGTTCAGCTTGTGCCCTTTGGCCGCAAGGGCGTCCTGGGTCGCCTTCGGGATGCGCGATTCCATGAAGATGTCGCCGGTCATGCAGTGGATGCGCGGCGCCTCGATCGCGTCCTGGACGTTCATGCGGAAGTCGACCACGTTGACGATGATCTGGGTCAGGGCCGAGATGATGCGCGTGGCCCCGGGCGAGCCGAGCGACATGAACGGCTTGCCGTCCTTCAGCATGATCGTGGGGGTCATGCTGCTGAGCGGCCGTTTTTTGGGTTCGACCGAGTTGGAGGTCCCCGGCTGCGGGTTGAAGTCGTCCATCTCGTTGTTCAGCATGATGCCCGTGCCCGGCACCAGGACCCCCGAGCCGAAGAAGTAGTTGATCGTCTGGGTCAGCGCCACGATGTTGCCCTGCCGGTCGATGACCGAGAGGTGACTGGTCCCGCCCGACCCCACGAACGGCAGCGGGTTGCCGGCCGGGATCTTGGTGCCCACGGTGTCCAGGCTGATGCCCTTGCGCAGCTCGGCCGCGTAGCCCTTCGAGATGAGCCCCGCGATCGGCACCTTCACGAAGTCGGTGTCGGCCATGAATTTCGCCCGGTCGGCGAACGCGCGCTTCATGGCCTCGGCCATGACGTGCAGGCTCTCGGGCGTCTGGAACCCGAGCCGGGTCATGTTGTAGCCCTCGAGGATGTTGAGGATCTCGATCACGTGCGTCCCGCCCGAGCTGGGCGGCGCCATCGAGATGATCTCGTAGCCGCGATAGGAGCCGCGCACCGGGGTGCGGACGGCCGGCTTGTAGGCGGCGAGGTCCGCCTTGGTGATGAGCCCCTTGCCCTGCATCTCCTTCTCGATGGCGTCGGCGATCTCGCCCTTGTAGAAGACGTCCGGGCCCTTCTCCGCGATCAGCCGGTAGCTCTTCGCCAGGTCCTTCAGCACGAGCTTGTCCCCGACCTCGTAGGGCAGGCCGCCCTTCAGGTAGATCGCGCGCGGCCGCCGGGTATTTGCTCAGCTTGTCGAAGTTGTCCTTCATCATCGCCGTTGAGGGTCTTGCTGACCGTGTAGCCTTCCTCGGCGATGCGGATCGCCGGGGCCATGACGTCCTTGAGGCTCATGGTGCCGTGCTGCTTCAGCGCCAGCGTGAGGCCGGCCAGGGTCCCGGGGATGGCGACGGCCTTGTGACCGACGACGTTCTCCTTGTCCACGACCTTCCCGTCCGGCGTCATCTTGTACATGTCCGGGGTGGCCTTGAGCGGCGCCATCTCGCGGTAGTCGATCGCGGTCACGGCCTTGGTCTTGGCGGTGTAGACCAGGATGAACCCGCCCCCGCCCAGCCCCGAGGCGTTCGGCTCGACCACCCCGAGCGCGAAGGCCGTCGCGACCGCCGCGTCGACGGCGTTGCCGCCCTTCTTCAGGATCTCCACCCCGACCTGGGAGGCCAGCGGGTGGGCCGCCGCCACCATGCCGTTCTTGGCTTCCACCGGGCTCGACGCCATGGCGGGCCCTCCGCCGAAGCACAGGATCATGACCACCAGACCAACGATTCCCCGTTTCGCTTGCATGTCCATCAGCTCCCTCCGTTGTGAATGCACTGCGGTGCCGCACCTCTGCCCGCGGTCCCGGCGCACCGATTCGCCGGGGCCGTTTATTTCCCGTAAACCGCCTTGACGGGTTCCTGCAGCTCCGTGAGCTTGTCCGCGATCCGCCCCGGGATCTTGCGCTCGGCCATGACCTTGGTGAAATACCCGTCGCTGTCGCCTTCCTTGACCACCATCAGGTACGCGCATTTAGGCGTGACCAGCTCGACGAAGCCGTCGGACAGCTCGCCGCGCCGGGCCTTGCCGCCGATGTGCATCCCGATCACCGGGATTTTCTGGGCCGCGGCCCGGGCCATGAGCTGCTCGACCCGCGCCATCTCCTTTTCGGCGTTGATCCCGGCCGCGCCCAGCCCCTTGGTGCTGCCGCCGATCACGATGATCAGGCTGCCCGCGTCCTTGAGGTCGTCGGGGCCGGCGAGCGGGGCCACCTTGAGAGCGACCTTGCTGCGCTCCAGGATCACCTTGGCCATGTTGAGGTCCGCGCTCTGGCCGGCCGTGGTGAGCAGCGCCGGTTCCTTGGCCGTGAACGCGGCGGGCTGGGCGCCGGCCGTCCCCGCGGCCAGCGCGACCAGCGCTACGAGAATGAGTCCTGCGAAAAACCGCATCGGATTACCTCCTGGGTGATGGAAATGGGGGGTTGGTGTTTGGGTGTTTGGGTATTTGGTGTTTGGTGTTTGGTGTTTGGCGATGGTGGTGGGTGTACGTCTTCACAGCCATATTATTACTTCCGATCGCTTCCTCAGCGCAAGCGCATTCGCCCCGCCCACCACCCCAGGCCGCACACGAGCGCGAGTGCGGCCAGCGCCGCCGGCCGGCGGTAGCCGCCGGCCGTCATGACGCGCCCTTCCGGGATGCCGGGCAGCGGGACCGGGTCCGCCGGCAGGCCGTGGTCGCGTGCCAGCCCGAGCACGTTCAGCAGGTGGATCACGGGGACGCCGTCCGCGGCCATGCGGTAGATCAGGCCGCAGTCCGGCCCGGCCGCCCGGGTCGCGGCCGGCAGCAGCCCGGCCGGCAGCCGGTCGGCGCCGCGGCAGTTGCCGATCGAGGTCAGGCTGCCGCCGACGTTGATGAACACCGCCGGCGGGCCGCCGCACTCGCTGAAGTAAAGCTGCCGGCGACGCTCGACGTCGGCCGCGAGCGACGCCCCGCCGTTCTCGTCGAGCACCGGCAGCCCCGAGCGCTCCATCGCCGCCCGGGCTTGCCGCAGCCCCTCGTCGCCGAAGAGCGGGGAGTCCGGCGCAATCCCGCCCGGGGCGACCGCAATCGAGCGCCGCGGGAACACCCGGCGGTCGACCAGAGCCTGTTCCATATCGAGCCAGGTGAAGTCGGGGTGGGTGGCCCCGTAGGTCGAGGCCCCGACCGAGCTCACGGCGACCGGCCGGATGTCCATGGCCGCGAGCGCGGAGAGCACCGCGATGTTGAGCGCCGGGAAGGACCCCGAGAACGCGACCGCGGCGCAGTCGCCCGCGGCGGCGCCCGCCTGCCCGAGCAGGTGCACGATCAGGCCGGCCATGTTGGGGTTGGTGGACGTGCGCTTGGCGCCGAGATGCCCGAGGGTGGTCGTGATCGGCGTGTACTCCGGGCCGATCAGGCCGGTGCGGTTGGGGTCGGCGTCCGGGTCGATCGGGATCCCCCGCCGCAGGCGCTCGGCGGCGACGACCCGCGCGGCCGCCCCCATCTGCTCGGCGGCCTGCACCTTGCGGGCGTGGAGCGGGTCGGCGTCCGGGGTGCGGCCGGTCTCCACACCCCAGAGCAGGAGGGCGGACGCGGCGGCCCAGAGGATCAGGCGCGCGTGGTCGCGCCGGGCGCCCGGCCTCATGGGGTCAGGCGCCCCAGCGCGACCAGGATCAGCCGCACGGCGACCGAGAGCCCGATCAGGGTGCAGGCGGTCGGGATCACGCGCTGGCGGGCCATCTCGTTCGCGATCAGCCCGGGGATGATGTAGCCGATGGCATCCCCTTCGATCGGCATCCCGGCCCCCGGCGCGGCCCACTGGACGAACGCGTGCAGCGCGAAGCCGATCAGCACCGCCAGGGTGAAGCGCCGCCGGCCGTAGACGACCGCGACGCGCGCGATGCCCTCGACCGCGAGATAGACGGCGAGCGCCAGCGCCAGAGTCACGGCGACCGTCGCCGGGCGGTCCCAGTAGAGCGCGACGTACCCGGGGACGACGAATCCGCCCGGGGAGAAGCCGGTCCACTCGTAGCAGAAGAACCCGAGGACGAGCCCGATGGCGACGGCTTCGGTCAGGAGCATGGCGCGCCCCCCGCGAAGTGCCTCCGCAGCGCCGCCCCGGCGCCCCGGTGGTTGCCGATCCCGAAGAGGGTGAAGGACCGGGCGGCGGCACCGGCCGCGACCGCGTCGAGCAGCCGCAGCGGGTCGCGCCCGGCGACGGCGAACACCGGGACCGTCGGGCGGGACCGCCTCAGGCGGCGGCGGGCGAGCAGACCGCCGCTGCCGGTGACGGCGAGGGCGTCGTAGCAGCTCGCCCGGGCGAGGCTTTCGGCGAAGGCGACCGTGCGCAGCGGCCGGTCGGAGCGCGCGTTCAAGAGCGCGACCCACGGGCGCGGGAGCTCGGCCCCGTGCGTGCGCACGGCCCACTCGCGCAGGCGGTCCGTGGAGACCGTGTCGTTGGCCGAAAACGCGTCCACCAGCGCCACCTCCCGGTCCCCGGTCCCCAGGCGGCGGACCAGGCCGTCGGAGCCGCGGGCGACGATCCGCTGCACGCCGGCCTCCACGCGGTCGGGCGGAACCCCGGCCTGAAGCACGATCTCGGCCGCGAGCGCCAGGTTTTCGGCGAGCACGGGGTCGGCCAAAGACGGCAGGGGTTCGGCCGGCACGAGAGACACCGCGTGCCGGGCGACCGCCGCCCGCAGCGCCGTCAGCGGGCAGTCCGCCCCGCAGACGAGCACGCCGCCCGCAGGCGCCGTGCGGGCCATAGCGCCGGCCGCTTCGGCGAGCGAGGGCCCCATCACCTCGAAGTGGTCCGGCCGCACGTTGGTGATCGCGCCGACGGTCGCGCGCAGCATCGCCGTCGCGGATATCTCCTGGAGGTGGGGATCGAGCGCCATGCACTCGACGACGACGGCGTCGACCCCGGCCCGGGCGGCCCGGCGCACGACGCTCATCTGCTCGCCGATGCGGGCGGGGCCGCGCCGCGGCAGCGGGAGCTCGCCGCCGTCGGGCATGTGGACGACGGGCCGGTCCCCGGTGGTTTTCGCGAGCGTCCGCACCCCGGCCTGCCGCAGCAGCTCGGCCGCGAGCCGCGTCACGGCCGTCTTGCCGCGCGTGCCGTTGACGTGGATGCGCACGGGGATCCGCCGCAGGCGGCGCTCGTGAAGGCGGCGCTCGGCCACCAGGTAGCCCAGGACGAGAACGAGCAGGATGAGGTAGATCATTGCGGGGGAGTCTACCGCAGCGACGGAGGGCTTTCAACCGGGGGTGGACGAGGCGGCCGCCAAGGCCGCCCCGGTGAAGGGCTTGGCAGGTTGTTGAAAAGCCAGTATCGGGCCGTCAGTCAAGGCGCGCGGCGATGGGGGAAGCGCAGCATACGAGCCCGTATGTGAGCATCCACCCGAGCCGTGCAACGCAGGATCACGGCCCGAGACGCCGTTTTTCAACAACCTGCTAGGCCGGGTGCGCGGGCCCGGCCTTCCGCGCCCGCAGCGCCTCGAGCGCCTTGGACGCCTGCTCGGCCGACCCCGTCTTGCCCTCGGCCAGCCTGGCCAGGAAGGTTTCGGCCGACTCGGAGCCGATCGCGCCCAGCGCGGCGACGGCCGCCCCCAGGACGGCCGCGTCCTCGGTCTCGGCCGACTTGCGGATCCGCTGCAGCAACCCTTTTTTCCGGCCGGACGCGCGCAGGGCAGTGTCGATCAGCGCCTGCTCCACGGCCCGGGGGTCGGGGAATGCGCGCATGCCGCGCGAGCGCCTTCAGCACCTGGACCACCTTGCGCTGGTGGCGGGCGGCCAGGTCCTTGTCCTCCGGCGGCTCCACGCGCAGGCGGCCGAGCAGCTTGTCCATGGAGGCGGCGGAAAGGGGGGCGAGCTCGCCCAGCGCGGTGACCGCGCGCCAGCGGATTTTCTCGTCGGCGTCGTCGAGCGCCTTGATCGCCAGCAGGTCGGCATCGCCGGTCCTGAGCTGGACCAGGGTGCTCAGGGCCTCGTCCCGGACGCGGGCGTGCGTGTGGCCGATCAGCCGGCGCGCGAGGGCGATGTCGGACTCGCCCCGGCAGATGTGACGCAGGAGCATGAGGGCGTTGCGCTTGAGGAACCACTTCTGGGTCGGGTCCTCGAGCACGTTCAGCACCCAGTCGTGCACCTGGCCGCCGCTGCGGGCGAGCGCGGCCATGGCCGCCTTGCGCGCGCCGCGGCTCTCGCTCTCCGACAGGATCCGGCAGAGGATCTCGATCCCGGGCCCGCCCAGGGCCTCGAGCAGGGATTCGATGGGCCGGCGCCGGGCGTCCTCCGCGCCCTCGTAGAGGCTTGCCAGCTCGCGCGGGCAGTCCGCGAAGGCGAAGGCGAGCGGGTCGGCGCCGATCTCGGCCGTGGCGGGGATCGCGCCCCGGGCGGCGGCCGCCTTCACGCCCTCGGCCAGGCGCAGCATCGTGTCCACGGCATCCCCGTTTGCGGCCAGGGCCGGCAGCACGCGCCGGAAGCACTTCAGCACCGTGGCGCACTCCTGCGGGGCGGAGGCGTCCGCGATCTTCCGCAGGTACCCCTCCGCGTGCGCGGCCACGTCATCGGCCATGCGCTGGGTGTTCACGAGGTACTGGACATCGGCGGGCAGCTCGTCGAACCCGAGGACCCCCTGGACGTGGAGCGTTTCGAGGAAGCGCTGGGCGCCCTTGACGTCCGCGACCACCAGGCGCCGCGCCACCCACGTCAGGATGCGCTTGACCCCGTCGACCCGCTGCCGGACCGCGGCGTTCCCGGGGGCCTTGCGGTCGAGCTCCCGCAGGCGCTCGAGCTCCTTGAAAATGAGCTGCGAGGTCGGCAGGAGCGCAGCGAGCGGGAAGGCGTCGACCAGGGCGCTTTCGATGTCCTCCGACCTGACGCTCTGGACGTGGCTGGCGATGACGTGGCAGTTGACGACGAGATCCCTCAGGAACTCGGGCTGGCGCAGCGGCCGCAGGATGTCCTGAACGATCTGCAGCTTCATCCGCCGGATGCCGTCGTCCGACTCCCCGCGGAACATCGGCAGCACCTTGAGGTCCTTGGCCAGACGCTGGATGGCCATCTCCACGCGCCAGGGCAGGTTGCGCTCGAGCACGATGAGGTCGTCCAGCAGCACCAGCGAGACCTCGCTGATGCCGTTCTCGACCAGCGCCCGGGTCAGGAGCTCCCCGGACGCGGCGTTCCCGGACCGGTCGGTCTTGGAGTCGCTCATGAGGCGCACGAAGGCGTCGAAGTGCGCGGGCGAAATCGCCCGGCGGATGGACACGCTGACGATCCCCTTGCGGGTAAAGGCGTCGCGCAGCTTGGGCACGAAGAGCTCGGCCATGCCCGCCCCCACCAGCGTGCGCACGCTCACCGGCTCGTCCAGCACCCCGGTGATCAGGATATCCGTGCGCTCGCGCGTTTCGCGGCTGGAGATGGTGATGTCGGCCCCCTCGGAAAGGCTTTTGCAAAAGGCATCATACAATCCGCGCTTGGCCTTCTCGGAGCCGGGATGCTCGGGGGCGTAGTACCCGGTGCGCAGCATGGCCTTTGTGAAATCCATCACGAATTCGCCGGCCGGCTTGATGCGCTCGCGCTCGGCCGGGGTGAGGTCGGTCTTGTCGCGCCGGCCGGCGACCACCGGGACGGTCTCGGGTTCGGCCTCGCGCACCGCCTCCGCCTGCGACAGGGCGGAGCTCAGCCACTCCATCGACAGCGCCGGGGAGGGGGGCGGGCACGGCGGCAGGGGACGGGTCCGGGGCGGAGGGCCGGGGGGCAGCGGCAGCGGGAGCCGCCGGGGCGACCGGCGGGCCTGGCCTGGAGATGCCGAGCCGGCGCTCCAGCTCCGCGACGGCCCCGTCGGCCGCGACCGCCGTGAGCAGCATGCCGGCGGTCTTCCCGCCGGCCTCGGACGCCTTGCGGTCGACCGATTCGACGACCTCGGCTTCGACCGAAACGGCCGCCCCCCCGTCCGGGACCATGAGGGCCAGCCGCAGCCGTGTCCCGCAGGACAGGGGCATCTCGGTCGGGATGAAAATGCGTCCGCCTCTGAGCTGCTGCAGGTGGGCCAGCACCTGCGCGGTGGTCCGGTAGCGCACCTTGAGGGATGTAGCCGTCAATGCCGCCTCGCAGAAAGAAATTCGCATCGAGAATCTGTTATAATTTTAACGGAAAACGGCTCACGAGTCAAAATTCCGGCCCACCCCCCCGGCTGCCCGGGAGCGACTCCACCGGGCCTTCGATTCAAAATCTCCGCTCAAAATTGTCGGTGACAATCAGGGTGTTGCGTGAGAAAATGGGATCAAGTCGATCAGGCCGTTTGAACCCCTGACAGCAGGTTGAGAATGAACTCCGGCGACCCTGGGCGGGACGAGACCCTTCAAGCCGTCACCCCCACCGACCAGTCCTTCTACGAGAACGCGGCCGACATCATCGCCGTCGTGGACGTGGACTTCAAACTCACCAACGTCAACCGACGCTTCGAGGAGGAGCTCGGAATGCGCCGGGAGGAACTGCTCGGCCGCCCGGTGGCCTCCGTCATGACCCCCGAGTCCGTCGAGCACGCGCGCGCCCATGTGCGGGAGCTTTTCGGCGGCAAGTCCCAGGTCATGTTCGAAATCACCGTCCATCGGGCCGACGGCGAGGTGGTGCCCTTCGAGGTCAACGCCGTGCCCATCCGGCAGGACGGGGCCATCCGGGCGATCGAGGCCAGCCTGCGGAACATCAGCGAACGCCGGAAGAGGGACGAGGCGCTGCGCACCAGCGAGGAGACCAACCGGGTGCTGCTGAACGCTGCGTCGAGCGCGGTCTTCCTGATCGACGCCCGGGGCATCGTGCTCGCGGCCAACCAGGCGACCCGCGACCGCATGGGGCAGGGCGAGCTCGTGGGCCGGCCGATCGCCGAGTTCCTGCCGCCCGAGGTCGCCGAGCGCAGGCGGCAAAAGGGGCTGGAGGTCATCCGCACCGGCCGGCCGCTCGAGTTCGAGGACGAGTGCCTCGGCCGCAGCTACTGGACCTCGATCCACCCGATCCACGACGAGGGCGGGGCCATCATCCGGCTGGCCGTCTACAGCCGGGACATCACCGACGACAAGCAGGCCGCCGAGGAGCGCAAGCGGCTGACCCTGCAGCTGCAGCAGGCGCAGAAGATGGAGGCGATCGGCACCCTCGCGGGGGGGATCGCCCACGATTTCAACAACCTGCTCATGGCCATCCAGGGCAACGTCTCGCTGGTGCTGTTCGACCTCGAGCCCTCCGACCAGCGGCACCGGCTGCTCACCAACATCGAGAAGCTGGTCGGCAGCGGGGCCGAGCTGACCGCGAAGCTGCTGGGCTACGCCCGCCGCGGCAAGTACGAATCCCGGCCGCTGCGGCCGAACGACCTGGTGCGCGAAACCGCGGAGACGTTCAGCCGCATGCGCAAGGACATCCGCATCCACTGCGACCTGGCCGACGGCCTCAAGCGCATCATCGCGGACAGGGGCCAGCTCGAGCAGGTGCTGCTCAACCTCTTCGTGAACGCGGCCGACGCCATGCCCAACGGCGGCCAGCTGCTGCTCGAGACCCGCAACGCCACCCACCACGACATCCCCGCCAAAGGGTACACGGTCAACCCCGGCGACTACGTGCGCCTATCGGTGCGCGACACGGGCGTCGGGATGGACCGAGAGACCATGGTGCGCATCTTCGACCCGTTCTTCACCACAAAGCGGATGGGGCGCGGCACCGGTCTCGGCCTCGCTTCGGCCTACGGGATCGTCAAGGGGCACGGCGGCTACATCGACGTGGAGTCGGAAATGGGCGCGGGGTCGGTTTTTTTCGTCTACCTGCCCGCGACCGACCAGCCGCCCGCGCCCGAGGCCAAGGCCGGCCGTCAGGCCGAGCCCGGCGCCGGCACGGTCCTGCTGGTCGACGACGAGCTCTCGGTGCTCGAGGTGACCGCACGCATGCTGGAACGGCTCGGGTACACGGTCGTGATGGCCGCGAGCGGCCACGAGGCGCTGACGCTCTACCGCGGGGACCCGGGACGGTTCCGGCTGGTGATCCTGGACATGATCATGCCCGAAACGGGCGGCGGCGAGGTCTTCGACGAGTTGAAGCGCATCAACCCGGAGGTCCGGGTGCTGCTCGCCAGCGGGTACAGCATGCAGGGCCAGGCGCGCACGATCATGAACCGCGGCTGCACCGGCTTCATCCAGAAGCCCTTCACGATGGACGACCTCTCGCTCAAGCTGCAGGCCGCCCTGAAATAGCCTCGCGGGTGCGCCGGGCCGCGAAGCGGGAAGCCCACCTGACCGCAGACGTATCCCCCGCGCCCACCCAACACCCAAACACCCAAATACCCAAACACCCAAACACCTAAATACCTGAATACCCACTCCCCCCCAACCCGAGGCGCACATGACCGAACGCACCATCCCCGAACGAGACGCGATCCCTGCCGCCGACCGGTGGGACCTGAGCCCGCTGTTCGCAACGGACGAGGACTGGGAGCGCCTCTTCAGCGAAGTCGAAAACGAGCTGGCCGGGTACGACCGCCTGCGCGGGCGCCTGGCGGACTCGGCCGAGGCCCTCGGTACGGCGATCGAGTTCCACCTGGACCTCGCGCGCCGTCTCGACCGGGTCACGACCTACGCCCACCTGAAGAGCGACGAGGACCGGGCCAACCAGCGCTGCCTCGGCCAGCACCAGCGCGCCGTCGGCCTGTCCGCGCGCCTCGCCCAGGCGGCGAGCTTCATGACCCCCGAGATCCAGGCCATTCCCGCCCCGGTCATGGACGCCCGGCTCGCGGCCCCCGCGCTGCGGCCTTACCGCTTCCACCTGGAGAAGATCCTGCGCGACAGGCCGCACACGCGCACCGCGGCCGAGGAGGATCTCCTGGCCATGAGCCGGGAGATGGCGGCCGCGGCCGCGCAGGCCTTCGGCCAGCTCGACAACGCGGACCTGCGCTTCGGCCGCCTCGCCGACGAGAGCGGCCGGGAGGTCGAGCTGAGTCACGGCAACTTCATGCGCTTCATGCTGAGCCGCGACCGCGCCCTGCGCCGCGAGGCCTTCCACCGCTACTACCGGGCCTACGACGACCACCGCAACACCCTCGCCGCGCTGCTCGCGGCCTCGGTCCGCCGCGACGTCTTCTACGCCCGTGCGCGCGCCTTCCCGAACTGCCGGGCGCACGCCCTCTTCGCAGACAACATCCCGGAGGCCGTCTACGACCGGCTGGTCGCAACCGTGCGGGCAGGCCTCAAGCCGGTGTTCGACTACTTCGAGTTCCGCCGGAAGGCGCTCGGCCTGTCCGAGCTCCACGTCTACGACACCTACGTGCCGCTCGCGGAGCAGGCCGAGGTCCGGATGACGTACGCGCAGGCCGTGGAGGTCTGCACCGAGGCGCTCGCCCCGCTCGGCGAGGGCTACACCGCCGAAATGCGCGCGGGGCTTCTGGGGGGGTGGGTCGACCGGTTCGAAACCCGCGGCAAGCGCAGCGGCGCCTACGCCTCGGGCTGCTACGACTCGCCGCCCTACATCCTGCTCAACTACGACGAGCGCACGATCAGCAGCGTCTACACGCTGGCCCACGAGGCCGGCCACGCGATGCACTCGCTCTACGCGCGGCGGCACCAGCCCTACGTGGACCACGACTATTCCATCTTCGTGGCCGAGGTGGCCTCGACGTTCAACGAGGCGCTCCTGAGCCGCCACCTGCTGCGCGTGCACAGCGGCGACGCCCGCATGCGCCGCTACCTGATCACGCGCGAGATCGACGCCATCCGCGCGACACTCGTGCGGCAGACCATGTTCGCGGAGTTCGAGCACCGGGTGCACCGGCTCGCGGAAGACAACCGGCCGCTCACCCTGGAGGCCCTGACCGGGGTCTACCGCGGATTGCTCGAGGCGTATTTCGGCGGCACCGTGCAGCTCGACGACGTCCTCGCGCTCGAGTGCCTGCGCATCCCGCACTTCTATTCGGCGTTCTACGTCTACCAGTACGCGACCGGCATCTCGGCCGCGCTCGCGCTGGCCGGGAAGGTCGCGGACGGCGAGCCCGGCGCCCGCGACCGCTACCTCGGGTTCCTCAGGCTGGGCGGCAGCCGCCGCCCGCTCGACGAACTGGTCGCGGCCGGGGTCGACATGCGCACCCCGGAGCCCGTGGAGCAGGCCCTGGCGCACCTGGGACGGCTGGTGGAGGAGCTGAAGGGGATGGGGTAAAAACGGATCGGGGTTCAGGGTTCGGGGTTGGGCGCCCTTGGCTTGCCCGGCCAAAAACATGTTCAAACGGGTTCCAGGCAAGGTGTTGGAAAACAAGTATCAGGCCGTCAGCAAGGCGCGCGGCCTTCGGAAAGGCATACGACCAGTATGTGAGCATCCTGAAGCGCCGCGCAACGCCGGATCACGGCCTGAGACGCCGTTTTCAGTCCTTTACAGCCTGCCTTTGATGAGCTGCGCGACCACGGCCGAATCCTCGAGCGTGCTCACGTCGCCCAGCTCGTCGGCCCGGCCCTCGGCGATCTTGCGCAGAATGCGGCGCATGATCTTGCCGCTGCGCGTCTTGGGCAGCACGGGGGTGAACTGGATGCGGTCCGGGGTCGCGATCGCGCCGATCTCCTTGCGCACGTGGACCGAGAGCTCCTTGCGCAGCTCCTCCGTGGGCTCGACCCCGACCTTCAGGGTGACGAAGACGTAGATGCCCTGCCCCTTCAGGTCGTCGGGCATGGCCGCCGCGGCCGCCTCGGCCACCTTGGGGTGCAGCACGAGCGCGCTCTCCACTTCGGCCGTGCTGATGCGGTGCCCCGAGACGTTGATGACGTCGTCCACGCGGCCCTTCAGCCAGTGGTAGCCGTCGGCGTCCCGCGCGCAACCGTCGCCGGTGAAGTACATCCCCGGGTAGTCGGCGAAGTACGTGGTCTCCCAGCGCTGGTGGTCGAGGTAGATCGTGCGCGACAGCCCCGGCCAGGGCCGCTCGATGCACAGGTGCCCCGTCTCGCCGTCCGGCATGGGCTCCCCGCGGCGGGTGATGTCCTCGAGCCCGGGGTCCGCCACCCGCGGCACGACCCCGAAGAACGGGAGCGTGGCCGAACCCGGCTTGGTCGGCCAGGCGCCGGGGATGGGCGAGATCAGGATGCCGCCGGTCTCGGTCTGCCACCAGGTGTCCACGATCGGGCAGCGCTCGCGGCCGATGTTGCGGTGGTACCACATCCAGGCCTCGGGGTTGATCGGCTCGCCGACCGACCCGAGGACCCGCAGGCTGGAGAGGTCGCGGCGGCGCGGCCATTCCTCGCCCTGCCGCATGAGCGCCCGGATGGCCGTGGGGGCCGTGTAGCAGACGTTGATGCGGTAGCGGTCGATCAGCTCCCACGCCCGGTCGGGCTGCGGGTAGAGCGGGGTGCCCTCGTAGAGGAAGCTCGTCGTGCCGTTCAGGAGCGGCCCGTAGACGATGTAGCTGTGGCCGGTGACCCAGCCGATGTCGGCCATGCACCAGTAAAGCGTTTCCGGCTGCAGGTCGAAGATGGTTTTCGTCGTCTGGTGGACGTAGACCATGTAGCCGCCGGTCGTGTGCACCTGCCCTTTGGGCTTGCCCGTGCTGCCGCTCGTGTAGAGGATGAAGAGCAGGTCCTCGGCCTCCATGGGCTCGCAGGCGCAGTCGTCGGCGATGTCGGGGGCGCCCATCTCATCGTCCCACCAGCAGTCGCGGCCGGCGGTCCAGGGCACGTCGGCCCCGGTGCGCTTGACCACGATCACCTGCTCGATCGAGGGGCACTCCTTGATGGCGTCGTCGGCGTTGGCCTTGAGGTCGGAGGTCTTGCCGGCCCGCAGGCCCTGGTCGATCGTGATGAGCACGCGCGACTGGCTCTCCTGCACCCGGTGGCGCAGGGCCTCGGCCGAGAACCCGCCGAAGACGACGCTGTGGGGCAGCCCCAGCCGGGCGCAGGCCAGCATGGCGACCGGCAGATGCCACACCATCGGCAGATAGATGCTCACCCGGTCGCCCTTCTTGAGCCCCTTCTTCTTCAGGACGTTGGCGAAGCGGCACACCTCGCGGTGCAGCATCTGGTAGGTGAAGACCCGGGTGTCGCCGTCCGGTTCGCCCTGCCAGATGAGGGCCGCCCGGTTGCGGGTGGCCGTGGCCAGGTGCCGGTCGATGGCGTTGTAGCAGACGTTGGTGACGCCGCCGCGGAACCACTCGTGAAAGACCTTGCCCTTGCGGACGTCGAAATTGTACTTCAGGATGGAGTCGGGCTTCTTGAACCAGACCAGTTCGGCGGCGCGCTCGGCCCAGAAGCCTTCGGGGTCCTGAATGGACTTTTGATAGAGCTTTTGGTACTGCTCGAACCTATTGATCAGGGCCTTGGACGTGAACTCTTCGTCCGGGTAAAACTTTCCGTCTTTTTCAACGATTTTCATGGCGCGCCTCCTGTGATTGCGGGACCTCGAACAGGGTGTCGAAAAAATGGGGCTCGAGCTGGTGCCGCCGCCGGTTCTTTGCCTATCATTTCTGGGGATGGAGTTTCATAAGGGTTTTGCGGGAATTAGTCAATTTTCAGTAAGACGACGCGAGACCAACAGCCTGCCGGCTCACGGCCCGGGACGCCGGCTTTCACCAGCCCGACATACCGTCATGACCATTTGGGAAATCATCGCCAAGCTGGTGCTGCTGTTCACAGCCGCTTTCGCGCTCGGCGCGGCAGCGCAGCGGCTCCGGCAGAGCGCCATCGTCGGCTACCTCGTCGCGGGCACTGTGCTGGGGTCGACGCTGTTCGACCGCGAGGTCCTGCTGCCCTGGGGCGAGATCGGGGTTTCGCTGCTGCTCTTCAGCATCGGACTGGAGTTCTCCTTCGGCCGGCTGCGGCGCATGGGGGCCGTGGCGCTCGCCGGCGGCGGGTTGCAGGTCGTGGCGACACTGCTCCTTTTCGCGGCGATGTTTGCCGCCCTGCACCCGTTCGGGATGTCGATCGCCTGGGGCGCGATCGTGACGGTCAGCTCGACGGCGATCGTCATGCGGATGCTGACGGCCCGCGCGGAGATGGACTCGGTACCCGGCCGGACCGCGCTCGGCATCCTGCTGGCCCAGGATGTCGCCGTGGTGCCGCTGGTGCTCGCGCTCACGGTGTTGAGCCACGGGGGCACGGGCTGGGGGGTGCTCGCGCAGATCGGCCGCAGCGTCGCCGCGGCCGGCGGGCTGGTCGCGGTTTTCTACCTGCTGTTCTACCAGCTGATCCCGCGCCTGCTGATGCGCGGCGGGGTCTTCGCCGACCGGGAGCTGGTGGTGGTTCTGGCGGTCGTCATCGCGCTCGGCTCGTCCTGGGCGGCCCACTCGCTCGGGCTCTCCCCGGCGCTCGGCGCCTTCCTGGCGGGCATGCTGCTGGCCGAATCGCCCTTTGCCTCCCAGATCCGCGCAGACGTGGGCTCCCTGCGCACGCTCTTCGTGACCCTCTTCTTCACCGCGGTCGGCATGCTGGCGGAGCCGGCGTGGTTCGCGGCAAACTGGGCCGAGGTGCTCGGCTGGCTCGCGCTGGTGTTCGTCGGCAAGGCCTTCGTCATCTTCGTGATCGGCGTCGCCTTCCGCTTGCACCCGGCCCACGCGCTGGCGACCGGGATCGCGCTCGCCCAGGTCGGCGAGTTCTCGTTCGTGCTGGCGGCCGAGGCCCGCCGGGGCGGACTCATCACCGAGCACGTCTTTTCGCTGGCCGTGTCGGTGACGATCCTCTCGATGTTCCTCGCTCCCTACATGGTCACCTACGCGCGGCCCGCCGCGCGGCGCATCGTCGCGACCTTCTACCGCGCACGCAAAGCCTTGCCGTCGGCGGATGATGGACCCGCTCCGGAACGGGAGGGCCGCGTCTACATCGTCGGCTTCGGACCCGCCGGCCGCAAGGTCGCGCGCGCCTTGGCGGAGAAGGGGATTCTTCCGCACGTGGTCGAGCTCAACCCCGCCTCGGTCGGGGCGGCACGGCGCATGGGGCTCGACGCGTACGTGGGCGACGCCTCGCAGGCCGACATCATCGCCCACCTCGGAATCGACAAAGCCTGCGTCGTCGTCGTGACGGTCCCCGACCCGAGCTCGGCCCGGCGCATCCTGCAGAACATCCACGGCCTGTCGCCGGCTGCGAGCGTCATCGTCCGCAGCCGCTACCACATCGCCACCGCGGAGCTCTGGGGGCTGGGGTCGGCGTTCGTCGTGGACGAGGAGAACGTGGTCGGCCGCGAGTTGGCCCGCCAGGTGGTCGACTTCCTGCAGGAGGCCGGTCCCGAGGTCAGCTGCAGACTCTCCCCGGAGTGAAAGGGATGCGCATGCCCGCTTCAGCCCGACGCGCCAACCTGCCCACCGGTCGCCCCCTGCCGGGGTGGCGCCCCAGGCCGCTGCCGCCGCGGACGCCCATGCCCGGACGATTCTGCCGACTCGAACCGCTCGAAATCCGCACGCACGCCGCGGACCTCTTCGAAGCCTACCGGGAAGATCCGGCCGGGAGGGGGTGGACCTACCTGCCGTATGGGCCGTTCGAGCGTCCGGCCGCGTTCCGTAAATGGCTATCCGCCGACTGCGGGAGGGACGACCCGCTGTTTTTCGCGGTGGTGGACGCGAACGGCCGGGCGGGCGGGATGGCCGGTTTTCTCAGGATCCAGCCGACGGTCGGGGTCATCGAGCTCGGCCACATCCACTTCGCCCCGCGGCTGCAGCAAACCCCGGCCGCGACCGAGTGCATATTCCTGATGCTGACCCGGGTGTTCGACGAGCTGGGCTACCGCCGCTGCGAGTGGAAGTGCGACAGCCTGAACTCCGCCTCCCGGAGAGCGGCGGAGCGCCTGGGGTTTACCTTCGAGGGCCTGTTCCGCCAGGCGACCGTCTACAAGGGCCGTAACCGCGACACCGCCTGGTATTCCGTGATCGACCGCGAGTGGTCGGCCCGGCGCGCGTCTTTCCAACGCTGGCTCGCGCCCTCCAATTTCGGGCCCGACGGCCGCCAGCGCAAGCGCCTGAACGCGGACCGGCGCCCGGCAGCCTGAGCAAGGCGCCCGCGTCTTCCGTTCATGGGGAGGCGCAGGCTTCGGATTGAGTGCGGATCTGCGCCAGCATGCGCTCGGTCAGCGCGTGCAGCCGCCGCTGAAGCCCGAAGAGGCGCGCGGGCTGCATCAGCGGCCCGCCGAAGGTCTCGGTGCTTTCCAGCCGGACGCCGCCCGGCCGCTCGCTGAAGCGCCAGCGGTGCACGGCGTGGATCCCCCAGCGGCCGCCCTCCCAGACGACCTCGCGGCCCGGGTCGCAGCTGACGACGCGCGGCGCCACCCGCACCGGGAAGACAAAGGGCTTCACCACGAAGGTCAGGCAGGCCCCCGGCTCCAGGCGCTCCCCGGCGGTGAGCCGACAGCTGTCGCAGGCCGTGTTCCACTGCCCCCACTCCTCCAGGCGCGAGAAGACCCGCCACACCACCTCTGACGGCGCGTTGATGTCTATTTCGGCACGGACGATCATGCTCCTCCCTGCACCCCGGGCGCGGGGGTTTGACTTTTCGCGGGTCGGCCCATAACAATGGAGCAACCATAACACCGGGCCGCGACATCGCAACACGGCTCATCTCCCACCTGCTGAAAAGGAGTCTCGCCATGACCGAAAAACCCGCCTACACGTCCAACGTCAGGATCGAACGCGTCAAGGGCCCCTTGCGCCGCGCCTACCTCCCGCATGTCCCCGAGCCGGTCATCTTCGGGGTGCACTCGGAAATCGCACAGCACTACGGGGTCGACACCAACGTGCACGAACCGCACGCCGCCACCCTCGACTACGTGGTGGCCGCCGCGGCCGGCTGACTGACCGGCACCTTCGGGGGCGCGCTGGAGGCGCGCAAGATCCCGGCCGGTGAGGGGCGCCTGATCACCCAAGCCCGCGGCGAGGTCGAAAAGGACGGCAAGGTGCTCGTCATCAAGCGCATCCACGCCGACTACCATTTGAAAATTGCCCCGGCCGACCGCGACACTGCGGAGCGCGTGCACGCGATGCACGCCGATTTCTGCCCGGTCGCCCGCTCGTTCAAGGGCTGCATCGAGGTCACG
>CAWHEZ010000033.1:0-68269 GCA_963828345.1 uncultured delta proteobacterium
GAGTGCGACGTGTTTTCCGAAAGACATAACGGGGAATTCAGGAGATGCAAGTATTTTTAAGGAGGCCGCGATGCGCGTCGAAATCATGCGCCGATCCGTTCGGAATACGGTCGTCCTGGGCCGCCGAGAGGTTGCGTCTCCCGGCCCGAATGGATTATATGCAGTTTCATGGCGCTCGATCGCACGAAGTGGTTCGATATTTCGGTCGACCAGCTGACCGAGAAGCAGGCCCGGTCCGAGCTGAAGGAGCTCGCGCGCCTGATCGCCCACCACGACCGGCAGTACCATCAGAAGGACGCGCCGGAAATCACCGACGCGCAGTACGACGCCCTGCGGCGGAGACACGATGCGCTCGAGCGCTGTTTCCCCGAGTTCGCCCTGCCCGGGGGCCCGTCGGCCTCGGTGGGGGCCGCGCCCGCTTCGGGGTTCCGCAAGGTGCGCCACGCCGTCCCGATGTTGTCGCTCAACAACGCCTTCGCCGAGCCGGACGTCCGCGACTGGGTAGACGGGCTGCGCAGCTTCCTGCGCGAACCGCAGGCCCCGATCGCCCTCTGCTGCGAACCCAAGATCGACGGCTTGTCCTGCGCGCTGCGCTACGAGCGCGGTCGGCTCGTGACGGCGGCGACGCGCGGCAACGGGGTCGAGGGCGAGGAGGTGACCGCCAACGTCCGCACCATCGGTGACGTGCCCCAGACCCTGGCTGGGCGGGGGATCCCCGGGATCGTCGAAGTCCGCGGCGAGGTCTACATGTCCGACGAGGATTTCCTGGCGCTGAACGATCAGCAGGAGCGGCTGGGCGGCAAGCGCTTCGCCAACCCGCGCAACGCCGCCGCGGGGAGCCTGCGCCAGCTGGACCCCGCCGTTACCGCCGCGCGGCCGCTGCGCTTCTTCGCCTATGCCTGGGGCGAGGTGTCCGAGCCGCTGGCCGACTCCCAGTGGGAGGGGCTCGCCCGGCTGCAAGACTGGGGCTTCCGCCACCCGGAACCCTCCGCCCGGGTGGCCGTGACCGAGGACGACCTGGGTGCGCTGCTGGCCTACTACCGCGAGGTGGAGGCGCTGCGTGCGCGTCTGCTTTTTTCGATCGACGGGATCGTGCTCAAGGTCGACCGCCTCGACTGGCAGAGCCGCCTCGGGGTCTCGAGCCGCTCGCCGCGCTGGGCGGTCGCCTGGAAGTTCCCGCCCGAACGGGCCGTGACCGTGGTGGAGGGCATCCAGTGCCAGGTCGGCCGCTCCGGCAAGATCACCCCTGTGGCGCTGCTGACACCGATCACCGTCGGAGGGGTGATGGTGAAACGCGCGACCCTGCACAATGCGGACGAGATCGCGCGCAAGGACATCCGCGTCGGGGACACGGTCATCATCCAGCGCGCGGGGGACGTGATCCCGCAGGTGGTGGAGGTCGTCGCCGCGAGCCGCCCGGACGGCAGCGCGCCCTTCCGATTCCCGGCCGAGTGCCCGGTCTGCGGCAGCCGCCTGCGGCAGGAGCAGGGCGAGGCGGACACCTACTGCACGGGCGGGCTCGTCTGCGCGGCGCAGGCGGTGGAACGGCTGAAGCACTTCGTCTCCCGGGACGCGTTCGACATCGAGGGCCTCGGCGAGAGGAACATCGAGCTCTTTTACACCCAGGGGCTGATCCGCTCACCGGCCGACATTTTCACGCTCGAGGAGCGCGACGGGCGCGAAGGCCCGCCGCTGCGGGAGTGGGAAGGCTGGGGCGAACGGTCCGCCGCCAAACTCTTCGAGGCCGTGCGCCGCGCGCGCACGATCCCGTTCGACCGGTTCATCTTCGCGCTCGGCATCCGGCAGGTGGGGCAGGCCACCGCGCGGCTGCTGGCCCGGCACTACCGACGCCTGGCGGACTGGCGGGCCGCCATGGAGGCCGCGCGCCGTCGCGGCGGGGAGGAGCACGCGCACCTGCTCGCGATCAACGGCATCGGGGCAAGCATGGTCGAGGACATCCTGACCTTCTTCGACGAGCCGCACAACCGCGAGGTCCTGGACCGTTTGACTCTTCCAACCGGCGGACAGCCGCCGCTGCTGGACGTGACGGAGGTCGAGCCTTCGGGCGTCGCCTCCCCCCTCGCCGGCAAGACGGTCGTCTTCACCGGCAGCCTCGAGTGCATGAGCCGCAGCGAGGCCAAGGCCCAGGCCGAGGCGCTGGGCGCCAACGTCGCCGGGTCGGTCTCCGGCAAGACCGACTACGTCGTGACGGGGCCGGGCTCCGGGTCCAAGGAAAAGAAAGCCCGCGAGTTGGGCCTGACCATTCTGACCGAGCAGGAGTGGCTGGAGTTGATCGGAGCGGGAGCCCCCTAAGCATCCGAAGCACGAAATTCGAATATCGAAATCCGAAACAAGGAGATAACGGCCCCATTTGGGCAACCCGTTTGAATATTGTTGTTTTGAAATTGTTTCGGATTTCGATATTCGAATTTCGGATTTATCCCCAGGAGGTTCGGCATGACGGACCACGTGCGGGTCCACGTGATCGTCACCGGGCGGGTTCAAGGCGTCGCATTCCGTGCCGACGCCCGGTGGGCGGCCGGCCGCGTCGGGGTCACCGGCTGGGTGCGCAACCGTCCCGACGGATCGGTGGAGGCGGTGGTCGAGGGTGCGCGGGCCGCGGTCGAACAGATGCTGGCCTGGTTCCGCCAGGGGTCGGCGCTGGCGCGGGTGGATGCGGTGACCTGTGAGTGGGAGCCGTACCGCGGCGAGTTCGGGGACTTCAGAATCGTGCGGTAGCCCGAAACAGAACGGGCCGGGCATCCGCCCGACCCGCTCGAAATCTTCGCATGCGTCAGCGGACGTCGATCACATGGCGTCCTTGAGGGCCTTGCCGGCCTTGAACTTCACGACGGTGGAGGCCTTGATCTTGATCGGGGCGCCGGTCTGGGGGTTGCGGCCTTTGCGCGCCTTCCGCTTGGACTTGCTGAAAGTCCCGAACCCGACCAGGGTCACCTTGCCCTCGGGCTTCTTCAGCGCCTTGGTCACGTTTTCCATGAAGGACTGCAGGGCCGCCGCCGCGGCCACCTTGGGAATGCCCGCATCCTTCGCCACTTTGTCGATCAGTTCCGCCTTGGTCATGGGGGTCTCCTCTTTAAAGTGAAGTTCTGACTTGCAGCGCTCGTGGGGCAACGCCGGCGTTTGAAGCTCATTACAGAAAGACACGGAGCGTGTCAACAAGATTCTACGCGGTTGCATCCACGCAAGGCCGCGCCCTGCCTGTGTTCGCGGCGACACGCCCCCCGCTCAGTCTTCGCTGAACAACGCCTGGACGAACCCCTCCGGGTCGAAGTCCTGCAGGTCCTCGATCGCCTCGCCGATGCCGATGTACCGTAGCGGCAGATCGAAGCTTTCGCAGATGGCGATGACGATCCCGCCCTTGGCCGTGCCGTCGAGCTTGGTCAGCGCGATGCCCGTGACGCCGAGCGCCTCGTTGAAGAGCCGCGCCTGCGACACGGCGTTCTGCCCGGTGGTCGCGTCCAGCACGAGCAGCACCTCGTGCGGGGCCTCCGGCAGGCGCTTGGCGATCGACCGCTTGACCTTCTTGATCTCCTCCATGAGGTTGACCTTGGTGTGCAGCCGGCCGGCGGTGTCGACGATGACGACGTCCACGTTGCGCGCGAGAGCCGCCTCGACCGCGTCGTAGGCCACGGCCGCCGGGTCGGCGCCGTCCCGGTGGCGCACGAGGGTCGCGCCGGCGCGCTCGGCCCAGATGGCGATCTGGTCCACGGCGGCCGCGCGGAAGGTGTCCGCGGCCGCGATCAGGACGCGCCGGCCCGCGGCCGTGTAGCGCGCCGCGAGCTTGCCGATGGTGGTGGTCTTGCCGACGCCGTTCACGCCCACCACCATGATGACGTGCGGCGCGGCGGCCGCGGCCGCCGCGGCCGGGCGGTGGCGCGTGAGGATGGCCCGGACTTCGCTGCGCAGCGCCGCCTGCAACTCGTCCGCATCGGCGGGCCTGGCCGCGGTGAGTCGCTCGATCAGCGCCGTGGAGGTCTGGACCCCGACGTCGGCCGTGATCAACAGCTCCTCGAGGTCCTCCAGGACGCGCGCGTCGATCTTGCGTTTGCCGGTGACGATGCGGGCAAAGCCGCTCGAGAGGCTGTCGCGCGTCTTGGACAGGCGCTGCTTGAGCCGCCCGAAGACCCCGGACCGCGCCGGCGCGACCGGTTCGGACTCCGCCGGCGCGTCCGGCGTCGGGGCGGGAACGGATTCGGCCGCAGGGGAGGGTTCCGCCGGTGTCGGGAGCGGCTGAGGGGGGGACGGGGACGGACCGGCCTGCGGCGGAGCGTCGTCTGCAAGCGTCGGAGTCTTGTCTTTCTTGCGCCAGAACCAACCCAAGGCGGGAACTCCTTCCACAGCCGGTGCGGGCGGCGCCTATGTCATCAGGCCCGCCCTCCCGAGAGGTCTCCAGATTGCATGTGATGGGACCGAGTCGCCGGAGTGATACACCGCGACGCCGGGAGGCGTCGACGATCGTCGCTCACGCCGCCACGGCCTCGGGCCGCTTGAGGTTGACCGACACTACCTTGGAGACACCCTTCTGCTCCATGGTGATGCCGAAGAGCGTGTCGGCGAACTCCATGCTGCGCTTGTTGTGGGTGATCATGATGATCTGGGACTTCTCCCCGATGTGCTGCAGCAGGTCGTTGAACCGGAAGACGTTGGACTCGTCCAGCGGGGCGTCGATCTCGTCCAGCAGGCAGAAGGAGGTCGGCCGGATCAGGAAGATCGCGAAGATGAAGGCGATGGCGGCCATGGCCTTCTCGCCGCCGGACAGCAGGCTCATGCGCGTGAGCTTCTTGCCGGGCGGGTGGATCATGTACTCGACCCCGGTTTCCAGCGGCTTGTCCGGGTCCGTCAGCACGAGCTCGGCCGTGCCGCCGTTGAACAGGCGCGGGAAGACCTCGCCCAGTTTCTCGTTGATGGCCTGGAAGGTCTGCATGAAGCGTTCCTGCGAGACGGTGTTGATCTTGCGGATCACCTTGTGCAGGTCCTCGATCGCCTTCTCGAGGTCGGCCTTCTGGGCCTCGAGGAAGTCGTGGCGTTCGCTCAGCTGCTGGTACTCCTTGATCGCCCCAAGGTTCACGTCCCCGATGCGCGCGATCTTGGTGCGGAGGCGTCCGAGCTCGGCCTCGAGCGTCTCGGGGTCCGGGGGTTCGGCCCCTTCCGGTATGGGGGGGCAGGCCGCCTGGAGCTCGGCGAACGGGATCTGGTAGCGATCCTCGAGCTGCCGGCTCACGTGCTCACGCTTGAGCTTGCGCTGCGTCTGTTCGAGCTCGAGCATGCGGAACTGCTCGTGCGTTTTCTCGCGCCGGTCGCGGATGGCCGAGATCCGCTCGTCGTTCTGCCTGAGCTCGGCATCGATTGCGGCGTAGTCCGTCTCGTTGCGCTCGATGTCCTGGTCGAGGTCGGCGATCTCGCGATACATGCCGGCGAGCGTTTGCTGGTGAGATTCCGACGCGGCCTTGCAGCCGGCGGCCTTTTCGGTCTTCTGTGCGATCTCGCGGGCCAGCTGCTCCAGCCGCCGCAGCCCGTCGGACTGGAACTCCCGCAGCCGCTTCAGGCTGTTGGTGGCGTTTTCGAGCCGGGCGGTGAGCGAGGTCATCTCCAGCTTGAAGTTGAGCACCCGCTGGTTGAACTCCTGCTGGCGGGTGTTCAGCTCGGCGACCCCAGCGGTGTGGCGGGCGACGTCGGTCTGGGCCGCCTCGATGTCCGCCGTGATCGCCGCCAGCGCCCGGTCCGTGCGGCCGATTTCGTCGTCGAGGTCGCCCGCCTCGCCCATCAGCTGCTCCTGCTCGAGCTGCACGATCTCCAGCTGGCGGCGTAGCGCCTTCAAGTCCTCGGAGGCCTTGTAGAGCGCCTTCTCCGCCTCGATCTCCAGCTCGCGCGCCCCGTTCTTCTGCTCGATCAGCTTCTGCAGCTCCACGTCCAGGGTGCGGACCTCGGCCTCGATCCCCTTCAGCTCCAGGCGGGCCTGCTCGAGCTTCTGTTCGAGCGCCTTGCCCTGGCGCTCCGCCTCGCGCAGCTCCTGCTTCTTGGTCAGGATGCCGCTGCCCGCCTCGCGGCTGCCGCCGATCAGGAATCCCCGCGGCGACACCACGTCCCCCGCCCGCGTCACGATCGTCTGAATCCGCCCGTTGCGGTTGAACAGGGCGACCGCCTCCGCGAGGGTTTCGGTCATCACCACGTTGCCGAGCAGCGCCTGAGCGATGGGTTCGAACCCCGGTTTGACCGCAACGTGCTGCAGCAGCAGCATCTCCGGGTCCGGGGCGGCTCCGGCGGGGGCCGAGGTGTCGTGCAGCGCGGCGGCCGGGATGAAGCCGCTGCGGCCGGCGCTGTGACGCTGCAGGTAGTCGATGGCGGCGGTGCCCGCCTGCTGCGATTCGACGATGATGTACTGGAGCGATTCGCCGAGCGCGGCCTCCACGGCCGTGGCGGCCGCGGCGGCGGGGTCGATCACGTCCGCGACCAGGGCCACGATGCCCTCCAGGCCGGTCTCACCGGCGGGGGCGGCCGTGCGCGCGTGCTTCATCACGGCCCGGACCCCGTCCTTGTACCACTCGAAGTTGTCCTCCATCTTCTTCAGGGTGGCGAACTTCGACCGGACGGTCGTGCGCTCGAGCTCGAGCGTCTGCGCCTGCTTGACGGCGGCGCCGAGCGCCTTGGAGCGCTCATCGAGCCGCGTGCGGGTCTCGGCGATCCGCCCGCCCAAGGCCTCGATCTCCGCCTTGACCGATTCCAGGCGGGCGGTGGCGCGCCCCTCGCGCTCCTGGGCCTCGGCGATGCGCTTCTGGGTCTGGGCCTCCTCCTCGTCCGCGCGCCGCAGCCGGCGCTTGAGGCCCTCGCGGTTGTTGGAGGCGTTCTGGTGCACGTTGCGGTACTGGGCCTCACGGCTCATCAGATCCACCAGGTGCGATTTGGCGGCCTCGGCCTGGCGCGCCATCTCTGCGATCTCGGCCGCCAGGCGGTCCTGGGTGCCGCGCTCCTGGTCGAGCGCCCCGCGGATGCGGGTCAGCTCCTCGCGCAACGTCAGACCGTCCGCCTCGCCCTGCGCGATTTCCGTCTGCAGGCCGCAGTTCTTCTCCTCGAGGGCGGCCCGGGCGGTCTGGAGCTCGCCGGTCTCGCGGGACAGGCGTTCGATCTCGCCGCGCAGGTGCTTGAGGTCGTTCTCCACCCGGTCGATGGTGCGCTGGGCTTCGAACTTGCGGTTCTTCTGCTCGCCGATCGCCTGGTTCTTCTGCCAGCGCGCCAGCTTGATGCCCTCGACCGCGGCATCCAGCGTCTTCAGCTCGGAGGAGTGCTCGAGGTCCGCGTCCCGCAGCCGCTGCAGCATCGCCTCGGTTTCGTCGATCTGCCGCGTGAAGTCCGCGACGTGGTGCATGCCCAGGCGCACGTCCAGATCCTTGGCGCGCGCCTGGTACTTGTTGAAGAGTTCCGCGGTGCGCGCCTGGCGCTTGAGGCTGCCCATCTGGCGCTTGATCTCGAGAATAATGTCCGCGACCCGCAGCAGGTTCTGGTGCGTCGCGTCGATCTTGCGCAGCGCGTCGGTCTTGTGCTGCTTGTAGCGGGTGACCCCGGCGGCCTCTTCGACGAAGTAGCGCCGTTCCTCCGGCCCGGCCTCGGTGATGATGCCGATGTTGCCCTGCTGGATCACGGAGTAGGAGCGCGACCCCAGGCCGCTGCCGAGGAAGAGGTTGTGAACGTCCTTCAGCCGGCAGGGCTGCTTGTTGAGCAGGTAGGCGCTCTCGCCCGAGCGATAGAGGCGGCGGGTGACGTTGATCTCGGTGAAGTCCCGCAGTTCCTCGGGCGCGTTGCCGTTGTCGTTGGCAAGCGTGAGCGAGACCTCCGCCATCCCCATGGGCGGCTTGCCGTTGGTGCCGGCGAAGATGACGTCCTCCATGGACTTGCCGCGCAGCTGTTTGACGCTTTGCTCGCCCATGACCCAGCGGATGGCGTCGATCACGTTGCTCTTGCCGCAGCCGTTGGGCCCCACGACTGCGGTGATCCCGGCGGGGAAATCGATGACGGCCTTTTCGAAGAAGGACTTGAAGCCGGAGATTTCGATTTTCTTGAGCTTCATAAACGGGGATCTCCTCCGTGCGTGGATCGAAAGCGAGAGCCGGCTGCCGGCGGTGGTTTTGACACCCGGACCGTCCGGCGGCAGTCTGCAACAGATCGACACCGTGGTTTATTGAAACGCATGATAACAGGGCTCAAGATGCATGTAAAGCAAAAACACTATTAAAAGGGGGTTGGGCGATGGGTGCCTACAAGATATAGTATTTTGGCAGTTGTCTAAAATTATTCGACTTTTTCCCCCGACGGGGTGGCCGGAGCCGTGGCAGGGCTATCCTCCTCGTAGTCTTCGGAGGTCATCGTGCGGATACGAATTGTCATGGCGGCCAGCGGCAAGGGGTGTGCGCCCATCGAACCCGAAACACCAAACACCCACCCAAACACCCAAACACCCAAGCACCCAAATACCCATCCTCCGGGTCCGGTTGCCCCGTGTCTACGCGCCGCAGGGTGTGCCTGTCAACCCCATTGGAGGGCTTGACACCACGCGGCGCGGCCCGCTATGGTCAAGGTGAAGACGTCATCACCAACCCGACGACGGAGGGCGATCATGGCCGAAACAACCGCATCCGACCTCGGCACCCTGTTGCAGCATCCGGTGGTCCAGCGCGCGGTGGAAGACTGCAGCCTGGAGCTGAAGGCCCGACGGGAGTACCGCCCGCCCGCGTGCGAGGTGTTCCACGCGGCCTACACGGTGCTCGAGGAGACGGACCGCTACCGGTTCACGATCGACAAGGAGGCGGAGCGCCTGCTGCCCAACCTCATCCGCAACCGCGTGCAGGTGGTGCGCGGGAGGGCGGAGCTGCCCCCGGACGTCCTGCGGGATTACACGCGACGGCGCAACATCGGCATCGTGTTCTCCGGCGGACCGGCCCCCGGTGGGCACAACGTCATCGCCGGCCTGTTCGATGCGGCCAAGCGTGCCAACCCCGACAACCGCGTGTTCGGGTTCCTGGTCGGTCCCGACGGTGTGGTCGAAAACGAGTGCCTGGAGATCACCCGGGAGCGGGTGGACGCCTACCGCAACCTGGGCGGGTTCACCATGCTCAAGACGGGCCGCGCCAAGATCGACTCCAAGAAGAAGGTGGACATGTCGCGCCAGACCTGCAAGGAGCTGGGGCTGGACGCGCTGATCATCGTGGGCGGGGACGACTCCAACACCAACGCGGCCTTCCTCGCGCAGGAGATGTTCGACGACCGCATCCAGGTGATCGGGGTGCCCAAGACGATCGACGGCGACATCCAGGTGCGCGACGACAACGGCCACGTGCTCTGCGCGGTGTCCTTCGGGTTTCACACGGCCGCCCGCGCCTTCGCCAACGCGATCGCCGGGCTCAGCAACGACGCGAGCTCGGACATCAAGTACTACCACGTCTGCAAGGTCATGGGCCGCGTGGCGAGCCACCTGGCGCTCGAGGTGGCCCTGCAGTCCCACCCCAACATCACGGTCATCGGCGAGGACCTGGTCGACTTCGTGGACGAGGACCGGCTGGGAAAGGCCCGGCGGGACCGCACGACCGACTACACCGCCTTCGGCATGACCCTGCGCCACCTCTCCCGCATGATCTGCGACGGGATCGTCAAGCGGGCGGCCGCGGGCAAGAACTACGGGGTGATCGTGATCCCGGAGGGGGTGCTCGAGTTCATCAACGAGGTGGAGGTGTTCATCATGAAGCTGAACACCATCATCGCCGAGTACAACCGCACGCGCGACCGCGACTTTCACTCGGCCTTCCCCTCACTCGAGCAGAAGCTGGAGTTTCTGCACCGCCTGGCCCAGCGCTCGCGCGACGACTCGTCCTTCAAGCTGTGGAACACCCGCGACGAGGACCTGTTCAACGACCTGCCCGAGTTCTTCCAGGAAGGACTGCTGACCGAGCGCGACAGCCACGGCAACTTCCAGTTCTCGCAGATCCACACCGAGCGCGTCCTCATGGGGCTGGTGCACGACTACCTGAACATCCTGAAGGAAAAGGGGCTTTACAAGCTCGGGATCCAGTCTGAGTACGTCGTCAAGACCCTGCGCAAGGGCGGGCTGGACCCGGACCGCTTCGGCCCGGCCATTTTCCAGAACTACGGCGCGGGCGACTACCTGCTGACCAAGACCTCGATCATCTCGGCCAAGACGCTGCGGCAGGCGTTGGAGCGGGCCGGGCTGCTGCAGCCGCAGGAAACGCTGCCGCCCGTGGTGGAGGACATTTACAAGAAGACGGTGCCGAGCTTCAAGACTCAGGAGCACTTCTACGGCTACGACGGCCGCGGCAACGACCCCACCCGCTTCGACTGCATCTACACCTACAACCTCGGCCTGACGGCGTTCAGCCTGATCGCCAGCGGAGCGACCGGCCAGATGACCGCGATCCGCAACCTCGAGCGCGGCTTCCCGGAGTGGGAGCCCATCGGCATCCCCATCGCGCCGCTGATGCACCTCGAGGACCGCAAGGGAAGGCTCGCGCTCGTGCTGGAGAAGGCCCTGGTGGACCTGGGGTCGGTGGCCTTCAATGTGTTCAAAGAACACCAGGAGCGGTGGCTCGCGGCCTGCCCGGGCGAAGACCACTACCGTCGCCCCGGACCCATCCGCTGCGACGGCAACGACGAAGACCGGCCGATCACCCTCGTCTTGAACGCCCTCACCGGCCCCCCCGGCGCGTGAGGCCCCCCCCCGACGGTCCGGTCGACCGCGGGCGAGGGTCCAAAACCGAAGCGGCGCACCGTTCGCGGTGCGCCGCTTCAGTTTTCCGGGGGCCGGGAAAACGCCCGGTGATCAGAGGCTCAGCGTGCCCGGTACTGATTTTCGAGTCGCGCCTTCTCCGGATCGGTCAGCATGCCCAGACGGACCATCAGGTCGCCGACGCCCACCTCCCGCAAGTCCTTGATCTTGAGGACGGCATCCGGTTTCTTCTGGTGCAGGCTGAAGAAGGTGTGGTTCAAATTCGGTTTGCTCTTCTTCAAGAAGTAAACGTTCTGGATGACGCTTGCCTCCTGTCCGTAAAAAATGACGTGGTAGCTCAGCAGCAGCCAGACCCCCCAGCCTGCGGCGCCGAGGAGAAGGTAGAACTTGATGCGCGCCCACATGCGGCCGTTTCCTTCCTGACGAGAATCTGTTAGAATCTACACATATTCTACCAGCCTTCGCCGAGAGGGTCAATTTTTGGAACTCCGGGGGGTCGATGGACGCAGCGCGCAAGCGGTGGTTCTCCCGCGTGAACATGGCCGACTCGATGGTGCTCACCGCCGTCTTCCTGTCGGCCGCCTACTGGGCCCTCGAAGCCCTGATCAACCTCTTTTCGCCGGGAGAAATCAGCTTCTACCGCGAGATCTTCGGGCCGAACGCCGGCACCATGGGCATGCGCGTCATCGTGCTCTGCCTGTTTCTGATCTTCGGTTCGCACGTCCAGTTCACGATCAACAACCGCAAGCGCGCCGAGCAGGCCCTGCGCGAGAGCGAGGAAAAATACCGCACCATCCTGGAGAGCATCGAGGAGGGCTACTACGAGGTGGGGCTCGACGGCCGGCTGCGGTTCGTCAACGACTCCACCTGCCGCATCCTGGGCCGCCCCCGGTCCGATCTGCGCGAGCTGGACTTGCGCCGCTTCCTGGCGGACGGGGACGACCCGGTCGTGGACGACACGTTCGCGGAGTGCCGCCGCACCGGGCGGGCCGTGAAGGCCTTCGAGTGCGAGCTGAGGCGCGACAACGGGGAAGTGCTCTACGTCGAGGGCTCGGCCTCGCCGCTGCGCGGACGGGGCGGGGAGCTCACCGGGTTCCGGGGGATGCTGCGGGACCGCACCGAGCGCAAGCGCCTGGAGATGGACCTGCTCGACTCCAACCGCAAGCTCCAGCACGCCCGCGCGGCCACCATCCTCGGGCTGGCCAAGCTGGCCGAGTACCGCGACGAAGGGACGGGCACCCACCTGGAGCGGATCCGCGAGTACGCGCGCCTGCTGGCCGAGGAGCTTGGCCGGCTGCCCGCTTACCGGCAGACGATCGACCAGCGCTTCATCGACGACATCTACCAGTCCGCGATCCTGCACGACATCGGCAAGGTCGGAATTCCGGACGCCGTGCTGCTCAAGCCCGGCGAGCTGACCAGCGAGGAGTTCGAGGTCATCAAGCGGCACACCGTCTTCGGCGGGGACGCCATCACCTCCATCCAATCCCAGATCGAGGGACGCACGTTTCTGAACCTGGGACGCGAGATCGCCTACAACCACCACGAGAAGTGGGACGGCTCGGGCTACCCGGGCGGGTTGAAGGCCACCGCCATCCCCCTGGCCGCGCGGATCGTGGCCGTGGCCGACGTCTACGACGCCCTGACCACCAAGCGTTTTTACAAGGAAGCCTTCTCGCACGAGAAGGCGCGCGGGATCATCCGCGACCTGAAGGGGAGCCATTTCGACCCGGAGGTCGTGGAGGCGTTCCTGGCGCTGGAGGACGAGTTCAACCGGGTGCGGGAGGAAAAGCTGGGGCAGGAGCGGCCGGACGCGGCGGGGACGGGCCCAGCGCGGGACGCGAAGCGGCCGCCGGCCGCCCTCGGTCTCAGCGGGGCGTGATCCGCAACCACACCGGCCCCTGAGCGGGCAGGGCCCGCACCAGCTCCGCCGGCGCTACCCCGCGGTCGTCGACGACGGCCGTGTCCCCCTCCGCCCAGAGCCAGCGGCCCTGGCGCTCCAGAAAATCCCTCAGCGCGTCGCTTGCGATCAGGATGCCGCGTGCGAGAAACCGGGGGCCGAGCTCGCGGGCGATCAGGTTGAAGAGTTTGAGCGTGACCGTGACCCGCGCCCGCTCGTCGGCGGCCGCGCCGGCGGCCTCGTGCGAGATCTGGCGCCGCATGGCGGCGTAGCGGCCGCTGCGGCGCAGGACGGCCCCGGCCAGACCGGGCATGGCGGCCGAAAGCGAGACGACCGACCCGTCCGCCACGACGGCCGACTGCGGATCGTCGACCGCCCGGCCGTCGAGAAAGAGCGTCTGCACCCGGTCCTTCAGGTAGTCCGCCCCGATCCCCGCTTCCCGGCAGAGAAAGACGTCCATGCTGCTGCCCGCAGCGCCGCTCAGCAGAAAGCCGCCGCCGAGCAGCGGGGCGAAGTGCCCCGGGTCCGTCGCGAGCTGGATGCGCGCCGCGGCCGTGTCACGCGATTCCATTGCGGTCATAGGTCGGGCCCTTCCTGAAAGAACCGAACACGCACACCCAAACACCAAAGAAAAGGGGAGGCCCCGCACGGTGCCTCCCCCGGAGTCAACCCCCCCCGCGGCGCCTACCAGTTGAAGACCTGGTCCAGGTCCTCGTCCTTCACGAGGAAGGTGACCTGGTGCGGCGGGAGCTTCTCGTTCTTGAAGTAATCCGGCAGGCGGTCCATGGCCTTCGTGAACCCGGCCTTGGCGTTGAACTCGCGCTCCTGCTTCAGGATGGACTTGCCGAGCGCCACGACGTCGTCGCCCGTCAGGGGCGCGCCGGTGAACCCGCCGATCAGGTCGAGCAGCGCCTGGAAGGTGTCCGGCTGGTCCAGGATGGCGAAGGCGATGAACAGGCACATGCCGGTCGAGTCGATCGCGGCCGTGGCGACCTGCAGGTTGCGCGAGAGCTCGATCTGGCCCTCGGCCTTGAGCGGGTTCACGTTGCCGCCGACGCCGAGCACGTTCGCGGTGACCGCGTAGCCGGCCGTGTGGTCGGCCCCCTGGGTGCTCGTGGCGTAGGTGACGCCGATTCCCTGGATCCCGCGCGGGTCGTAGGCCGGCATGGCCTGGCCTTTGACGACCGGGACCCGCTCGACGCCGAAGACCCGTCCGGTCACCGCCGCGCCGTTGCCGAGGATCCGGCCGAGCGGGGTGCCCTTGCCGACCTCGTGCAGCAGCTTGATGGCGCCCGGCGCGTCGCCGAACTGGATGACGCCGGCATCCATCGCGACGCCGATCGTGGCGCCCATCTCGATCGTGTCCAGGCCGTAGTCGTCGTCCAGCCGGTCCATCATGGCGATCGCATCGAGGTCGTCGATGCCGCAGTTGCCGCCGTGGGCCCACACCGTCTCGTACTCGGGCTGTTTGGTGAGGTAGTGGCCGTCCTTGTCGTAGTAGGTGCCGGAGCAGCGGATGACGCAGCCCCGGTGGCAGCCGTGGGTGGCCGAGCCCTCGCCGCCGCGCGCGTTCTCGGTCTGTGCCTGGGTCTCGCCGCTGATCTTGGAGCAGCCGTCGAAACGACCCCACATGAAGTTCTTGGTCGGGTAGGCGCCGGCTTCGTTGATCACGTTGGTGAGGACGTTGGTCCCGTAGGTCGGCAGCCCCTGGCCGGTGACGCCGTGCTTGCGCAGGCCGGCCACGAAGGTCTTGTTGGCTTCCTTGAACTTGTCGGGGGTCTTCGGCGCGCGCACCGCGCAGCCGGCGTCGTCCACGACGATGACCTTGACGCCCTTGGCGCCCATGACCGCGCCGACCCCGCCGCGGCCGGCGTGGCGCGTGGGCCGCTGCTCCATGTCGGTGAACGCGATGGAGGCGGCCGACATCTTCATCTCGCCGGCCGGGCCGATCGAGATGCAGGCGACCTTCTCCCCGAAGGCGGACTTCATCTTGTCCACCACGGCGTAGTTGCCGAGCATCTTCAGGCTGCCGTCGGCCTTGATCTCGACCTTGTCCTTGGTGACGAGCACGCGGTAGAGCGTGTCGTCCGCGGGCTTGCCTTCGAGCACGATGGCCGCATAGCCGAGGCGTGCCAGCATCTGGGAGGGCTGCCCACCGGAGTTGGCTTCCTTGATGCCGCCGGTCAGCGGGCTCTTGCAGCCGACCGAGATGCGGCCGGACATGGCCGCCGCCGAGCCGCTCAGCAGGCCGGGGGCGATGACCAGCTTGTTCTCCGCGCTCAGCGGGTGGCAGGAGGGGGGGACTTCCTTGGAGACGATGGCGGAGGTCAGCGCCCGGCCGCCGAGCCCGGCATAGCTGCCGATCGGTTCCGTCTTCGCCTTGGGGCCGCCGTCCGCGCCCATGTTGATCCTCAGAACCTTATCCATTTGGCCCTCCTAGATCGATGAGGTTGTAGGGGTTGCGTCACCGTTGGATTTTGTCCTGTTATTATCGGTTTGCATCGGTAATGTCAAGATTGACCAGGACTGACACCCCTCTCATCCGTTGCGCCCGGCGAAGGCCTTCATGAAGTCCGCGAGCGCCTCCACGGCCTCCCGGGAGACGGCGTTGTAGATCGATGCCCGGCAGCCTCCGACCGAGCGGTGCCCTTTGAGCCCGCCCAGCCCGTTCCCGACCGCTTCGTCCAGGAACCGCTTCTCGAGCTCCTCACTCGGCAGCCGGAAGGTGACGTTCATGCGCGAGCGGCTCGCGGGTTCGGCCGTGCCGCGGTAGAACCCGCCGCTCGCATCGATCGTCCCGTAGAGCCGCGCGGCTTTGGCATCGTTGATCGCGGCCATTTTCTCCAGGCCGCCGACGGTCTCCTCGAGCCACTTCAGCACGAGCTGGACCGCGTAGATCGCGAAGCAGGGCGGCGTGTTGTAGAGCGAGTTCTTGGAGGTGTAGGTGGTGTACTTCAGCATGACCGGGAGCGTCTCCGGGACCCGGGCGAGCAGGTCCTCCCGCACGATGACCATCGTCACCCCGGCCGGGCCGATGTTCTTCTGCGCACCGGCGTAGACGAGCCCGAACGGCGCGGGGTCGAAGGGCCGGCTCATGAAATCCGAGGACATGTCGGCCACGAGCGGCACCGCACCGGTGGCCGGGAATTGCGCCCACTGCGTGCCGCGGATGGTGTTGTTGGAGGTGATGTGCGCGTAGACGGCGTCCGGGCTGAAGGCGATGTCCGCCGGGATGTAGGTGAACTGGCGGTCTTCGGACGAGGCCGCCACCCGCACCGGCTTGTCGAGCACCCGCGCCTCCTTGATGGCGTTGGTGGACCAGGTGCCGGTGTTCACGTAGTCGGCCGAACGGCCGTCGGCGAGGAAGTTCATGGGGATCATGGCGAACTGCAGGGTGGCGCCGCCCTGCAGGAAGACGACGTGGTGGCGCGCGTCGAGCGTCAGCAGCCGTCGCGTCCGGGCGACGGCGTCGGCCAGCACGGCCTCGAACTGCTTGGACCGGTGGCTCATCTCCACGATGGACATGCCGGTGCCCTGGAAGTCCAGGAAGGAGTCCCGGATCTCTTCCAGTACCGGGAGCGGCAGGGCGGCCGGGCCGGCGTTGAAGTTGTGGATGCGATGGACTGCCTGCATGGTGAACCTCCTGTTTGCGGTTGAGGCTTTCCTACTTCCACCAACCGGCGCGGTTGTCAATTGCTTTTGAGCGTGCATTGACAACCTGCGCAGCTTCACCCTATTACTGTCCTGCGAGATTCAACGCTCGCCCGGAACAGGGTTCAGGGTTCAGAGTTCAGGGTTCAGGAAAACGGACTTCCGCTTTCGGTTTTTTCTCCTGAACCCTGACCACTGAACCCTGGCCCCTCTTACCTTCCCAAGGGAGAGGCCGCATGCTGAAGATCCTGGACCACCCGTCGCCGGCCGCGGAGAAGGCGCTCACGCGCATCGCCGCGCGGGGGCTGGGGTACACCCGCAAGGAATACGGCGCCGTGAACCGCATCCTGGAAGAGGTCCGCCGGCGCGGCGACCGGGCGCTGGTCGATTACACGCGCCGTTTCGACTGCCCGGGCTTCGCCGCGGCCGACCTCCGCGTCGGGACCGCCGAGATGCAGGCCGCCCGGTCGGCGGTGGGCCGCGACTTCCTGCGGGCGCTGAACCGCGCCGCGGCGCAGATCGAGTCCTTCCACCGGCGGCAGCTGCGCACCGGGTTCATGACCCTCGAACGCCCCGGCACGATGCTCGGCCAGGTGGTGAACCCGGTGCGGCAGGCGGGCGTATACGTCCCCGGCGGCACGGGGGGGCGCACCCCGCTGGTCTCTTCGGTGCTCATGGGTGCCATTCCGGCGCGGGTGGCGGGCGTCGAGCGGATCGTCATGGTGACGCCGCCCACGGCCGCGGGCGGCGTCGCGCCCGAGTTGCTCGTGGCCGCGCGCAAGGCGGGGGTAGACGAGGTCTACAAGGTCGGCAGCGCCTGGGCCATCGGGGCGCTCGCTTTCGGGACCGCGACCGTCCCCCGGGCGGACGTGATCGTGGGGCCGGGGAACCTCTTCGTGGCGCTCGCCAAGAAGATCGTCGCGGGCACCGTGGGGGTCGACATCGTGGCCGGGCCGAGCGAGGTCCTCGTGATCGCCGACGACACGGCCGCCCCCGAGTTCGTCGCGGCCGACCTGCTGGCCCAGGCCGAGCACGACCCGACCGCCTCGGCCGTGCTGGTAAGCCCGGTGCGGGGTCTGGCGGAGGCGGTGCGGGACGAGGTGGAGCGGCAGCGCCGGGAGCTCGTGCGCGCGGAGATCGCAGCCGCCTCGATCGACCGGTTCGGGGCGGCGTTCGTGGTCACCGACCTCCAGGCGGCGCTCGAGCTCGCCAACCGGCTCGCCCCGGAGCACCTCGAGCTGCACGTGCGGGAGCCGTTCGCTCTCCTCGGGGGGGTGCGCAACGCCGGCGCGGTATTCGTGGGGGAGTACACCCCGGAGGCGGTCGGGGATTACGTCGCCGGGCCCAACCACGTCCTGCCGACCGCGGGCACGGCGCGCTTCGCCTCGGCCCTGTCGGTCGATCACTTCCTCAAGCGCACGAGCGTCATCCATTATTCGCAGGCGGCGTTCCGGCGGGAAGCGCAGGACGTGCTGAGCCTGGCGCGGGTCGAGGGGTTGGATGCACACGCGCGCTCGGTCAGCGTCCGGCTGGAGGGTCGCCGCAAGCGCTGAACACCTTCGGCGGGTGGCTGAACGTCTGCTATCCGTCGGCCAAGGCGTGGAGAGCGTTTGCCCGTGGACCCGTTGCCCGTTGGAAGAACGGGCAACGGATCGGAAGGCAAGGCCCGCTGGGTCGCCTTACAGGCCGGCTGAAAACCAGGAACGGGTTGTCGCCAATGGAAATCCAGCGACTCTGTAAAAAGCCCAAATTCAAGGCGCGCGAATCGCGTGTCACGAGGCGTACTCTCAGTACGCCGCAGTGGCAACGCGATGAAGCGCAACGCAGAAGTTGGGCTTTTTACGGAGTCGCTATAGTGGTTTTTGCCAGTGATAGACGCGCAGCGGGGGGATGTTGAGGAACTCGACCTTCACGTCCGGGCTGCCGAGCGCATCCGGGGCGAGCTCCGCGACGCGGCTCATGACCTGGTAGGCCACGAAGCGGCCGCCCGGGGCCATGCAGTCCCAGATCGTGCGCAGGATGCGGCGCCCCACCTCGGGCGGCATCGTGGAGAAGGGAATGCCGGAGATGACCGCGTCCGGGCGCGTGCCGGGAGCGCAGCGGCCGTTGCCGGAGGCGAGCGCCTCCCGCAGGTGATCGGCGCTGCCGGGGTAGACGCTCAGGCGCGGGTCGGGGCAGGCCCTGAGGTAGCTCACGAATTCCGGGTTGATCTCGATCGCCAGCAGGGTCGACTCGGGCGAAAGCGCCTTCAGGATGGCGCGGGTGGTGCCGCCCGTGCCCGGCCCGAGCTCCACCACCAGGCGCGCGTGGGTCACCCCGGCGGTCGCGACCACCCGCCGCTCCAGGAACCGGGAGCTGGGGATGACCGAGCCGATGCCGGACGGGTTGCGCAGGAATCCCAGGAAGAACGCGAGCTGACCGTTCCCCCACCGATGACCGTTGTTCTGCGACTGCGCGTGCATCCTCTTCCCTTCTATCTCGTCCACTGTCATGCTCCCGAAGCGTCGCCGTGGTCCGCCAGCCAATCCAGCAGCAGCCGCACCCCGAAGCCGGTCGCGCCGGGGGTCGTGTAGCCGTCCTCTTTTTTGTTGAAGGCGGGGCCGGCGATGTCGATGTGGGCCCAGCGGGTCGTCCCCACGAACTCCGCCAGGAACAGCGCGGCTGCGATGGCCCCGCCGTGGCGGGAGGGCGGCAGGTTGCTCAGGTCGGCCACGTCGCTTTTGAGGAGGTCCTTGTAGTCCTCGGGCAGCGGCATGGGCCAGCAGCGCTCGTGGGTCCTGCGGCCGGCGGCGACGATCGCCTCCTGCAGCGGCAGGTCGTTGGCAAAGAGCCCCGCGATCTTTTCGCCGAGGGCCACCACGCAGGCGCCCGTGAGCGTCGCGACGTCGATCAGCACTTCCGGGTTGAAGGCGCGGATCGCGTGGGCGATGGCGTCGGCCAGGATCAGGCGCCCCTCGGCGTCCGTGTTGCCGATCTCGACCGTGCGGCCGGCGTAGGTCCGTACGATGTCCCCGGGCCGCGTCGCCGAGCCCGAAGGCATGTTCTCGACCAGCGGGATCAGGCCGACGACGTGCCGTTTGAGCCCGAGTCGGGCGGCCGCCGCGAGGGTTGCGGCCACGGCCGCGCCGCCGGCCATGTCGGCTTTCATCTCCGCGATCGTGGGCCCGGTCTTCAGGTTGATCCCGCCGCTGTCGAACGTGACCCCCTTGCCGACCAGCGCGACCGTCCCACGGGCCCCGCGGGGCTTGTGCTCGAGGATCACCAGCGCCGGCCGGTTGCGGCTGCCGGCGGCGACCGCCAGCAGCGCACCGAATTTGCGACGCCGGAGCTCGGCCTCGCGCCAGACCTGAACCCGCAGCCCCGCCCGGCGGGCCTCCGTCGCGATCATGCGCGCGAAGGCTTCGGGCGGCTTCGCGTTCGACGGCAGGTTGACCCACTCGCGCGCGGTCAGCGCGGCCCGGCACACCGTCTCGATGCGGCCGGGCAGACCCTGGACCCGGCGGGCGACGCCCGCCGGGGCGAGCAGGTCGATGCGCGTCAGGGGCTGCGTGTCCTTCGCCTGCTTGAAGCGGTCGAAGAGGTGGTTGGCGAGCACGGCCGCCTCGGCCAGCGCCGAGACCAGCGCGGGTGCGGTCAGCCCGCAGGCCGCGGGGTCCGGTACGGCGACCCCCGCGCGGGACAGCCCCAGCTTGATGCAGCGCTTGATGCCGCGGCCGACGGCCTGCCGCAGGCTCTCGGGGTCGAGCGCTGCGCCTTTGCCCAACCCGAGCAGGATCGCGCGCTCGGCGCGACCGCCCTGCGGGCGGTAGAGAACGATTTCCTGCCCCTTGCGGCCGCGGAACTCCGCGTGGCCGAACCCATCATCCACCAGGGCGCGGAGCGCAGCGTCGCGGTGCAGGGGCCGGTCCTCGCAGACGGGGACGATCAGGGCCGGCAGCGGTCTGGCGGCCGGTACGGCCGTGACGATCCGAAGCATGTCGTTTTTCCCAAGGTAAGAGAGGCCTGTTTCGCGTGTCGGCGGCAGTATAGATAGCGGCCCGGGGCGTGTCAACCGCGGGCGCGAGTCAGTGATGGTTCACTATGATGCGAGCTGCCGGCGCAGGGCGTCGAGCCACCGCCAGTCGAACTCGGGGCGGCACGGGAGGACCGAGTTGTTGGTGAAGAGCGGGTCGGCCGCGAGGTCGTAGCGCGCGGCGCGCACGGCGGCCGGCCACAGGCGCGTGCCCGGGATCGGCGAGTAATAGGCCAGGAGCGGCGTCGCTCCGGCCCGTTTCACCATCTCGATCGAGCGCCGGATCGAATCGGTCGACTGGCCGGGCAGCCCCACCAGCAGGTAGGCGCCGATCCGCCCCGGGCCGAACCCGGCCGCCTGCAGCCGGGCGCACGCCGTCTCGAACTCCGCCTGGGCGACCTTGTGGTCGAGCCCGGCCCGGAGTTCGACATCCGCGGTTTCCAGCCCGAGGCGCACGGACGCGACGCCGGCCCGGAACAGGAGCCGGGCGCTCGGTTCCGTGATGCCGCGCACGTGCAGGGCGTTGGGGGTGTGCAGCCGCAGCGGGAGGCCCAGGCCGCGGATGGCCTCGAGCACCGGCCGGGCGTGCCCGTCGACGTCCGCGAGGAACGCGTCGTCGTAGAGCGCGATGTCCGTGACCCCCCAGCCCCGGTGCCAGTGAGCGATCTCGGCCGCAACGGATGCCGGGCTGCGCCGGGTGCGGCGCGGCTCGAGCAGCCCGGAGGCGCAGTAGGCGCAGCGGTAGGGGCAGCCGCGGCTGGTCAGCAGCGGCACGTAGGGGATCCGGCCCTGCAGGTCGAAGGCCGGGAAGGGCCAGCTGTCGGGGTCGTCCGGGTCGAACGTCGTGGCCGGGCGCCGGCCGGTGTGGGTTTCCACGAGTGCCGCCAGCCCGGCTTCGACCGGGCCGGTGAAGACCGCGTCGGCCCCCGACCACCGGCGCGCGTGGTCCGGGCAGAGGGTCGCGTAGCTCCCGCCCAGCACCACGGGTGCGCCCGGGAAGGCCGTCTTCAGCTCCGTGATGGTCTCCGCGACCCCCGGGTACCAGTAGGTCATGGCCGAGGTGACCAGGATGAGGTCCGGGCGCGTCACCCGGCCGAGGTCCGCGCGCAGCCAGGCCGGGTCGATGCCGTAGCGCGAAAAGCGGCGCGGCACGTCGCCGAAGCCGGCCGGCTTCGGCAGGGGCGTCTTGAGGTAGGGCCCGCACCCGAAGCGACCGGCGGCCGGGCGGCGCGGCGCGGGGGTGGAAGCGGTCCAGGCAGTCGAGGTAGGACACGCGGCAGCCGCCGCTGCGCAGCAGCGCCGCGATCGTGAGCAGCCCGAGGGGCCTGGCCCAGCCGTCGTGGGCGGCAAAATCATGAATCCAGGGATTGACCAACAGGATGTGGAGCGGCCGGGGGTGCACGGGAGAGGAGGCGTCAGCTGTCGTCGTCGGTGGCGAAGTACACCATGGAGGTCTTTTTCAGCTCCTCGCGGCTGAACAGCAGGGTGTAGTCGGCGACTGCCGCCGCCTGCGCCATCTGCCGCGCGGTCGCGCGGCAGGCCGCCTCGTCCTCGGCGTGGATCATGGTGTAGAGGTTGTACGGCCAGGCCGGCGACGGGTTGCGGCGGTAGCAGTGGGACACCTGACGGAAACCGGCCATCGTCCGGCCGACGACGTCGATGCGCTCCTCCTCGACCCGCCAGGCCGCCATGGCGTTGGCCGTGTACCCGGTGCGCTGGTGGCGCAGGGTGGCCCCGAAGCGGCGGATGACGCCGCGCGTGGACAGGCTGCGCAGGGTCGCGAGCATCTCCTCCTCCGTGATGCCCGCCTGCGCGGCGAGCTCCCGGTAAGGCCGCTCGGTGATCGGCATGCTCTGCTGGATGGCGGCGATGACTTTTTTATCGAGGTCGGTGAGCATGGCAGGCAAAAGTTTTAGGTGTTTCGGTGTTAGGTTTTAAGTAAAAAACGGTTTACGCCCAGCCGATGCTTCTTGTCTTTTCCTAACACATAAACACCAAAAACCTAACACTTTTTTCTACTTTTCCGGAAACAACCGCCGGATATCGTCCGCGTCCGCCCGGCAGACCCCGCGTTCGGTGATCAGGCCCGTGATCAGCCGCGCCGGGGTGACGTCGAAGGCGTAGTTCGCGGCCGGGCTCTCGGCGGGGGTGATCCGCACGCGCCGTGCGGCCCCTCCGTCCCAGCCGTCGACGAACCGGACCTCGTCGGGGTCCCGTTCCTCGATCGGGATCTGGCGCAGCCCGTCGGTGACGGACCAGTCGAAGGTGCTCGAGGGCAGCGCCACGTAAAACGGAACCTGGGTGTCCCGCGCGGCCAGCGCCTTGAGGTAGGTCCCGATCTTGTTGGCCGCATCCCCCGCGGCCGTGACCCGGTCCGCGCCCACGATCACGAGGTCCACCATGCCGTGCTGCATCAGGTGCCCGCCGGTGTTGTCGGCCACCACCGTGTGCGGGATCCCGCCGCGCGCCAGCTCCCAGGCCGTGAGCCGCGCGCCCTGGTTGAGCGGCCGGGTCTCGTCCACCCACACGTGCAGCTCGACCCCGGCCGCGGCCGCGGCGTAGATCGGCGCCGTCGCCGTGCCGTGCTCAACGCAGGCGAGCCAGCCGGCGTTGCAGTGGGTCAAGATGCGCACCGGGCGGCGGTCGCGGGCGAGCGCCTGGATGATGGGCAGCCCGTGCAGCCCGATGCGGCGGCAGTTCTCCGCCTCCGCGTCCGCGATGTCCTCGGCCGCTCTGCGGGCGAGCCCGGGTGCGGCCCCGACGTCGCCCGACCGGCGGATGGCCTCCAGGACGCACTCGACGGCCCAGCGCAGGTTCACGGCCGTGGGGCGCGCGGCCGCCAGGCGCCGGGCCTCCTCCTCGATGGCGTCGATCCCGCGGCCGCCGGCCGCCGCGGCCTGCGCCGCCAGCCACACCCCCCAGGCGCCGGAGACCCCGATCAGCGGGGCGCCGCGCACCATCAGGGAGCGGATGGCGTGGATGACGTCGTCGACGGTTTTCAAGTCGACGATCACGGTCTCGTGCGGCAGGCGGCGCTGGTCGATGACCTGCACCGCGCGCCCGTCGGGCGCCGGCCAGATCGGGCGCCGCAGGCGTCCCCCGCCGGGTGCGGTCTCCGGCTGCATGCGGCTAAAGCCGGCCCTGCGCGAAGCCGGACTGGACCTCGCCCTTCAGGACGTGGCGGCGGAAGACCTGGCGCATTTTCTTCGCATCCATGTGCTCGTAGACGACGGGCTCCGCGCCCAGGACCTCGACGGTCACGTTGGGCTCGCTGCTGCACATGCCCATGCAGCCGGACTCGAGCACGCGGATGTCGGTGCGGCCGCATTCGGTCATTTCGCGCCGCAGCGCCTTCAGGACGTCCCCCGCGCCGGCGGCGAGCCCGCAGGTGCCGGCGTGGACGGTGATTTTGACCGCGGCCGCGCCCGCGCCCAGGGCCGTAGCCTTCAGGGTCCGGTCCTTGATGCGTTTCAGGTCGTCCATGGTGGTGACTGCCATCTCATGTCTCCTTGGGGTCGGGCGTCGCCTGGGCGATCAGCCCCCGCAGGGCCCGGCGTATCGCTTCCGTCACCTGCAGCATGACGGCCGGGTCCGTCAACGGCATCCCGGCCAGTTCCTCCCGGAGGTCCCGGGTGCTCAGCGAAAAAACGTTTCCATCTATCCCGTGGGTGTAATCAAAGTCAATAGCCGGGTGGGCCGCGAAGAGCGTCGTCAGCGTCGCGGCCATGTCCCCCAGCGGGGCGCGGTCGATGTGGCTGCGGCGAAACGACGCGGCCACGCGCGTGCCGCCGGTCGCGGGGGTGCCGACCTCGAGTGCCCCCTCGCAGCGGCGGGCCGCCGCCGACAGGAGCGAGAGCCCCAGCCCCACACGGCGGGTCGTGCGGCCGGTGATGAACGGGTCGTCGAGGCGGCGCGCCTTGCCCGCCGGCAGCCCGCGGCCGTTGTCCTCCACCGTGAAGACCAGGCGGTCGGCCGCGGCCGATTCCTCCACGCGGATGGAGATACGCGTCGCGCCGGCGGTCGCGGCGTTCTCGGCGATGTCCAGGATGTGCAGTGACAGTTCGCGCATGGGGGTCGCCGCCTCGGGGGGCGCGCGGTTCGCGGACGGTGGGCCGTCTCTCCGGGCCTTGGGTTCCGGACGCCTCAGGGGCCGGCGCCGGGGCTATGGCCTGCGATCCCGCGGCCGGCAACCCCCCGCAGCGCCAGCCGCAGCTCGGCCGCGGTCGGTCCGGCCATCCGCAGAATGGTGCAGGCCCGCCCGATGTCGTCCGGGACGTGGGCGTCCGAGGAGGTGACGCACGGCACCGCCCGGAGGTCGGGCCACCGCGCCCGCGCCTGCGCCGGCGTCATCCGGCGGGAAACCTCCACGCCGTCGATCTCCAGCCCCGGCGGGATGAACCCCAGCTGCTGCAGCAGGCCGTTTGCCGGCCGATCCACGTGCGCGGCCAGGCACAGGCCTCCCAGCGAATGGGCCGTGCGGACGACGTCCTCCAGCCCGAGCCCGCAGGCGCCGATCAGCAGGCGGGGGTTCTCGGCCAAGACCTCGTCGTCCGCGGTGGCCACGATCTGGTGCCCGAACACCTCGGGGCGGTTCGCGCCCGGCAGCCGCGCGTAGACGGCCGCCTGCATGCGGAGCGCCTGCTCCGGCGCTTCGAAGATCGCGAGCAGGTGGACTTCCTCGCGCGAGCAGACCTCCAGCCCGGGCAGCACGGCCAGACCCTGTTCGCGGCCCACGCGCATGACAACCTCCGCGTTTTCGGCCGAGTTGTGGTCGCACACCGCGATCATGTCCACCCCGAGCGCCCGGCTGCGCGCGACGATCCGGCGGGGGCTCATCGCCCAGTCGGCGCAGGGCGACAGGCACGTGTGGACGTGCAGATCGGCTCGGTACTCGACGAGCGGCATGGCGGTCCGCGCTTCGGGCTCATCCGGGCGGGGGGGAGCCCACCCCCACGGCATAGAGCTCCCCGGCCAGCTCGTAGGACGGGCGGCGCCGCCTCAGCAGAGGGATGCCCTCCTGATCGGCCCGCTGGACGGTGTCCGGGTCGGGGTCGCGGTCGCCGGTCAGCACGATCGCGGCCATTTCGCGGAGCAGAGCGACGGCCACGATGTTCATGTGGCCTTGCACGGTCAGCCAGATGCAGCCGGCCGGGGCGTTGGCCATGACATCGCTGAGGAGGTCGCCGCAGTACCCGGCATGGACCTCCCGTTCCAGACCGGCCGCACCGGCCGTCACCTCCAGGCCGAACCACTCGACCAGCTGCGCCACGTTCATGAGGGTTTCTCCTTCTGCGCTTCGCAACGGGCGTGCACCCACATGCAGTCGGACATCCGGGCCCCGTCCCGCACCACGTCCTCGGCGAAGCTCAGGCAGTCCGGGGCGCCGCATGCCCCGCAGTCGCGTCCGGCGATTGCGGTCAGCGTCGCCTCGACCCGCTGCGCTTCCTCCAGCGACAAGGGCGCCTTGCGACCCCCGAAGAGCCGGGTCAGCGAGGACGGGTCGTGCTCGGGCTGGAACTCCCCCCGCGCGTACAGGCGCAGGACGGTCTTGCGCGGCAGGCGTCGCCCCAGGCCGAATTCGTCGATCATCTTCTGGACGTTGCGCCGGGCCAGGTACTTGTCGACCGCGGTCAGCACCCCGCCCAGGCAGCTCTCGCGGCAGGTGCGCAGCTCGATGTACTCGATGTCCTTGAGCCGCCCCATTTCGATCTGGTGGAGGTAGGCGACGGTTTCCTCCAGCCCGTGCACGGAAAGCGACCGGTCCACGTCCATGTTGGCGATCTCCCCGCCGGACATGGCCCCCAGGGCCGCGATGCCGCTCGAGCAGGATTCGAACTCGAAGCCGCCGGTCGCAAACGGCAGCATGTCCGACCCCAGGATCTGCTCGACGTGGCGCTTCAGATCGATGAAGACGGCGTTGATGCCGATGGCGGTCTCCGCCGCCCGGTGGCCGCTGCCGGGAGTCACGGCCATGGTGGCGCACGGGTTGAGGTAGTAGAGCACCACCGGCGCGTGCGGCGCGTGCAGCGGGATGATCCGCCGCCTGACCTCGCGTGCCATCAGGGCGACCGGCCGCAGCACCGGGAGCAGGTGCGGCAGCAGGCTCGGGAACTGGAACGCGATCAGCCGCACCACCACCGGGCAGACCGGCGAGATGAGCGGCCAGGGGGCGGTGGGCTCGGCGCGGTTGCGCGTGATGAATGCCTCGGCCGCGTACTGGAACATCTCCAGGAAAAAGGACATGTCCACGGTGTGCGTGAACCCCATGCGGTGCAGCCCGAGCAGGACCCCGCCGGGCATGACCCCCGGGAACTGGGCGTAGAGCACGGGCGACACCAGCGCGACCGCGACATGCCCCCGACCGATGGTATCCGGTCGGGCGTCGACCGCGGCGCTCACCGCCCCGGCGGGGCAGATGCGCAGGCAGGCGCCGCAGCCGATGCACTGGTCCACGATGCGGATGGACTTGTGGTCGCGGATGCGGATCGCCTTGGTCGGGCAGGCCCGCAGGCAGGCGGCGCAGCCGGTGCAGCGTCCCTCGTCAAAGCGGACGTATCGGGTGTGGTGAACGGAGGTCACGCGGCCCCCCTCCCGGGTCCCAGGTCGAAGGTCATCCGCACCCGGGTGCCGTTGCCGGGCGGGCACTCGATGGTGATGCGGTCGGCGTTTTTCTTCATGTTGGGCAGACCCATGCCGGCGCCGAAGCCCATCTCGCGCTGGTCGTCGGAGGCGGTGGACCAGCCGGGACGCATCGCCAGGTCGATGTCCGGGATCCCCGGCCCGCCGTCGCGGATGTCGATCTCCAGGCGGCCGGTTTCCAGGGTCATCACCAGCTGTCCGTCCGCACCGTGCATGACGACGTTCATCTCCCCCTCGTAGCTGCAGACGGCGATGCGCCGGATGAGGACGGCGTCCAGGTGCATGGACTTGAGGATCTGCTGGACGCGGATGGACGCCTCGCCGGCGTGGACGAAGTCCCGGGCCTTGATGAAAAAGGTCTTGGTGAGGCCGGCCATGCGCATCCATCCGCGATGTCGCGGGCGCGGGGCGCGTCCGCCAAAGGCCGCCTGAAGATCAGCGGTTGCCGTTCAAGCCGGTCAGGCCGCAGGCGTGGAGGCGCCCGCAGGCGACGAACATCGACACGGGCGTGGATATGAGAGGAAGTCCCTGCGCGGCAGCCAGCTCGAGCACCTCCTGGGGCGGGGTTTTGCCGCGGACCAGCACGATCGCGCCGACACCGGCAATGCTGGCCGTGCGCACGGTCTGCAGCGTGGCCAGTCCCGTCAGCAGCAGGCTCCCGTCTGCCAGACCGGCCAGGATGTCGCTCATGAGGTCGCTCGCACCGCAGCGAGTGATATCGAGCGCCAGCCGGTCGCCCCCCGAGAGAACGGACGCGTCCAGTTTCCGAGCAATGTCCGAGAGCTTCATGGGCGTCAACCGTACGGGACGGGGCGAAGGGTGGTGACGGTCGGACTATAGAACGGGCGGGCGCGCGGTGTCAATGCGTCCGGGCGGGACGCGCCGCTGCGGTCATTCCATCAGCGGCACGTGGCAAAAGCGGTCGACGTCCACCAGGCCGAGATCGGTGATCTTCAGGGCGGGAATGACCGGGAGAGCCAGGAACGACAGGGTCATGAAGGGGTCGTTGAGCGGCGAGCCGAGATCGTGCGCGGCCCGAATGAGGCGGTCCATCGCGCGGCCCACCTCCCGCACCGGTTCGGAGACAACGTCCACGATGCGGCCGCCGGTCAGCAGCAGGTCGCAGCTCGACCCGGCGGTCGCACCCGATTTCGCATTCATGCGATCCCCCTGGCCCGCATGCCGGTCTCCCGCGCGGCGCGCGCCACGGCGTCCTCGAACAGGTACATGTCGCAGAAGGTGGTCGTGCCCGAGAGGAGCATCTCGGCGCAGGCGAGCCGCGCGCCGGCGTAGACCGTCTCGGCGTCCAGCGCGGCTTCGGCCGGGAAGATGTGGTCGTTCAGCCAGGTCATCAGGGGCAGGTCGTCGGCCAGCCCCCGGAAGCAGGTCATGGCGGCGTGGGTGTGGGTGTTCACGAGCCCCGGCATGACGATGCCGCCGTGGGCGTCGATCACCCGCGCGGCGCGGGCGCCTTCGAACTCGCCCGTGTCGCCGACCGCAACGATGCGGTTGCCGGCGACGCCGACCGCCCCGCGTGCGATGGTGCGCCGGCCGCCGTCCATCGTCAGGACGCAGCCGTTGGTGACCAGAAGGTCGAGCGCGGCCGGCGTCATCGGCTGCGCCTCAGGACGTCGGCGAGCAGCGCGGTCAGCGACGGCGCGGTCCGGGCGGCGACCGCGATGATGTCCTCGAGCGCGGCCGGCTCCGGGTGGTCCGGGTCGTTCACGTTGGTGATGATCGAGATGCCGAGGACCCGCATGCCCGCGTGCACGGCCGCGATGGTCTCCTGGACGGTCGAGAAGCCCACGGCGTCGGCGCCGACGACCCGGAGGTAGCGGGTCTCGGCCGGCGTCTCCATGGCGGGGCCCTTGAGGCCGGCGTAGACCCCCGCATGCACCGTCAGCCCGAGGTCCCGGGCCGCGTCGAGCGCGTTGCGGGCGAGCTGCCGGTCGTAGGCCTGAGTCATGTCCGGGAAGCGGGGGCCCCAGCTCTCCTCGTTCGCGCCGGCGAGCGGGTTCTCCCCGGTCAGGTTGATGTGGTCGGCGATCACCATCATGTCCCCCGGCCGGAATCCCGGCCGGAGCCCCCCCGCCGCGTTGGTCACCAGGAGCCGGTCGACCCCGATCTCCCGCAGGACCCGGATGGGGAAGGTGACCTCGGCGGGCGTGTAGCCTTCGTAGAGGTGGAACCGGCCCTGCATGACCGCCACCGGGACCCCGGCCATCTCGCCGAAGAGCAGTCGGCCGGCGTGGCCCTGGACGGTCGCGAGCGGAAAGTGCGGGATGTCCGCGTACGGGAGCGCGGTCGCAACGCGCAACCCGTCCCCGAGGCCGCCCAGCCCGGTCCCGGCCAGGACCGCGATGCGGGGCAGGGGGGTGACGCGTGCGCGCAGGAAGCGCGCGGTTTCGGCAGCCTTGAGCTTGAGGTCGCGCATGCGGGTCTCGCTCCGGTCGAGGGTCCTGAAGCACTGAATTTTAGAGCATGAGCACGACCGCCGTCAAGGCGCCCGGCCCGTCCTCGAGGTCCGATCTCGTTGACTTTTTCAAATGGGTGTGAAATAAACTCACGCTCACATTCGACCCGACCCTGCCGCCGGGCCCCCTTTTTCCGTCAGCGGAGCGCGTGTGCCCTATGACAACGGATTTCCATCCGAAGCATACCGATATCACCGACGACATGTGGACGCAGATCGACGGCATCATCGCCGCCAACCGGGCGATTCCGGGCGCGGTCATCGGCGTCCTGCGCGAGTGCCAGGAGATCGTCGGCTACCTCCCGGTCGAACTCATCGATCACATCAGCCTGGGACTGAACCTCTCGCGCAGCGAGGTGTTCGGCGTGGCGTCTTTCTACTCGCTGTTTTCCATGCAGCCGAAGGGCCGCCACCAGGTGAAGGTGTGCATGGGCACCGCCTGCTACGTCAAGGGCATCAAGGAAGTCATCGGCCGGATCGAGAACCAGTACCAGATCCGGCAGGGCGGCACCTCCGAGGACCGGCGGTTCTCGCTCGAGGCGGTGCGGTGCCTCGGTGCCTGCGGGTTGGCGCCGGTAGTGGTGGTGGGCCGCGACACGTTCGGCGGCGTGAAGCCGGACAAGGTCGTCCAGATCCTCGACAAATACAAATAGCGCCGGGACCACGGCATGAAAATCTCTGAAATCCGGGACATTCTTAAAGCGGAAGTGCTGGTGGGGAGCGAACAGGAGCTCGACGGGAGCGTCGTCGCCGGGGGCGGGGCCGACCTGATGGCCGACATCCTCTCCGCCGTTGCGAAGGGGGCGGTCCTGCTGACCGGGCTCACGACCGAACAGGTCCTGCGCACGGCCAAGGTGGCCGGGGTCTCGCTGGTGGTGTTCGTGCGGGGCAAGCGGCCCGACGAACCCGTGATCGACCTGGCCCGGAGGTACAACATGCCGGTGCTCCTGACGCGCTATTCCCTTTTCGTCGCGAGCGGGCGGCTTTACATGAACGGCCTGCGGGGACTCGACGGCTCCTGGTGAACCGTTCCGGCGTCCGGAGCATCGGCCTCCTCACGCGGTCACCCCGGCCTGCGCCATCGCCGCGCGCGCGACCCCCCGGAAACCCCCGAGAGTCACATGCGGATGCACGGCATCCGCCGGAGCGAAGATGAACGACGTCAAGATGCGGTTGCTGGTGTGCGGCGGCCCCGAGTGCCGGGACGACCGCGGCGAGGCCGTGCGCGAGGCGCTGCGCAACGAGATCGTCCGCAAGGGGCTGGACGGCCGGGTCGAGCTGGTCGAGTCCGAGTGCCTCGCCCTGTGCGGCGTCGGCCCGGTGATGCGGGTCGAGCCGGGCGACATCGTCTACCAGAAGCTCACCCCCGAGGTGATCCCGCAGCTCGTCGAGGAGCACCTCGTCAAGGGGCGGCCGCTCAAGAAGCTCCTCTACGCCGCGCCGGCGCCGCCGGAATCCATTCCCAAGATGGACGCCATCCCGTTTTTCAGGCACCAGAGCTTCTGGGTCATGCGCAACAAGGGGGCCATCGACCCCGAGGTCATCGACGAGTACATCGCCCGCGACGGGTACTTCGGGGCGGCCAAGGCGGTGCTCGAGCTGACCCCCCAGCAGATCGTCGAGGAGGTCAAGATCTCGGGCCTGCGGGGTCGCGGGGGGGCCGGGTTCCCCGCCGGCCTGAAGTGGGAATTCGCGCAGAAGACGCCGGGCGAGGTCAAGTACGTGCTCTGCAACGCCGACGAGGGCGACCCCGGGGCCTTCATGGACCGCAGCGTGCTCGAGGCCGACCCCCACGCCGTGCTCGAGGGGATGATCATCGCCGCCAGGGCCATCAACGCGCGCCAGGGCTATATCTACGCCCGGACGGAGTACCCGCTGGCCGTGAAGCGGCTGGGCATCGCCATCCGCCAGGCGCGGGAGTACGGGCTGCTCGGGCGCAACATCATGGGCACCGGGTTCGACTTCGACATCGACGTCTACCAGGGCGCGGGGGCCTTCGTCTGCGGCGAGGAAACGGCCCTCATGCGCTCGATCGAGGGCAAGCGCGGCATGCCGCGCCCGCGCCCGCCGTTCCCGGCTCTCAAGGGGCTCTGGGAGAAGCCGACCATCCTCAACAACGTCGAAACGCTCGCCAACATTCCGCAGATCATCCGGAACGGCGGCAAGTGGTTCGCGGCCGTCGGCACCGAGGGCAGCAAAGGCACCAAGGTGTTCGCCCTCTCGGGCGACGTGCAGAACATCGGGCTGGTGGAAGTGCCGATGGGGACGTCCCTGCGCACGCTGGTCTTCGACATCGGCGGCGGCGTCCCGGACAAGAAGAAGTTCAAGGCGGTCCAGCTGGGCGGCCCCAGCGGCGGCTGCGTGCCGGAGCAGCACCTCGACATCCCCGTGGACTACGAGGCGATCGCCAAGGTGGGCGCCATCATGGGCTCAGGCGGCGCGATCGTCATGGACGAGGACACCTGCATGGTGGACATGGCGCGCTTCTTCATGGACTTCGTCCAGGACGAGTCCTGCGGGAAGTGCACCCCGTGCCGCGAGGGCACGCGCCGGCTGCTGCAAACCCTCGAGAAGATCTGCGAGGGGCGCGGGGAGCCGAGCGACATCGAGACGCTCGAGGAGCTCTCGGGCATCATCAAGGAGGCCTCCCTCTGCGGGTTGGGGCAGACCGGGCCCAACCCGGTGCTGTCCACCCTGCGCTATTTCCGGGACGAGTACGAGGCCCACATCCACGAGAAGCGCTGCCCGGCCAAGCGCTGTGTCGCGCTGCTCAAGTTCGAGGTCGATCCGGCGGTCTGCACCAAGTGCGGGGCCTGCTTCCGCGCCTGCCCGGTCGAGGCGATCACCTGGAAGAAGAAAGAGGTCGCGCGCATCGACACGCAGAAGTGCATCAAGTGCATGACCTGTTTCGACCGCTGTAAGTTCGACGCGATCGGCTAGCCCGCGGGCGATTCGGCCATCCTCCGCTCGCGCGGCGCGAGCGTCATCCATTCACCCTCGCCAGGCAAGATCCGTGGCCAGTGAAGAAGGCATCGTGACGCGCATCGACGCGGCGGGCGCGTGGGTCAAGACCGTGCGCGGCGACTGCTGCGAGAGCTGCACGTCGAAAGGCATGTGCCACACGATGGGCGGCGGCAAGGAGATGGAGGTGCCGGCCGTGAACACGGCGGGCGCGCGCGTCGGGGACCGCGTGGTGCTCAGAATGAACACCGCTCCCTTTCTGAAGGCGACCTTCCTGGTCTATCTCTTCCCGGTGCTGCTGCTGGTGATCGGCGCCACGATCGGGGAGTGGCTGGCGCGCTCCTCCACCCCGTATTCCCCGCTGCCTGCGGCACTGGCGGGTTTCGGGTCGCTCGCGCTCGGCCTGGTCGTCATGAAGCTCACGGCTGACCGGCTGGCCCGGCGGCAGAGCTACCGGCCGCGCATCGCGCGGGTGATCGGGCGGGGAGCGGCTCAAGGGGTCGAGGGATCGAGAAACCAATCCCGGTGAGAAACAGTAGTTTCTATCAGGGTGTCGAGAAACAAGTCTCGGGCCGTCAGCCAAGGCGCACGGCGATGGGGGAAGCGCAGCATACGAGCCCGTATGTGAGCATTCACCCGAGCCGCGCAACGCCGGATCACGGACCGAGACGCCGGTTCTCAACACCCTGCGAGGTCACTCCGGCTTGCGCGGGAATAGATCCTCGATCTTCGCGTCCCGGATCCTGGCGAGGCAGTTCCCGAGGGCTTCGGACTCGGTTTCGCCCACCCCCTGGTATTCCGGCCGGGCGACGATGTTGACCAGGTTCGGGACGGCCACGAACCTGCCCGCCAACTGCCCCTGCAGGCGCTCGTGCACGTCGATGTAGACCAGTCGCTGCTCGCGGATGAGGTTGTAGCGTGTGACCCGCGTGAGGATGTCCTTCGGCAGCAGGTTTTCCAAACGCCCTCCTATTCTTCCTCGACCGACAGCTTGAGCGGGAACCCGTTCTCGCGGGCGGCGTCGGTCACCATTCGCACCTTCGTCTCCGCCACCTCGAGCGGGTAGATGCCGCACAGCCCCGTCCCGTTCTGGTGCGCCTGCCACATGATGCGCATCGCCTCGTCCATGGACTTGTTGAAGACGCCGATCAGCACGTCGACCACGAACGCCTTGGTGGTGAAGTCGTCGTTGTGGATCAGGACCTTGTACATGGGCGGTTCCGTGATCTGGTCACGCACCTCCGACAGCGCGCTTTCGTTGACGTCGGGGGTGGATGGGCGCATGTCGTCACGGCTCCCGGAGAACGGCTGGGCTCAGGGGCTGCGGCGCGAGTCAACCACCCGCCCCCGCGCGATCGAAGTCGGCTTAAGGTAAGCGCCCGGGCATTCAAGTCAACCGGGCCCGGCCGGCCCGGGCGCTTTGAAGTTGGGCGGGTTGATGGTAGAATGACCCTCATGGAAGAGAAGCTCTTCATCACGAGCGAAAACACCGTCGTCTTTCGCTGCCCCCACTGCCAGCGGTCCAAGACGGTGGACGTGGCCGCCCTGGGCGACCTCGCGCGGCCGCTGCGGTTCCGCCTGAAGTGCCCCTGCGGCCAGGTGACGTCCTCCGTGATCGACAAGCGCCGCCGGTTCCGCAAGGAGACCAGCTTCCCCGGCACCTACGTGCACTATGTCGACGGGCAGCCGCGGGGCAAGGGGTCGCTGACGGTCAAGGACCTGTCGGTCAACGGGATGAAGCTCATGATCGCATCGGGCGAGACGTTCAACCGGGGGGACGTCCTGAAGGTCGCCTTCAAGCTGGACGACGCCAAGCGCAGCCTGGTGGAAAAGAAAGTGGTCATCCGGAGCATCAGCCCCCCCTTCTTCGGGACCGAGTTCGCCCCCACCGAAACCCTCGACAAGGCGCTCGGGTTCTACCTCCGCTTCTGACGTGCGAGGATCCGCATGCCCCCCGTTCGCTGCCCGTGGCCCGGAGACGACGCCCTTTACACCCTGTACCACGACCGGGAGTGGGGGGTGCCGGTGCACGACGACCGGCGCCTGTTCGAATTCCTGGTGCTCGAGGGGGCCCAGGCCGGCCTGAGCTGGCTGACGATCCTGCGCAAGCGCGCGGCCTATCGCCGGGCCTTCGACGACTTCGACCCCGAGCGGGTGGCCGCCTACGGCGCCGAGCGCACCCGCGGCCTGCTGGGGGATGCGGGGATCGTCCGCAACCGCTTGAAGATCAATGCCGCCGTGCGCAACGCGGCCGTGGTCCTCGGCCTGCAGCGGGAATTCGGCAGCTTCGACGCCTACCTCTGGCGGTTTGTCGACGGCCGACCGCGGGTCAACCGGCCGCGCGTCATGGGGGACGTCCCCGCGCGGACGCCCGAATCGGAGGCTCTCAGTCGCGACATGACTCGCCGGGGGTGCACCTTTTTCGGGCCCACCATCGCCTATGCCTTCATGCAGGCCGTCGGGATGGTCAACGACCACCTGGTCGACTGCTTCCGCCACGCCGAGCTCGCCCGGGCCGCTCGCGGCCGCTGAGCCCAAGCCCCTCACGCCGCTGCCTTCATGGCTCCCCGGCCATCGCACCGGGGGCCGTGATGTGAAGCGGGCGCCGATTCTCCAAGAGGGTAAAACCGGGGGAGTCGCAGCTCTCAGACGGCAGGGGTGCGGCCGGGCGCCGTTTCCCCGCGCAGGTGCTCCTTGGAGGGCCGGGAGGGTTCCAGGAAGGCCGGGTCTTCGCAGAAGTCCTTGAGGTCGTCGGCCAGCGCCTGGCGGTGCCGGCTGCGGCCGTAGGAGGCGGCCACCAGGGCGCAAACGGCCACATTGAAGGCGATGGCGACGATCAACATTCCCGTGTAATCCATGACTGCCATGATACCATGAATATCCGGGGCCGCAAAATTCAGGACCGCGCCGTTTCAGCCGACCGGAGCGGCGGGGTGACGAGGCGCCTTGTTTCCTGGCCTGAAACTATCCATAATGCCGGCGAGGCTGCCACCAGTACGAATGTGCCTGCCGAGTCGCGGCCGGGGCGGGTCACGGCTGCGGCGGGATAACCCAACACCCAGGAGGACGCCATGTTCGTTCGAGATCTCATGTCCCGCAACCCCGTCACGATCACCGCCGATATCAATGTCCAGGACGCCCTGAATCTCATGAAGGCCAAGAGCATCCGGCGGCTGCCGGTGCTCGGCAAGGACGGTCGGATCGCCGGCATCGTGTCCGAGAAGGACCTGCTCTACGCCTCCCCCTCCCCGGTCACCTCGTTGAACGTCTATGAGGTCAAGGAGATGCTGCACCTGCTGACGGTCGGCAAAGTCATGACCCGGGAGGTCATCACGATCGACCAGGACGCTCCGCTCGAGGATGCGGCCGTGCTCATGGCCGCCAGGAAGATCAGCGGGCTGCCGGCCACCCAAGGGGGATCGCTGGCGGGGATCATCACCGAGACCGACCTGTTCAAGGCCTTCCTGAACCTGCTCGGCGGCACCCGGCGCGGCGTGCGCATGACCGTCGTCGTGCCCGGGGCCAAGGGGGTCATGGCCAAGGTCAGCAACGCGATTTTCAGCTGCGGGGGCGACATCGTGGGGCTGGGCCTGAACGAGATCGAAGCCGGCGGGAAGGGGCGCTGGGAGGTGGTTTTCAAAATTCAGGGCGCCGGCAAGGAGAAGCTGCTGGAAGCCGTCCGGCCGGTTGTCGAGGACGTCGTCGATCTGCGGGAGCTGTGAGCGGCCCGGGGATCAATCCTGGGGATAGCTCTGGTCGACCCAGCGGTCGTTGATCAGGACGAAGGGGTCTTTGACGCGGTCATCCCTGGAAAAATCGGCGCAGAATTTATCGAGATCAAACCGGCCGGAGTGTTTCCGGTAGGCGTGTTTCCGATTTTCGCGCAGGTCGCGCACGGCCGTGACGAGACAAACGACGAACACCAGGCCGTAGAAGCAGAGGATGCCGATCAGAAGCCATTCGTTCTTCATGCTGACCCGCCACCGCGACGAAAGAGATGCGGAACCACCTACCTGGCTATGTGTCGGCTATTCTACCCCATTTCTTTAGCCTGCGAACGGTGGTCCGTACAGGCCCTCGATCACCCCGGAAGGGCTCCACGCACCCGCCAGGAGAATTCGGCGGTTCTATCGCGGTGTGAGGCCAACGGCCCGGCAGGTTACACCGGGCCGCAGTTCGGAAATTCCCGGCGGTTGGACAAGGAACTCAGTCCCCCATCTTGGCCATGTAGTCGTCGTACAGGGTCTCGAGGCCGAGCTTGTGCTTGGCCTCCTCCTGGCAGAGGATCTTGAACACCTTCTGGCTCTCGGGCGTGTCCGCCTGCTTGAGGAAGTCGTTGTAGAGCTTGAGGGCCTTTTCCTCCCGCTTCATGGCGAGCATCAGGATCTCGTTGTAGGCCATCCCCTTGCGGTACTCGAGCTCGACCACGTAGTCGCTGCGCTTGATGTCCTTGATCCACTTGAGCTTGTAGCTCTTCATGGCCTGCGTGAAGCCGGCCGTCTTGAACTCCTTGAGCAGGCGTTCGTGCTTCTGCTCCTCCGTGGCGAAATCCGTGAACAGATCCTTGCTGCCGGAATACGCCTCCTCTTTCGCCAACCCGGAGTAGAATTCCACGGCTTCCTTTTCCTTTTCGATCGCGAAATCGATGATGGCTTCCAGGCTGTCGAACTTCATATTCGCTCTCCTTTCACAAGAGGTGAAATGGCCGGTGGCGGAGGGCGCCCGACCGGAACGCAACACCTACGGGATGCAGCCGAACGCATATCAAGATTCGATTGCGAGATCAATGCTCCTATGGTGCGGTGCCGTCCTCACGCCGCCTCCCCCCGGCCGCGTTTGACGAGCGGGGGCGCCGGATCCATATTCGGCCACACCGCCCGATGCCCAGCCCGGGTCCGGGGCGCAGAACAAAAGGAGGTTGCATGCAGGCCACCAACGCCAGACGTCCGATCGATCCCGGTGTGCGGATCGGGCACGTCCACCTGAAGGTCTCCGACCTGAACCGGGCGATAGACTTCTACTGCGGGGTTCTGGGCTTCGAGCTGGTCCAGCGTTACGGCCCGGGGGCCGCCTTCGTCTCGGCCGGCGGCTACCACCACCACATCGGGTTGAACACCTGGGAGAGCAAGGGCGGGCCGCCGCCGCCGGCGGGCACGACCGGGCTCTACCACGTCGCCATCGTCTACCCCTCGCGTGCCGCGCTGGCCGAGGCCCTGCGGCGGCTGATCGCCGCACAGGTGCCCCTCGACGGGGCGAGCGATCACGGGGTCAGCGAGGCGCTCTACCTGACCGATCCCGACGGCAACGGGATCGAGCTCTACTGGGACCGCCCCGAGTCCGAATGGCCGCGCAATGCCGAGGGCGGCATCGCCATGTTCACGCGGCCGCTCGATCTCGACGCGCTGCTCGGGGAAACCGGGCCGGCAGTTTAGCCCTCACGGCGCCCCCACCCGCACGAACATGCGGTCCAGCGCGAAGGGGTCGTCGAAGTGGCGTTCGCCCACGAAGGCCACGGCGTGGCGGCCCCACTGGCGCATGCCCCCGGGCGAGGCGACCCCGGTCGGCCAGAGAATGAAGCGTTCCAGGCGCTCGCTGCCGGGGACGAGGCCGTCCGGCGCGAACATGCTGCGGCGGCCGCCCTCCGGGGTCGGCAGGCTGCGCAGCCGGTCGTAGGGCACCAGGGGGAGGTCGACGGTCGCGGCCGGGATGGGGCTGCGGTCGATGGGGAAGAGGCGGTCCACGTAGTGGGTGCCGCTTTCCAGCGCCAGCGCGAGCGCCGGTCGGGCCGCGGTGGCGGCCGGCGCGGTCAGGATCAGCGGCGGTTCGGGATAGTCGATGGCCGCGCGCACCCGGAGCCGCTCGGTCGGGTAGGCCTCGTAGTAGCAGCCGCAGGCGTGAATCGTTTCGTAGAGCAGCGGCTCGCCGTCGGCGTCCAGGGTCACCCGGTAGATCACGCCGTCGAGGAATCCGCCGTAGATGTCGAGCGCGTGTTCCTTGGGCCGCGCCGGGAACCAGACGACGGTGTTGAGCTGGGTCAGGATATCTCTGCCGAAGCGCGTGAAGGACAGCAGGGTGTAGGCCGTCGGTCGGCCGGTGTCGATCCCGAGCTCGCCGGCCTGGGACCAGAAGGGCGCGCCGATCCGGTCGTCGTCGGTCGCGGTCTGGACCCGCCAGGCGGGCGCGTGCCGGCGAAAGAGGAGGTCGAGGGCGGCCTCGTCGTAGACCGGGACCCCCAGGGCGTCGCGCGGTGCTGTTGAAACGACGCGGCGCGGCCGCGGGGGCATCCGCGCCGCCCGCTGGAGCGTAGTGCACCATGCGAGGGTCGGACGGCGGGGGTTCGTTGGCGAACGTCTGTCGCGCCTCGTCGTGCCAGTTGGACACCCCGGCCGACACGAAAAAGCTCACCACCGGGTAAATCCCCAGCACGCGCCGCAGCCGGATGTACTCGTCCGGCACGTTCAGGTGCCGCCGGAAGGCCGTGCGTCGTTCGGCGGTCGCGAAATCGGCCGCCTTCAGCCGATCCCCGCAGGCGGCCGCCTCCCGCAGCAGCACCGCATCCTCGTCCGCTGATCGGGCGCCCGCGGACGAGTTGGCGAGCTCGTGGCGACGGGCCTCGAGATCGAGCGCCTGCATGCGGTCGATCCAGGCGCCGAAAGCCCGGTCGTCCAGGGCCTCGTCGCGAAACGAGGCGAGAAAGCGGTCGACCCTGAGATAGGGGTGGCCCTCCACACGGAAGGCCCCGCCGTCCAGTGCGTCCGCCCGAACCGCGCGCTCGTCGAGCGCCGCGAAGAGCTCGGCGCACCGGCCGAGCGGGCCCGCGCCGCCCGCGTGCGGGGACTGGGTCGGCCGCGGGACGACGGCGCACCCCGCCGCGAGCAGGAGCAGGGCGCCTGCGAGCGCGGCCCAGCGTACGATGGTCCGGTGGGTGTGCATGGGGCCTCCGGGACTCGTTACTCCGGCAGCCTCCCCCGGGGTGTGACGGAACGGGCAATTCAACTCAACCCGGGGACGGCAGGCAATTCAGATCCGTTCATAGGGGGTGAAGCCTTTGGGGCACCCCTCGCGCAGGGCCTCGCGCGGCCGGTTGAAGGCCGGGGTCTCGAAGACGAAGCGCAGCAGCTCCTCGCGGTGCTCGGGCGCGGCCAACTGGGCGATGGCGACCACGCGCTCCACGTAGGAGAGCCCCGAGGGGTCCATGGCCCCGTGCTCGGTCACGATGACGACCGGGTCGGCCGCCACGGCCGTCGTGGTGATGCCCGGGGGCGAGCTCTTCAGGATCTTCGACGCGCCTTTTTCGGTGGTGGACTTGATGGCGATGATCGGCACCCCGCCGGCGGACAGGCGCGCCCCGCGCAGGAAATCGGCCTGGCCCCCGACCCCGCTGTAGACCAGCGGCGCCTGCACCGAGTCGGCCCAGATGTTGCCGTAGAGGTCCACGCCCATAGAGCTGTTGACGGCGACCATTTTGGGCTGCCGCGCGATGGTGAGGGCGTTGTTGGTGTAGTCGGACGGGCGCGAGGCGACCGAGCAGTTGAAGTGCAGCCAGTCGTAGCCCGCCTGGTCGCCGCACTGGAAGATGGAGGCGATGGTGATGCCGTCGACCGTGTGGCGGTTGGTGACGATCCCGCGCTCCATCAGCACGCGGAAGGCGTCGGTGTAAAGCTCGGTGTGCACGCCGAGATCGCGCACGCCCTTGCGCAGGATGCCGTCGGTCACGGCGGCGGGCACCTCGCCGATGCCGTACTGGATGGTGCACCCGTCGCTGATGTAGAGCGCGGTGATGATCTCCCCGATCCGCCGCGCGCGGTCGTCGGGCGTCTTCGCGGCGCTGACCGGCAGCTCGTAGTCGGTCTCGAGCAGGTAGTCGATGTCCTCGCGGCGGACCGTCGTCCCGAAGATGAACGGGGTCTTGCGGTTGCGCTCGGCGATCACCACCCCGCCCTGGGCTTTCACTGAGGCGATCGCGGCCTTGGCTTCGACCACCATCGGGCCGAGGGAGAAGTTCCCGGCGTTGTCGGGGCCCGCGACGCTGACGAGCGCCGCCGTCGGCTTGAGGTAGTCGCGCATCTGGCGCGGGATGTCGGAGAGGTGCATGAGCTGGTACTGGGCCCAGCCGTTGTTCTGGGCGGCGCGGGAGAGGGCCGTGTTGAAGGTCACCCGGTGGGTGATGCGGCTGCAGACCTCTTCTGAGAAGAGCTCGGCGATGTCTCCCATCGGGAGACAGGAGATGAGCGATATGCCCCGGATGGAACGATCCCGCGCCAGTCTGGCGGCAGAGCTCGCGGGGGGTCGCAGCGGACCCCTGCAGGGCGACGACGCTGCCGGGAGGCAGGGTGCGGCGGTTGACGGCCTCTTCGGCGGATTGAATGATCTGCATCGGCGGCGATCCTCTCTCAAGAAGTCCTGCCGGGTCCCGGCAGGGCGCGCCACTATACAGAAGGCCGGCGGATTTTCAACCCCGCGCCCGCGTGCCGGTCAAGGAAGGGGCTGCGCCGCCGCTCTCAGCGTTTCGGCGCGCGCCCGGGCCGCTGTCGCCTCGCCGTGCCGCCCCAGCCCCTCGAGCACCCGGCTCCGGCCCTCCCAGGGGTCGGGGTAGTCGGGTTCGAGCGCGATCGCCCGGTCGTAGGCCCGCAGCGCCTCCTCGGGCCGTCCCTCCAGCAGCAGGACGTTGCCCTTGCAGTTCCAGGGGTGCGAGTACGCGGGGTCGACCTCGGTCGCCTGCGCGTAGGCGGCGAGCGCTTCCGCGCGGCGGCCCAGGTCCAGCAGGATCGTGCCGGTGTTGATCCAGGGACGCACGTAGCCGGGGCCGAGAGCGACGGCCCGGGTGTAGGCCGCCAGCGCTTCGTCGTAACGCTCGAGGCGCCGCAGGAGGTTCCCCAGGTTGATCCACGGGTGGGCGCACCCGGGGTCGAGCGCGATCGCCCGCCGGTAGTCCGCTTCGGCCTCGGCGTGGCGTTTCAGGCTCTGCAGGACGTTGCCCCGGCCGGTCCAGGCGCAGGCGCAGTCGGGCGCGAGCGCGATCGCCTCTTCGGCCAGCGCGAGCGCGTCATCCAGCTCCCGGCGCAGCCAGGCCGCCATGGCGGCGGCGAACCGGGCCCAGGCCGCCAGGCCCGCCGCTTCGGCCGTGCGGCGCAGCTCCTCGAAGAAGGCGATGCGGTCCCGCTTCGTGTAAATGAGCCGGTAGTCGTGCCGGTAGCGCCGGCGCAGCTCCGCGCGTATGTCGATTCGGTCGTCGCTCACACGGTCTCCACAAGGTCGGCGTCGCACCGGGAACACCCTTCGAGGATTCTATGGCATCCGGCAGGCGAAAAACAAGTGCGACTCCGCCGGCGGGCGACCGGCGTCGCGGGGACATCCGGGAACCGGAAGATCGCGAGAGGCCTTGCGGGGCGGGATGCGCCCTGCGGAGCTTGACACCTGCGGGCACATCTGGTTAGTTCGGGCCGCGTGCCGCAGGTCGGGAACTGTTCACCCCGCCCCGTCCGGATCTTTCCGCGCCTCCATTCCCGTTCCGACCATCCGCGATCGAAAGGGGAGGATGTGCCGTCCGGCCGGGTGCGCCGCGGCCGTTTTGACCGGCAACGATCGGAGCGCAACAGGAGTCTGCTGATGAACGTCGGAGAGTGGAGTTTCAAGCGCGCGCGCTCATGGCCGCAGCGCCCGTTTCTGAAGCAGGGCGAGCTCGGCCTGACCAACCGGGAGTTCAACGACCGGGTCAACCGGGCGGCGCGCGCCCTGCTCGCCCGCGGCGTTCAAAAGGGCGACCGCGTGGCCACGGTCATGGTCAACTGCAGCGCCTTCCTCGAGCTCTATTTCGCCTGCGCCAAGATCGGCGCCGTCATCGTGCCGATCAACCACCACCTGGCCGTACCTGAGCTGGCGCAAACACTGGACGACTGCGGGCCGAGGGTCGTGATGTTTTCGCCCGGGTTCACGCCGGCGGTCGACGAGCTGCGCGCGGGCGGCGGGCGGGTGGACTGGCTGCAGCACGCGGGCGAGGCACAGGCGGCCGCAACCGGCCTCGACGATCCGGCCGACCCGCGGGCCACGGCGGAACCCGAAGTGCCCTGGGATGTCGGACTGGACGACCCGCTGCTGATCATGTTCACCTCCGGCACCACCGGCAGCCTCAAGGGCGCCGTGCTCTCGCATAACAACTTCCTGTTCGGGGCGATCCAGAACCTGCTCTTCGGCGTCAATGCCGGATTCAAGTCCCTCGTGGTGGCGCCGCTCTTCCACATCGGCGCGCTGGTGGCCTCGGCCACCCCGGTGATTTACGCGGGCGGCTCGCTGGTCATCCGGGACTTCGACAACCCCTCCGAGATCATCCGGCTCATCCTGCGGGAGAAGATCAACTACATGTTCGCCGTGCCGGCGATGTTCAAGATGATCAGCAAGGCCCCGGGCTGGGAGGAGGCGGACTTCTCGCACGTGCACTTCTTCATCGCCGGCGGCGCGCCCATGCCCGTGCCCCTGATCCAGCAGTACCAGGAGGAAAAAGGGGTGCGGTTCGTGCAGGGGTACGGCATGACCGAAACCCTGCGCATCAGCTCGCTCGACCCCGACGACGCCCGGCGCAAGGTCGGCTCGATCGGCAAGGAGCTCTTCCACACCTCGGTGCGCATCGTCGACGACGACGGGGTGGAGGTCCCGCCCGAGGAGACCGGCGAGCTCGTCGTGAAGGGGCCCGCGGTGTTCAGCCGCTACTGGAACAACCCCGCGGCGACCGCGGCGGCCATCCGCGACGGCTGGTTCCACACCGGCGACCTCGGCCGGCGCGACGCGGAAGGCTTCATCTACATCGTGGGCCGCAAGAGCGACATGATCATCTGCGCCGGCAAAAACGTTTACGCCGCCGAGGTGGAGCGGGCGATCGAGGCCCTGGTCGAGGTGTCCGAGGCGGCCGTCGTGGGCATGGCCGACGCGGCGCGCGGCGAGGTGCCGGCCGCGTTCGTGGCGCTGAAGACGCCCGGCGCGCTGACGGCCGAGGACGTGGCGGCGGCCCTCAAGAGCCGGCTCGCCGCCTACAAGGTTCCCAAGAAGATCGTGCTGGTGGACGCGCTGCCGCGGACCGGCAGCGGCAAGGTCGCGAAGAACGAACTCAAGCAGCAGCTCACCCCCTGACCCGGCCGGATGCGGCCGACGAGGCGACATGAAGAAACCCAAGGCAACCGGTTCCGGGGCGGAGACCGCGGAGATCGTGATCGGCGACGAGGAGGTGCCGCTCGCCGCATTGATGGCGGTGGCGTTCGAGGGGCGGCCGGTGCGGCTGTCGGCCGCTCCCGCCTGGAGAGCGAAACTGCAGGCCTGCCGCGCGGTGCTGGAGAAGTCCCTCGGGGCCGGGCAGCGCATCTACGGGGTCTCGACCGGCGTCGGCTACAGCTCGCATCAGACGGTCGATTCCGCGCACATCCAGGAGTTCGCCTACCAGATCATCCGGCAGCACGGCTGCGGCCTGGGGGAGATGTTCCCCGTCCCGCAGGCGCGCGCCATCGTGTTCGCGCGCCTGGTGAGCCTGGCGAAAGGCTATTCGGCCGTGCAGGTCGAGCTGCTCGAGGCGCTGTGCGCTCTGCTCAACCGGGGCGTGATCCCGGTGATCCCGATGCTGGGCTCGGTGGGCGCCTCCGGGGACCTGACGCCCCTGTCCTACGTCGCCTCGGTGCTGGCGGGGGAGCGCGAAGCCTATTACGAGGGCGAGGTGCTGCCCGCGGACGAGGCCCTGAAGCGCGCCGGCCTGACGGCCCACCGCTTCGCTCCCAAGGAATCGCTTTCGGTCATGAACGGCACGGCCGTGATGGCCGCCGTCGGCGCCGTCACCGCCGTGCGGCTGGAGCGCGCGCTGGCGGCCTGCGAGGCCGCGACGGCGCTGGCCGCCGAAGTCATCCACGGGCGCTCCCAGGCCTTCGCGCCCATCGCGCATCGTCTCAAGCACCACCCCGGGCAGATCGCGGCGGCCGAGGCCATCCGCACGGCGCTCGACGGCAGCGGCATGATCGACAGCGGCAAGGAGGAGGGCCGCATCATCCAGGACCCCTACTCCATCCGCTGCGCGCCGCATGTGATCGGCGCCGCCCGCGACGGCCTCACCTGGGCCATGCAGGTGCTGCACCGGGAGCTGAACAGCGTCAACGACAACCCCATCGTCGACCCCGAGCGGGGGGAGACCGTTTTCGCGGGCAATTTCTACGGCGGCCACGTCGCGCTCGCGATGGACCTGGTGAAGATCGCGGCCGTATCCGTCGCCGACCTGATGGACCGGCAGTTCGCGCTGGTGCTCGACTCGCGCCTCAACATGGGGCTGCCCGAGACGCTGGTCGCCTACCCGGGCTGCGGCGTCAAGGCGCTCCAGATCACCTGCAGCGCGCTGACCGCACTGGCCGTGCAGCGCTCGGCCCCGGACACGGTGCTCTCGCGCCCGACCGAGGTCAGCAACCAGGACAAGGTCAGCATGGGGCTCAACGCCGCGCTGAACGCCTCCGAGACCGTCACGCTGCTGCAGCAGGTGCTGGCGACGCTTCTCGTGGCCCTTTCCAACGCCGCCGCACTGCGCGACGCGGCGCGCTTTTCCAAGGCCTCCACGCGGCTGCTCGAGCGCGTGCGCGCCTGCTCGCCCGTGCTGACGGAAGACCGGCGGCTGGACCACGACCTGCGGCGATTGACGCAGGCGATCGACAGCGGGTGGCGCGAGGGCCGTGATCGAAGGGATGCGCCGCCGTCCCCGGGCGAGATCCCCTATTTCGCAAAAAAGGGCTGCGCCCCGTACGATTTCAAGGAAGCGGCGATCTCCTCGCGGCCGAACTTGTCCGCGTACCCAAGGGCGTTGTACCCGTAGACATCCTTGAGGTTGGGATCGGCCCCGCTTTTCAGCAGGAAGTTGGTGATCTCTATGTGACCGTAGAAGGCCGCCCAGATCAGGGCGGTTCTGCCCTCCACGTCCTGCGCGTTCAGGTCCGCCTTTTTCTCGCACAAGTAGTAGACGATCGGCGCCGACCCGTAGTAGGCGGCAAGGATCAGCGGGGTGTGCTTCATGCTGTCCGCGCATGATGTTCCGCCCTTTTCGACGTACTCTTGGACCTCCTTGAGGTTCTGGTACCCCACCGAACGATGGATCCCCGAAGACCCGACGCACCCGAAGAGCAGCAGAACCAGAATGGCGCAAGACCGCAGCCGCATGAGCCCTCCTTCGAGGTCGAGGATGGGGGTTGCCCGCCGGCTCCGCCGAGGCGGGTGACGTGCTGAACAATATTTATAGAGTGCCGATGGTCTCTGTGCAACACGCTTTTGGAGGCTATGCGGGCGGTGCCGAAATGACCTCACGCAGGGAGGGCAGGCGATTGAAGGCTGCGGTTCGTCGCGGGGTCTTGCGGCTGCCGGCGGCCCGCAGGATCGCGTTCAGCGGTGAGCCTGGATGTCGGAGCAGTTACTCGAACCCCTCGGCGGGGACGACAGGTTGTCGTCCAGCACGGACTTCATGCGCATCAAACTTGGCAGTTGCAGCGCGGTCTCCAGACAGGCGCCGGCGTCACCAGGGCGAGTCGTCCGGGCCGTGGTCGCAGGTCGGCGTCCGTCCCGGCATCACGGTTTTCAGATGGTTCCACGGTCGCTCCTCGTTTACAGGGATCGAGGTCTCGCATGCACGCTGCGGGTCTCTTATCCCCCGGGCGCAGCCTGAAGTGGAATAGGGGTGGAGCATGTATCCTGCATCGATTCCTGCTTGCGCGGGCCGGCTCAGCGAGGGTAAGAATGCGCTTGGACCGGATAAGGGAGGACGCCCCTGCGATGGGATAGGAAGAGACATTCGCAACGCGAAAGGAGCACGGACATGACAGTGGGGATCAAACCGTTGACCAAACGCAAGGCCTGGAAAGCCCTGACCGCGCACTACAAGGCGATGCGGGGGACGACCTGCGGCAGCTGTTTGCCGAAGACGCGGACCGCGGCCGGCGCCTGAGCGTCGAGGCGCAGGCGGCAGGCGTCCACCTGGATTACTCCAAGAACCGCGTCACCGACGAAACGCTCGCGTTGCTGGTGCAGCTGGCGGAGGAGTGCGGGCTGCGGGCGCGGATCGACGCGATGTTCGCCGGGGAGAAGATCAACGTCACGGAAGACCGCGCGGTGCTGCACGTGGCGCTGCGCGCACCCAAGGGTGCATCCATCCGCGTGGAGGGCAAGGACGTGGTGCCCGACGTGCACGCGGTTCTCGAGAAAATGGCCGCGTTCTGCGAACGCGTCCGCAGCGGGGACTGGAAGGGCCACACGGGCAAGCCCATCCGCAACGTGATCAACATCGGCATCGGCGGTTCGGACCTGGGGCCGGTGATGGCCTACGAGGCGCTCAGGCACTACAGCACCCGGCAGATGCGCTTCCGTTTCGTGTCCAACATCGACGGCACCGACCTGGTGGAAGCGACCGGCGACCTGGACCCGGCCGAGACGCTCTTCATCGTCTCGTCGAAGACCTTCACGACGCTCGAGACGATGACCAACGCCGAGAGCGCGCGCCGCTGGCTGCTCGCGGGGCTGGGCGGGGACAAGGAGGCGGTGGCGCGGCACTTCGTGGCGGTGTCGACCAACGCGGCCAAGGTGGCCGAGTTCGGCATCGACACGGCCAACATGTTCGGGTTCTGGGACTGGGTCGGCGGCCGCTACTCGATGGACTCGGCCATCGGGCTGTCGACCATGCTGGCGGTCGGCCCGGAGAACTTCCGCGCCCTGCTGGCGGGCTTCCACCGCATGGACGAGCACTTCCGCACGGCGCCCTTCGCGCGCAACCTGCCGGTGCTCATGGCGCTCCTGTCGATCTGGTACACCGACTTCTTCGGGGCGCAGACCGTGGCGGTCCTGCCCTACGAGCAGTACCTGAAGCGCTTCCCGGCCTACCTGCAGCAGCTGACCATGGAGAGCAACGGCAAACGCGTGACGCTCGGCGGGGTGGCGGTGACCTACGCCACCAGCCCCGTCTACTGGGGGGAGCCGGGCACCAACGGCCAGCACTCCTTCTACCAGCTGATCCACCAGGGGACGCGGCTCATCCCCTGCGACTTCATCGTGTTCTGCGAGTCGCTCAACCCGATCGGGCGGCACCACGACATGCTCGTGGCCAACGTGTTCGCGCAGAGCGAGGCGCTGGCCTTCGGCAAGACGGCCGAGGAGGTCGCGGGCGAAGGCACGCCGCAGCGGCTGGTGCCGCACAAGGTCTTCGAGGGCAACCGGCCGTCCAACACGCTTTTCCTCCAGCGGCTGACGCCGGAGACCCTCGGGGCGCTCGTGGCGCTCTACGAGCACGTCGTCTTCACGCAGGGCTGCATCTGGGACGTCAACCCCTTCGACCAGTGGGGGGTCGAGCTGGGCAAGGTGCTGGCCGGCCGCATCATCCCGGAGCTGGAGAGTCCGGCCGAACCGCAGCTCGCGCACGACAGCTCCACCAACGCCCTCATCGAAGCGTACCGGCGGCGCAGGGCCGGGCGGGAGTGAACGCTCGGACATGATCTGCGGAAAGGAACGGCCCCGGAGCGCAGCCGCGGATCGCGGGGCGGACTCGTGCGTCGGCCGGCAGGCGGTTGCGGCGGGCCCTGTCTTAAAATCAAGAATCAAGATGTGACCCCCTTCCAATAGGCAGCGGGCAGCCCGGGGTCTATATTCGCTTCCGGTCGGTTTTCAGACGAATCCACGAGCATACGAGAGGTCGCCCCATGTGCCCAAGACCATCACGATCAACGAAAATCGCGTCATTGCTGCAACTGGTCGCCCTGGCGACGGCCGTCACCGCTCTCTGGGCCGGCGCGGCGCTGGGGGCGGAGGCGAAACCGCCGCCGCCCCAGCCGCAGGCGGTGACGACCGCCAGCCCCGAGGTTTCGGTAAGAGAGCTCGAGTCTGCTGCTGCGGCCGCTGACCCGCGACGAGCTCAAGGTCGAGGTCGAGGCGTGGCTGGGGATGCTGAAGGCGCAGGTCGCGGCCGTCAGCCGCAACAAGATCGAAACCATGAAGGCCGAGGGCGAGGCGAAGGACAAGACTTCTGTCGGAGGCCGCCGCGCTGCTGGACCGGCAGACCGCGCTGGTCGACCGGGTGCAGGCGGCCGTCGAGGAGTTTCGCAAGAAGGGCGCGGCGGCCGATGTCGTCGACGTCTACGACAAGTACCTCGCCACGGTCTCCGGCATCCGGGTCGACGCCACCGACGCCCACGGCAGCTGGAAGTACGTGACCGGCTGGCTCGCGTCTGCCGAGGGCGGGGTGCGCTGGGCGAAGAACCTCGTCTTCTTCATCCTCACCCTCGTCGTCTTCAAGATCATTGCGAAGATCCTCGGGAAGGCCATGCGCAAGGTGGTGGCGGGGATCAGCGGCCCTTCGGAGCTGCTGAAAGACTTCATCGTGAACAGCGTCTGCAAGAGTGACGCTGGCCGTCGGCGTGGTGATCGCGCTCTCCATGCTGGAGGTGAACATCGGGCCTTTCCTGGCGGCCATCGGCGCCACCGGCTTCATCCTGGGGTTCGCGCTGCAGGGCACGCTCAGCAATTTTGCGGCGGGCCTGATGATCCTGCTCTACCGGCCCTACGACATCGGCGATTCCGTGAACGTGGCGGGGACCAGCGGCACGGTGTCCGCCATGAGCCTCGTGTCGACCACCCTGCGGGCCGACCACCAGGTCATCACCATCCCCAACGGCTCGATCTGGGGCGGCATCATCACCAACGGCTCGGCATCGCAAAAGCCGGGCGGACCGACCTGATTCTGTCTCCCCAATGGCAAGGGTGTGATGCAGTGGGAGTGAACGAACGGACGCGAGGGAGGGACGAGATGCGCATGCGATTGAGGACATTCGCACTGGGGATGGCTCTGGCTGGGATTTTGTCCGGCTGTGCCGCCAGACAGGTACCCCCGCCGGAAGCCTACCAACCGGTCCGTGCGGACCTTTCCACCCAGGCCGGGAAGATCGACTCGTTCGTCGTGGTCCTGGACACCGCGTCTTCGTTGGAGGACCGCTACCAGAACCGCCGTCACGGCCAGCGCGCCCGGGAGATCGTCTCACGGCTGAACCGGACCATCCCGGCGCTCGACTACCGGGCGAGCCTGGCGGCCTTCTCCGCCGGCAGCTGCCTGAGCTGCGACGACGCCGAAGTCCTCTACGGCCCGGCACCTTACAACCGTGGCGATTTCGAGGCTGCGGTGACGCGGTATTACGCTGCGGGGAGAGCCAGCGCAGCCGGCGGTCGGGTCCTCGACCAGCACGCCAGCGACCTGATCCTGCGGGACAGCCCCGGCCGGGTCGCGCTGATCGTCGTCGGCGACTCCGAAAACATGATGCACGGCCGGGCGTTCAAGACCGTCCAGAAGTTGAGGGGGAACTGGGGTCGAGGCTGTGCATCTACCCCATCCTGGTGGACCGGAACGCCGACGGCCGCGTGGTGACCGAGTATCTCGTCAAGGTGGGAGGCTGCGGGTTCACGGTGAACGCCGACGACATCGAGACGCCGGATGCCATGGCCCGTTACGTGCGGGAGATCTTCCTCGGCCCCGCCGGTGACGGCCCGGCAGCATCGCCGGCGACCGCTGCCGCGGACTCGGACGGCGACGGGGTCCCGGACGGCCTCGACCAGTGCCCGCACACACCCAGGGCGGCGACGGTGAATGCCGACGGCTGCTGGGCGCCGCCGGGAGTATACTTCGACACGGACCAGACTGTGATCAAAGACCCCCGGGCGCTCGACCAGGCCGCGGCCGTCTTCAAGGCCAACCCTGGCCTGACAGCCGAGGTCGAGGGGCACACCGACAGCACGGCCTCGGCCGCTCACAACCAGGCGCTCTCGGAGGCCCGCGCCCGGGCCGTGCGCGACTACTTCGCACGGCAGGGCATTGCGCCGGAGCGGATCGGCGCGACAGGCTTCGGCGAGACCCGGCCGGCGGCGGCCAACGACACGCCGGAAGGGCGCGCTCGGAACCGCCGGGTCGAGCTGCAACCGCACATGAGATAGCGCTACGCTCGACGGCCGCGGCGGCGACACGATCGCTGCCGCCTGCGGGCCGCCAGAAGCGGGGAAAGCACGAGGGCTGCACTTTGACTGAAGAGCGACAGGGCCGGGGCGCCGAAACCCTTCAACCCGACATTGAACGCAGATCGGGCCGGGAGCGGCGCAACGGGGTCGATGGCGAATTTTTTTCCGGCGGAGGCATAGAAAGAAGACGCGGGGTTGAGCCGAGGCGGGATGCCCCGGCGCCGCGCGCAACGAGCCGACAGGCCCTTTGACGCTGCGGATTCGCTGCGGCCGGTGCCGGGCAAAAATGGGCGAAGAACGTCTCGCGCAGGAGTGCCCCCCGACTTCGCGACCTTCAGCAAGGTGGTCGGGCTGGTGCAGAGCTTCCCCGTTCCGGGCAGCCGGACGGAGGGGTTTCATATACTGGACCGTCAGGGCCGGCGGATCGGGGTCCGGTACTCCAGCCTCGCGGCCGGGATCACGGTCGACCCGGACACCCGGAAGGTGACCATCGCGACCGCAACCCCATGGCTTCAGAAGTAAACGGCGCAAGACCCGAACTCACCCCCCGACGTGGCATTGTAACCAAGGTCCAATAGCCAATCGCATATTCGGTACTATTATACTTTCGCCCAGCAGTTCCTGCTGGTCATAGGGCCCCATGCGTACGGGGTCGAATCTACCCTGCGGGTCACCCCGCATTCCACCGAGGAGGAAACGATGAAGAAGTGCCTGATCCTGGTCGTCGCGGTTCTGTTTTGTGCATCCTGGGCTGACGCCGGGGGGGATCCCCAGGCGGCGGCCAAAGCGTTTGGGGCCGGCAAGCAGGTGGTGGTTCGTGAGAACGCCAAGACCCTGACCGCGACCGTGGTGGCCATCGACCAAGCCAAGCGGCTGATGTCGCTCAAGGGGCCCAAGGGGAACGTGGTCGAGCTCAAGGTGGGGGAGGAGGTCCGGAACCTGCCCCAGGTGAGCGTGGGAGACCAGGTGCAGGTCCGATTCTACGAATCGGTCGCGGTCCAGCTCGCCAAGCCGGGCACGCCGCTCGGAGCCACCCTGCAGGAGGCCGCCGGCCGCGCCAAGCCGGGCGAGATGCCGGCCGGCGGCGCCGCGCGCCAGCTGACGGTCGTGGCGCTGATCGAGAAGATCGACAAGAAGAACCAGACCGTCACGCTCAAAGGCCCCGAAGGGGGAACGACCGACGTGAAGGTGAAGCGGCCCCAGATGCTCGAGCAGGTGAAGGTGGGCGACGAGGTCGTGATCACCTACACCGAGGCGCTGGCGATTGCGGTGGAAAAGGTGGTCAAGAAATGAGTGTCGGCTCCACACCGCGCAGAATCGCTCGTGTGGCGCAAACGGCCTGCCCCCGCGCTCGGGGGCAGGTTTTTTGAACGAGGAGAAACCATGAAGATCAAACACGTGTCAGTCGCGACCATTCTCTGCCTGACGCTGCTGCTCGGCGGCTGCGGTTACAACGCCATGCAGCAGTCGGAAGAGCGCGTGTTCAAATCCTGGGGCGACATCGAGGCCGCTCTGCAGCGGCGCGCGGATCTGATCCCCAACCTGGTGGAGACCGTCAAGGGCTACGCCAGCCACGAGCGCGAGACGCTCGAGGCGGTCATCAACGCGCGCGCCAAGGCGACCTCCGTCAAGCTGTCGGCGGACGACCTGAGCGACCCGGCGGCCTTCGAACGCCTGCAGCAGGCGCAGGGTCAGATGTCCTCCGCGCTGTCCCGGCTCATGGTCGTGGTCGAGCACTACCCCGACCTCAAGGCCAACGAGAACTTCAGGGACCTGCAGAACCAGCTGGAGGGGACCGAGAACCGCATCAACGTGGCGCGCCAGCGCTACAACGAGTCGGCCGAGGAGTTCAACTCCATGATCCGGTCCTTCCCGAACAGCGTCACCAACAGCCTGCTGCTGCACCTGAAGCGCAAGGAGTACATCAAGGCCGACGAGGCCGCCAAGGCCGCGCCCAAGGTGAAGTTCTGAGGCCGGGGAGTCTTTCCGCATGAAGCGAGCGGCGAGCGCGATCGGCGGCCGATTCCTCGGGGTGCTCCTGTGCATGGCGGTCCTGCTGCCGTGCGCGGCGGCAGCCCTCGAGGCGCCGGTCCTCAAAGGCCGGGTGAACGACACCGGCGGCATGCTGTCGCCGGAGACGGAACGCCGGATCGAGGCCCTCCTGAAAGAGCTGGAAGAGAAGGACTCGACCCAGGTCGCGGTGCTCACCGTCCCTTCGCTGGCCGGCGATTCCCTGGAAGACTTTTCCATGCGGGTGGCCGAACGCTGGAAGATCGGCCGCAAGGGGTTCGACAACGGCGTCATCCTGCTGGTCGCGCGCGACGACCGCAAGGTCAGGATCGAGGTCGGCTACGGCCTGGAAGGCCGCCTGACGGACCTCACGGCCGGGCGGATCATCCGGGACCGGATCGTGCCCGAGTTTCGCGCCGGCCGGTTCGACCAGGGGGTCTTGAACGGAGTGGCCGCGATCGCCGAGGTCGTGCGCGGCGAGTTCCAGGCGCCGGCCCAGCCGCCGTCCGGCCCCGCGGCATCCGGTGTGGAAGACCTCATGCCGTTCGTGCTCGTGTTCATTTTCCTGGTGGCCATGCTGGGTCGCGCGAGCCGTCCGCTGGGGACGGCGGCCGGCGGGTTCTTCATGCCGTTCCTCGGGCACATGGCGTTCTGCACCGGGGCCGCTGGCGCTGCTCGGTCTGGGCGCGGCGGGGCTGGTCGCCGGCTTCGTCGTGGCGACGATCGCGGGCGCCGTCCAGCTCCGCGGGGCCATTCCAGCCGGGCGGGAGAGGCGGTGGCGGATACGGCGGGTTCCCGATGAATTTCCCGCGCGGGGGCGGCGGGTTTTCCACCGGCGGCGGGGGCGGTTTTTCGGGCGGCGGCGGCGGGTTCGGCGGCGGCGGGGCATCGGGGAGCTGGTGAACGCGATGGGAGACGCGGTGAAAGGGTTTCTGCGGGCGGACGAGGTGGACCGGATCGAGGCCTGCGTCCGGGAGGCCGAGGCCGCGACGCGCGGTGAGATCGTGGTCATGGTGGCCCCCGCAAGCCACGGGTACCCGATGGCCGGACTGCTCGGGGCCGCGGCGTTCTCGATCCCGGCGGCCGTCGTCTTCGCCCGCCTCGTCGGGGCGCTCGTCTGGGCCGGGCCCGCACGACCTCTGGATTTTCCTGGGGGCTTTATTTCCCCTGTTTTTCCTCGCGCGCCTGGTCGTCAACCGGCTTCCGCGCCTGAAGCGCCTCTTCGTCTCCCGAAAAGAGATGGAGCACGAAGTCCGGGAGGCGGCCACGCTCAACTTCTTCGCGAAGGGCCTGTTCCGGACGCGGGAGGAGAACGGGGTCCTGATCTACCTCTCTGTGTTCGAGGGGAACGTCTGGATACTCGGTGACCGCGGGATCGATGCCGCGGTGCCCGCCGGGTTCTGGCAGGCGGTCGTGGACCAGGTCGTGGCGGGGATCGGGGAAGGCCGTCCGGCGGACGCCATCTGTGCGGCGGTCGGCAGGATCCGCGGCGTGCTCGCGGAAAAGTTCCCGATCGCCGCGGGCGACACGAATGAGCTTCCGAACGTGATCGTCGAGAAATAGAATTCACCCGGTCGCTGCGGTTTGCGGACCGGGGAACCAGCAGCCTTGTCGGACGAGCGACCGCGTTTGTTTCCGGCAAGGGCTGCACGGGGGGCACCCCACCAACCAACGCCAAAGGAGGAACCCATGGGACTGTTCGATTTCGTGAAGGAGATCGGCCACAAGCTGTTCAACCGCGACGAAGAGGCCGCTGAAAAGATCAAGAAGCACATCGAAGCGACCAACCCGGGCATCGACGGCCTGCAGGTCGCGTACAAGAACGGGGTCGTGTCGCTGAGCGGGCAGGCGACGAGCGCGGAGGCCATGGAAAAGGCCGTGCTCATGGCCGGCAACGTGCAGGGGGTCGCTGAGGTCGACATCAGCGGGCTGCAGGCCCCGCCGGTCCAGGCCAAGGTCGAGTACTACATCATCAAGAAGGGGGACACGCTGTCGGCGATCGCCAAGCAGTTCTACGGCAAGCCGAACGACTACCCCAGGATTTTCGAGGCCAACCGGGAGGTCATCAAGGACGCCAACCTGATCTTTCCGGGGCAGAAGATCCGCATCCCGCTGGATTGAAACGGACTCTGCGCCCTTCCCGGCCGCACCAACTCTCCCCCGGGCCGGGGGAAAGGGCAGAGCGAGTGTTTTTCAGAAAGGAAGGACACCGATGAACATCAGCGATCTGTTGGGAGCCATGATGCAGTCCGGGATGAGCCCCTCTTCCGGCGACCGGATGCGCAACGCGCTCGGCGGCGGGGGCGGCAGTGGCGGCGGTGGAGGGCTGCTCGATGCCCTCTCGGGGATGACGGGCGGCCGCTCCGCGCAGGGGGGCGACCTGGGCTCGATCCTGTCGCAGGCGCTCGGAGGGGGCTCCGGGGCCGGCGGTCTGGGCGGCATCCTCGGCAACGTCCTGAACGACGCCGGCCAGGCCGTGGGCGGCAAGCAGAACCTGGCGCTGGGCGGACTCGGCGCGCTGGCCGGCGCGCTGCTCGGCGGCGGGGGCAAATCGATGGGCGGGGCGCTGGGCGGCGGGGTCATGGCGCTGCTGGGCGCGATGGCCTACCAGGCGCTGAAGTCCGGCGGCAGCCGGCAGCCCGAGGTGCCCGTGGGGCTGGTCGAGCCGCGGACCGCGGCCGAGCGGGAGGAGCTCGAGCGGGGCTCCGAGATCGTGCTGAAGGCCATGATCAACGCCGCCAAGGCGGACGGCCAGATCGACCAGGGCGAAATGCAGCGCATCGTGGGCAAGCTCGAGGAAACCGGGATGGGCCCGGAGGCCCAGCGCTACGTGCTGACCGAGATGAAGAACCCGATGAACACCGCCTCTCTGATCGCGGCGGCCAAGGGCCGGCCGACGCTCGCAGCGCAGGTCTACGCGGCCTCGCTGCTGGCGATCGAGGTGGACACCCCGGCGGAGAAGAAATATCTCGACCAGCTGGCGGCCGGCCTGGGTTTGGACGCCGAGGTGGCCGGGCGGATCAAGACCATGGTCGGCATGCAGGCCTGAACGACCAAGGTGTTTTTTCAAGACCGGCGCCGAATCCCGTTATGCGGCGTTGCGCGGCTCCGAGTGGCGCGCAGAAGCGGCGGGTCGCAGCCCGGTCGACGGGTTTTGAATCATTTCCAAAACCGCCATCCCCGTGGTCCATGGGGATGGCGGTTTGCGTTCGTGCGCCCGCTTGCAAAGTCCACCCATGGCCGGTATGATGGGCCCACTTCCGGATCAACGTCCTGTGAAAATTAGGATATCCGAACGCCGGTGAGAGCCCGGGTCGATGAGAAGGTGCGCACCGAACAAATCGGGTCGACTGAATCTCCGGCACCGCGTCGTTTCAAAGCGGTTCGACACCCAAGGGTCAACTGGAAAGGAGGCAGCGTGAAACGTTTTTTATGGTTGGTAATACTCACCCTTATCCTGGGGTGGCGACGGGGGCCCGGCCGGGGCCTACGACTTCCCGATCAGGGACCCCTACGCGGCGACGATCGCCGGCACCCCGAGCGAGCTCCAGCCGCGATCTGCCCGAGAGGATCGACTACGAGCTGATGAGCATGAAGGTCTTTCCCGATCGGGCCATGCCCGATGTCTTCTGGTACCAGCGGGAGTTCCTCTACACCCTGAGCTATCAGAAGCAGGAGGCGCCGCTGATCTTCGTGATCGCCGGCACCGGCAGCAGCTTCTACTCCTCGAGCATGATCTTCCTGCAGAAGGTCTTCTGGCAGGCCGGGTTCCACGTCATCTGCCTCTCCTCCCCCACGCAGATGAACTTCGTCACCATGGCCTCGGCCGACTGCGTGCCGGGCAACATCGTCGAGGACTCGCAGGACCTCTACCGCGTGATGACGATGGCCTATGAGCAGGTCAAGGGCCGGATCAAGGTCAAGGAGTTCTACCTGACCGGCTACAGCCTGGGAGCCTCCCAGTCGGCCTTCGTCTCGAAGCTGGACGAGGAAAAGCGCGTCTTCAACTTCAAGAAGGTGCTCCTGATCAACCCGTCGGTGAGCCTCTACACCTCGGCCAAGATCCTGGACGCCATGATCCTGGAGGTCGTGCCCACGGCGATCCGGAGGAGTTCGACCGGTGGTTCGACGAGATGCTGGGCAGGTTCGGCCAGATCTACCGGAACCTGGGCGAGCCCCCGCTCGACCAGGACTTCCTCTACGACGTCTACCGCTACCTGCTGAAGCGGATGCAACCCCCCAAGCGGGAGAACATGGCCGGCATGATCGGGACCGTGTTCCGGCTGGCGTCGAGCAACATGATCTTCACGGCGGACGTGATGGCCAACTACGGGTTGATCGTCCCCAAGAACCGCGAGCTGGGCAGCGCGGACTCGCTCACCGATTTCTTCAAGGTGACCAACCGCGTGAGCTTCATCGACTACTTCAACGAGTTCCTCTTCCCGTACTACCAGGCCAAAACCCCGGGCCTCACCAAGGAAACGCTGATCGAGGGCACCAGCCTGCGCAGCATCGAGAGCTACCTGCGCAACAGCCCCAAGATCGCCCTCATGGGCAACGAGGACGACCTGATCCTGGCGCCCGAGGACCTGGCCTTCCTGAAGGAGGTCTTCGGCTCCCGTGCGAAGAATCTTCCCGTACGGCGGGCACCTCGGCAACCTGATGTACAGCGCCAACGTCTTCTACATGATCGACGTTCTTCAAGAACTGAAAGGATACCGTCATATGAAGCGCGCTCTGTGCCTCACGCTGCTCACGGCGTTCATGCTCGTGGCCGGCTGCGGGACGACCCCGGTCCGCAAGGAACCGGAGATCCCCGCCAAGCGGCCCGTCAGCGAGTACGTCAAACCGGACCGTCACCTACGCCATCGACGCCTACGACCCCTGGGAGGGGATGAATCGTCGAATCTACAACTTCAACGCCATCTTCGACAACGTCATCTTCCTGCCGGTGGTCCAGGCCTACGAGTTCGTCACTCCCGGTGTTCGCGCAGAACGGGATCACCAACTTCTTCCGAGAACCTCACCGAGATCACCAACCTGACCAACTCGCTCCTGCAGTTCAAGATCGAGAAGGCCGTCATCACCTTCGGCCGGATCTGCATCAACACCACGGTGGGCATGGGCGGGCTGATCGACGTCGCCACGATCAACGACGGGCTCGAACGCCAGGACGAGGACTTCGGGCAGACGCTCGGTTTCTACGGCCTGGGGCCCGGCCCGTACCTGGTGCTGCCGATCCTGGGCCCGTCCAACCTGCGGGACACGGCCGGGCTGGCCGCGGACTCGCTCGTCTACAGCATGATGATGAGCCAGCTGATCGCCGAGCTCGGCATGGACGACACCAACGAGACGATCCTGAACTACAGCCTCACGGGCCTATACGCGATCGACAAGCGCCACTCCGAGCCGTTCCGTTACTTCAAGACCGGCTCCCCGTTCGAGTACGACCTCATCCGGAAGCTCTACCTGATCATGCGGGAGTTCAAGATCGAGAGCTGAAATCGAAACGCCGGCCCTCCGGAAGCAGAGGGCCGGCGTTTCGATATGAGGAGCGTTCACGGCTGCAGGGGAGGACCTCGATGCATCCGCGCCCATCGCTTCCGGCGCACGGTCTGCGCCGCCTGCCTGATCGCGGTCCTCGCCCTGACCGGGTGCTCCACGCCGGTGGGCGTGCGCCGCCTGGACACCAAGGAGGCCAACCGCCAGCTGACCGAGAGCGTTCTCGGGGGCGAGACCCTGAGCGCACCGACCCTGCAGATCCTCAACCGGGCGGGTCTCACGGAGATCTACCAGGACAAACCGGCCGTCGCCATCGCCGCCCTCCACCGCGGCGCGTGGGCGATCGACCCGTCGGATCGGTTCTTCGCCCTGGCGGAGCTCTCCTTTCTCCAGGCCTTGCGCAGCCGCGACCGCTCGCATTACCTGGCGTCCGCCGTCTACGCCTATGCCTTCCTCTTCCCGCGCGATCCCGGCCGCCGCCCCGGGTGCGTTCGACCCGCGGTTGCGGACCGCCGTCGACGTCTACAACCAGGGGATCGCCGAGGGCTTCACGGACCGGGAAACGAATTTCGTGATGCTCGAGGCGGGCAGGTACACGCTGCCGTTCGGCGAGCTCGTCGTGCGGGTCGACCCCGCCGAATACCGCTGGGGGCCGTTTCGCATGGTGGATTTCGTGGCGGCGGACCACCTCGCCGTGCGCGGCCTCCACAACGACTACCGCTGGCCGGGCATCGGGTCGGCGCTGGTCGCCGCCCTGAAGCACGTCAAGGGCGAGCGGGAAGCGGCCTACACCATGGTGCCCTCGTCGCTCAAGATGGCGGCCACGGCCTTCCTGAAAATGGACGACGTGGAGGCCGGGATCGCGAGCGGCCGGGTCGAGGGGGCGCTCGCCCTCTTCACCACCCAGGAAAGCACTTCGGTCACGGTGGGCGGTCGCGAGGTCCCGCTGGAGTTCCGGCCGTCGTCCGCGCTGGCCTACACCCTGGAGGGATCCGAGGTCTACTCGTTGGAGCTCAAGGCCCTGTTCTCCGGGGACTTGGCCCTGTTGAAGAAATCGCCCCGGTTCAAGGACAACGTCTTTCTCATGGGGCCTTACCGTCCCGGCCGGATCCCGCTGGTGCTCGTGCACGGCACGGCCTCCAGCCCGGCGCGCTGGGCGCAGCTGATCAACGAGATCATCAACGACCGGGAGCTCTGGAACCGCTACCAGATCTGGATGTACACCTACAATACCGGCAACCCCGTTCTCTACTCCGCCGGGATCCTCGCCAACGGCCTGCGCAGTGTCGTGCGGGAGCTGGACCCCGAGGGCAAAGACCCCGCCCTGCGGAAAATGGTGGTCGTCGGCCACAGTCAGGGCGGGATGTTGACGAAAATGACCGCCGTCGACAGCGGGACCCGTTTCTGGGATTCCTCCTTCACGGTTCCGCTGGCAGCAGCTCGACATCTCGCCCGAGGCGCGCGAAGCTGCTCCAGCGCAGCCTCTTCTTCGAGCCCCTGCCGTTTGTGCGCCGGGTCGTTTTCATTGCCACGCCCCACCGCGGGAGCTACCGGGCGGGAGACCGGATCGGCAACCTGCTGCGGAAAGTGATCTCGCTGCCGTTTGCCATCATGAGCCCTCTGAAAGAGGTGGTCGACCGCAGCCCGGAAGCCATGGCGAAACGCGGCATGGAGGACGAGGTCCCCCGCAGCACGGACAACATGAACCCGAACAGCGGATTCGTTAAGTTGTATTCGTCGATCCCCATCGCGCCGAACATCATCGCCCACTCGATCATCGCCGTCGACAACCCGGAAGACCCGCAAGAGGAGTGGAGCGACGGCGTCGTCAATTACAGCAGCGCGCACATCGACGGGGTGGAGTCCGAGCTCATCGTGCACTCGGGCCACTCGACCCAGGAGACCTCCCCGACCATCGAGGAGGTGCGGCGGATCCTGTTCGAGAATCTGAAGACGCCCTGACCCGGCAGCCGGTGCGCCATCCGGAGGAGCCCAGGACAGCCCCATGAAGAAATTCGCGAAAGTGATCGGCCTGCTGTTTCTTGTTCCCGTCGTCGTCCTGATGACCGCCTGGGGGGTGTGCGCCATCTACTGGGCCGAGCCTCCCACGGGCCTGCTGCAGACGGTCCTGGCCGCGGGCTTCGGCCTGGCCACGCCGCTGGCGTTTCTCTGCCTGCCCAACCGGCGCCGGACCCTGGTCGGGTTCCTGCTCGTGTTCGCCGGGGTGGTGGCCTGGTGGATGAGCATCCCCGCCTCGAACGACCGGCCCTGGCAGCGGGACGTGGCCGCTCTGCCCTACGCCACCGTCCAGGGCGATCAGGTCACGATCCACAACATCCGCAACCTGAACTACCGCACCGAGACGGATTTCGACGTGCGCTATTACGACCGGACGTTCGACCTCACCCGGCTGGACTCGGTCGACCTGATCGCGGTCTACTGGATGGGGGATGCGATCGCCCACGTCATGATCACGTTCGGGTTCCAGGAAAAGGACTTCGTGACCTTCTCGATCGAGACCCGCAAGGAGATCGGGGAGGGGTACTCGACCCTCAAGGGGTTCTTCAAGCAGTACGAGCTGATCTTCATCGCCGGCGACGAGCGCGACCTGATCCGGGTGCGCACCGACTACCGCAACCCCACCGAAGACGTCTACCTCTACCGGACCCGCATGCCGCCGGAGACCGCGCGGAAGTTCTTCATGGAGTACGTCCAGGAGATCAACTCGCTGAAACAGCACGCGCAGTGGTACAACACCCTCACCTCGAACTGCACCGTGGACATCATCCGGCTCATCCGCGACTACGGCGGCAGGGCCACCTACAACTGGAAGGTGCTGCTGTCCGGCTACACGCCCCTGTATGCCTACGAGCTGGGGGCGCTCGACACCGAGCATTCCCTTCGCGGAGCTGCGCAAGCTCAGCTACGTCAACCCCAGGGCCCGCGCCCTCGGCGACGACCCGGAGTTTTCGCGCAAGCTGCGCGAGGGCCTGCCCGCGCCGTGGCGGAAGAAGTAGGTACGTTCTTCTACAGAACTGATCTTCTGAATCAGAACTGCGGACCCGCCACGAACACGCCCGGAGCGTTCGGTTGAACGCTGCGGGCACCACGCCGCCCTGATCGCGCACAGCCGGTTCTCGGAAAACGGAGACTCGGTCCGTGATCCGGTGTTGCGCGGCTTCCGGCCAGGACCATATATTACGGGGCATGCCGCGCTGACCCCAAGGCCCGGCACCTGTTTCAACAGCCGAATATACCTGCCGGCATGGCCATGACCCGGTCGACGGATGGCGTCGAGGCCGCGACCGGCCCGGCGCCTGTCCGACACACGAAAGGAGACGACCATGAAGCGAAGTGCGAATGCCACCTGGAACGGCAGCCTGAAGGAGGGGAAAGGGGTTTTCAGCGTCGCGAGCGGTGCCATCAAGGACCAGACATACAGCTTCCCCACCCGCTTCGAGGACGCCCCCGGCACCAACCCGGAGGAGCTGATCGCCGCCGCGCACGCGAGCTGCTTCAGCATGGCCCTCAGCGCGCAGCTCGGCCAGCGCGGGATCACGCCCGAGGCCGTCGCGACGACCTGCGCCGTCACGTTCGAGAACCTGACGCTGACGAAGAGCGAGCTGCGCACGACGGTCAAGGCGCCGGGCGCGGACAAGGCGAAGGTGGAAGAAGCGGCCGCCGCGGCCAAGGCCGGCTGCCCGATCTCGAAAGTGCTGAAGCTGGAGATCGCGCTCGAGCTGACGGTGACGGGTTAGCCCGGATCGCGCCGACTGAAGCATCATACGAGAACCAAAACCATGTGGCCTGGCAATGCCGGTCCGGCGCTCCGGAGCGGGTGAAGGCGGCTGGAGCCGCCGGGCTCAATCCCGCGAAGGCGCGTTTGCACTCAACCCGGAGGGCAAAATGAAAACGAGGGTTTGTGGAGCGGCGATCGTCGCGTTGCTGCTGGTGAGCCACACCGCGGCTCTTTCGCAGGATATCAAGGGCGCCGTCACCGGGGCGATTGCGGGGACAACGGGCAGCGCGGCGGCCGGGAATTCAGATGCCGCGGCGGGCCTGAAGGAGGCGCTGGCGGTCGGAACCGGAAATGCCGTGCAGGCGCTGTCCAAGACGGACGGATACCTGGGCGATGCGGCGGTCAAAATCCTGCTCCCGGGCAAGCTGCAGACCGCAGCCGACATCCTCAAAAAAGCGGGCTACCAGAAAGAGGTCGATGACCTGACCCTGAGCATGAATCGCGCGGCCGAGGCGGCGGCCCCCAAGGCCAAGCCCATTTTTGAAAACGCGGTCAAGGCCATGTCCTTCGAAGACGCCCGCAAGATTCTGGCCGGGAACACCACCGCCGCAACCGAGTATTTCAAGTCGAAAACCTCCGGTCAGTTGACCGAAGCCTTCACGCCCGCGGTCTCCGACAGCATGAAGCAGGTGGGCGTGGCCCAGGCGTACAAAAAGCTGACCGACCGCTACGCGTCGATGGTGCCGTTCGGCAAGATGGACGGACTGGAGCTGGACCGTTACGTCACTCAAAAAGCGGTCGACGGGCTGTTCGTCAAAATCGGCCAGGAAGAGGCCAAAATCCGCACCAACCCGGCTGCCCGGACGACCGAGCTGCTCAAATCCGTCTTTGGCAAATAAGTTCAAAGACAACCGTTTTCCGCGCAAGCAAAGGAGGGGGACATGTTCTGCTATCAGTGTGAACAGACCGCCAAGGGCACGGGGTGCACGGTGCTGGGGGTGTGCGGCAAGCAGCCCGAGGTCGCCGCGCTGCAGGACCTGCTTCTCTACACGCTCATGGGGCTGTCCCAGGTCGCGGTCGCGGGGCGCCAGGTGGGGGTGTCCGACGCCGATGTGAACGTCTTCACCGTCAAGGCGGCCTTCTCCACCCTGACCAACGTGGACTTCGACCCCGAGCGGTTTCTGGGTTTGATCCGGGAGGCCGCGGACAAGCGTGAAAAGCTGAAGGCGAAGGTGCGGGCGGCCGGGGGGAAATCGGATTTCAGCGGCGCCGCGGCGTTGGCTCCCGCGGGCACGCTGGAAGCGCTGGTGAAGCAGGCCGAGGCCTTCGGCCTGAAATCCTACCCCGCGGACAGCCCCGACATCCTCTCCCTCAAGCACACGGTGCTGTTCGGCATCAAGGGGGTCAGCGCCTACGCCGATCACGCCCAGATCCTGGGGCGGGAGGACGAGTCGGTCTACGCGTACGTGCACGAGGGGCTGGCCGCCATTCAGCGCACGGACCTGGGCCTGAACGACTGGGTCGGCATGGCGCTGCGGTGCGGGCAGGCGGCCCTCAAGGCCATGGAACTGCTCGACGCGGGCAACACGGGCACCTACGGCCACCCCGTCCCGACCCGGGTGCCGCTCGGCCACAAGAAGGGCAAGGCCATCCTGGTCTCCGGCCACGACCTCCAGGACCTCGAGGCGCTGCTCAAACAGACCGAGGGCAAGGGCATCCTGATCTACACCCACGGCGAGATGCTGCCCACGCACGGCTACCCGGCGCTCAAAAAATACAAACACTTCTACGGCCACTACGGCACGGCCTGGCAGAACCAGATCCGGGAGTTCCCCGAGTTCCCCGGCGCCATCCTGATGACCACCAACTGCATCCAGCGACCGAAGGCCGAATACCAGCCCAACCTGTTCACGAGCGGCATGGTCGGCTGGCCGGGCATCCCGCACATCACGGACCAGAACTTCGCGCCGGTGATCGAGCGGGCGCTCGCCATGCCGGGATTTGCGGACGATGCGCCCGGCAAGGAGATCACCGTCGGCTTCGCGCGCAATGCCGTTCTGGGCGCGGCCGAGCAGGTCATCGCGGCGGTGAAGTCCAAGGCCATCCGGCACTTCTTCCTCGTGGCCGGCTGCGACGGCGCCAAGCCCGGCCGGAACTACTACACGGAGTTCGTCGAAAAGGTCCCGCAGGACTGCATGGTGCTGACGCTCGCCTGCGGCAAGTTCCGCTTCTACGACAAGGAGCTCGGCGAGATCGGCGGCATCCCCCGCCTGCTCGACATGGGCCAGTGCAACGACGCCTACTCGGCCGTCCAGGTCGCATCGGCATTGTCCAGCGCGTTCAACGTGCCGGTCAACGAGCTGCCGCTGTCGCTCATCATCTCCTGGTACGAGCAGAAGGCCGTGTGCGTCCTGCTGGCGCTGCTGCACCTGGGGATCAAGAACATCCGCCTGGGGCCGTCGCTGCCGGCCTTCATCACCCCGGCCGTGCTCGATACCCTGGTCAAGACCTTCGACCTCAAACCCATCGGTACGGCCGAGGGGGATCTCAAGGCCATCCTGGGGTGACGGGGTCGGGCTTGCACGGTGGATCGCAATAACGCGCTGCGTGCGTGCCAGTGTAACCGCTGAGGCGCGTTTTGCCCCGTGCTCGCGCTGCCTGCTTTCTGATCGGTGCCCTACGGGGTTTTCTCGTCTGGTTCCGGAAATCCCCCAGTGTGGTCAGGGTACTCGGGCTGTCGAGGTTCTGCAGCCGTCAGGAGGCGGCGCCCCATCGCTGGGGCGCCGTTCGAGAAGATGTGGAGACCCGGGACCGATAGTCGGTATCCATGGCTCCAACATCATGGGGTGGGCGGAGGGAATGCGAGCTTTTTGAGCCGATGGAGCAGCCGGGTGGCCTCCTCGGCCGTTGGCTGCGGCGGCATTCGGGCCGCAATGCCCAGGCCTTCTGCCGCCTCATGAAACGCCTCAGGTTCGAGTTCGCTCAGAATGACGGTGGATATCATGGCGTTGATCGGAAGAATCCGCTTGACCAGCTCGAGGCCGGTCATATCCAGAAGCTCCTCATCGATGACCACCGCCATGGGGGGGAAGCTTTTGACCATTGCGATGGCCGCGTTGCCCGAACCCGCCCACGACAGCTCAACGTCCGGCTGCCCGGCGAGGCCGGCTGCAAATTCCTCCAGGCGCTTGCGCTCGGTCGTCACAATCAGAACACGAAACACCTTTCACCTCCCGTAAGTCGATCATACGTTGCGACCGCAGCACGACCCGGGCCCGGCGCAGGCGGCTTCCGAAGGTCGGTTCCCGCAGCAGCCGTGGTCGGCGGGACCGGGGATGCGGGCACGGGTCGAACCGGTCAGGCTGCTGGTGGCAGAGATCAGTTTATCCGGATCCGGTGCCGAGCACGACGGGCACGTCAAGGCAGCGGTGGTGGACAGAACGAGCGATTCACCTTGGTAGCCGCAGTTCCGGCAGCGGATGTCATAAATCGGCATGCTTCGAATTCTCCCGATTATAAGGAAGAAGGGTTGGGGCGGTTTGCCCTTCGGTAGCCACCTGCCATGGCGTCCCCCAACGTCTTGACGGCCAGCCGGGCGCACTGCGGTCCTACTGCTGGCCGCCGCCACCGCCGCAGGTGTGTTGGGGGCTGAAGTGTTGGAGTTGCCCTGCACTGAACGCCTTCACGGCCTCGGCGACCGTTCCGGCCTGGCCGCAGTGGTAGACCTGGATGCCCATCTGGTTGAACCCCATGAGCGGGCGCATGCCCATGCCGCCGGCCAGCAACACCTGCACGCGGTTTTTAGCGAGATAGCTCACCGGAGCCATGCAGCCGCCCTGCTCGTGCGGAACATTGGGAATCACCTCGACCGAGCCAATCTGCCCATCGTCGAGCGTGACGAGCGTGTACAGCCCGCAATGCCCAAAGTGTGCGCCGACAGGTGCGTTCAGACCTCCAGGAAGTTCGGATGGAACGGCAACGATGGTGTTCATAACAGCGGTGTTCTCCTTTCAGTGGCTATGAGGTTTGGAAAAAGGGTCCTTTGCCTTCTGACGCCCTAATGCTTCGATGCGTTGCCACACCTGCCGCAGGGTCACGGACAGGCCATTGCCGCTGTACTCGGTAACGGCCATGCGCTGGACCATGGCTTCCGTGACGGCCGGATCGTAAGGCAGGTCGGCCAAAAATTGGATGTTGGATTCGGCGCACCAACGACGGATGGATGCGGTGTTGCCGGGGTTGAGGTCCGCCTTGTTCACAATGACTCCCGTCGGGGTTTTGAAATGGCGGCAGAGATCGGCCACCCGCTCGAGATCGTGCCGTCCCGACGGCGTCGGCTCGGTCACCAGAACGGCAAAGTCCGTGCCGCTCAGCGAACTGATCACCGGGCACCCGATCCCAGGCGCACCGTCCGCCAGGATCAGGCTGCGGCCAGTCCGGGCCGCTACCTCTCTGGCCTTCCCCCGCAGCAGAGCGACGAGTCGACCCGAGTTTTCGGCTCCCGGAAAGAGCTGGGCGTGAACCATCGGCCCGAACCGGGTGCGTGAGATGAACCACTCGCCGCAGTGTCGTTCGGGAAAACGGATGGCCCCCGCAGGGCAGAAATGTACGCAGACCTTGCACCCCTCGCAGCGGAGCGGATCGATCTTGAAGCCGTCCGAGGTGTCGGAAACCGCCTTGAATCGGCACACCTGGGCACACGCGCCGCAGCGGTCGCAGGCGGCCGGGTCGATGACCGCCTCGTGGCCCGAGTAAAAGCTCTCCCGGATTTCATTCTCGGGGTCGAGCACCAAGTGCAGGTCGGGCGCATCGACGTCCAGGTCGCACACGACGGCATCGGCGGCGATATGCGCGAAAGCCGCCGTGAGAGAGGTTTTGCCCGTTCCGCCTTTTCCGCTGATGACGATGATTTCAGGCATTGACCTTATCCTGTGTGGATGGTGCAACCGCGCGCAAACCGGCCATCAGGCCCCTGAACGTCGCGCGCATGTCCGGCAGGGCCTCCGACAGCACCTGCCCGTTCGAGTAGGCTTCCGCCAGGCGGCGGTCGAAGGGGATCTCGGCCAGAATGGGCAGGTGGTGGCTGTGGCAATAGTTCTGAACCGATCGATCCGCGAGCCCGGCACGGTTGATGACGACTGCCATGGGTTTGCCGAGAGGGGCGAAGGCCTCGTGGGCCAGTCGAAAATCATGGAACCCGAATGGGGTCGGCTCGGTCACGAGCAGGATCAGGTCGCTCGGCAGCACGGCGTTGATCGCCGGGCAGCTGGTGCCCGGCGGGGCGTCGATGATGACGTCGGACTCAGGCGCAGGCCGTTGCCCGACCCGGGCAATGACCGCCCGCATGAGCGGAGGGCTCATGGCTTCTCCGACGCGCAACCGCCCCATGAAGAAATGGATCCGGCCTGCGGCCGTTCCCCATGACACCTCGCCCAATTCGCGGCTGCCGGGAGTCAGCGCTTTCTCCGGGCACACGGCGATGCAGCCCCCGCAACCGTGGCACATGTCGGGGAAGGTCAGGATCACGGAGCCCATGACGCTGATGGCTTTGAACTGGCAGAGATCCGCGCATGCCCGGCAGTATGTGCATCTGGACGCATCCACCGCCGGGACTTCCATGGAGGCGGTTTCCCGGCCGGCGATCTGCGGCTTGAGAAACAGGTGCAGGTTCGGCTCCTCCACGTCCAGGTCGACAGCCGTCAGAGGGCGGTCCCAGACCCAGGCAAGCGATGCGACCACGGTGGTTTTGCCGGTGCCGCCCTTGCCGCTGGCCACGGCGAGGATCATGCCGGTACCCCGTGCGCACCGCGGTTGGGGCCCTCGGCAACGGTCACCTGGCCGTGCGTGTACTTTTCCACCGCCTGACGCACCGACAGGTTTTCGAGATTCTGACCGATTTTGATACCGATGGCCGAAAGCGCATGAAAAGCCTTGGGGCCGACGTAGCCGGTCAAAACCACTCCCACACCGTGACGGGCCATGAGCTCCGCCGCATGGATCCCGGCCCCCTGGGTCATCGTCTGCGACGCGCCGTTTTCGACATAGTCGAAAGCCATCGTCTCGGGATCGACGACCATAAAACCGGCTGCGCGGCCGAACCTGGGATCCACCGGCCCGTCCAAGTCGGGGCCTTCGCTGCTCACTGCAATTTTCCGCATGTCCGTCTTGCCTCCCTATTGCGCTTTTGAATCCGAAGCCCCCAGGGCGGCGAGCCTGCGCTCGATCGCGTCCAGACGCTCTTTCAATTGTTGCGACTCCGTCCGAAGGCGCTCGTTCTCTTCCGCCAGGGACGGCCGCTGCATCGACTCGACCGGACGGTCGAAAGCAGCGCCTCCCCCACGGCCGTAGACGCAGAACCCCCGCCGGAAGCCGCGCTGCATTCCCCGCCCGCCGCCGCGCGGGCCGAACCTGCCAACGATTTCCGGAGCGGTGCGTGACTCCGCTGCGCAATAGCCAAAGCCCCATCCGGTGCGGGCGCCTTCCCCCCGCGGACCGCTTCGATCGTATCCCGGCATGACAAACCTCCTTGACTCAGATCAGCTTCGGACGGGGAGCCTGGCGCCGGTTCCACCGGCAATCCGGCCACCGAACGGTTCGCGTTGCCATCGATCGGGTGTCCCCGCGCCACCCGACGATATCGA
>CAWHEZ010000034.1:0-96017 GCA_963828345.1 uncultured delta proteobacterium
ACTACCGAAGACAACCCCTTGCTCGACATTTCCCATGAAAGTCTGATTCGGCAGTGGACGACCTTGGCCGCCTGGGTGGATGAGGAGGCCGAGTCCGCCCGGGTGTATAGACGCTTGGCGGAGAGCGCGAAACTGCACGCCGGCGGCAAGGCCGGTTATTACCGCGATGCCGATCTTCAGGTGGCGCTGGACTGGCAGATACAACAGCAACCCAATGCCGAATGGGCCGGCCGCTATCACCCGGAATTCGGACCCGCGATGGGATTCCTGAAGCAAAGCATAAACAAGCAAAAAGCGAACAGGTCGTTTGTAGTCTCGCTTCTCGTGTGCGTCTATCTCTGCATCTATGCCTGGCTGACGATTAAAGCGACCGATGATGTGTCGCTCGCAACCAATTCGGCTTTCCTGCCGATTATCGGAACCCGGATGCCCGCCGATCAGGTTTACCTGGTGTTGCCGCTGCTTTTATGCAGCGTTTATGCCTACTTTCTGTTTTACCTGCAACGGCTCTTGCTGATGCTGACCCGGCTGCCGGCTAAATTTCAGGAGGGACGATCTTGGATGGACCGGCTGGAAAAAGTAGGCATGCATGCGCTGGCCTGGTTCACGGTTCCGATAACGCTCGTTGGATTATGGATGTGCTACTTACCGCGCCGCGACGGGACCATCACGGGGGTGCACATTTTTTTTATCACGCTGGTATTCGGTCTGCTCGTGCTTTTCCACCGTTCGGTCAGCCAAGGCAATAGCGATGGAATACGGACATTCTGGCAGGTCCTGAAGCCTGCCGGAGCCGCCGGCATCCTGGTGATCGCCTTGGTCGTCGGCTCCCTTTCCATTGGCGCATTTGTTGGAACTCCTGCACGCCGATTGACCGTATCGAAGGATCTGCGGGCATTGGTCCCTTGGATATTTGACAAGGTCGGATACGATTTGTTCTTCGACTTCAACGGGGCGTCCGTTTCGCAGCTGCCTGACAATTACTGGTGCATTGCATCGGAAAGCGACCGATTGAAATCCGTCAGAGGTGCACCCCTGAAAAAAGCGGACCTGAGGTATGCGGACGTGTCAGCCGCGTTCTTGGTCAATGCGAATTTGCGCAACGTCGACCTACGCGGCGCCAGAATGAGAAAGTCCGATTTCAGAATGGCCGACCTGCGCGGCGCTAATCTGAAAGGCGCGGACCTGAGACAAAGCCAATTTCGAGGTGCTGACTTTCGTGAGGCCGATCTGGTGGGAGTCAACTTCGCCGGGACGGATCTCGAGGAAGCCAAACTGGGTTTCGCGAACCTTCAAAAATCAGATTTTAAAGATGCCAATCTGAAAGGCGCGGACTTGAGATGTGCCAATCTGCGCGAGGTTACAAATCTACCGGTCCAGGATCTGGCAAATGTCAAATCCTTGTACCGAGCCGAGATGGACGCGGACATCAAGAAGGAGCTTCAGGCGATGAAAGGCGAGCTTTTTAGCAAACCTTCAGATCTCTGGCATGACATGACCACACCCTACAACAAGGACAAAAAGGACACCTGTGAATGATAACACTCCCTATCCTGTCGCACGAATTTTCCTCAGGAGATATCTCACATGAAAAATTTACACGGTATACCCATATTGCTTGTCTCGTTGTTGATCATGATCGGGATAGTCGTTTTCCCGGGCTCGATTTCGGCTGAACCCTATTCGCACCTCAGTCTCGACCCTAACCGGATCCAATGGAGCTACCTGTTATACGAGGTTAAAAGCACATCCGCGGATGTAACGACCGAGGTCCGCCTTGAATTCCCGACCCAGGCTGAAGCCAAGGCTTCGATGATCGAGAGCCGCGAAGGGGATCCGTTGCCGGTCCCGGCTGCCGGATGCTATAAAATCACCGTCAATACGCTGTTAGACTCGGCGCTTCATGCGCCGGTCAAATCAGTTGACCATCTTTGGTTCGACCCGCAGGACGCTACAGCACTGGGGCGGGATATGTTGAGGCAGGGCGATGAGGATTTCAAAAAAGTCTTCCGATTCACCAAGCAGGGTGTTTTCCGGTATCAGAAGGAACCCAAAGACAAGAAGGAGGCTTCATTCGAACCCGATAAGTGGACGAAAGTCATCGACAGGTTCTATCCTTACGACGCTGACAAATTAGGATGTCCCAACATTGTGGATCGGCTGTTGTTGATATACATCGTGTCGGCCTCCGGAGCATTGGAGAACAACCAGCCGCTGTCCTTATGCGTATTCGGGAAAAGACAACTGTTCAGCGTCAAGCTCCGGCCGGCGGGATCGCATTCCATAAACGTCGACTATATCGAACAAAAGGATCAGGGCAAAGACCGCCGACAAGCCGAGGTAAAAGCTGTCAAAATTGACCTTGAGGCTAAGCCGTTGGAGTCGAACTTAGAAAACGTGGAGAATTTCTCATTTATGGGGTTTCTGAACAAAATTTCGTTTTCCATCGACTCTGCGATAAATCTCCCAATCGAGATCAGAGGAGAAATTCCACCCGTTGGCAAGGTGACGTTAAAGCTGAAAGAGGCTCGTTTGCGAAACGGTTCTGGATAACGCCTGCACCGGGCTAAGCGTCCGCACATTACAGAACTCTTCCTGAGGAAGCAGAAAAAAAGAGGCGGCCAGTGTAGTTTGTGCTTATCAAAGCCCGAGGGTCTCTTTTACCCTCGGGCTTTGTTTTCATTGATGAGCCCAAAACAGAAAAGATGCCGTTTATTGTTTGGAAAGCTTGGATGCAATCGTTGCCACATGTGCACCTTGAAATCGGGCCGCTTGCAGTTCATTCTCGCTGGGCGTCCTCTCGCCCTGAGTCCCGGCTATAGTCGAAGCTCCATAGGGTGAGCCCCCTGTAATTTCGTCGTTACGCATCTGACCTTGAAAACTATATGGCAGGCCGACAACAACAAAGCCATGGTGCAGCAAAGTGATGTGGAAGCTTAGGATGGTGGATTCCTGCCCTCCGTGCTGAGTTGCGGAACTGGTGAAAACACTGCCCACCTTGCCCACAAGCGCGCCTTTAGCCCACAGGCCGCCGGTAGCGTCCAAGAATTGCCGCATTTGACCGCACATGTTCCCAAAACGGGTAGGGGTGCCGAAAATGATGGCATCTGCGGATGCGAGGTCATCCACCGTGGCAATTGGGACATGCTCAAATTTCTTCTGTGCCTCAACAGCTCCCATTTTAACCAATACGTCCTGTGGTAATGTTTCGGGAACTCGGCGCAACACCACCTCAGCTCCCTTGACGGTTTTGGCGCCCTCAGCAATCGCCTCAGCCATACGGTTGATGTGGCCATACATGGAGTAATAAACGATTAATACCTTCATAAGTCCTCCTTTTTAGGTTGTGTGCGCGTAATCGAGTAGAACATATTAACCGTTATGCACTTCGTCCAGTGAAGTTGCCAGCATACCTGCGCCCTATGGAAGAAAGGGAATGACTCTACCGAGCACCTCGTAGACTTGTTGTATGGGATATGGGTGTAGCCTGGATCTTAACCAATTGAAAAACAAAGTATTCGGTACCCCCTCCCTTGGCTCCAGCCAACTCTTCCTTAACCAATCTTTTCATAAATATAATGTTCCAGTCATGTTCAGATCATTGATTCGGGATAAAGTCGGCCGAAAGAAAAATAGGAAGGGTATATGAAGAGTCATAACGGCTATGGGCTCAACCGGGCAAAATCAAAAAGCACCCAGAGGGATTTCATGAATATGACTGGCCTAAGCCCAGAGCTGGCTAATTTCCTGGCCAACTTTATGGGTAATCCCGAGATACTCTTCTCCATGTCCGATAAGAAAAAAAACGATATTGAATCCCAGATGGATGCAATCCTATCCAAGATGATCGTAGTCAAATAGCGAATTTACGGATTTAGATCATTGACACTTGCAGAGGTGAAATGGTCGAACGTTATCAATGCCGATGGCATAGAATGCTACGCGATAGGTTTAAGGAATTTGTCGATTATGTAAGGACTTCTTCTGAATTCCGGCAGGGAACTTATAAATGAAAGCATCCGAAACAGAGATATCTCCTCCGCACGTCAAAATAGAATTGGAGGATTGTGATCAGGAACTTGAAGAACTGAATGAGTTAGAAAGATTTTCCAAATTTAAGACGGAGTGCATCTGCCCTGGCTGCGGCAAAATGCATCTCATGAAATTCCGATGGATCGGCAGGGGCATTCCTCGAAAATTCTACCAAAGATGCCGTAATCGAGAAATCCCTCTTGACGATGAAGAGTCTTAATTGACGCCTATTCACAGCTGACGACCGAACTGAGCGACGTCGGCGGCTCATCTCCTTCGCATCGCTATCTGACGTCACAAGAAGCCCGCGTTCGCTCCAGTGATGCTGTTGGGCTTCAAAGCAGCGTCGTAAGCAGAGATTCAAGATGCCAGTGGAGAAACTTGCCCAATCCTTCGACGTCAGGGAAGATGGTTCCAGCGGTGACTTCCTTTTGTTCTGCTAGGAACCGCAGTGTTTTTTCTTTGCACGCCGCTGCGATGAGCACACGTCGGAAACGACGGTCGCCGCCTGCATTCGGCTGAGCACCTTGGGCGAGGTTAAACAACAGTGGAACGTGGTCCGCGAAAACGTCCGGGCTCAACGTGTGGTGGGCGAACTGTTGCCTCATTCGTGGAGTGATCTGCGGGTCCAATTCCACAATCAGATTCCCGGACCTCTGTGATAGTATGTTCGGCTCCGGTGGAGGGGGCGGTTGATTCAGGCCGCTGGGCTGCAACAGGGATGCGAAGTCAGGGTTTCCGGATGTCTGTTCGTCGAAAATCCCTCGATCATACTGCCAAAGCTCTGCTTCCTTAGAAGGGTCTCCTGCGCAGGCGAAATAAACTGCGGTCCAGAAATCGGAGGTCCAGTCCAGTAGGCGAGTGGGAACTCCGTAGTGTTGCATCACACTTAAGCAGCGGAGATCATAAGCGGTCCCGATTGAATTTGGATACGGCATATCCACAGTTCGGCCTTCGATCTTTTCATAATGTTTCCGAAACGTCTTAATGAGATCCCGCTCGATGATTTCGGCTGCTCCAACCGAACGCTTTCGGCCAAAAATTCGCTGGAATGATGGGACCAGTGTCCCGTAGGACAGCGACTGGCCACGAAATGCCCACCGAGCACGAACGCCAGGCAACTCGTCCTGGGGTCGCTGCAACATCTCTTCCAGATCAATCAAGTCGGCCGGTGAGTCCACGGAACCCGATGTAATGTCAGTGATATTCATTCGGATCTCCTGTAAATCATACGTGTGATGCCGAACGCTGTCGCTCAGCCGCCAGCGGAGCCGATCAGATAATGACACGTCTCTCGCACAAAAAACTAGACCAGGTTTCGGGGTGCAGGCCGAATGCACACCTGCCGACATGCCCATTTTTATGCTCTCGACCGAAAAGCGCACCAGCATCAAACGGTTCATCCCGCTTCGAAACTCTACTGAGCGGGGGGTGCCTTCTCCTCGCTTGCAGAGGTTATTTCTGCAAAGCTAAGCCCTTTATCTTTTAGAAAGGTGTCGTAATGAGGCCTGAAATCTTTATCGCTGTAACCTTGGACCGCAATCGGTTTCAGGTTCTGCAGAACTTTTCTCCAGACGTCTTTCGGCGGTTCCGCCTTAATCAAGCCCCACCACAGGGCGTTGCCCATCTCCTGCTTCAAATCCGGTTCAGCGTTCTTGAAAAACTCCAAAATCTGTGGTTTCGCCGCTTCGGCGGTAAGGCCGATTTTTTCCCCCTTTGGGGGAACATAGGCGGTGCTCATAGCGTATGCGACGAATATCCCGCGCAGAGACAGCCTCTGTTCAGCGGGTTTTAGCTTTTTCATGAATTCCAAACTGGTAATCTCCGCCTCCATTTCCTCGGGTCCCAAAACGCGGGCTTTGGGACTGTGAAGCCTGCAGTAGTCCTCCCATTTTGATTCACTTGAAGAGCCTTGCTTTTGATATTGTGCTAATAGATTCTTGAACTGGCGGACGTGGATCAGTTCATGGCTGACTACCATTTCGGTAAAGGCCCGAGTTTCCTCAATACTGCCCTTCCCGAAATAGATCCACCGCCAGTAATTGCTCTCGTTACCGGCAACTGCACCGCAGCGTGTTTCGGCGGAGTCAGTCATGCTGAGATCTAATTGGATGTCATCGCTGATGGGCTGGATAACGGGGAGGCCTTCCGGAATTTTGGCAGCACCCGCCGCCTGAAGGATCACCTCGCGGAAAATCTTTTTTGCTGCGACTGTATCACCGGAGGCAAGTGCCGTTTTAGCCTTTTTTCACAAACCCCGCCCATGCAGTGCTCCTCCCGGGCTTCGGAGGTCTTTCGATGGACTACGCCCGACTGCTGTTGCAGGACGTGGGTCAATTCGTGAGCAATCAGTTTCCGCCCTTCGAAAGCGGCTGGACGATATTGGCCGGAAGCAAAGAAAATATGGCGCCCTGTCGTAAAAGCCTTCGCATGGATCGAACGGGCGGCCTCGGCGGCGGTGGAATTGGAGTGCACTCTGACCTTGCTCAAATCCCAACCGAATCGGGACTCAAAGGCCGGGCGAACTAATCTCTCCAGCGGCTGACCACTATTGCAAAGCGAATCGGCAAGAGCTTCATTGAAGGGTTCATATCCGAGAATCTGAGGGGCGCTGCATCGCAGGCGGGTTTGTTTGCCTTCGACTGCCCGCCCCGAATGCCTAACGACCTGCTCGGCAACACGGTCCGCTTCCTTCTCGCAGATGTCATCCGGCCGGCTTACCTCCAGTTTTGCCTGAACAGATTTCGCATTGAGCAGGCCTTGCACCGTCCGGTCGGCAGAGGTACGAATGAGCGACGTGTGGTCACGATTAGATGGAGCGGACTGGGGTGCGAAAGCCGGCCATTGCCCCTGGGAATAAGGGGTCTTCCGCTCTCGAAACTCTGTCTTCTGTACAAATTGTTTTTTCAAATGCGGACCTCATACTGACTTATCCGGAGTTCTCCTTCTTGCCCTCTTTCGTTGCCGTTGTTTCCGTCGATCCGGTAGAACGGATTTTAGTGACTCGGTTCAGGACGTCGAACCAAAACGGTGCACCCAGGGAAATGGCCAACGCCGTGAGCAGCAAGCCGATAATCTTATTTACCCACTCCTCCTTTTTAGGCGTAGCTTCCCAACCCAGAGGTATGCCGAACTGCTGAAGAGTCGCGAGGGTTTGTGTGAAGGTCTCTATCGCATTTCCTGCCGCAGGAGTCGTCGGCAGCGCACCTGCGGAGCCGCCCTTCCCTCCCGTTGAAGGTGCAGAAGACGGTTCAGATGTTTTTTCGGATTGAGGGGCTGCAGGTCCTAATGGCTGCTTAGCGAATTCCTGGGCTTGAGCAACGACTGCCGCACGCATGGCGGAGTCAGTGTAAAGCCTTTTCACAATCAACAAGGTGTCTGCATTCGTAGCGCCGGTCAAAAGAACCGCAAAAATAATGGTGATGACCTGACATTTCCGTTTATACCACCCTCCCACTCGCGACATCGAATCGTTGAACCATGATTCGATATGGGTTTGTAATTTAATGAAATCGCCCCCCGCCTGCTGCAGAAATATCGATAGCAACCGCTTCAGTTCAGAATCATCTTTGAGCGCGCTGACAGCCGCGCTGATCCGCGAGATCGCATTCTCACCATGTCCCTCAAACGGTGCGATGCCATCGAGGAAGGCAAGTGCAAACGTGTGGTCTGGTATGTGAGACGGCTTCCTTTTGCCACGATAAAGGCTCTTGATCAGAGGATGGTCATAGAAGAGTTCGTCCAAGCCTTTGATTCGGTTGTCCGCTAACAAGCTCGCAATCCCCATAGCAAGATTTCGAGCCCGGAGCGCGAACAGGGATGCGACCAGCTCGTTGGCCGCCGTGCAGATGATGCTCAACAGCAAATAGACGAATACCAGCCCGACGACAGCATCGAGAACAGCGGAGCCAAACATGGCAGGCCTCCGTAATGGTGACGGTCACTTGGCAATGGCCGCAAATTTCTGCCGCAGATCTTTCTTCGGATCAACCGTGACCTTGCCGGTTGAATCGGTGGAGATGATCCAGAGCGGCGCATAATGATGGCCTATGCCGTGGGGCGGGGCTGCATCGGGGTTCTTGGGATCGCCGGGCCATTCTATGGAGCCTGCGGTGCGAGCCGGAATCAGCCAGTAATCGCCGGTCCGATACGATCCCCCCGGCTGGAACTGGATCTGGATTCCGTTCTCCAGGTTTATCCAGTCGGCGTCCGTAGTCCCTTCGGAGATGGGTACAGCGCCGTCGGTCAGATGGATATCCTCGGTCTCCTGTTGATCCCAACGGCGAACCTTCTTCGCTATTTTCGGATCGAACGCCTCGTTGTCGGCCAGATAGATGAGGTCTCCCCCTACCTTTACGATGCGGTTGAATTTGCCTGGCCTGGCCAATAAGTCGTCTGCTTCGCCGGTTATCTCTATCCACTGACCGGAGGCGAATCCGCGGCCGCAATTCACGATGAGCGCGCCGTCATCGTTGTTCCCCAGCCAGGCGGACGCTATTGAACCGTTGTCGCGGGACCACTTGAAGCTGGGATGCCCGTCCTTCAGAGTGCCCCCTGCGTGTATCTCCACCCGGTAGAGTTGGTTTTCTTGACCCCGATACCTGGAGTCAGGGGGGATGGTGCAGGGATCGGTGTAGGCCTGCCCTGGGTTGAGTCTGACCTTGAGCTTACAATCTGCCTGCCCCTTCCATTGCTGCACCCACGTGGGCCATCGCTTTTTGGCTTCGGCGGGGCTAAATTCTGCGGGGATATCGATTCCGTTCGGCAGCTTGCCGATGACCTTGACCTGATAGAGCAGCTTCGCACGGGTGGCGGTGTCTGGCCCGCCCAGGGCGACCTCGCGGATAGCGCTCTCCTCCAGCGCCGTTATGTGCAGCTCCCATACATCCAGGTAGACCAGATAGATTCTTGCCGGCAGCAGGGTGTCGGGCGAAGGGAAGTCGTCCTGGTTCAAGAAGGTGACGTCGGAGCGGTCGTTCTCGCAGAGGAGGCCATCCACGTAGTAGTGGCCGGTGCCGACGGCGAAATCGGCGTTTTTGGCGCTCAGAGTAAAGCCGCAGCCGGGATCGGGGCCGCCGAAGGGGCCGATCATGTCCGCGGCAAGGGCCCTGAGGTAATAGAGCAGGATCGCAGCCTGCTCGTTCCAGTCGGCGTCCGAGTTGTACACGACCCTGCTGCATGAGGACACGGCTGAAGTGCCGGAACGGATCAAACGTGTTTCTCGAAAAGTCGCCTTTCATGACGTCTCCCTCCGTATCCTAGGTTTCGAAGATAATGCCGGTCTGCAGGCCCGCCGGTGTATACTCGCCGAGCCTGGCGCGCAGGTTCGCTTCGCGCTGTGGGTTGCACAGGTCATGGAACGCACCCATTTCGCTTTCATCATCGGCGCCGCGCTTGATTTCGATTGCGCAGGTATCCGCCAATTGACCGTAACCGGGGCGACCGTAGCGCCGGTCGGTGAACTGCAACTGAACACGCTGCCGCTCGATCGCCAGGCGGCGGTCTCTTTCGGCCTCGGTAATCGTTGCCCTGTGCAAACAACTCCAGGATCGGTCTGCCGACGAGATCGGGCTGGCAGTTGTAGCGGCGCGGCGTACGGCAGTGCACCGGTACGGAGCAGAAACGCATGCATCCCAGCTGGCGGCGCGCGACGTTGAGGCAGTCGTTGAAGATACAGTTCTCGGCCATCTCGGCAGCGTGCACCTGAACGGACCCAAACACGGTGCAACGCCGGATTGTGAGCACGGCATGGGCGACGGGTCGTCCCGGCGCGCCGATTGCCTCGCGGTCGCCGTCGGTGGCATCGAGGATGCTGTCGCTGACGGATATGGGAATCGGTTCCGCGTGCACCTGGTCGACGTTGACCTGGATCGATCCGATGATGCTGTGCTCGATACGCACGCGGGCGTGGACATTGAACAGCTCGAGACTCGGTTCGGCAGGGCGGTGAGGCCCGCAATCATTGTGAAGACCCCAGCCCGGCACGAGAGTGCAGTGTCGAATCGTGAATTCAGCCGGGCAGATCCCGTCCCTATTCTCCTCTCTTGCTGTTGATGGTGCCTGTCGCTTGGCGCTCGGTTCCTCCGGCATCGTACTTTTCGACCGGATGTGGACAGCCCGGCCGGTAATCAGCAGCCCGTCGAGCGTAAAACGGCTGCCGGAATCGACAAAAACCTGGAGTGCGTCCGGCAGGGCTGCCTGCCAGTCCAGCAGGCGAATCACCGGGCGGGTGTGGTTTGCCGCACGCAGCTGGAGGCTCTGGTCTTTGCCCAGCTCAATGCTGATCGGCTCGGCGTAGACGCCGCTGCCAACCACCTCGATCACGGCGTCTTGCGGTATGTCGGCCTTCCATTGAGCCAGTGCGTCGCCGATTCGCTTGAAGCGTTCCGTCTCTCCGACGCGGTACATCGCGCACCCCTGCGGCTGCAGGATCGGGCGATCGTATTCGCCCCCGCCGATGTCGGTGCTGAAGGCATAGTGATAGACGACGTGCACATTCTTCTTGGGCAGCTTGCTCGGAGGAAAGGCCATGCGGCCCAGCTCGGGATCGACGGCAACGTAGCCGGCCGGCGGGTAGTATTGCCAGTCCGTCAGGTCCGCAGGCATGATCCTGTCGATCGGGACGGGCTTGTCGGCCACTTGGATGGAAAGGCTTTTATCCGGGCCGTAATAGTCTTCAAGTCGTCGCTCGAATGCGCGGCGGCGGATCGGCGCGGGGACGTTCAACGGACCGGCGATTTGTGTCGGGTCGGCCTCGCTTTCCCGCCTGACGAATAGCGGGGTGTCGTTTCCGAGCACGCTGAAGGTGTAGCAGTGCGGGCCGACTTCTTCCAGGCAATAGGCGGGCGTGCCGCTGATGGAATAGGGCTTCAAGCGCCAAACGAAGACGCCGACGCTGGGAATGTTGTACCGGCCCCGGGTGAGTGAAGAGTTGATGCGCCGCACGTCGACCGTGTGGGCGATACGATCGAACGGCCCGCCGAGCAAATCAAGTGCTCCACCATCGCGCACGTCCGTCGTGCGCGCACGGTCGAGATGCAGGTGATTCAGGTTCTGTGTCCACCCGAGAAGCTTGAAGAACTCGACGGCGCGCGCCGGCCAGCCGGCGACGTCGTTCGCCAGCGCCTCGAGCACCGCAAGTGTCCCTTTGCGCCGGCGATAGCGAATCGTGTTGGCGACTTCCCGGCGGGGGATCAGAATCCTGTTGCGTACCTCGCCGGCCGGTGTGCCGGGATCGCCGGGTTCCCCGGCCTCGTGGACCGGGCGATAGCCTATCAAATCCCCAATATAAGGCACGACCCAGTCCCCGCAGGTCTCGATGAACCAGTTGTCGTACAGCTGCCCGATGTCGCCTTCGACGATGTCGACTTGCTCGGCAATCACCCGCAGCAGCGCCCTCAGCGGATAGCCATGGTCGGCATCGCGCATCCTGTAGATGGCAGGGAGCAGGTCATACAGGTGATCAGGATTCGTGCTCATGGCTTACCCTATCCGATCTGATTCAAGATTAACGTGTCGGGCACATCAGGCGAAAGAATAGCCAGGCGTGCCGGGAGCAATGTGCCGCTATCGTCAACGTCGGCCATACCGACGGGGATGCGCTGCCAGGGCTGCCTTCTCCTAAAGCACGGCTTCACGTTCTTGTTTATGAGCTCATCCAGCAGGTCGCTGACCGCCTTCGTGATTTCATCGGGTGTCAGCAGGCTGCGTTTCCCATTGTCCGTCATCTTTTCGGGGATGTCCGCCAGCACGTCCACATCCACATACGCCACGCCGGGCACGGCTTGCACCGTGCTGATGACCTCGCTGAGGACGACGTCCTGGCCAACATCACGACGCTCAAAGGAAAACGTTTCGAGCAACTTCCTGCGCACCTGAGCAACGACCTTGTCCCATATGTAATCGGGCAGGATTCGGATTCTGGCGCTGATTACGAGCAGCAGCAGTTCCCGCATGTCGACCTTGAACGGCTGATGTGGATCGCCATAGAGGCGAATCGCAGTCAGGAGGTTGCTGTACAGGTCGGAGGTCGGGTCGATCGGGATGTCCTCCGCACCGGCAATGGTCACGTGCACAATCTCGCGGTGCTGGTAGGTTAAAACGGTGGCGGCTGCTTTTCCGATGCCCGCGTAAGTGCGGATGAAATCGGCGTAATCCTGTACCGACACGAGGCGATCGAGCGACATTACCGCCCGAGGTGCATTTTCTCGCGCCTGATTGAGGTTTTCCCGCCCGGCCCCGCCGGAGGCGCGAAGCGGATTGATCACACCCTTGACGCCCAGAGGCTTCGACAGGAGCTGGCTGATTTGCCCGGCCCGGGTGTTGCCGGCCTTGCCGATGCCGTTTCGATACACAGCACGAATATTCTCCGTGCCTGTCGGCAACCGCAGGCCATGCTGGCCGTTACCAAAGATCACGGTGGTTTTGACATCATTGTCAGTATTCGTAACGAATATGCGGTCATTTGACCCTGAGCCGGATAGACTTTCCTTCTCATGCCATTGCACGTCGCTGACAAACACCTTGAGTGAGCTCTCTGCGCCAGCCGGGGTAGCGGACGAGACGTACGTAAGGGGTGGCTGCTTCAGTGTGAATGATTGGAATGCCTGACCGGTGTCGCCGCTGCCGAGAGCCTCCCTGCGTGTCTCTCCGTGCGTAGCCTTGACCACATTGCCATAGATGGTAACCGTGTCGCGCCGATAGCAGTACTCCAGTTTTTTTGCCAACGTGATGAATGTATGGGTGCGGTCACCAGGCAGAATGTTGCTTCCTCCGCTTTCTGTGGGGATCTCTTTGACCTTCTGGATAACCTCCGAAAGCATTACGCGCTCCGCCGCCCTGATCCCGCGCACGGAGCTACCCGTCTCGTCCTCGATATCGGTTCTTTCGCCTGCTACTATCAGCCAGCGGCCCGACTGAAGGCCTGAATAGATCCCGTCAAGCTCGATCAGATCCTCATTTCCTCCGCAGATAGGTTCCTCAAGCGGTTCCTCTGCAAGAGCCAGCTCTTCGCTCTGAAGATACACCGCTGTTTGGCGAATCAGATTGAAACTTTGATTAGGCGCGGTCGAATTATTGTCCAGAAACCACGGTTTTCGCTTTTTTACATCATTCGGAAAAAGCGGATCAGCCAATTGCATAGATGTACATGGTCCACTCACTCCATAGGCCGCTCGCGATATAGAGGTTGCGAGATCACAGACCTTGGCAATCAGCAGTTTCTCGGCAGGAACGATGATAGCCCCATCTTCTTGCACAACATGACTCATATCAACAGCAATCCAACTATCCTGTTTCACCTTGTCGTAGCTTGCGTCCAGATAGAGGATCTTCCCGTTTTCGCTGCTCCGCATATCTCCCGCTGTCCACTCATCATAAGAAACGGTAATCGTTTTAGAGAGTTCTCCGTAGGCCTCATCGATTTTCGATTTTTTCGGTGCATTATGCCCAAATGGACGTGCAACCGCACGAAATACATAGGCGCGAACGGGACTGTCCGGAGCGACGGTCACGTTCGCAAGGGTCGTAGGCAATACCGGTTGAAGATTTGCCTGGAATGTCCCGGCAAGCTGTAAACCGACATCTGCTCGAGTTGCAAAAATTCGTTCTATTTTGCGATTGAGGCTGGCTGCACTGCGCGGCGGTACCGATGCTGGTTTTGTCAGACCAGCAATGGCCTTCTTTAGCGAATCTCCGCCGGTCTTCATTGTGGAGGCTGCGGAGGCTCCGGCTGTCGGCAAGCTGGGGGGCATCGCGCCTGCAGTAGCAGTCCTGAAGCTTTCGACCGCGTGCGATAGATCGCCGACCATTGCATTCAGCCATTTCGCCATGGCCTTATATTGCTCATCGGTAGCTGTATTTTTCTCCTCCGTGATTGCGGTCAGTGTACTGCGAATCGCATGATCGGCGTCCCCGGCGCTGATGCTTACCATCCTCAGCTGTTTGCTCAGGCCTTGGAGATGCGAGATTACTCGCTGGGCCATCTCGCGTTGCGCAGAGGCGCGATACCTCTTCATGACTTCCGGGCTCGCATAGCGGTCCGCCATGTCCGCGAGTGCTTTAATGGCTGCTTGCACGCCAAGATCGGTTGATCTGGCGCTCATGACCCGGAATTTCACCAGGGTGCGGCCACCGGGGTGATCCGGTACGGCCTCGTCCACCCGATAGAGTGCATATGGCTGATCGGATACTGTGATCAGAACGACGTCGTTCTGCTTGAGATTCGTATTGATTCCTTTCACATAGATCCGGGGTTGTGCTGGAGACAGGTCATTCCCCTCGGTGATCGTCCCGATTGTTTGAGGCTGGTTGAGGCGCGGTTGCAGGTTGTTCCATGCATGGCGCATCTCGATTCGTTCAATATTCTCGAAAATCTGAGGCATCTCTCCCGGGCCAGGTATGCTCTGTGCTTTTATTTCGTATGGCTGGAGGGTAATTTCATAACTCTTGTCGAGCTCCAGGGCCAGCCACACGCTGGAGGCCAGGCCCGGCCGCAACGCATAGCCCACCAGCCGGGCCAGCTCCAACACGGATCGACGCTCGATGGCGGTCTTCAGGTAGCCTTCGTTCGCGATGCGTTCCTGGTAAAATGTGAGAACGGCGCCGACGGTGGCCCAGCTGTCGAGCAGCGCGATCGCCGGGTCGTCGCTTGCGCGTGTGGACAGGCGGCTCAACGGATAGCGGCGATCGAAGATCCGCTTGCCGTGCTCGTCGAACTCGTCACGCGGCAGATCGATATGGAGGCTGGACAGCCGCGCTTTCATGGTTTCCAGAAACGACGCATGCGTTCCGACCCGATAAACCAACGCCGGGAGCCCGGGCCGATTGGCCGTATCGAGCGGAGTGAGTTGCGCCTGGTCTTCACAGCAGCCGCAGTTATCGTTTGTCATGTGAGACCTCTTGCTCGGGCAATCTTTGCATTTTCCGTTTGTGGACAGCCTCAATCTCCTCGCCGGGAATCACGATTCTTCAATCTATTCATCGGCGATGACATCGAAATCCAGCCTGCGGCAGTGACGACTATCGTCCCCCGCAGAGGATCAGCGTGAAAATGCCGTGTTCGGGGAAACTCGGATCGTTGTCGAGCCGTGCGACCTCGAGCGGGCCCAGCGACAATATGCCGTTTTCCAATTCGCTGTTGGGCCGCTCGAACAGTCGATTGAGCTTCGTTACTCGCACGCTCTCGACGCCTTGCACCGCTTGAGCGGCAGCCACGATGCGGCTTACATACAGGCCTTCCCCGAAAGTGAGTCTGTCCGGATGGAAAAAACCCAGCCGTCCATCGGGCAGCACGCGATTGCTGAACACGTCGAGCAGGGCTGCTTTGACGTGGCCGCGCAGGTAATGCGGAAGCACACGCACCCTCAATACGAGTTCTACGGGCACGTATCTGGCCGGTTTCACCTCGAGATCGTGGCCGATGCGGCGGTAATGCTCCAGGCAACCCTCGATCTGCTCGCGCAGGCTCTCCGAGAGTTCCTCGCTTTCCTTCGGGTCTATCGCCACATCGGCCTCGTACCAGCTGCCTGTCCACGCGAGCGCAGCTGCCGCGGCCTGAACACGGGACTCGAATCCGCGTTTTGCCAGCAATGCGTAGTCGTCTGCGGTGATGGCGCGCATCAGCACATTGCGAAATGCCGTCGGTGCGAACAATTTGGCTTCTGCCATTGGCTCTGCATCTGTGCCACCCGTTGCAGGCAAGGGGTTGCGCACGGTCATAGTGACACCGCTCACCGGGTCGCGGCGGAATACCAGATGCATGATGGACTCCGCACCGACGTTGCCGGCCGTTCCTTTGCCCACACGATAGGAGGCAAAGAACATAGAGTCCGCTTCAGGCTTTTGACCGCATTCGTCATCGCCAAAGCGCAGCCACGCCGCACCGTCGTTATCGATTTCAACGACGAAATGGCGATCATCCGGGCCGCTGCCGAGCAGATCGACACGGGGGTTCCAGGGGAAACTGCGTGCCGAAATATCATCGATCAACAATCGCAGCAGTTCATCGCTATTGGTCTTTGCTTTCAAGGCGTTCCGGTATTCGACATATAACTTCGGCGACAGCGGCACACCTTTCTCATACCGATCGGGCGAGAAGCCTGCCTTGATCAACCCGGCTGATAGGTCCCTATACTCATTGATTTCATTCCAGGGGACGGGCCGGAGGCCCTCGTCGGGCACGGAAAGGATGCAGGTCAGGGAAATATGCGGCAGGGCCCGGCGCACATCCTGGCGCATGAACCCGGATGCCGGGACCAGGATGCCCTCTCCGGGATCTTCGATGGGCAGTGCTTCCCGGAAGGTCAGGGGAGAGGCATTCAAACGTGGCCGGAAGCGGCCCGAGACCAGACGAACATCCGATGGCCGCCCCTCGCAAAAGCACTTGGCTTCCGTGGCGTCCGTGGGCACGGTACCGAGCTCCTCGAAAGGCTCGATCGTCAGGCCGTGATCCACCCGTATCACGTTGCCGCGTGCTATGCTGATCTCCTCGTGATAAATGCAGCCGTGCTCGGCATCGGTCATGGCCGAGAGACACAGACAGAAGGGCAACGCATCCTCGAGTGCCCACTCGATTTCGATGACCGGCTGGCCATTCAACGGGTCCACGCCGGGCTCAGCCCTGGTCAGGCAAACGGCATGACGATTGGCAGGATCGGCATCGGCCTCCAGGCCGGTCCGGGGACCGAGCACCGCTTCGAAGATCAGAACGTCGCCGGGACGAAGATTGAGCTTGCCCGGAATCGAGGCCGATGGCGGGCCGGACGACGTTTTCTGCTGCTTTTGCTCGCCCATGACTGCATCAACGGGCGGCGTATCCGGACCATCGATGAGGGTGGCCGAGGTCGCGCCGCGAGGCAGGCAGCATTCACGCTCGCCCCACGTGTAGAAGCGGATTCGGCTGCGGGCGACGAGCAGTTCGATCGGCCGGTCGTCGATGGCCTCAAAGATTTCGTAAGCATTCTTCGGCACGTTGCGAAGTTCGTTCGCATTGAGAATCGTCCGGTCGATTCCCGCCACGTCCCGCACGCTGGTGATGAAGAACAGGTCCTGTGGTTTCAAGGCCTTATCGCCGGCCAGGTCGGTATCGGTGTCGACGCAGACCCAGGCGCGGGCATTGCAGCCCTCGTGCAGCACATAATCGACGAGGCGCACATGGCGGCGGACCGAAATGCGCTGCCTCGCCGTGTCGAGATAGGCTTCGGTTGCCGCCGAGTCCTGATAGTAACTGAGATAATCGCCGACATAGGCCAGCAGCTCGACCAGCGTGATGCCGAGATCGGGGACATGCCGCTCTTTCCAATCGGGCATGATCAGCGCCAGTCGATCGAGAATCAACTGCCGGAAGCTGGCGTAGTCCTTGGCGAGGTAGTTGATCTCGGGTTCAGGCAGCGGTTCGGGCGGGCACTTCTTGACCGGGGCACAGTCCAAGTCTGCGGGGCAGTTGACCTTGAACGAGAACTCCACGTGATCGTAGAAGAGGTCGATGTTCTTCAGTCCCACCAGTCGCAGCGTGTACGTCGAGTAATCGCCGGGCTTGTCGACCTCCACGGTGACGTAGTCGTCAAGTTCGGGATCGTCCTCGCGCACGACGTCCACACCGGTCACCCGGATGTTGCGGATGCGCCGCCCACCTTCGATGCGGAAATATTCCGTGCGGCCCTTCTTGATTGCCTGCGGCGCTTTGCCCAGGAAATAGACGGTCAGACTGCGTTGATCATCGGAGACTTCGACGTAGTCCAGGCCGTTCAGCTCCGACTTCGCGCGCACGGCGTCGCGGCGGGCATCATCATAACAATGCATCACTTTTTTCATGGGGTTACACCGCCCGGGTTAATTGTGCCGTTTGGGATTGACGGGTTCGCCGCACCATGTATTTCAGATCGATGGTCAGCCTCGAATCGTCGCTCCGGACATCGAGCGCTTGCAGTTCGATCACGTCCCCCAGCCATCGCTGGATGGCCGCCTGCAGGGTGACCTGCAGCGTCGCCGCCAGCTCGGGGCTGTTCGGCGCGAAGATCAATTGTAAAATGCCGCTGCCGAAGTCGGGCCGGTTCACGCGCTCGCCCGGGCTGGTGAAGATCAGCTGTTCGAGCATGTCGCGGATGTGATCGTCGTCGTCGGTCAGCGCGGTTCGGCCGCGCCCGTCTACGTGAAAGGGAAAGTCGATGTTCATCGTGTCCTCACATGGCACTCACGCGCGTTTGCGTCGCAACGATCAGCAGGGGCGTGCCGGTGGGTGCGCAGATCCCCTGGCTGCTCTGGACGACGAGGGGCTGACCGAGCGACGTGACCCGGGTGGTGCCGACGAGCCACTGCCCTGTCACGCAAGGCCCGTTGCCCGCAGTCGGCGGCGGAAAGGTGCAGCCGGCGACAACATACGGTGTGGTCAGGAGCACCGTAGGCTGACCGCTCACGGTCACCCGCGGATTTGTAACCGTTGGCGTAGCCTGGCCTGCGTGGGCGCATAGCACCTGTGCACCGACATGAACCAGAAAACCCGGCATTCCTCACCTCCACCTCTCGGCTCAAACCACCGCGAGCGCCCCGTTGTTGATCGTGACCGTCGGCCCGATCAGGGTGATGGATGCTCCCTTGCCGTTGCTGATATAGATCCCGGTGTCGTTCACCACGATCATGGCGCCTGTCGAGCTCTTCAGCATGATGCCCCCGGTGACCGGAGTGGGTGCGGCGTCGCTGATGATCACCATGTTCTGAAGTGTCGATTGGATGACAATGTTCTGACCCGGCGGTATCGGCGGCGGGGCGAGCGCCAGCTTGGGCACTTCCGCCACGGAGCCCCAGTATCCTCCAACCCATATGGGTTTGTCAGGGTCGCCGCCCTCGTATTCTATCCAGACTCCGGCGCCTACCTGGGGCACCATGAAGACCCCCTGCTCTTTTCCCGCCATGGGCACACAGGGCATGGCCCAGTTCGAGAGCATCACATTGGAGACGGCGGGGACCATTGCCTGGATCCTTCCTCGCTGCTCGGGATCCAGATTGTTCACGACCGTCCCGCGATACTTGCCGTGAAACCGCTTTCCATTACTCATACCGGCACCCTCGGTACAGTTGACAGCAGGCCGTTCCGAGCGACCTCGAAATTCTGTTTGTACTCGCCACGCTTGATCGAGTGCGTTACGCTCTTCACATAGTAAAGACCGTCAAAGGCGGGTCCTGCCCCCCTTACACCGACAAGCTGGCGGGCCTTCAGGATTCTGCCATAGCGGGCGACATTGAGCGTTCCTGAGCCGAACACGGCGTCCGAGCTGCGCGCCGCCTCGGCCAGACCGGCCATAACCGCTTGCAACGGCGATCGAAACACGTAAACCGTGTCCTGGAGCTCGTCACCGAGCGGCACCAGCTTGGGGGGGAGCGGAGGGATCAGCCCCAGCGGAGGGTTCAGAGGCGTGATGTCGGGGATGGGAAGAGGAATAACAGCCTTTGACATCTCTTCCTGAATGTACACGATGGGTATCTTTTTCCGTTCTTTGTCAAAGCTGAATCGCAGGGAGTCCACATTGGTGTACGCATCCATATTGACGTTGAGCGCAGGCTGCGGCGCGCCGACCTTGATCTCGGGTCCCCAGTAGGCCACGCTCATGCCGGGGGCCGGCCCGGGATCAAGGTAGAACACATACCCCGATTCGCGCGCCAGCTTCTGGATATGGGCCAGATCCTTCCCCTGGTGCTGGGGGATATGAGTGATGGGAATCGGGATGTCCGTGACGATCTCCGGAATCGCCAGGGGCACGATTCCGAGCGCCCCATACTTGGCCAGAATAAATGCCACCTGCGCAAAATTCGGCATTGCCGGGTACGGTATCCCGCTGAAATCGATGATATCCATCAAGGCTGTGAGGTCTTTTCCCTTGATCGTCAATACCGAATGGCTGCCGCCTTCGCCCGGTGTCACCTCCTGGTTCAAAATCACCCCGTCCATGAGTACGTGCGGCGTCCCGTTGAGCGTCACGATGATGATGACGCGGATGATCGGGGGCATGGCCCCGCCGGAAAGCAGAAATGCCGTGTGCAGAGGGGAATTATTGCTCAGAGTGAACACCAGCTCAAAACCGCTCGCTGTCTCCCCTGACGATGTCGACACGGTTACGCTCGTCAGCGCATCCAGTACCGACTGTGGAACCGGTACCGGCACCGCGGGCCCGATCATGAGGGTGAGGTTCACGCCTTTAAGCATTGGATGTTCCCGGGATTCCTTCCGGCAGGGTGATGCGCAGTCGCCTGCCTATGGTCTCGATCAGCTCGTTCGGCCGCATGGCTGCATTGGCGTCGCAGATGCGCCAGAACTGCTCCGGATCCCCAACGTACAGAGCCGCGATGTTGTCGAGACGGTCGCCCTGGACGACCACGTGTTCCTGAAGCAGTGCAAATCGCTCCGGCGGTGGGCAGAACCGCCGGCGAATGTAGATGATGGTCTTTTCGTCCGTGATTTCGAGTGTCGCGGTCTCAATGCCGTAGTAGCGGCTCGAGGGCGGAAACAGCGTCAGCTTCAATCCAACGGGCTGCAGGATCTGCTGTAAAGCCTCTTGAGGGTCCGTCATGCCGCGCCTCCTTCCTCAGATTCCGGTGATGCCGAGGGTGCTGAATGTGCCGCCCTGCGCCCGCCTGGCCAGCTGCTCCTTCGTCTGCAGGTAGCTCATGAACAGGCCTGCGCCCTTGTGATCGAAGACGAGATCGTTTACGCTCAGCACTCTCATGCCCAGATTGACCTTGGCCCGAATCGGGTTCAACGCCGCGTCGAAAGCCTCCTCCGTGATGCTGAATTCGGTTAGACGCACCGGCATGATGCGTTGCCGGCTCCAGATGAAGATGGTGAGGGGGGCCTCCATCGGGAGGATCTCAAGGGTTCCCGCCCGGGCAAGACTGTTGTTTGCCTGAAGCTGCGCGCTCGTCGGGTAAACGATGAGTTCCAGCACGGCCAGCTGGGGGTTAAGCCCCACCTCCGTTGCGGTGCCGTCGGCGATCTCGAGCTGGTCCGTGGCATCGATCTCGGCCTCGACCTTGATCGTCTCTACGGGCGGGCCCTTGAGTCGCATTGCCTCCGAGCGGTCACCCCCGTCACTGCCGGCACCCTGGACCTGGAGCGTGCGCGTGATCGCGTCCGGGTTGTACTGCAGCGTGATGATCCGCTGCACGGCCGCGGTCGTAGGATCGATCAGCACGATGCCGCCTTTGAGAAGTTTGGGTGAACCGGGAAAAGTGGTCATGATGATATAACCCTGTCACAGATGTATCGCTCCCATCCATCAACAATTCATTCCGCTCGCTTTTCACTCTTTTTCCCGTTAGCAGGACCCGTCGAGCGGTGCGACACGCTGACAATGTGAGCGTGCGATGGTCGCGAAGTTGTTTGCTAAGTAGCCATTTGCCGACCTGCGCTAAGGATTAAAAGGCTTTGCCGCGACCCAGACATCGTACGAAGACTTACGTTTCCATTCAGTTGAACCATAGTGCCGTACCAGCATCCGCTCCTTACTTTCTGTGTCGTAACGCACGAACACGAACGAAGTACCATAGAATGATGAGTCGCCGTCTCGGATGCGCCGCTTCTTGACTCCCCCGCCGATCTCGCCCGCGCGTAGCAACTCGTAGTCTTTCCGGCTTCCCCACACCTGTATAACAGCCCCAGGCTCGAGCTTCCCTGCCCAAATGTCGGCCTCCGGGACGAGTTCACCCAGCCCCGCGTAAGCCAGCGCCCCCGCTGGACCGCTGCCACGATATTCGAGGTCGATATCGAGCATCCGCGTGACGAACGTCTGTGCAATAATGTTGAACTCGGAGATGTCCTTGTCCTCCGGTAGCTCAAACACCTTGCCGGTCGCGAGCTTGACCCCGCGTTTGATCCGCTCCACCGACGCTGTAGTGCATGTGTACTCGGATTCCGGCCAGACGACCTTTGTGATCCCGGCCATCGCCTCGCCTAGTCCGGCGATGCGTGCCCAGGTTCCGGGTCCAATCACGCCATCGATGTTCTTCTCCGGCAAGCCAAGGTCGATCTGGTAGGACGCCACCTTGTCGGCAAAGCCATTGTAGTTGCCGGCGCTCCACAGGTCGTGCCACGCCTTGTAAGCTCCACCTGCCACGGTCGACAGCTTCGCCTCCCACGCCGGGCCGGTCTTCGCGTATGTCTTGTTCGATTTCTCGGCTTTCTTGTAATCGAGTTTGAGCCTGTCCCTGAGGGCCGCACGAGCCTCTGCGCGACGGACCTCACCGAACCCGTCGCGTTGGATCTGCGCCGCAACACTTGGAAGCGCAGAAGACACGGTAACTGTGTCACCAGCCGATACCGCCGCTCCCACCAGATCCGCCTCGCGTTCGAAAGTTGAATCGTGGAGACCGATCTCCAACTTACCCATCGGTGCCGCGCTACCAGACTGTTGCACGATGTGGGTGAGCTCGTGGGCAATCAGCCTTCTCCTGTCGGCCAGCGTCGGTGCATACTGCCCGGCACCAAACGCGACATCCCGACCTACGGTGTAGGCTAATGCATTGACGGCCCGCGCCGACTTGGCCGCTTTTGCATCCGTATGCACACGCACTTGGCTGAAGTCATGTCCAAAACGTGATTCCATGAATTCGCGTGTATTCTCATCCAACGGCTGGCCTGGTGACCGTAAGACCTCGTGAACGATCGGCGGGACATCGACAAAAGCTTCGCAGTCCTTCGTCTCGGATTGCGCCTTACGCTGCAAAGGCTTTTCCTCGTCCTTTTTTTTCTTTTCTGTTTCCTCTTCGGGCTTGATCTCGATCCCGGGAACGTCGAGCTTCAGTTCCTCCTCTAGAAGCTTGTATGATTTCTTCTTGTATTCCAGGGTTGGCGGTGTGAGTGTGAGAGACGGCACAGCCAGCGCCCCTGCCTTCGTGCCTGGCAATTTCGGACCGAATTTTTCGGCGGTGAATTTCGTTAAGGCTTCCTCTTCAGCCTTTTTCTGCTCGGGCGTCTTCAGCATTTCCTGGAAGGCGGCCATTTCCGCGGCCATTTTTGCCGTCTTTGCCTTCTCTATCTCGGTCTTCGTCATGCCGGGTTTTTTCTCTTCCTTGGGGCCCCCGAAGGTCCCGCTGAACATGATCATCGCCTTGGTCGGGCTCAGCACCGGACCCTCGTAGGTTATTTTCATCTTCAGCCCGGGGTGAAGCTTATCCAGGGGGATCTCGGGCAGCCCGATCGGCAGTTCCTTGTTGGTTGCAGCGAGGTACCCCACCGCACCGGCGGCAGCGGCTCCGGTGATGACCATGCCGGGGATGCTTGTGATGAATTCCTCACCTTTTTTCTTGGCCTGCTCCGTCAGCTTCTTGCCGAGGTCTGTTTCGAGAAATGCCTCTCCCGTTTTTTTTGCGGCATCCTTGTACTTTTCTTCTTCCTTCTCGCCGCCCGATTTCCCGGCGGCCTGGCGCATGACCGTCGTACCGGGTGCCTTCGACGTGCATATTCCAGAAACCGATTCATTGACAACTTCCTCCGCAATACGATCCGCTTCCTGCTCGTATTCGTCACCAGGCTGGTTGATGGCGAGTTTGGTCTGAAACTGCACTGAGGTAACTTGGGAGGGGATCCGGCTGAAGTCATGACTGAAGTTCGGCTCCGCCCGGTCCTCGCGTTTTGCATCCGCCATGGATGGCTGAGTACTGTTCGTCTCTTTGAAAGGCGCTGGACGCAAAGTGGACTCCTCACCGCGCGACTGTATGAGCGATGTCGGGTCCTTCTTTCTGGTCTCCTGGGTTGCGCTGGCTCCCATCTTCTTAATCCTTCAGCACTTTCCCGGTCGGCCCTCTTTCCGATCTGCTCTGGCCTATGCTCCCATGAACCGTCCGGGCGATCTGCTGCCCCAATCGGTTTGGGTGGATATCTTCACTCACCTGGATTGGCCGTGCGGGCATGTTTGGAAATGCCCCGCCGGATTTCAGACCGGATTCCACCCCGCCTTCCGCCAGCAAGCGGGACAATTCCGCCTCGACCGCCGCCTTTACCATTGCACCCTGGCCCGGTCCCATGTTTATTCCGTCCAAAATCAGCCGCTCGATATAGACGTTGATATTCACGGCTTCGCCCCAGTCACTTCCTTCACTCGGAACTCGGAATCATTGATCGGCTTTTCCAGCTTGCGGAATTCCGCGCGGGCTGCTTCGAGAATCAGCGGCACGGTCACCGATTTGCCGGCCGCTGCCGCCCGAAATGCCGCGTTCAGGGCGATGTTGTGGATACTGCCGCCCGTTACGTTGAGCCGTGCCAGGTGTTTGTAATCCGGCGCTTCAACCGGAGTGCCGGGCAGCACTCCCTTCTCGTCCGGTTTGGGATAAACGCCCTCCCAGATGGCCTGCCGCTCGGCGGGACCCGGGAAGGGGAAGTTCACGATGAATCGCAGCCGCCGCACGAATGCCTGATCCAGAGCACTCTTCATGTTGGTGGCGAGAATCGCCAGGCCCCGATAGGCCTCCATGCGCTGCAGGAGGTAATTGATCTCGATGTTGGCGTAGCGGTCGTGGCTGTCCTTCACCTCGCTGCGCTTGCCGAAGAGGGCGTCGGCTTCGTCGAAGAAAAGGATTACGCCGCCGTCTTCGGCTGCATCGAACACGCGCCGCAGGTTCTTCTCCGTTTCCCCGATGTACTTGCTCACCACCGCCGACAGGTCGATGCGGTACAGGTTCAGCCGGAGTTCGTTGGCGATGACCTCGGCCGCCATGGTCTTGCCTGTGCCGCTCTCACCGGCAAACAGGGCGCTGATGCCGAATCCGCGGCTCATCTTCCGGCGGAACCCCCATTCGTCATACACTTTGCTGCGCTGTTTGACTTGCGCCGAGATTTCGCGAAGAAGCGCAAGCGGTTCCTCGGGCAGGACCAGGTCTCTCCACGTGGCCCTGGGTTCGATGCGTACCGCTAGACGGTCGAGCCGGGGCCGTGAATGGCTGAGACAGACCTCCCAGAGACGATCTTCCATGCTCTCTGCGGATTCGTCTTCACTCTTGCCGGCAAGGACTGCTCCGGCAACCCGGCGGATCGTGGGAAGGTTGAAGTTGAACTGGCCGGCGAGCCGGTCCGGGCTCGTTCCCCCGAGGTATCCCAACGCTTGGACCCAGGCCTTTCGCTGCTCGGCGGGCATGGGTTTTTCGATTTCGAAGGTGAGCACATTGAGACCCAGGCCGGTGCGAGGCTCCCGGGTGTCCAGGAAGGTCAGGGTCCCGCACCGGTTGAGGAACCGGTTGAGCCGGATGTGCGCATCAGCGGATTGGCTGCCATCGTCGGTATCCGAAATGTCGATAAACAGGGCCAGGGGCAGCAGGATGCTTTCCCGGTGCCACAGCCTGGCAAAGGTATCGAGATCGCCGGCAGCAGCGGGCAGCAGTTCCCCGGGCATGCGAAACCCCTGCCAGCCTATTCGTGAAAGAACCCGAAGCGTCACCTCCTGCTTGCTGATCGAATCCGTGCCGATCAGTTGGACAACCGGCGGCAATCTGTTTGCCGGCCATTGCTCGAGGCCTTGCTCGATGGTCTCGACGATGGCCTGGTGAGAGGCGGCCAGATCATTGTTCCCATCGGAGACATCGAAAGGGGCGAGCATGGGGGTAAGGCGGTCGTCCAACTGGTTCAGCCCTTTGAGATAGTTGACGACGCGCTCATCGGCCCGCAGTGCACTCATCGTAAGCGGTGTATGGCCCGCCTGGCTGATTTCAATCAGACGCCATTTGCGGAGATGCCCCTCGGCGGAAAGGGCATCCCAGGCGGGATTGTCGAAAAGCGTCAATGCAAGGGCGTAGGTTGGATAAGCCCGGCTCGGGTTGTCCTGGGCCTGTCCGCAAAGGGCTGCGATGCGTGTGTCCAGCTCCATAGCCGCGCACAGGAGCAGGGTCGACTGCTCGAAATCGGAAAGGCCGAAGCGCTGACCGAGAATCACGAGCGCCGGCGGCGGCTCCATCCGGGCCGCATCGGCCATAGCCTGGGCGGCCCTGGTGATATCCCCATCGTTATCCTTCATGACGACGGGTGCTGTCCCTTCGGCAGGTCGCTTGCGTGTACCGAACCATCCGGAAGGCTGCTCCGCTTTCCCGACGTTGGGCTTCTCCGGAGTGGCTGTCTCTGCCATCCGGGCCAAACGCAGGCGCAGCCATGCCAGCGCCGCGCTCAGGTACCGGTTGTTGTTCTCCTGCCATTCTCTGGGATCGCTCATGTGATCGTCACCCTCTGGTTGTCATCGAACTCGAAACGGACTGGCGGTGGATCGTCCAAACGCTTGAAGGGCATGCTCTCGACCCCGTCCACACGCAGACGGATGAGTTCATTGGTCACCGCCGGCGCATTCTCGACGACGAAAATCACCTTGTCGGGGTTGGCGGCAGCCGTCGTTCCGACGATTTCCCTGCCGGCCAACAGCAGAACGGCCTGCTGCCCCTTGTGCACACGGGGCTGACAGGTGATGGTAACAGTCACCTTACCGTCACCATTTATTGGAATGGGATTTGGCGGCTCGATCTTTGCGATGATCGGGGAAAAAGCGAAGGGCAGGCTGTTGCTGGTGCAATCGCGATCGCTCCCGGAGCGTTTCTCTACAGCCGTCACCGTATAGACCCCCGGAGCCCAATCATCTTGACTCGGATCGGATCCGGGCTGGGGCAGCAGGACTTTTAGCTCGGACGCAGAGAGGTCTCCCTGAGCCACGATCAACTCCTGAAGCAACTCTTTGTCCGCACTGGTTTTCAGGTCCCTGCGAGTATGCTGAAATCTTAATATAACCGTTTCACCGCCGAGGTTGCGACCCTTGGCGATCACCGCGCAGCCCATCTGCGCAGCAGGCAACGAGAGCGGCCGCGGCATCATGATGCGATCCTGCGGCATGCCGAAATAGGCGCTCTCCAGCACGGGGAATGGGCCGAGCAGGGTATCCACACCCTGGTCTTTGTCGCCGCGTTTCAACACGGGCAGGGCCGGCTGCGGCGCCTCATCACTCTCGATCAGGACAACCGATGCCTGATAGGCGACCGAAACGGCGTGGGGCGTTTGGAAGAAAACGGACCAGAGTTTGGATTGATCTTCCAGGGACAGGCTGAGCGGGCTGAATCTAACCTGCTCGACGGCCTCGTGAAGGTTGGAGCCTGCTAAAACGGAATAGCCGGCGATGCCATCTTGAACCATTTGGCGCGTCAGAAACGGATGGGCATGCAAGTCGCGGACAACGGCCCCTAACATTCGCTGGGGTTGCAGCTCAGTCTCACTGCCATAAAAGGAAAGCAGGTAGTGCAGCTCTAAGGCGGCGCATGGACGCTTCACCAACGTGCCATTGAAACCGCGACTCGGGAGGTCTGCGTTCCGAAGCGCGGCGTTGGGCGCCGTCTGGTAGAGATAAAGACGGACACGCGGCAGAGCGTCGCCTGCCGGAGGGCTTTCAGGGCGGCCGATGATGACATCGGAACCAGCGACAACCCCCTGGATGGCCGCCCGGACTACCTGCGCCAGTGCTGCCGTAACCGTGGCTATGGCCAGTGAGTTGCTCATGAACGACCTCCTCTGCGGCCCGCGAGGTAGTCATCCAGGCTCATGGCGCTTGAGGTCGCCTTTCGCTTTTCCGGCTTGCCGGTCATTGCAGCACGCACCTCGATGCGCCCGATGGTCACCTGGATGGTTGGCTCCGGTTTGGCGGCAGACGTGTGGAATTTGCGCTCTTCCCACGGGGGTGCGGCCGGTCCGGCAGGATGGATGGCAGGTCTCTCCGCCGCATTCATGCGTTTCTCCGAACCCTCGCCTCGCGCTTGCATGATTCCTGCGGCCAGCTGCTTGATCCGATCCCCGATCTCGGCTTCCTCGACTTTTTTCTCCGGTGCGGCAATCCCCCGGGGGGACCGCTCAATCCCTATCGGCAGGTTCTTCCCGTGCCTTGTCAGATGGCCTGTCCGGTCTCGGCATCGGAGCCAGCCGGGCCGGGATTTCAGAAGCTTTCAGTTGTTGCGTCATCGCCCCGGACACATACAGAACCCGGGTCTCATAAACGGAATTACCTCCCGCGGGCTCCTTATCGGCTGCCACCGCGCTTTGCCCGGCCGGGTGCGGAGCCGCCCATTCCCAGTCTTTCAATGGATTGATCAATAACCCATGGGGGGCATTCTCCCGCTGAAGATGCTGGCTCGCCTGCATCGGCAGTTCACCATCCGCCCAATGGGTGCTCTCCCGGCTGTTGTTTCCGGTCTCCCCGTCTGGTGCCGACCCGGCCGGCAGCTCCGAGGGATCGCCCCATCTGGGGTGAGCAGGTTCGAACACCGAAGGCAGACGGGGGCTGACCAGTGCGCTCGCCCCGGCAGAATCGAAACTGCGAGCAGAAAGGTTAGAAAGATACCCGCTCATACCGCCACCATGCCAAGGTAGATGCGCCGCCGCATCGGGCTCATGGCCAGGATGTCCGCCTCATGCCAGCCGTAGGCGGACGCAAGAAGGTGAACCTCTCTCAGGATACGAAGCGCCCATGCCTGGATCTCGCCCCAAAAAAAGGACACGATGTCAAAGAGGGCCTGCCAGTGATGCCCGCAACCCGGACAGGAAAGTGCAAGCCGCGTGTCCGCCTGCGGGTCTGCCTCTGCCATCCGTGAAGCCAGGGCCTCGACGACTTGGGGCGGCAGATTCTCTGCTGCCATGGGCTCGTCGTGCCTGCGTGCCTCACGCACACAGCGCCCAATCAGCACCCTTTGAATCTGTTCGAGGTTTGGGCTTCGGCCAGCCTCAATGAGATCGCCTGTGTTCGGCAGCCGAAAATCGAGCGAGTAATCATCGAGTGCAAGGTGTAACCCCGGGTTTCTCGCCTCGGGAGCGGAAACGCGGATGTCGGACACGTTCAGGCTGAATTCCAGCCGCTCGCCGCAAGCCGGGCATGCGGTGAGGCTTGTCAATTCCGGGCCGAAGGTCCATTCGCGCAAGGTCAGCAGCCGGGAATCGCGGCTGCCGATGCTGAGGCTCAGAATCTCTTCGGGCGATTCCCCGGGACAGGCAGCGGCCAGCAGCAGGAGCGCCTGTCGATAGGGCGGCTCGCGATCGCCTTCCTCCCAGACCCTAAGCAGGTCAGATGCCGACAGTGGCTGCATGGCTTATTGGGGCTCCGTAAAGGTCTCCTCGGCCGGCTCCGTTACCTCGTAGTCGCGCTCCCACCCCTCGTTTTCCAGTTTGATGTGCTGAATGGCAACGGCGTTGGCATTGGCGTCGAGATCGGGCTGAGCCTGGAATTCGGAAACCCAGCAGCGGTACACCTTGTAGGCAATGGCGAGTTGGCCGGCCTCGTTGTACATCTCGATGATGATGTCCTTGCGGAAATCCTTGAGCGATACCTCCGCTCCCAGGCCGGAGCCGAAGTTCCACACCTTGTTGGCCCATTTCTCGAATTCGGTGTCGTGTGTCACTCCGCGGTCGAGGGTGATGGCCTCGTACTTGGTGCGACCGGGTGACTTGCGGCTGCTGCTGGGGTCCCCGCCCTCGCGATGCTCCACCACCTCGGTGGTGCGCTTGAGGGCGCTGATCTTGCTCACACCGGCCACGTAGCGGCCGTCCCATTTGACGCGGAACTTAAAATTCTTGTATGGGTCGAAACGCTGAGCATTCACACTGAATTGAGCCATGACCTCCTCCTTATGTCTCGATCTGCCCGGCGATCTGCTGGATCTTGATGATCACGAATTCGGCCGGCTTGAGCGGTGCAAACCCTACGACAATGTTCACGATTCCGAGGTTGATGTCGTTCTGCGTCGTCGTCTCTTTGTCGCACTTCACGAAGTACGCATCGCGCGGCGTTTTGCCCTGGAACGCACCCTGACGGAAGAGGCCGTGCATGAACGCACCGATGTTCAGGCGAATCTGCGCCCAGAGGGGCTCATCGTTCGGCTCGAAGACGACCCATTGGGTTCCCCGATACAGACTTTCCTCGATGTACAGAGCCAGGCGTCTGACAGGGACGTATTTGTATTCGTCGGCCAGCTGGTCTGCTCCGCGCAGTGTGCGCGCGCCCCAGACCACGCGTCCGCCCACTGCGAAAGCGCGCAGGCAATTGATGCCGAGGGGGTTGAGCATGCCGTTTTCGGGATCGTTGAGATTGACCTGAAAGTCCTGGATGCCGTTGATCGTCGCATCAAGTCCGGCGGGCGCTTTCCATACGCCGCGGCTTACATCGGTGCGTGCCATGACACCGGCGATGATGCCGCAGGGCACAAAGGTGTCCAATTGACCCTCGCGCATTGGATCGCTTTGTATTACGCGCGGGAAATACAGTGCGGCATTGCGCGCCGCCTCGCCCGACAAGCCAAGATCAGGCAGCCCTTTCGTGGCATCGGCGGCAGCAGTATCCTTGTTCTTGCTCCAGGCGGCGGGTGAATCGACGATCAACATGGCGCGCCGGTCTTTGCAAGTACGTCATAGCTGTCTGATATACAGCGGGGAGTATATCGTCGTCCCGCTTATCGGGCGGAATGCAAAGTAGGTTGAAAAGGTCGGCCTTCTCCAGCGCATACATCCCGGTCTTCTGATCCTTGCTGCCGATTATGTCGGTTGCGTCGGCCAGGCCTGCACTGTCTGCGCCACCCGTGAATTTCTTGAATTTTGTTGGATCCGCCTGAGCGTCTGATGGATTTTCCTGAGCCGTCGAATTCGTGGGCTTGGTAGTAACAAGATCCGGTGTGCCGTCGGTTTTCTTTTGAACACGCACCAGGTTCGACTCGGTCTCCAATACCCGATCAAGCCTGCGCGCGCCTGCATCGGCCTTGATCGCGACGTTGAGGAAGCGCTCGACGCGCCCTTTGCCCGGATCTTCATAGACGGTCAAGTTGAACAGGTCAGCCTTGGCGATACCGTATCGACTGGCGACATCGTCTGTAATTCCATTCGAATCGACGACATAGGTCATCTTGTCGCCCCATTTGCCGGCGCTGGATGCTTCCAGCTTGAGATCGGCATTCTGCGAGATTTACCGCGTTCTTCTGCAAGCGCACGATGATTGCCTGACTTCCGCCATTCAGATAGAAGTCGCGAACGGCATAGGACAGGGGATAGTCCACATGCAACCCTCCGAATGCCCTTTCAAAATCGCCCCAGCTGTTGATGGCTGTGGGTTCGTTGGCCTGTCCTCGCAGGGCGCGGCCGAGGAATGCGGTGATGGATGTCGCGACCCCCACAATCGTGCGCACCCCGCTGGGGATCTCTTCGATGTAAACGCCCGGATAGGTTGGTGTTACTGGCATCGTGCAGCCTCCTTTCTCTGTATACTTTTTTGTTCTGCCTAATTTTATTTATGATCTCTGCCTGCCGGGTCAGTTTGAAAGCTTTGAAACAGCGGCTTTGACTTCCTTGCGTTTCTTGGGATTCAGCCGATAGTGTACGGTCGATTCTTTCCCCTTGATTTCAATAATCCACCCCTCTTCAACAAGCTTAAAAACAGCTGCCTTCACTCTCTTCATCTCGTAGCTGATTCTCTGACTCAACAGCCACCACTCCGTTATTCCCTCCAGCGTATCGCTGGCATCGGGGTGTTTGAAAAGGTAGTTTAATATCTCTTCTGAGGTGTCGTTTTTTGCGGCCATAGGCAGATCTTCCTCTTTTCCTTTCTGCAGCCCCCGTGCCACAAAATTTGAACACAACACGGGTTACCCCATATGGGCTGCAAAGATTTTGATATCGATGACTTCCAACGGCTATTCGATGCCTGACCGTAGAACTCGACGCGACATCAAAGCAAAGATCCGAGTTATTTTTACCCTGATGGAGGACGGAGGCTGAGGTGGATTAACCGAAAAGGGGGTCTTGGATGAGTCTTGGTAACCGTGTAAAGCAAAAAACAAAAATCAGGTTTGATGGCAGGTTGAAACGAGGTAGGACAAAATTGTCCAAGCGTCAGCGGGAAATGTCATAGTTATCCGGAAGAGGGTTTGTAACTTCGTGCATCTATTTTGTGTTTGCGAATCAGTTCCCAAAAGGCCCGGCGGTCTTTATGAGCAGCTTTGGCTGATTGAGAGATGTTCCCTTGATGGGTGGATAGTAGCTCCTGGATGTATTGCTTTTCAAACTGGGTCACGGCCTGCGATTTTGCTTGCCTAAACGTTTTAGCTTCCTGGCTGGCTTCGCATTCAGGAAGGCTGATGTCCTTAACATCGATGAGTGCCTTCGTGCAAAAGACAACCGCTCGCTCAATCACGTTTTCCAACTCACGGACGTTTCCCGGCCAGTCGTATTCCGTCAACATCTGAAGAGCGCCAGAGGTGATACCTTTAGCGGGGCTGTCAAGGTGATCCCGATATTTTTCCATAAAGTGTCTGGTTAAAAGAGGGATATCATCCCTGCGATTTCTTAGCGGCGGCAAACCGATTGAAACCACGTTAAGTCGATAATACAGGTCCCGGCGAAATGCATCCCGCGCGATTGCTTTGGCCAAATCCGTACCCGTAGATGCGATGATCCGCGTGTCGGAGTGCCGCGCCCGCGCCGAACCGAGAGCCCTGTATTCCTTTTCTTGGAGAAAACGCAGCACCTTCGTCTGTGCGCTTAAAGGGATGCAGTCTATGTCGTCCAAGAACAAACTGCCGCCCTCGGCTTCTTGTATCAATCCATCATTCGTCGTCATTGCACCCGTGAACGCTCCGCGCTCGTGGCCGAAGAGCTCGTTTTCGAACAAGTCGGACGGGATCGCTCCACAGCTCACCGCAACAAACGGCTTAGATGCTCTGCGGCCGAGATAGTGGATGGCACGGGCGAAAATTTCCTTGCCGGTGCCGGTCTCCCCGGAAATCATGACATTAGCGTCGCAGCGGGCGATCAGGGGAATTTTGTTCACTTCGGCCAGAAATGCAGAGTTACTGCCAACCAGCTTCCGCAGGCCGAGTTTTTCTTTCAAGCAGCTTTGAAGCTTCTCATCAGCGCCCCTGCAGCAGTTCAATAACCGCCATATCCGAGGAATCACATTTTCCGGCGTAAACGGGGGGGAAATTACGTCGGCAAATCCGAGCTTCAACAGATCGATCATGGTTTCGGGGCTGGGATCCTCCAAAAAGGCCAATATGTCGGTTTTGAGCCCTATTTCTTGCAATGAACTGACTAAAGATCCGGCCTCTTCAAAACGTTCGGGGGTGAGCACGATAAATATCAACTGCGGCCTCAACCGGGCGATAGCTTCCTTCGTCTCTTTGGCTTTTTGCCGATCTGATACCGCGGAAAATATCGTTGAAATCACAAGCGGTGGCTCGATACATGATGAAGCAACTCGCTGCAGATTCTCGATTGCTTCGGAGATATCCGATAAAGATACAATGCACGTTTTAATCTTTTCCGCATCCATATTATTCCCTCTTATGGAAAAGGGGAAAAGATTGTTGCAAGACGCTTAGCGATTATTGTTGCGGTATCCGCAGTGAGAAGAGGCGTGAGCTGTGAGAGGCTTCAAAGATTCGTATCCGTTGGAGTGAGAAGCCTCACGTATACAGGCACGAACCATATATATAATTTAACTAATTGATTCAGTTCAAAAAGTCAAGCTTTTTGTTCTCGCCTGCCCTTCTTCCTACCCGGAAGAAAATCTGGATGACTGCCATTTGAATTTACCTATTGAAGATTCTTGAGGATGCGCTGGATTGGTGCCTGAAGGGACTTTTTAAAGTTTTTCACACACAGAAGACAAAAAGGGGCCACAGACTGAAATCTGTAACCCCTTGATTTAATGGTGCGCCCGGCAAGATTCGAACTTGCGACCTACGGATTCGTAGTCCGGCGCTCTATCCGGGCTGAGCTACGGGCGCGAAATCGGTTGAGGTGCGAGCTTTATTAGGCTAAAGAGGCGGGGCTGTCAATACTTTGTTGCCCGACGTTGACCCCCAAATCCCAGGCGGAATGGACCCTTCTTTCGACCACAGTTGCATGGAGGCCGCGCTCACGGAAGCCCGCCGGGCCTGGGCGATCCAGGAGGTCCCGGTCGGATCCGTGCTGGTCTCGTCGTCCGGCGAGGTGCTGGCCGCGGCTCACAACCGGACCATCGCCGAGCACGACCCGAGCGCCCACGCCGAGATCCTCGCCTTGCGCGAAGCAGCACGAAAGCTTCAGAACTACCGGTTGTTAAACACCACGCTGTATGTTACGATCGAGCCCTGCATCATGTGCATGGGCGCAATCGTGCATGCACGCGTCGCGCGGCTGGTCTATGGGGCCGCCGACCCCAAGTGGGGGGCGGCCGGTTCCCTCTACGATCTCGCCGCCGACCCCCGCCTGAATCACCAGGTCGAAATCGTCTCCGGTGTTTGTGAGACCGAATGCCGCCGGCTGATTCAGGATTTTTTCCGGTGCAAACGGAGTGCGGGTTCACCTATCTGAGCAAGGGAGACGAACAGTGGCCAATGTGGTGGTAATCGGAACTCAGTGGGGCGATGAGGGCAAAGGGAAAATCGTCGATCTGCTCGCGGGGCATGCCGACGTGGTCGTGCGCTTTCAGGGCGGCGCCAACGCCGGCCACACCCTGGTGATCAAGGGCGAAAAGACGATCAACCACCTGGTGCCCTCCGGCATCCTGCAGAACAAGGTCTGCCTGCTCGGAAACGGCATGGTGGTCGACCCGGCCGTGCTGTTGAAGGAGATGGACTTTCTCGCCTCCCGCGGCATCTCCGTCGGCCCGGACCGAATCGTCATCAGCGAGCTCGCCCACCTCATCATGCCCTACCACCAGGCGCTCGACCTGGCACGCGAGGAAAAACAGGGCGCCCAGCAGATCGGAACCACGGGCCGCGGCATCGGCCCGGCCTACGAAGACAAGGTGTCCCGGCGCGGCATTCGTTTCGTCGAGCTGATCGACCCGGAGCTCTTCCGACGCAAAATTATCGCGTTCCTCGAGGAAAAGAATTTCTACCTCCAGAGCTATTTCAACCGGCAACCGCTGGACGGCGAAGCGATCATCGCCCAGTACCAGGGCTACGCCGAACGGCTGCGGCCGCATGTGGCCAACATCTCGGTCGTCATCGATCAGGCGGTCAAGAACCGCCGGAACCTGCTCTTCGAGGGCTCGCAGGGGACCCACCTCGACATCGATCACGGCACCTACCCCTACGTGACCTCCTCCAACACGGTCGCGGCCAACGCCTGCTGCGGCGCCGGCCTCGGCCCGCGGCAGATCACGGACGTGGTCGGGATCGTGAAGGCCTACACCACGCGGGTCGGCCGGGGCCCCTTCCCCACCGAGTTGCGGGACGACATCGGCAATCGCCTGCAGGAAAAGGGCGCGGAGTTCGGGGCGACCACGGGCCGACGGCGGCGCTGCGGCTGGCTCGACGCGGTGCTGCTGCGGGACGCGGTCCGCCTGAACGGAGTCACCGGGCTCGCCATCACCAAGCTGGATGTCCTCGACGGGCTGGAGTCCATCGACATCTGCACCCACTACGAATACCGCGGCCGGCGACTGGACGTCGTCCCGGCAGCGGTCGACGTTCTCGAAGCGTGCCGGCCGGTCTACGAGACGCTGCCGGGCTGGACCGAAACCACCAGCGGCGTCAGGAGCTACGCGCGTCTGCCCAAGAACGTGAAGGGCTACCTGCGACGCATCGAAGAGTTGACCGGCGCCCCGATAGACATCGTCTCCATCGGACCGGACCGGGACCAGACCATCGTCCTGCGCAACCCCTATGCGCCTAAACGCCGAGCGGTCAAAAAGGCGGCTAAAACCGTTTGATTTTGAGTTGACTTGGCCGGCGGGATGACGTAAAGGTCTGCCGTCAGTCGGGACGTGGCTCAGCCTGGTAGAGCACAGCGTTCGGGACGCTGGGGTCGGTGGTTCAAATCCACTCGTCCCGACCAACACCACAAGCAGTCAGCGGGGCTGGATCATTCCAGCCCCGCTTTTTATTGAGAGGCGAAGCGATTCGTCACTCGTAGCCGAGCCACTTGACCTTCGTGGCGACGTCCCTCTTCGGCGGCCGGGCCGGCTGGTGGGCCGGGTAGCCCAACGGGATGATGGCGAGCAACTCCCGGTCTTCCGGGACTCCGAGGAATGCGGCGATGGCGTCGTAGCGGCCCTTCAACGGCCCCGACATCCAGCACGTCCCCAGGCCACGATCCCAGGCGGCCAGCAGGAGGTTCTCGATCGCGGCGGCCGCGTCGCAGACGTTGTTCTTCGCCACCCAGGGGTCGGTCGCCCTGGGGATGAGGACGCCGATCAAGACCGGGGCGCCGCCCAGCGTGCGATAGAACGTGCCGAGGCCCTTGAGCGGTCGCCGGCCGCGTCGTCGGGCAGAGACAGCTCCCGGATGGCGGCTCGCATCTGCGCCTCCCCGACGCCGGCCACCCGCTCGCGGAAGGCCTCCGCCAGAACCCCCTCGAGCCGGTCGATGTGCAGCCGGTTGGCCACGACGAACTCCCAGGGCTGTCGGTTGGTGGCGCTGGGGGCGAGGTTCGCGGCCTCGAGGATTTCGAGAACCACCGCTTTGGACACCGGACGGTTGAGGTACTTTCTCACACTGCGCCGTGTTTGAATTGCCTGGTTGACGTCCATGAGGCCTCCTTTTCAAGTCGCGCTGTCAGATCCGTTGCGTGATTCCGGTACCGCCATAACACATTAATCGGGTTTTAGCAGGTTAGGAGCCGTGGCCGCACCCCCAGGTTGACAATTGCGCGCAAACCCAATAGGACGTTTCTCGCGCCGGGTTCACGCGCCGTCGCGATGATGCGCACACCGCCTCCAGTCGCCCGACTGGAGTTTTTGTTTTCGGCCTCGAGATGCCCGATTCAGCCAAAGCCAACGTCAAAGTGATCTTCGCCCTGTGGCTCGTGCACTTCACCGGCGACCTCTACGGCTCGTTCGTGAGCCCGTTGCTGCCGATGTTTGCGGATGTCTTCTCCCTCTCCATGGCCCAGGTGGGGCTGCTCGCGGGCATCAACCGCTTCCTCATGTTCATCGTCCAGCCGATGTCGGGCTACTTCGCCGACCACTACCGCACGCGGCTGTTCATCCTGGGCGGCCCCATCCTCTCCATGATCTTTGTGCCGCTCGTGGGCGTGGCGCCCAGCTTTCTGATCCTGACCGTCTTCGTCTGCCTGGGGTCGATCGGCCAGTCCCTCTTCCATCCGCCGGTGGCCGGGATGATCTCCACCTACTCCGGGCGCCACTTCAGCTTCTGCATGTCGATTTTCAACGCGGGCGGGACGCTGGCCTTCGGGGTCGGCCCGATCATCATCACCGCACTGGTCCAGGCCTACGGCCCGGCGGGCACGCTCTATTCGATGCTGATCGGCATCCCGCTCATGCTGCTGCTGTTCAAGCTCGTGCCTAAGCCCCAGGGCGAGGGGCTCGCCGGGCGCGGATTCATCGGCTCCATCCGGGAAGCGCTGGGCGACGCGTGGAAGGCCGTCGCGACCCTTTGGGCGGTCATGGTTCTGCGGGCTTTCGTCAGCCAGTCCTTCGTGACCTTCTTCCCGATCCTCTACGCACGCGAGGGGTATTCGCTCATCTCGATCGGCCTGGTGTCTTCCCTCTTCACCCTGGCGGGCGCCTTGAGCGGGCTGGTCGCCGGCAGCCTGGCCGACCGCACGCGCTACCGCCCCATTTTCCTGGTGTCCCACCTCCTGACCGCGCCGGCCATCCTGCTGTCGCTCTACCTGAGGGGGTCATGGGTCTACCCCTGTGCCTTCCTCGCGGGGTTCTTCTCCCTGGCCACGCTGCCCCTCGGCGTCGCGCTCGGGCAGCAGCTGGCGCCCAAGGGCCGTTCCATGGTTTCGAGCCTGATGATGGGGCTCGCGCTGGGTATCGGGGGGGTGATGAGCCCCATCGTCGGCTGGCTGGCGGACCTGTATTCCCTTCAGACGGTGCTGGTGTTCCTGGCGGGCGCCCCTCTGCTGGCGGCCGCGCTGTCCGTGCGGCTGCCGGAAGCCACCGCACGTTCCTAACCTGTGCGTATGGATTATCGATACGGCGGAGGCGCTGTCAGTCACTACGATGCAGCACCCCATCTTGCATTTCCTTCGCTCAACACCTAAAATCTGACACTTGCAACGAGCCCTCCGACTTTCGAGGCCGCATACACCGATCCGTTTCAACGTGAGGAGCCACCATGCCTACAGCCGCTTCGTCCGAGATCAACGGCGCCCAGGCCATCGTCCGGATGCTCGAAGCCTACGGCGTCAAACATGTGTTCGGCGTCCCCGGGGACACCTCGGTCCCCCTTTACCAGGCGCTGTACGAGCGACGCGACGCGATCGCCCACGTGCTCGCCCGCGACGAACGCTCGGCCGGCTTCATGGCGGACGTCTACGCCCGGCTCTCCCACAAGCCCGGGGTGTGCGAGTGCCCGTCCGGGGCCGGAGCGCTCTACTCCGCGCCCGGGATCGCCGAAGCCAACGCCTCCTCGATCCCCATCCTGCTCCTGACCAGCGGGGTCAGCCTGGCCGGCGAGGGCAAGGGCACCATCACCGAGATGGACCACCACGTGTTCTTCGAATCCATTTCCAAGTGGTCCAATTTCCTCAAGCTGGCCGTTAAGATCCCCGAAACCCTGCGGCGCGCCTTCCGCGTGGCCACCTCCGGCTGCCCGGGCGCGGTCCACCTCGCCTTCCCCACCGAAACCGTGACCGACCGCATCCCGCTCGCGCGGATTTCGCTGCACGCCGAAACCGAGTGCACCGCCTACCCCTCCATGCGCTTCCGCGGCAGCCCGGACGCCATCACCCGCGTGGCGCGGCGCCTGAAGCAGGCCCGGCGTCCGGTGCTCATCGTCGGCGGCGGTGCCAACCACTCCCAGGCCCGCCGGGAAGTCCAGGAACTGGCCGAACGGATCCAGGCCCCCGTGGTCACCACCATTTCCGGGCAGGGCATCATGCCCGACCAGCACGCGCTCGCGCTCGGGGTCATCGGCGACAACGGCTACCACCCCCACGCCATCCGGGCCGTGGAGGAAGCGGACGCACTGCTCTACGTCGGCTGCAAAATGGGATCGGTGTCCACCGTGCGCTGGACGCTGCCGAGCCCGAAGCCGGGGCGCACCCTGCTCCAGGTCGACATCAACCCGCGCATCATCGGCAACAACTGCCCGGTGGACGAGGCGGTGGTCGGAGACGCGAGGCTCGTGCTCGAGGACGTGCTGGCCGAGCTGGGGCCGGCCCGCAGGACCGACACGGAGGGCTGGACGGAGGACCTGAACCGGGACCGGAGGCATTTCTGGGAGCGTGCGGCGGCGGTCCTGGCGAGCGATGAAGTGCCGCTGTCGCCGCAGCGGGTGATCGGCTCGCTGAACCGCGTGATCCGGGAACCGGCGGTCGTCATCGCGGATGCGGGGACGGCGACGCCCTACGTCACGCGCTACCTCAAACTCAACCACAGCCGCTCGCGCTTCATCATCCCCAGGGCCTACGGCGGACTCGGCTACGCCATCCCGGGCGTCGTGGGGGCGTGGCTGGCGCGGCCGGAAGCCCGGCCGGTCGGTCTGTTCGGGGACGGCAGCCTGGGGATGTCCTGCGGGGAGCTCGAAACCCTGGTGCGGTGCCGCGTGCCGGCGGTGCTGATCCACTTCAACAACGGCTCGTTCGGCTGGATCAAGACGCTCCAGAAAATCCACTCGGAGAGCCGGTACCTCTCGGTCGACTTCACCCCGCTGGACGCCTCGCGCATCGCCGAGGCGTTCGGCCTGCGAGCCTTCCGCGTGGAGACGCCGGACCAGCTGGAAGACAGCCTGCGGCAGGCGTTTGCCGCCGGCGGGCCCTGCCTCATCGACGTGCGCAGCCGCCCGATCGAGGACCGCATCCCGCCGGTCTTCTCCTGGCTCAAGGACAGCGGCCTGGACCCGCTCAGCAAAGACCCATATTGAAAAGGCCGCATAGCCGCGTTGCCGGCCGCCTCGACCTGCTCACATACTGAACCGTATGCTGCGCGGTCTCGCCGACCGGTGCCTGGCCTGTGGCCGTGATCCGCCATTTTTAAGACGGGCTCTTCTCGTCCCGCGATCGGATGATCAGCAACGGCCGGTCGATGCGGTGCAGCACGCCGCTCGCGACGCTGCCGTAGAAGACGCGCGCCGCCCCCGTGCGGCCGTGGCTCGTCATGGCGATCAGGTCGGCCTTCTCCTGCTCCGCCACCTTGCAGATCGTGTCGATCACGCCCCCGCTGATGGCCCAGCCGCCGGCGGCAATCCCGCGCGCCAGCATGCGCTGCACGACCGAGTCGATGTAGGTCTGCGCGCTCTTCATCGCGGCGGTGAACTGCTCGCCGTGGGGCACGAAGAGATCGACGCTGTTCACTTGGATGATGGGTTCGACCACCTGCAGCAGGCGCACCTCGCAGGCGGCGTTCGCCAGCCCTTCGACGTGGGGCAGGATCCTCTCGGCCCGGGCGGAGCCGTCCAGCGGAACCAGGATCTTCTTGTACATGCTTCACCATGCCCTTTCCGCCATCGTTTCTGGCAGCTGCATTGTGGTTGCGAAACGTTTGGGGCGACGTCGGCATCGGCGCCCCCGGCCACTCGCCATAACGCCCGATGGCCCGGAACACCTCCTTCTCTCAGAAGCCCGGCTGACGCCGGGGGTTTTCTTTTCCCCGGAGACCATCGACCCCGGCCGGGGGGTCGAACACCGCACGCCTATGGGGTATTTCGCCAAGACCTCTCCACCCTCAGCACGCCCCAGCTGATGGTAACCACATCGTCCGCACCCACCCGAACGACCTGGCCGGTGGAACGCAACAGGAGGTCGCAGCCGTAGATGCAGATTTCGACCTTCGAGTGCGAGAGAATCTGGTAGGGGTGCCTGAAGTCTTGTCTGTACCCGGGTTCCGTTATGACGAGATCGTATGTCTGGTTGTCGGTGTTTTCCAGAGAGGCCGCCCACACGGGGCATCCTATCGCTGCTCCGGAAAAACAGACTCCAATCCAGGCTAAAAGAACCGCGACCTTTTTCATTTCTCGGCCTCCTCGCTTGGCGTCCCCCCTCGAGGGCTTTTGGGGCGGGACGCATCGGGCAACTCCGGTGCAGGCGATCCTGTGGCCTCGGCGTTTCACGCCCGGGCGGGCCGCCGATTGTGCCAGGGGGCTTCCCGCTCGAGTTGGGCCGCCAGTTGGAAGAGCGTCGCCTCGTCGCCGATCGGCGCCGTGAAATGCACGCCGCAGGGCAGCCCGTGATCGGTCCAGTGCAGCGGCACGGACATCGCCGGCTGGCCGGTGAGGTTGGCCAGCTGCGTGAACGGCGTCCGCGCGAGGTTGCGCTGGACGGAGCTCGCGAAGATGCCCGCTCTTGCGCAGAACGAGACCGAGCCGCAGGTGGCCTGCGGCCTTCATCCCCGCCATCTCCAGCGGGCCGGGCAGCAGCTCGCCGATTCGCGCCGGCGGCTGGGCGGTGGTGGGCGTCAGGTACAGGTCGTACGTCCGGTGAAACCGGCCCATCGTGCGCGACGCGCTCCCCCAGAGCCGCCGCGCACGTGCAAACGGGACGGCCGGCAGCGACCGCCCGACTATCCCGATGATCCAGGTTACCGCTTCGACGTCCCCCGGCCGCAACCGTCTCCCCAGGTGCGCCTCGACCTCCTCGAACTCGGCCGCCACCTCGCCGCAGAGCACCGTCACGTAGCTGTCCGCCAGTGCCTTGAAGTCCAGCTCCGGCCGGGCCTCTTCCACGTCGTGACCGAGTTTTCCAAGCAGGATCGCGGCCCGGAGAACCGCCTTCACGTGTTCCGGGTGGACTTGCGCGTCGACAGGAGATCGGACGTCGAAGGCGATCCGCAGCCGCCTCGGGTCGCGGCGCGTTTCCTCGGTAAAGGGCCGCTCGGGCGGGGCGACGACGTAGGGCGCGCCGACATCCGGCCCCGCGACGGCGTCGAGCATGGCCGCGCTGTCGCGCACGCTGCGCGTGATGACGTGCTCGATCACGGCCCCCTGGAAGATCTCCGCAAAGTCAGGGCCGGTCGGCGTGCGGCCGCGCGAGGGTTTCAGTCCGAACAGCCCGCAGTAGGCCGCCGGGATGCGGATCGACCCGCCGCCGTCGCCCCCGCCGGCGAGCGGCACGATCCCGGCCGCAACCGCCGCGGCCGCGCCGCCGCTCGACCCGCCCGGCGTGCGGTCGAGGTCCCAGGGATTGCGCGCGGGTCCGAAGAGCTCCGGCTCGGTGAAGGCGGTGATGCCGAACTCCGGGGTGTTGGTCTTGCCGAGGATCACCAGCCCGGCGCGGCGGTAGCGGGCGACCAGCTCGCTGTCGTGGTCCGGGACGTAGTCGCGCAGCGCCCTGGATCCGAAGGTGAGCGGGGTTCCGGCCAGTGCCGAGAGATGGTCCTTGAGCAGAAACGGCACCCCGCAAAAAGGGGCCGCCGGCGGAAGCGACCGCAGCGCGGCGCGGCCGAAATCGAAGAGCGGCGTCACCACGGCATTGATCCGCGGGTTGCGCTGCTCGATCCTTTCGATGGCCGCCTCGCAGACCTCGGCCGCGGACACCTCTCCCTTGCGGATCAGCTCGGCCAGCCCGCAGCCGTCATACGCTTCGTACTCGTCGAACCCGGAGGCCACGCCCTGCTCTCCTCAACCGGACGCTGACGTCAATCCGTATTCTCGATGATCAGCGCCACCCCCTGCCCCCCGCCCACGCAGGCGTTGGCGCAGCCATAGCGCGCGCGTTTCTGTTGCAGGATGCGGGCGAGCGTCCCGGTCAGTCGGATGCCGGTCGACCCGAGGGCGTGCCCGATGGCCGTGGCGCCGCCCATGACGTTGACCTTCTCCGGGTCGATCGCGAGCTCCCGGGCGCAGTTCAGAACGACCGCGCAGAACGCCTCGTTGATCTCCCAGTAGTCGATGCGGTCGGCGGTGAGACCGCATTTCTCGAGCGCCATGCGCGTGGCCGGCACCGGCCCTTCGCCCATGACGGTCGGGTCGACGCCTGCGAACCCCATGGAACGGATCGTCGCGAGCGGCCGAATCCCCTTCTTCAGCGCGGTGTCCTTGGACATCAGCACCATGGAGGAGGCCCCGGCGTTCAGCGGCGAGGAGTTCCCGGGCGTGATCACGCCGTCCTTCTTGAAGGCCGGCTTGAGGTCCTTCATCCCCTCGAGGGTCACGTCGTCGCGCACGGCCTGGTCCCGGTCCACGCGCAGGGTCGACCCGTCGGCCTGCTCGGCCTCGACCGGCAGGATCTCGCCGTCGAAGAAGCCCTCGGAGCGGGCCTTGACCGCCAGCGCGTGGGAGCGCACCCCCCAGCGGTCCATTTCGTCGCGCGCAAGACCGGCCTTCTTAGCGAGCTTTTCGGCCGTCAGCCCCATGTTCATGGACGTCATCATGTCCAGGTGCTGGTATTCCGGGTTGAGGAAAAGAGTCATGTTGGGCGCGAGCATGCCGCGGTCCACCTGGGACATCCCCATCGGCACCCGCGTCATGTGCTCCATGCCGCCCACGAGCACGATGTCGGCGTACCCCATGGCGATCTCCATGAACCCGATCTGGATGCCGGCCATGGACGAGCCGCACTGCTGGTCGACGAACTTGGCCGGGATGCGTTTCGGCAGGTTGGCCAGGAACAGCGGGATCTTCCCGCCGTAGCACCACTGCTCGCCCACGGCCGTGGCGCAGCCCACGAGGAAATCGTCGATCTCCTCGGGTGCGGCCCCGGCGCGCCGGATCACTTCGGGCAGGAGCTTGGCCAGAAGCTCGTCCGCCCGCATCCGGCAGAACCAGTCGCGCGCCGGTTCGGTCGGGCGCGAACGCGAAAGTGCGGTTCTCAGATAGCCTGCAATCACGACCTCTCTCATGGCGATGCCTCCGGAAACACGGTTGGGGTCAGCGGTTTGAGTTTATCGGTCGACGTAGAAGCTGCGGCCCGCAGCCGCCATGTCCGCTATCAGCTTGGCCGGTTTGAAGCGCGGGCCGTAGCGGGCCTCGAGCTCCACCAGCCGGACGCGCACGTTCTCGAGACCCCAGCGATCGGCATAGCGCAGGATCCCGCCGCGGTAGGGGGGGAACCCGGTGCCGTAGATCATCGCCAGATCCATGTCCTGCGGCCGGTCGCAGATGCCCTCTTCCAGCATGTAGGCGGCCTCGTTGATCGCGGCCGCCAGCATGACCTCGACGATCGCCTCGGCCTCCATTTTCTTCGGGGACACCCGCTGGGCCTTCAGATACTCCTGGACCGCCGCGACCACCTTGGGGTTGGGCGTCGGGGGGGTGGCGCTGTAATCCAGGTAGCCGGCGCCGGTCTTGCGGCCGTAGCACCCGGTGCGGTAGATCGCCTCGAAGAGCGGGTGCACCGCCCAGCGCTCGCCGAGGTGCTGGGCGAAGGTGCGATTGACGTGGAAGTTGATGTCGATCCCGGTCAGGTCCGAGAGCGCGGCCGGCCCCATCGGCATGCCGAACGCGACCAGCGCCGCCTCGATCGCCGCGCCGTCGACCCCGTCGGCCAGCAGGAAAATCGAAGCGCCCATCAGCGCGATCAGCTGCCGGGACACGTAAAACCCCGGCCCGTCGTTGACCACGATCGGGACCTTCTTGACGCTGCGGGCGAAGGCGACAGCCGCGGCGAGCGTCGCGTCGGACGTGCGCTTCCCGCAGATGATCTCGAGCAGCTGCATGCGCTGCGCCGGGTTGAAGAAGTGCATGCCGATCAGACGCCCGGGGTCGGAAAGGGCCGCGGCCATCGCGGTGATGGGCAGCGCCGAGGTGTTGGTCGCGAAGATGGCCCCCGGCCGGCAGATCCGTTCGAGCTGCGTCCAGATGTCCTGCTTCACCCGCATGTCCTCGAGGACGGCCTCGATCACCAGGTCGGCCTCCGCGAGGTCCGCCAGCGCGGTGGTCGTGCGCAACCGCTCGGCGAACATCCGGTCGAGCGCCTCGGGGGTTATCTTGCGGTTCTTGAGGTGGTAGTCGAAGCTCGCCCGGATCGCCCCCACGCCTTTTTCGACGGCGGCCGGGTTGATATCCCAGAGGATGGCTTCGAACCCGCCGGTCAGGAGCAGGTGCACGATCCCCGAGCCCATCACCCCGCCGCCCAGCATGGCGACCTTGCGGATCGGGGTCGGCTTCAGCCCCTCGATGCGCGGCAGCCGCCCGGCGGCGCGGGTGTTCAGGAAGATGCCGATCAGGTTGCGCGCCACGTCCGACAGCAGGCAGTCGGCAAAGAGCCCGGCTTCGGTCTCCAGGTCGGCATCGATGTCGTAGCCCAGCCCCCGGGTGAATGCCTCGATGGCCTTGAACGGGGCGACGTAGCCCTTGCCCTTTTCGGCCGTCATGAGGGCGGTGAAATCGAGCAGCGCCTTCTTCTCCGCGGCGCTCGGAAGCCGATCGTGGCGCAGGCGAGTGGTCCGCAGCTTCAGGTTCAGCCGCCCGGCGGCGAATCGCCCGGCGGCCGCGACCGCGGCCTCCAAGAGCCGCGCGGGCTCGACCACCTCGTCGACCAGAGTGCGCTGCAGCGCCTTTTCCGCGGTGATGGGCTTCCCGGTGGTGATCATGTCGATCGCGTTCGGCAGGCCGATCAGCCGCGGCAGGCGCTGCGTCCCGCCGGCCCCGGGGATGAGCCCGATCTGGACCTCGGGCTGGCCGAGCTCCACCCCGGCCGCCGCGACGCGGTAGTGGCAGGCCATGGCGAGCTCCAGCCCCCCGCCGAGGCAGCTGCCGTTGATCGCCGCGACCACGGGCTTGGGGCCGGTTTCGATGTTCTTCAGGAACCGGTTGTTCTCGCGCAGCAGGGCGAGGATCTTCTCCCGGTCGCGGATGTCCTTGATCTGCGTGATGTCGGCGCCGGCAATGAAGCTCTTCCCGGCCCCGGTCATCACCACGGCGGTCACCGCACCGTCGCGGAAGGCCTCCGCGAAGGCCTCCGCCAGCTCGCGCACGAAGTGGTCGGAGAGCTGGTTGACCGGTGGGTTGTCGAGCGTGAACACCGCGATGCCGCCCCTCATCTCCACCCGGATCGCCCTGAAGTCGGTTCGCATGCTTCCCCCTGCGGGTGCGTGGTTGCTGGTGCCTGAAAATTGTGTCGTGACGGTCGGGAACGTGAGTCGAGCCGGCAGGCGCATAAAGGTGCCCTGCCGGACATGTGCGCGGAAGTGTGTTCCAATCTTTTTATAAGACGGGGGTTTTGTCAACAGCATCTTGTGAATGGGTTAACGGCTGAGGATGGGTGAGGTCCAATATCCACATAGAGATTACCACGAGCAATCCGGTTTCCGCCAAGTCACAGATAACCATTTAGAATATCATACCAATTCCCCTTAATGGCCGGAGGTTGACGGGTTCCTCATCGGCACCTATTCTGATACGTGACCATGATATCGACATAATGCCCTGGAGGAATTATGGCAGCCCATAAGGTGGTAACCCACGACAAGTGGTTGGCAGAGCGCAAGAAACACCTTGCCAAGGAGAAGGAGTTCACGCGACTGCGCGACCAACTCAGCAGGGAACGCCGCGAACTACCCTGGGAGTTGGTGGAGAAGGAATATGTCTTCGAGGGTGAGAAGGGCCATCAAACGTTAACGGACATGTTCGAGGGACGCCGCCAGCTTATCATCTATCACGCGATGTTCAATCCCGAGACGGCTGGACCGCACACGACGTGGACCACAGACGCGGCCTGCTTTGTCTGCTCGTTCTGGATGGACAACTTTAATGGCATAACGGTGCATCTGAACCACCGCGACATCACTATGGCTGCGGTTTCGATAGCCCCTTATCCGAAGATAGCCGCCTACAAGAAGAGGATGGGCTGGGGGTTCCCTTGGCTTTCGTCGGCAGGCAACGATTTCAATTACGACTATCGCGTCTCGTTCACGAAAGATGAACTCAAGGCGGATAAGGTCGACTACAACTACCGATTTAATCCCTGGTCCATGTCCGAAGCGCCCGGCATCAGCGTTTTTCTGAAGGACGAAGACGGCCGGATCTACCACACCTACTCCACTTACGAGCGTGGATTGGATATGCTCAACACAGCCTACCACTACATGGACCTCGTCCCGAAGGGCCGCGACGAGGGAGAAGATGGCGCCTTTTGGGTTCGGCGCCGTGACGAGTATTCCGACTGATGTTCGCTGATAAGCTGCTTACCACGATTGGGCTGCTGAGGCCGGTGCGGAGACGCGCGTTCTGCCCCGCCTGCAAGGGGTGGCTGGGGAGCGATGACAGGACAATGTCGCCGCGCGAGATCGCACCACCCGCGCTCGCCGCTGGAGTGGTTCTCATATTCGCCGCAATCGCCTGGATCCTGGTGATCTACCACTCGATGTCGATGGGCGACATGGAGATGGGTGTAGGGTCACCTGGTTCTTTCGCGGTGGGCTGGCTGATTATGATGGCCGCGATGATGCTGCCGACGGCGCTCCCACTGGTGTTCGAGTTCGTGCACCATTCCGAACGTCGTGCTGGCTGGCAGGTCGCCACCGGCCTTCTCATTGCTACCTATCTCGTCGTCTGGCTTGCCTTCGGCCTGGCGGCCTACATCTTGTGCAGCGCGCTCGGCATGCCGTGGGCCAACCAGCGCCTGATTGGCGGGGCTTCGTTGGTGCTCGCAGGCACATATGCTCTCACGCCTTTCAAACGTTCCAGCGATGCGCGCTGTCGAGAGCTTTGTGCTCTCCACGGCCCATTGCCGTTTAACTTGCAGCGCAGCGCCATACTCACAGGAGCGCGGTATGGAGTAAGTTGCGTCGGCAGCAGCGCGGCGCTGATGGTCGCCATGGTGCTGATCGGGATGTCAAAGCTCGGCTGGATGGTACTCGTGAGCGTGCTCGTCCTGCTCTACAAGCTGGCACCGGTGGACGGAATTTGGCAAAGAACCGCACTATCGGCCGCGGTGGCGGCGTCAGGCGTCCTCTATGCTCTGGGCGGATAGTTCGCTCAAGAAGGCCAGATGGAAATGCATAGATAGGTAGGCTCGATACACCAGACGAGCGGCCCACCTGTTACCGTGGCCACCTCCCAGACGCAAGAAGCTCATTGTCCGGTGTCTGGTATTGGGGCCTTCGGCCGGTGGTTGACTTTGCCTGCCGCTGCGGACTACAGAGATTCCGCCGGTCCCGTTCGGTTGTTGCGCGAGCGTTCACGCGGGCCGCTTGTTCGGCAGACCCCATCCACCCGACCGCCGGGGCCGCCCCCGCAAACGGCGCCGGCGCCGCACCGACCTTTTCAGGCGACAGGGCCATGGAAACCGAGAGCAAACGTGCCACCCGCCTGCAGGCCTTCATGCAGCGGGAATCCCGGGGGGAGATCCGCTTCTGGGCCACCCTGGGCATGAAACTGATCGACGCCGGCGGCGGCCGGGCCCGGGTGCGCCTGCCCTTCGCCCCGCCGCTGGCGAACGGCGCGGGTGTGATGCACGGCGGGGCGGTCTTCGCCGCCGCGGACGCGGCCACCGGGGTCGCAGCGATGGGGCTTCTGGCCTTGGACGAAACGCTGACCACGATCGAAATGAAGATCAATTTCATCCGGCCCGTGCCCGATTCCGAGATCGTCGCGGAAGCGGTCATCCTCCACAGGGGGCGCAGCACGGCCGTCGGCGAAGCGGAAGTGAAAGACGCCGAAGGCCGACTGGTGGCCAAGGCGCTGGCGACCTACGCGATCCTGCGGCAGACCCAGGAATGATCGAGGCGGGACGCCTCTGACACACCACGCTGCGAATTCGGAGATGACCATGAGCAAGCACGCCACGGAAGCGGCCGGATGCGCCGCCTGCCCGTTCAAGAACCCCGACCGACTGTGCATGAGCCTCGAAGGGCGTCACCCCGAGAACTGCCCGACCCACCTCCACGAGGACGTGGTGGCGCGCGCCATGCGCGAGTACGCCAAACCCGAGATCCGCGCGTTCGCGCTCAACGCATCGCTGCAGGAGGCCGAGGGCTACGCCGGGCGCGAAGCGGGTTACGCCCACGTGCGCCCGGCCAAACCGCGGCTGCTCGAAATCGCCGAGTTCGCCCGCCGCATGGGCTACACCCGGCTGGGGCTCGTGTTCTGCGCCGGCCTGGTGCACGAGGGCCGGCGGGTCGCGGAATTCTACCAGGCCAAGGGCTTCGAAGTCGTTTCGGTGGTCTGCAAAGTCGGCCAGGTCCCCAAGGAGCGCCTGGGCCTCAAGGACGATCAGAAGATCGCCATCGGCCGGCACGAATCCATGTGCAACCCCATCTCCCAGGCGCTGCTGATGAACGCGGCCAAGACCCAGTTCAACATCCTGGTCGGCCTGTGCGTCGGCCACGATTCGCTGGTCTTCAAGTACAGCGAGGCCCCCTGCACCGTCCTGGCGGCCAAGGACCGGGTCTTCGGCCACAACCCGCTCGCGGCCGTCTACACCCTCGACAGCTACTACCGCTACCTCAAAGAGCCCCTGGAGTGAGCCGGGGCGCTTAAGATCTCCCCTTCGCGAACGCGTTACGAGCTCGCCTTTTCCCCGCCAGCTCCGAGACGATCACCCCCAGCGCGCGCACCGCGTCCCTGATCCTGCGCCTGAACGGTGCGGCGCAACTGACCTGAATATACCGGGTAAACCGTTTGGAGTTGGAACAGACCACTCCCGGGATGATGGAGATATCGCGATCGAAGGCCCGCTGGTAGACGTCCAGCCCGTCGACCCCCTTCGGCAGCTCGACCCAGAGCAGCGACCCGCCCTGCGGCACGGCCAGCCGCGTGCTTTCCGGAAAGCACTTCCGGATCTCCAGGGCGGTCGTGAAGACCTGCCGTTTGAGCGCGTTGCGCAGCGCCCGCAGGTGCCGCTCGTAGGCCCCCGTCTCGAGGAAGCGGGCGACCAGGTACTGGTCCAGCGTGGAGGTGGAAATGCTGGTGCCGGCCTTCAGGCGCTGGACCCGGCCCCGGTGGCGCCGCCCGGGGATCACCCAGCCCAGACGCAGCCCGGGGGCCAGCGTCTTCGAGAACGACGAACAGGTCAGAACCCGGTCGTCCCGGTCATAGGCTTTGAGCGGCGCCGGCCGCGTTTCCCCGAAGTGGAGCTGCGCGCTGATGTCGTCCTCGACGACCGGCACCTCGTAGCGGCCGACGAGCTCGACCAGCGCGCGCTTTTTCTCCTCGGGCATGAGCGCGCCGAGCGGGTTCTGGAAATTGGGCATGAGCAGGCAGGCCTTGATGCGCCCGCCGCGCAGCGCGGTCTCGAGCTCGTCCAGGTCCACGCCGTCGCGCGGGTCGGTCGCGATCTCGGCCACGAGCAGCCCGAGCTCCTTCAGCAGCTGCAGGAAGGTGAAGTTGGTCGGGGTTTCGACGGCGACCGTGTCGCCGGCGCGGGTCACCGCGAGCAGCGACAAGGCAACGGCCTCCGTGCAGCCGTTGGTGATCACGACGTCTTCGGGCTCGACGCCCGCGATCACCCCGAGCGTCCGGATGGCCACCTGGCGCCGCAGCCCGGGGAAGCCTTCGGACGGGGAGTAAGACAAGAGCGCGCGCATGTCCTCGTGGCTCAACGCCTTCAGGATGCGGCCGAGCGCCTTGACCGGGAGCAGGCTCGGGTCGGCCGCGGTGTTGCCGAGCGGCACGAGGCGCGGGTCGCTCATCGCGGCCACCACCGAGTTGACCACCGGGGCGAGGTCGACCCGCTGCGGGGCCGAGGACCGTTTGCGGAACACCGGGGGCTTGAAGTCGCGCAGCGAGACCGGCAGGACGAAATAGCCGGACTTGGGCCGCGCCTCGACGAAGCCGGTCGCCGCGAGCTCCATGTAGGCCTGGTAGACGGTCGAGATGCTCAGGGTCGTCTGCCGGTGCAGCCCGCGGACGGAGGGCAGCCTTTCGCCCGGGGCATAGGTCCCGTCCAGGATGCGCCGTTCGATCTCGGCCGCCAGCTGCCGGTAGCGGAATGCCGGCTGGGGCTCGGTGCGCTCCGTCGGGGTCCCGGGGGGGATCTCTGGCGTCGGACCTTTTGGGGCGATCATCTGTTATGCCTTTTTTTTTGAATTTCTGTATCTGTTTTTACCACACGGCGTGCGCTATTGTTAAGCAAAAACAGAGGAGGGAGATCCCATGGCAGCACCGTCCCGCAAGAAACCCGAACGGTCGTCGAGCTTCACCGTCAAGAGCGGCCTCGCCCAGATGCTGAAGGGCGGGGTCATCATGGATGTCGTGTCCCCCGAGCACGCGCTCATCGCCGAGGAGGCCGGCGCGGTGGCGGTCATGGCGCTGGAGCGGGTCCCGGCCGACATCCGCGCCCAGGGCGGGGTGGCGCGCATGTCCGATCCCGGCCTGATCCGCGAGATCATGGCCACGGTCAGCATCCCGGTCATGGCCAAGTGCCGCATCGGGCACTTCGTCGAGGCCCAGATCCTCGAGGCGATCGGCGTCGACTACGTCGACGAGAGCGAGGTCCTGACCCCCGCGGACGAAAGCCACCACATCGACAAGCACGCCTTCGGGGTGCCGTTCGTCTGCGGCTGCCGCAATTTAGGCGAGGCGCTGCGCCGCGTCGGCGAGGGGGCGGCCATGATCCGCACCAAGGGCGAGGCCGGCACCGGGGACGTGGTCGAGGCCGTGCGCCACGCGCGCACCGTTCTGGGCGAGATCCGCATGCTCCAGACCAAGCCGGACGAGGAGCTCATGTCCTACGCGAAGGAGATCGGGGCGCCGTACGAGCTGGTGCGCGAGGTCAAGCGCCTGGGCCGCCTGCCGGTCGTCAACTTCGCCGCCGGCGGCATCGCCACCCCGGCCGACGCCGCGCTGATGATGCAGCTCGGGGTCGACGGGGTGTTCGTGGGCTCCGGGATCTTCAAGAGCGGCAACCCGGCCCAACGCGCCAAGGCGATCGTGATGGCGACCGCCCAGTTCCGGAACGCGGAGATCCTCGCGGAGATGAGCGCCGGGCTGGGAGAGGCGATGTCCGGCATCACCGTGGCCGGGCTGGACGAGAAGCAGCGCCTCGCGGGGCGAGGCTGGTGATCGGGCGATGAAGATCGGTGTCCTGGCGCTGCAGGGGGCCGTCGTCGAGCACCTGCAGATGCTGCGCGGGCTGGGGGCGGACGCCGCCGAGGTCCGCCTGCCGGAGGATCTGCGTGGGCTGGACGGGCTGATCATCCCGGGCGGCGAGAGCACCGCCATCGGCAAGCTGATGGCGGGCTACGGCCTGATGGGCCCGCTGCGCGCCTTCGCCCGCGACCACGCGGTCTGGGGCACCTGCGCCGGGATGATCCTGATGGCGAAGGACATCGGCCGCGACCAGCCCGTCCTCGGCCTGATGGACATCGTGGTCGAACGCAACGCCTTCGGCCGCCAGATCGACAGCTTCGAGGAAGACCTCAGGGTGGCCGGGATAGCCGACGGAGATCAAAAACCTTTCCCCGGGATTTTCATCCGCGCCCCGCGCCTGGTCGCGGCCCGCGGCGCGGCCGCGGTGATCGCGCGCCTCGCCGACGGCACCGCCGTGGCCGCCCGCGAAGGCCGCTGGCTGGCGACCTCCTTCCACCCCGAACTCTCCCGCGACCCCCGCGTCCACGCCTTCTTCCTCGAGCTGACGCACGGGCTAAAATAGCCTCAGCTCCGGTCCGCGAAGTCAGCGATTCGCCCAAAGGGAATGCCCAGTTTCCGGAGGCGATGTCTCAGCGTGCTCGGATGAACTCCAAGCAGCGCCGCTGCGCCGTCGGATCCCTGGATTTTCCCATGGGTCGACTGAAGCGCCTGGATCATGTGAGACCGCATGACGCTATTCAAATCTTGAGGTTCAGCCGAAGCGGGTTGCCGGTGACCGGATAGAGAGCTCTTTCGCCTGGATGGGAGCCCGGGAATCTCCTCAAAGCGAAGAGGTTCATGCGTGGTTTTAATCCGAATCAGCTCCCTTTCCACCAGGTTCTCCAGTTCACGAACATTCCCTGGCCAATCATACTGTTGAAGCTTCTCTATCGTCCCCTGAGCCAGCACGGGTTGAGAATGCAGATTCATTTCCCGGACTTTCTGCCCGATGAAATGATAGACGAAAGCCGGAATGTCTGCCCGTCTTTCCCTGAGCGGCGGAATCCGTATCGGAAAAACATTCAGTCGATACCAGAGGTCATCGCGAAATTCCCCCCGTTGGACCATGAGTTCCAGATCCCGGTTGGTGGCCGCAATCACCCGGACATTCACAGGCACGGGCACCGTGCCGCCGACACGTTCAATCTGACGTTCCTGCAGCACCCTCAACAAACGAACCTGGGCTGCGAGGGGCAGCTCTCCCACTTCGTCCAGAAAAATGGTGCCGCCGTGCGCTCGCTCGAAACGGCCGCGCGTCATCTTCGTGGCTCCTGTAAAGGCCCCCTTCTCGTGGCCGAAGAGCTCGCTGTCGATCAACCCTTCGGGGATCGCACCGCAGTTGACCTTGATCAACGGGCCGGTGCATCGCGGAGATGCATAATGAATCGCATTGGCGATCACCTCCTTTCCGACCCCGGTTTCCCCCATGAGCATCACCGGGCTGTCACGCCGGGATACCTGCTGGACAAGCCCCATCACCCCGCTCAGGCCGAATTTCTCCCCAACGATTTCATCCCCCGACAACCGGTGGAGTTCGTTGTGGAGGTAGCGGTTGTCGTCGGTCAGCATTTCTTTTAGATGGAGTACTTCTCTGAAACGGAGATGATTGGTCATGGCGATCGCAAAGGGTTCGTGAAGCAGCTTCAGCAGCCCCGAGTGCTTCGTCGTGAACGGTTTCGCCGATTTGGAAATCACCGCGATGAGGCCCAGCCGCTCCCCCTTGATCCACAGGGGCATTCCGATTCCGGTCAAGTCCCGGGCGCCGATGGCCGCCGAAATCTCCCGGACCTGCGGTGCTGAGGAATTCGAATTGAGGATGACGATCTCGCCGGCGTGCGACCGGATGTACGCTTGAGCCTCCTCCGACAGGGGGAGCGGCGAGTGCAGAGGCGGTTTCATCCGGTAATCGGCCGCCCGGGCGATGATCCTCATGCCGCCGGTTTCAGGGTCGAAGCGGCTGAACTGGATGCAGTTGATCGGCATGAACCGCTTCAAGAACACAAGGGATTCCTGAAGCACCTCGTCAATGTCCAGGCTGCTGCAAATCCGCAGCGTCCCTTCCCGGAAAAAAGTCAAATCATCCATTTCGAACCGTCTCCCCATAAATATCAAATATGATATTTTTATCATATTTGATATTCAATGTCTATCACATATGATACTTCTGGAAACTTCCAAGTGAACAACTATCTGATTTTTTTGTAATTACAAGACTGGCACGGTTTGGGCAATAGGGAAGGCCTGCATCATTTTGGAGCTAAGCATTGCATGCTTTTAACCAACGAACTCAAGGGGGGAGTTAAAATGAAGAAATCAATTATGGCGTTGTCGCTCGGGGTCGCTCTTATCACTTCAACCCCGTTGTCAGCCCGTGCCGAGCCGATAACCCTGACCGTCGTGGCGATCAGCGGGATAACGGCAGTGGCGTTGTCGGCTGCTGCGGACAAGGTCGTCGGCAGTGGAGACGTGGGCCTGGCCGCTCAGAAAACCGACGACCGCGGTGCGACCCAAACGCAGGCCACGGAAGTCAGGACAATCCAGCAGGCGGAAAAGCCAAACCTATCGGCAACTGCAGTGAAGTAGAAAAACCGAAAATCTCGCTGCCGTGCCGACAGCACTCCGGATCATCGGCTCGCCGGCAATCGAAATCTGAGACCCACGTGGCGGCCCTCGAGGGCCGCCCGCCGGCGGCCTCCTTCCACCCCGAACTCTCCCGCGCCCCGCGCTTCCATGCCCTCTTCCTCGAACCAGCACTCGGCTAAAATAGCCTCAACACTTTATGGAGCTTCTCCTTCGGTCACCGGTACACCAGCACCGGAATTTTAGAGTGGGTCAGCACCTTTTGGGTCTCGCTGCCGATAATGAACGCTTTGACACCCCTCCGTCCGTGGGAAGCCATGATGATGAGATCGCACTCTTTCTTTACAGCCGCATCGATTATGGCTTCATAGGGTTGAACGCTTTTTACCTTTTCGGTTTCACACTCGACGCCCGCTTCTTTGGCCGCCTTCTCGATAGCAAGGAGGTCTTTGTTCACTTCCGCTTGGACGGCTGCTTCGGCCTGCTTCTTAAAGTCCGCACCGATCTCGGCTTCGCAACCGACGTAGGGCAGCGCGGGTACCACACAAAAGCCTGTTACTTTAGCGTTGAGCGCTTTTGCAAACTGAATGCCTTTCCGCATCGCGGCCTCGGATAAAGGCGAACCATCTGTCGGCAACAGAATGTGCTTGAACATGTTCACCTCCTCGCAGGGTTGACCCGATCGGCGGACAGATGCCTTCTCAATTGGCCATGTTCTAAATGGGTCTCAAAAGTGTTGTCGTGTGTGGAGCAGGCCTATCCGCCCATCTTGCCGGCTTGCCCTCCTGAACGCGGCAGCAGTATTGATTTATGCCTGGGACCCCCGGGAGTCCCCTGTCTCCTGGTCGTCTCCTGTATCGAGCCGGACCTCCTTGATTTGCTCTATTCATCACGCTGCATTAGTCAGTTGTCCATAGGGGAACAGCCTCATTTCAATAGGGGAAATGCTCACGGCCGGGACTTTCTCCGAAATTCGGTGTGAAAAAGAGCCGTTGGAGGTGGTTAGGCCATCCGCCAAGGGGCGATGTCGATAATGGTGACCTCGGCCGCATTGCAGTTTAAGCGGCAGTTGTTCAGAGTAAAGAGTCCACACCATAGGGGCAGTGTAAGGCTCTGTCGTTATGGCCGAGGGAGGAGGCAAGGGGGGAGTGTGTCGGCACTCGTTGCGCACATTGCAACTCGTAACTCGTTGCTATTCGTTCACCCCAGTTTGGCCCCGATCTCCGCGAGCGCCTGCATGAACCGCTGCCGGGTCTCGGCGGCGTGGGGGTTGAAGCGGTTCATGTCCTCGAAGAGCTGCCAGGTGTCGTGCTCGACCACCTCCAGGATGCGCAGCAGCCGCTGATACCCTTCGGTGTCGATCTCCTGCGGCCGGGCACCCATCCGGCCGAGCGAACGGCCGATCACGTGCGTGAGCGCGAGGCTGACGGCGATCTGGCGGTCGTGCTCGACGGCGGTCGTCTCGATCACCTGCAACCCCTTGGAAGCGAGATACCCCCGCACCCGCGCGAGACGCGCGTCCTGGACGCGCACCGGGCAGAGCACGATCTTGCGCCCCTGGAGCGAGTCCGCGGCGCTGTCCGGGCCGAACATGGGGTGGGTCCCGATCAGCTCGACCGAAGCGGGTGCGGCCTGGAGCATCCACGCGAGCGGCATCTCTTTCACCGAGCACACGTCGAGCAGCAGGCTCCCTGGAGTGAGATAGGGGGCGACCCGAGACAGGACGCCTTCCATTTTGGAAATCGGCACGGCCAGGATGACGACCTCCGCGGCCGCGGCCGCTTCGAGCGGCGCGGGCGCGGCCCCGGCGGCCCGGATGTCCGCTTCCGCGACCGACGGGTCGTGGGCCCGCACCGTGAAATCGGCCGCGAGATAGCGGGCCATGAGCCGCCCGAAGCGCCCGAACCCGATGATGCCGATCGTGCAGGTCATGTCTTGCCTTTGCGGAAGTCGATTCGCCGGGGACCCCCGGCCTCACCGGTACAGCGTCTCGAACACGTCCCAGAAGGTCGGAAACGACTTGCGGACGCAGCTCTCGTCCAGGATCTCGACCCCCGGGGTCGCCAGCCCGGCCACGGCAAAGCTCATCGCGATGCGGTGGTCGTCGTGGCACTCGATCGCCGCGCCGCGGGGGGAGCCGCCGACGATCCACAGGGTCTCCGTGTCGTGCACGGCCTGAACCCCCATGCGGTGCAATCCCGAGCAGACCGCGGCCAGCCGGTCGCTCTCCTTTTCCTTCAAGTGCCCCACCCCACGGATCACCGTGCGGCCCTGCGCGTAGGCCGCCACGACCGCCAGCGTCGGGACGGCGTCAGGCATGTCGCCCATGTCCACCTCGACCCCTGAGAGCTGCCCCCCGGTCACGGCCAGCCCGTCGGGGTGGGCGGTGACCGTGCAGCCCATGCGCGCCAGGACCTCCGCAAGGCGCGCATCACCCTGGCAGGAGTTCGGCGCGGTGCGCCGCACCTTGACCGTCGAGCCGGTCACGGCCGCCGCCGCCCAGAAGTAACCGGCCTGGGAGCAGTCGGCCTCGACCAGGTGGTCTCCGGCGCGGTAGCACTGCCCACCCGCCACCTTGAACCAGTCGTACCCGCGGCGCTCGACCTGCACGCCGAACCGGCGCATGGCATCGAGCGTGATATCGATGTAGGGACGCGAGACCGGACCACGCGTCACGGTGATCTCGACCCCCTGCCGCGCGTAGGGGCCGATCAGAAGCAGGGCCGACAGGAACTGGCTGCTGAGCGAGCAGTCCAGCTCCGCGCCGCCTCCCGCCACCGCCCCCCCCTCGATCTCGATCGGCGGGCAGCCGTTGGATCCGAGCGACCTGGCGCTGACCCCCAGCCGGCCAAGGGTTTCGATCAGGTCGCGCATCGGGCGGGCCTGAAGCCGGTCGGTCCCGGTGAGCAGGCTGCGACCCTGCGCCAGCGCAGCCACCGCCGTGAGCAGCCGCATGGAAGTGCCCGAGTTGCCGAGGAAGATCGGCTCGGCCGAGGCCTGCAGGCGCCCCGCCGCCCCGAACACGGTCAGGGACGTCCCCTCCATGCCGACCGAGACCCCCCAACGCTGCAGCGTGTCCAGAGTCAGACGGGTGTCCTCGCTGTCGAGGGCGTTGGCGATCGTGCAGCGCCCGTCGGACAGCGCCGCGGCCACGACCATCCGGTGCGTGTAGCTCTTCGAGCCCGGGACCATGATCTCGACGGTTTTGGGGTCCGGAAGCGTTCGGATCCGACGCATGGATGGTGTCCTTTCTGAACGCGCCGCGGGGGCGCCGCCAGGCAATCCGCTCAGGCGCTGGTCAGCTCGGCCTCCACGGCGAGCCGCATGATTTCGATGGGAGCCGGCATGCCGGTCCACAGCTCGAACTGGCGCGCCCCCTGGTGGACGAACATGGCCAGCCCGTCGACGACCGTGCACCCGGCGGCTTCGGCCTCCTGCAGGAAACGCGTGCGCAGCGGGTTGTACACCATGTCCATCACGACGAGCCCCGGGCGCAGGCGCTCGCACGTCAGGGGCGTCCCCTCGACGTCGGGCGACATCCCGACCGGGGTGGTGTTGACCAGCACGTCGCACCCCTCGGCCGTGAACTCGGAGAGCGGCCTGAAGTCCACGCCCAGGTCCGCCGAGAGGGCCTCGCCTCGCGCCGCCGAACGGTTGTAGACGACGGCTCGTCCGCCCTGCGCGGCGACCCCGTCGGCCAGCGCCCGCGCGGCACCGCCCGCCCCGATGATCGCGACCGTGCGCCCTTTCAGCGCCACGGTCCCGGTGAGCGCGCGAATGGCCCCCTCCCCGTCCGTGTTGAAGCCCTTGAGCGCCCCGCCCTCGCTCACGATCGTGTTGACCGCCTTGATGCGCGCGGCGGCCGGGTCGACGTAGTCGAGGCAGGGGAGGACGGTTTCCTTGTGGGGGATGGTGACGCTCGCCCCCTTGAACCCGAGGGCGCGCATGCCCGCGACGGCCGGGCGGATGTCCTTGACGCGGATGGCCGCATACACCCCGTGGTAGCCGGTCGCCGTGAAGGCGGCGTTGTGCATCACGGGGCTGAGGCTATGGACCACGGGGTTGCCGAACACGGCGAAGAGGCCGGGGGTCCCGAACCCGTCGGCCGGCCGGTGCCCCTCGCCCTGGACGTCCCGCGCGGCGGCCATCAGCGCGGCGACCACCTGGACGACGTAGCGGTTCTTGAGCAGCCCGCCGCGGTTCAGGTCGAGCAGGCGCTCGAAGACGTGCGTCTCGCGGACCGTGTCCACGATCGGCAGTCCGAGCTGCCGCTTGATCCGGCCGATGCGGGTCGCCGCGGCCAGGCGCTCGTTGAAGAGCCGGAGCAGCTCCGCGTCCAGCTGGTCGATGGTGCGCCGTTCGGCCTCGAGCGCCGCGCGCGGGGCGCCTGCGTCGCCGGCAGTGCGTGAATCGCTCATGCCGCCCCTCCCGCTCCTGTCGTTTGGATGATGTCGGGAAACGCTCCGATCGTCTCCGTGAGCTCGGTCAGCGGGATGTCCTCCACGACCGAGCGGCCGATGCCCGCGAGCAGCACGAAGCGCACGGACTCGCCTGCGCGCTTCTTGTCGTGCCGCACGGCGTCCACGACCCGCGACCGGTCGACCGCGGCCCGGCACGGCAGGCGCAGCGCCCGCATCAGGCCCAGGATGCGTTCGAACTCGCCCGCGGTCAGCAGCCCTCGGCGGACGGAGAGCGCGGCGGCGAAGGCCATCCCGACCGAGACCGCCTCGCCGTGCGCGACCCCCAGCGTCCGCTCGACGGCGTGCCCCAGGGTGTGGCCGAAGTTGAGCTTGCGCCGCTCGCCCTGCTCCCGCTCGTCCCGGCCGACCACCGCGGCCTTGATGGCAACCGACTCCCCCACCAGGTGTTCGACGACCGCGGGGTCGAGCGCCAGCGCCTGCTGCGCGTGGGATTCGAGGAACCCCATCAGCCCGACGTCGGCGATCAGCGCGTGCTTGAGAATCTCGGCCATACCGTTGACCACTTCCCCCTGCGGCAGGGTGCGCAGCATGTCCAGGTCGCACAGGACGAAATCGGGCTGGTTGAAGGTCCCGACCATGTTCTTGTAGCCTTCCAGGTTGACCCCGTTCTTGCCGCCCACGCTGGCATCGACCTGGGCGAGCAGGGTCGTCGCGACGAACCCGAAGGGGATGCCGCGCAGGAAGGTCGAGGCGACGAACCCCGCGACGTCGCACACCACCCCTCCGCCGACCCCCAGCAGGAAGGTCGACCGATCGGCTTCCAGGCGGAGGAGGCGGTCGTAGAGTTCGCCGACCGTGCCGAGCGTCTTGGCGCCCTCCCCCGTGCCGATCCTGAGAACCGGCGCATCCGGGAACCGCCCCCGGTGGGCGGCCTCCACGTTCCCGTCCGTCACGACCACCAGCCGCTTCCCGCCCGGGAGGTAGCGCCCCGCAGATTCGATCCGCTCCCCGACCACGACTCGCGAGGGCCGCGTCCCGGCCACGTCGATCACGCGCACGTTCGCCTCCTGCGCGGCCCGCTCATGCGCCGCCGGCGAGCTTGTCCGCCGCCCACAGCACGAGCCGTTCGGTCGTCTCCCACGAGATGCACTCGTCCGTGATGGACACCCCGTATTTGAGACGGCCGGGGTCCCCCCCGAATTTCTGGTTGCCCTCGCAGAGGTGGCTCTCGAGCATGAGCCCGACCAGGGTGTCGTTGCCGCCGATGCGCTGCTCGACGACGCTGCGCCAGGCCATCTCCTGGCCTTGAAACTTCTTCCAGGAGTTGCCGTGCGAGCAGTCCACCATGATCGCCTCGGGCAGCCCGTGCCCGATCAGCCCCAGGCGCGCCTCGGTGATGCTGATCGGGTCGTAGTTGGGCCGCCTGCCGCCGCGCAGCACGATGTGCCCCATGGGATTGCCGTTGGTCTGCACGATGCAGGTGTAGCCCTCCTGGTCGACCCCGAGGAAGGTCTGGGGCGCGCGCGCAGCCACCATGGCGTTCACCGCGGCCTGGAGGTTGCCGTCGGTGCCGTTTTTGAAGCCGACCGGCATGGACAGCCCGCTCGCGAGCTCGCGGTGGGCCTGGGACTCGGTCGTGCGCGCGCCGATCGCCCCCCAGCTCACCAGGTCGGCCACGTACTGCGGGGTCACCATCTCGACCATTTCGGTGCCCGCGGGCAGCCCCATCTCATTGATGGCCTGGAGCAGCTTGCGCGCCCGCCGCAGCCCCTGGTTGATGTCGCAGGAGTCGTCCAGGCCGGGGTCGTTGATGAACCCCTTCCAGCCGACCGTGGTGCGCGGCTTCTCGAAGTAGACCCGCATGACCATGAAGATCGTGTCGCGCACGCGCGCCTGCAGCGCGAGCAGCCGCCCGGCGTACTCGAGCGCGCTGCGCTCGTCGTGGATCGAGCAGGGCCCGGCCACGAGCAGCAGGCGCCGGTCCTCCCGGTTCAGGATCCGGCCGATGGCGGCCCGGCCCTCGACGACCGTGCGCGCCGCCGCCGGGCTGACCGGGATTTCGAGTTTCATCTCCCGGGGTGAAATCAGTCGCGTGTAACCCTTGACCCTCAGGTCGTCTGTGCGGGTCTCCATTCGTCCTCCCCCCTGCCAAATGCAAGCGGCCGCGGGGTGTTTCCCGCGGCCGCTTCCGAACCTGAACGCCGCGGGTTCGATCCGCCCGCGGCTGCTGCGCTGTGTGACTACCTTGGCGCGCGCACCGCAGGCGAACCGGTGCCGTAGTAAAAATAAAAGTAGTAGTTGACTGCCGCGGGATGCGCCATGACCGTGTGGTCTCCTATGGTCTCCACCCCTAAGCGATGACCGCGTTGCTGTCAAGCATTTTCTGGATCCGCACCGTCCAGCAGGCAGGCAGCGAGCGCCCCCAGATCCGGGCCCACCCAGTCCGCGCCCGCGGCCCGCAGTTCCTCGGCGCCGCAGGCGCCCGTCGGCAGGGCGAACGAGCGCACGCCCGCGGCCCGGGCCATCTGCACGTCCTCGACGGCGTCGCCGACGTACCCGCACCGGCGGCGGTCGACCCCCAGGCGCCCCAGCATGGTCAGCATCGGGGCCGGGCGACGGCTTGGGGTCCGGCACCTCGTCGAAAAAGAGGCTCGCTTGAAAAAGCCGCTTGAGATGCGGGGGGAACAGCGCCTCGTAGAGATCGCGAAAGGTGTTGGACAGCAGCCCCAGGCGGTAGCGGACGGACAGACGCACCAACACCTCCTCGGTCTGCGGGAAAAGTTTGTACCGGGTGCGCGCCATCTCGGCGTAGACCGCCTTGCGGCGCGCGATGATCGCCTGCCACTCCGCATCGGGTATCGTGCCGAAGTAGAGGGTGCGCTTGCGGGAGGGCGGCTGGGACATGTGCTGCAGCACCGTGCCGCGAGCCACGGGGTGCCCCAGTTCGCTGCCCGCGCGGAAATAGGACTCCACCGAAAGGTCGAGATCGTCGATCAAGGTGCTGTTGTAATCGAACACGACGGCGTCGAGCATGCGGCGGCCTACTTTTCGGTCAGCGCCGCGACGCCCGGCAGTTCCTTGCCCTCGATGAACTCGAGCGAGGCCCCGCCGCCGGTCGAGACGTGCGAGACCCGGTCGGCCATGCCGGCCGTTTCGATCGCCGCGGCCGAGTCGCCCCCGCCGATGACCGTGACGGCGCCGGCCGCCGTGATGTCCGCCATGATGCGGGCCACCGCAAAGGTCCCCGCGGCGGTCGCCGCGATCTCGAAGACCCCCATCGGGCCGTTCCAGATCACGGTGCGCGCGCCCGCGAGCTCCCGGCGGAAGCGCTCGACGCTGCGCGGGCCGATGTCCACCCCCTTCATGCCGGCCGGGATCCGTTCGGCGTCGACCGTCTGCAGCGTCCCGACCTTCCGCGCCTTGATGTCGAGCGTGTCGGTCACCAGGAAATCGACCGGCAGCACGATCTTGCCGGCCGCCTGGTCGAGCAGGGTGCGGGCCAGCCCGATCTTGTCCTGCTCGACGAGCGAGCTGCCGACCTCGAGCCCCTGGGCCTTGAGGAAGGTGAAGGCCATGCCGCCGCCGATGAGGATACGGTCCACCCGGGGCAGGAGGTTGGTGATGACGTCGATCTTGCCCGAGATCTTGGCCCCGCCGAGGATGGCGACGTAGGGCCGGTCCGGCCGGCCGATGACCCGGCCGAGGTAGTCGAGCTCCTTCACCATGAGATAGCCGGCGGCCGATTGCTTGAAGAAGCGCGTGACCCCCTCGGTGGAGGCGTGCGCCCGGTGGGCGGTGCCGAAGGCGTCGTTGACGTAGACATCCCCGAGGGCCGCCAGCCGGCGCGCGAACCCGGGGTCGTTCTCCTCCTCCTCCGGGTGGAACCTCAGGTTCTCGAGGACCAGGACCTCGCCCGGTTGAAGCGCTGCCACGGCCGACTCGGCCGCCGGGCCGACGCAGTCCTCCGCGAACCGGACCGCGCACCCCAGCAGGCCGCCCAGCACCTCGACGCACGGCCCGAGCGACATCTCGGGGACCCGCTGACCGTCCGGCCTTCCGAGGTGGGACATGAGGATGAGCCGGCCGCCGCGGCCGAGGATGTGCCGGATCGTCGGGAGGGCGGCGCGGATGCGCGTGTCGTCGGCGACCTTGCCCCCCTTCAGCGGGACGTTGAAATCCACCCGCATCAGCACCCGTTTGCCCTTTACGTCGAGGTCGTCGACCGTCAGCTTCGCCATGCACCACCTCCGGTTGATGGGTTTCCGAACTGGTATGCATGTAGCCTTCGCAGCCCGAAAATTCAAGCGGTTTGACTTCCGCGCGGCGGTGTGGAATGAGGGCGGCGATGAAGACCTCCCACCGCGCTCACTTCAGCGACTCACGCTGCATGCGCCAGCTCGCCGACCGGAGCGCCGCGCTGGTGGTCACCTCCCCGCCCTACCCGATGATCGAGATGTGGGACCCGCTCTTCGCCGCGCGCCACCCGGCCGTGCGCGCGGCACTCGACGCCGCCGACGGCCTGCAGGCGTTCGAGCTGATGCACGCCGAGCTCGATCCCGTCTGGCGGGAGGTCCACCGCATCCTGATCCCGGGCGGCTTCGCCTGCATCAACGTGGGGGACGCCGCACGCACCCTCGGCGGGTCTTTCATGCTCTACCCCAACCACGCCCGCATCCTCAACGCCCTGCTCGCGCTCGGGTTCACCCCTCTCCCGTCGATCATCTGGCGCAAACCGACCAACGCGCCGAACAAGTTCATGGGGTCGGGCATGCTCCCGGCCGGGGCCTATGTCACGCTCGAGCACGAGCACGTCCTGATCGCGCGCAAGGGGGGCAAGCGCGAGTTCACCGGCGACGCCCCTAAACAGCTGCGGCGCGAGAGCGCCCTCTTCTGGGAGGAGCGGAACCAGTGGTACTCCGACGTCTGGCTCGAGCTGAGGGGCAGCCGCCAGGGCCTGCAGCGCGGGGCCCCGCGCCCGCGCAGCGGCGCCTACCCCTTCGAGCTCGCCTACCGGCTGGTCCAGATGTTTTCCGTGAAAGGGGACACCGTGGTCGACCCCTTCCTCGGCACCGGCACGACGCTCAGGGCCGCGGCGGCCGGCGCGCGCAACAGCGTCGGGTATGAAATCGAGCCCGGTTTCCGCACGGACGTCTTCTCCGGCCTCGACGATTGGGCGGCCGCGGCCAACGCGCGGGTCGCGGAGCGCATCGACGACCACCTGCGCTTCGTGGAGGAGTGCCGCGGAACCGGCCGGGCGCTGCGCCATCGCAACGTCCCGCACGGCTTCCCCGTGGTCACCGGGCAGGAGCGGGAGCTGCGGCTGGAGCTCGTGGAGCGCGTGACGCCGCTCGAAGCCGACCTGGTCGAAGCGACCTACCGGCCGGTTGCCGCGGTCGCGCCGGATGGGGGGTGGGAACCGCCGCCTTCGGATGGGCAGCTTTCTTTGTTCTGAAGGGATTGAGGGTTCAATGGCGGATAGCTCAACGGCAAACACCTGTTCCCCGGACGGTGTCTTTTTGCCGTTTGCCTGAACCCTGTATCCTGAACCGTGAACCCCCGAGCTCCGAAACCGGTTCTCGAATCTATTGAAGGAAATTCATATTGGGCGAGTCGCTGATCTCGGGGGGGCTGGCGAAGAACGCGTCCAGGGCGGCGCGGATCTCGACCAGGCGGCTGGCGGCCTGGACGCTGCCGGTAGAGCGAGTGCCCGAAGCGGAAATTGGCGGCGAAGTAGAAGATGAACTTGCGCATGCGCAGCGCGGCTGCCTTGTCCTCGAAGTGCCCGGCCGTCAGCTCGAGCAGCGCGTAGGCCGTCTCCCGATGGATGTCGGGCCCCGGCCGGAAGCCCTCGACCCATTCGGCGAACACCCAGGGTCGGGCGATGGCGATCCGGCCGAGGGAAACGCCGTCGCAGCCCGTCTGTCGCAGCATCCGGAGGCAGCCCGCGGGGTCGAACACGTCCCCGTTCCCGAAAACCGGTATGCGCAGCGCCTGCTTGACCCGACCGATGTACTCCCAGCGTGCCGGACGCGCCCGCCGGTCGGGGGCGACCCGGGGGTGGAAGGTCACGGCGTCCGCCCCGGCCGCTTCGAAGCCCCGCGCGAGGCTGACGGCCGCCTGCGGGTCGTCCTGCCAGCCGGTGCGGAACTTCACCGTCACCGGCACCGCGACCGCCCGGCGCACCCGCTCGACAATGCGAATCGCCAGCTCGGGCTCCCGCAGCAACGCCGCACCGCAGCTGCGTTTGCAGATGGTGGTCGCCGCGCAGCCGAAGTTGAGGTCGACCCCGAAGAACCCCTCGGCCGCGATGCGCTCGGCCGCGGCCGCCATCTCTGCGGGCTCGCAGCCCATGATCTGGCAGGCGAGATGCGGCAGTTCGGCGGCCCGCCAGCGGAAGTGTTTGGACACGGCGGGTTTTTCGGTCGGCACGGTCCGGGCGCTGCACATCTCCGAGAAGAACAGCCCGCAGCCGCCGAAGCGGTCCAGCAGCTCGCGGAAGGCCACGTGCCCCAGAAACGTCATCGGCGCGAAGACCAGCCGGTTCGCGATGGTACGCGCGCCGATCGCGAGCGGCCGGTTCAGGAGAGTGGCGAGGTCGGGGGGCAAAGGCAAGGGTAGTGTTTGGTGTTTAGTGTTGGGTGTTGGGTGTATAGTGTTGGGTATCTGGCTGTTTGGGCTCAGCGGGCGATGGCGTTGGGTACCTTGTTACCGGCAAGAGAAGTTTTCTGGGTGCCAGGCTTTCAGCCTCGATCATCGCGGCTGGAAAGCCGCTCCCACAGGGAAAATACCAGCTGACCCGAAAGAGTCTAACTCTTTTTTACCAAACACTAAACACCAAACACCAAACACTAATTTTTTCCTTCCAGCAGGAGTTCCCCATGTCCATCCGCCTTCTGGCCCAGGACCTTTACCGGGCGCAGCGGGAGGTCGAGCGCCTGGAGTGGGCGCTGCGGGACGCGCCCATCGACCGCTACGCCGGCATAGAGGACGAACTGAGGCTGGCCCGCGCCGAGCTCAACCGGTTACGCCGAATCATGGATGGGCAGAAGGACGCGCCGGGCGCCGGGCGCGGAGGCCGGCCGCGGTGAGCGGCGGGCCGCAGGCGCGCGTCGTGGTGGCGGGCTCGGTCACGATCGACGACACCCGCGTCGCCGGCCGCCGCTACCGCAAGCTGGGCGGGGTCCCGGCCTATGCCGGCCTCACCTACGTGCGCGAGGGAATCGCCGCCGCCCTCGTGGCGAACGTGGCCGCATGCGACGCGGACCTGCTGGCCGTGTTCGCGGCCGAGGGCCTGCAGACGGCATGGGGGGCGACGGAGCACACCACGCGCTTCGTCAACCGCGTCGAGCACGACGGCAGGCGCCAGCAGCTCCGGACGACCGCCCGGCCGATTGCCTACGTCGCCATGGCCCGGGCCGCCGCCGCGGCCGCCTGGGTGCACCTGGGGCCGTTGCACCCTGACGATCTCCATGCGGAGGTCTATGACCAACTGGCCGCAGCGCGCATCCCGGTCGTCCTCGACCTCCAGGGCCTCGTGCGGGAGACCCGCCGCGGAAAGGTGCTCCCACGCGCTTCGCACCTGTTGCCGTTCGCGCTGCGGGCGGCCGCCATCGTCAAGACGTCCCACCGCGAGCGGCAGATAGTCCAGGACGCCCTCGGCGCCGGCGTCGACCGGCTGATGGAGCGCTTCGCGATCGACGAGTGGGTGTCGACCGACGGCGCGCGCGGCGGGTGCATCCACGTGCGCGGCCGGGAGGCCGTCCCCTACGCGGCCCGGCCGGCCGAGGCGCTCGACCCGACCGGGGCGGGAGACGTCTTCCTCGCGGCCTACGCGGCCGCGCGCCTCGGGCGCAACGCCCCCGTGGCCGCTGCCGGACGGCACGCCGCGGCAGTGGCCGCCCGGCAGGTTGCCGGCCGCCACATCCCCTTCGAGCTGCTGCAGCTCCCCGACGGCCGCCGGTGACGCGCGGGGGCCCCGCCCGCAGAAGCGCCATGCCCCTCGCACGGCCGAGCCGCAGCGCTTCGATCGACCTTCCCCGTCCGATTAATGCGTTGACAACGTATAGAAGGAAGGGTAGAAAATCAGCGGATACAGGCCGTTTACGCAATTTTGCCCCAACCGGTCGACAGGCGGCGGGACCTTTCGGCGCCCCTGCCCGTTCGACCCCCAGTATACGAGCTGATGGTCAACTCCACGCAAAGACTGATCCCCGAAAGCTGCCAGCGGGCGTTCATGTGGGTGCTCACGCCCCTCATCCGGCTGCTGACCCTGCTCGGCGTCAGCCCCAACGCGCTCACGATCGCCGGGGTGGTCGTCACGACGGCCGGCGCCGTCGCGTTCTTTTTGAGGAGCCCGCGCCTGGGGGGCTGCCTTTTCCTGCTGGGGGGGCTGTGCGACGCCATCGACGGTTCGCTCGCCCGCAATGCCGGCAAGGCCACCCGCTTCGGCGCGCTGCTCGACTCGTCCGTGGACCGCTACTCGGAATTCGTCATGCTGTTCGGGATCGGCGGTTATTTTCTGATGACCGAGGACTACGTCAGTTCGGCGGCGACGTTTCTGGCGCTCTGCGGCTCGTTCATGGTCAGCTACACGCGCGCACGGGCGGAGAGCCTGGGGCTGACCGCCAAGGTCGGGATCATGCAGCGCCCGGAACGCATCGTGTTCCTGGGCGCCGGGGCCCTGATCCACCCGATCGCGCTCAAGATCGCGATCTGGATGGTGGCCCTCTTCGCGAACTTCACCGCGCTGCAGCGCCTGCGGTTCGCTTTCAAACAAGACGCGCCGCCGCCCCCCGCCGGCGAGCCGCCCCCCGACCTCAAGTCGGTCCCCGTCTCCAAGGGCAATGCCTGCCGCTGACCCGCGCCGGCAGGTGGCCCATCTCCCCCGCAACTCGATACCTCCGGTGAGGCCGCATGCCGAAATTCGATTATGACGTCGTCATCGTGGGCGCCGGCCCGGCCGGCCTGTTTGCCGCCCACCATCTCTCGGAGCACTCCGATCTGCGCGTGCTGGTGCTCGAGCGCGGCAAGGGCCCGCTCAAGCGCCGCTGCCGGATCGGCGACTACCGCGAGTGCGTCAAGTGCACCCCGTGCGACATCCTGAGCGGCGTCGGCGGCGCGGGGCTGTTCTCGGACGGCAAGCTGAACTTCATCCACACGCTCGGCAAAACCGACCTCACCCAGTTCATGCCGGCGCCCGAGGCCGAACGCCTGATCGAGGAGACCGAGGAGATCTTCAACCGCTTCGGCATGGACGGCCCCGTCTACCCCACCGACATGGAACGCGCCCGCGACATCCGCAAGCAGGCCAAACGGCTGGGCATCGACCTGCTGATCATCCGGCAGAAGCACATCGGCAGCGACCGCCTGCCCGAGCACATCGCCGCCATGGCGGACCACCTGCGCAACCGGGGGGTGACGATCCGCACCTCGACGGATGTCAAGGAAGTCATTGTCGCAGGCGGCCGCGTCGCGGGCGTGGTCGGCCGCGCCGGGCGCTTCACCGCGCCCAACGTCATCCTGGCCCCGGGGCGGGTCGGGGCCGACTGGATGGGCACGGTCGCCCGGACCCTTGATCTGGGGGTGACGCAGCGCGGGATCGAGGTCGGGGTGCGCGTCGAGGTGCACAACGACATCCTGCAGGACCTCTGCAGCGTGATTTACGACCCCACCTTCTTCGTCCAGACGGACAAGTACGACGATCAAACGCGCACCTTCTGCACCAACCAGGGCGGGTTCGTGACGCAGGAGAGCTACAGCCGCTTCGTGTGCGTGAACGGCCACGCCTACCGCGACCGCAAGTCGGAGAACACCAACTTCGCCTTCCTGTCCAAGGTGGTGCTGACCGAGCCGGTGACCGACAACCAGTCCTACGGGGAAGCCATCGGCAGCCTGGCGACGCTGATCGGGGGCGGCAAGCCGATCCTGCAGCGCTTCGGCGACCTCAAGCGCGGCCGCCGCAGCACCTGGAACCGGGTGCGCAAGGGCTACATCCGCCCGACGCTCACGAGCGTCGTCTGCGGCGACATCGCCATGGCGCTGCCCGAGCGCATCCTCACCAATCTGACCGAAGGCCTCGACAAGCTGAACCTGGTCGTCCCCGGCGTGTCCAACCCCGAGACCCTGCTCTACGCGCCCGAGATCAAGTTCTTCGCCGTCCAGATCGAGACCGGCGACACGCTTGAAACCCGCATCCCCGGCCTCTTCGTCGCCGGGGACGGCCCGGGCGTCGCCGGCAACATCGTCTCGGCGGCCGCGACCGGTCTCATCCCCGCCAAGGCCATCCTCGCCCGCGGGGGCCGCCGGTGACCTGCAACGGCCCCATCGCGGTGGTCGGGATCTCGGGGCTTTTCCCCGGCGCGCTCGACGTGCACGCGCTCTGGTCCAACACGCTCGCCCTTCACGACGCAACCGCGCCGGTCCGGCTCGAGCGCTGGACCGCCCCGCCCGCGCTCATGGTCCGGGCCGAGCCCCAGCCGGACCGCGCCTACAGCGACCGCTGCTGCCTGCTGCCCGAGTTCCGGCTCGACCCCGCCGGGCTCGACCTCGAGTCGACGCCGCCCGAAACCCTCGACCCCCTGCACCACGTGGTGCTGCAGGCCGCGCGGGACCTCCTGCTCGGCGACCGCCCGCCGCGCCTGAACCGCGACCGCACGGGCGTCATCCTGGCGGCGATCGTCCTGCCGACCGAGTCGGCATCGGCCGTCACCCGCGAGCTCTTCGAGCCGATAGTGACGGAGGCCGTGGCCGGTGCGAGCGCCCGGCAGCTCCCGGACGCGCGTGCGCTGCTCCGCCGCCAGGCCGCCGCGCGCGTGACCGGGCTGCCCGCGGCGCTGGTGGCGCGGGCCTTCGGCCTGGGAGGGGCGAGCTTCACCCTGGACGCCGCCTGCGCCTCGTCGCTCTACGCGGTCAAGCTCGCCTGCGACGAGCTGCGCGCGGGACGCGCAGACGCGGTCGTGACCGGCGGCGTGTCCCGGCCGGATGCGCTCTTCACCCAGGTCGGGTTCAGCCAGCTGAGGGCGCTCTCCCCGACCGGCCGCTGCGCCCCGTTCGACCGCAGCGCCGACGGGCTCGTGGTCGGCGAAGGCGCCGGGTTGCTGCTGCTGAAACGCCTCGAGGACGCGCTCGCCGACGGGGACGCCGTGCTGGGGCTGATCCGCGCGGCCGGGCTTTCCAACGACCTGCGCGGCAACCTGCTGGCGCCGGACAGCGAGGGCCAGCTGCGGGCCATGCTCGCTGCCTACCAGGCGGCGGACTGGACGCCGGGCGAGGTGGACTACATCGAATGCCACGGTGCGGGCACGCCGACGGGCGACCGCACGGAGCTGGCCAGCCTCGAAGCGCTGCGGGCGGAGGCCGGCCTCGGCCGCGCCGCCTGCACGATCGGCTCGGTCAAGTCCATGATCGGGCACCTGCTGACGGCCGCGGGCGCCGCGGGCGCCATCCGCACCCTGCTCGCCCTGCGCCACCGGGTCCTGCCCCCGACGCTGCACTTTTCATCGCCCCCGGACGGCAGCCCCCTCGCACATGGCGCGCTGCGGGTCCTGACCGAGCCGGCCGAGTGGGAGCGCTGCGACGGGCGGCCGCGCCGCGCGGCGGTGAGCGCCTTCGGCTTCGGCGGCATCAACGCCCACCTCCTGCTCGAGGAGTGGGCGCCCGAGGATCGGCCGGCCGGTCGCCGGGGCCGCGCGCGGCCGGCGCAGGCCGAGCTGCCACTCGCGCTGCCGGCCCGAGCTGGGACCGGCGCCCCGGTGCGCGAACACCCGGTCGCCGTCACGGGCATGGCCATCCGTCTCGGCCCGGCCGACGGCCTGCGGCATTTCGCGGCGGCGCTCCGGGAAGCGGCACTCCCTGATCGGGTCCCGGCCCGCCGACCGCTGGAAAGGCTGCGACGGGCTCCTGCCGGGCCTGGCGGCCCTCGGGGGCGCCTACATCGACGCGGTGGCCTTCGACGCCGGCCGCTTCCGCATCCCGCCGATCGAGATCCCCGACATCCTGCCCCAGCACCTGCTCATGCTGCAGGTGGCGGCCGAGGCCATGCAGGCTGCCAAGCTCCCGCTGCGGGCGGACCGGCCGCGCATGGGGGCGGTGATCGGGGTCGACTTCGACTTCGGCGCGACCGATTTCCACCTGCGCTGGCATCTCGCGCAGGCCTTCCCCGGCTGGGTGCGCGCGCGCTTCCCCCACGCGGACCCCGCGACCGTCGATCGCTGGCTCGCTCATACCATGGACGCCTGCGCACCGCCGCTCACCGCCACCCGCGTGCTGGGCTCTCTCGGCAGCATGGTGGCCAGCCGCATCGCCCGCGAATTCCGCTTGGGAGGACCGAGCTTCGTCGCCTCCGCCGCGGCGGCCTCCGGCCTCGCGGCCCTCGAGATCGCAGCGCGCGCCGTCCGGGCCGGTGAGCTGGACTGCGCGCTGGTCGGCGCCGTCGATTTCGGCGGCGACCTGCGCAGCGCGCTCCTGAAGCAGGGCCTCGACCCGGACGGGCCGCCGGTGTCCCCGGCCGACGGGGCGGTGGCACTGGTGCTGAAGCGGCTCGACCGTGCCGAGGCGGACGGCGACCCCATCCACGCGGTCCTGCGCGGCCTGGGCTCGGCCGGCCTCCACCGCGCCGCGGACGCCATGGCGGCGGCGCTGTCCGAAGCCGGGCTGGAAGAGGCCGCGATAGGCGTTCGCGTCACCCACGGCCTGCGGGACGGCGCCGGGGCGCCGGGCGACGACCTGCGGGCGCTGGCCGGGGACTGCGGTGCAGCCGGGGGGCTCGCGGCCGTCGTGGCGGCCGCGCTCCGGCTGCAGGACGCGCCGGCCGCGGTGCGCTTTGCGCTGGCCGGGGCCGACACGGCCGACGGCGGCTCGCACCGCGCAATACTCGAACGCCCGGCCGCCGTGCCGGAAAGAGATGCACGCGCCGCTGAGCCTTCCGAGCCGCACGCCCGTATCCGGGTGGCGAGCGCCGGCCGACCGCTCCGCCTCCCGCCGCCCCCGGCCGAGTTGACCCCCGCGCCCCGCGAGCCCTCCGAACCGCCTCCTCCGGCGGCGGCCCCCGGGTTCCGCGCGGCCGCGGCCGGGCTCGCAGCCGCTTCCGAAGCGACGGCCCGGGCGCACGCGGCCTTCCTGGAGATCTCGGCCGAGCTGACGCGCACCTGCGCCCGGGCGCTCGACGTGCAGCGGCAGCTGCTCGAGCGCGGCGGGCACAGCCTGCCCCCGCTGGAATCGACCCTTTCTCCGCCGGCGGCCTATGACCGTTCCCAGTGCCTCGAGTTCGCACGCGGGTCGGCCGCCCGGGTGCTGGGCCCGGAGTTCGCGGAGGTGGACACCTTCGCCGCGCGCGTCCGGCTGCCGGACGAGCCGCTCATGCTGGTCGACCGCATCCTGGAGATCCACGGGAACAAGGGCGGCCTCGGGCCCGGGCGCATCGTCACCGAGCACGACGTCCTGCCCGACGCGTGGTACCTCGACGGCGGCCGGGCGCCGGTGTGCATCGCGGTCGAGGCCGGCCAGGCCGACCTCTTCCTCTCGGCCTGGCTCGGGATCGACCTCGTCGTGCGCGGCCGCCGCACCTACCGCCTGCTCGACGCGACCGTCGAATTCCACCGCGACCTGCCCGCCCCCGGGGAGACCATCCGCTACGCCATCGCGATCGAGAAGTTCCTGCGGCAGGGCGACACCCATCTCTTCCTCTTCCGCTTCGACGGGACCATCGCGGGCAAGCCCCTGATCACCATGACGGGCGGCTGCGCCGGATTCTTCACGCCCGAGGAGGTCGCCAACTCGGGCGGCATCATTCTCGGCGAGGACGAGCGCCGCCCCGCCGCAGGCCGCCGGCCGCCCGACTGGGAGGAGCTCGTCCCGCCGGCGGAGGAGAGCTACGACGAGACGGCGCTCGCCCGGCTGCGCGCGGGCGATGCCGGCGCCTGCTTCGGGGGGGCGTTCGCCGGGATCGCCCTGCCGGCCGCGCTGCGCCTGCCCGGTGGCCGCATGCGCCTCATCGACCGCGTGCTCGGCCTCGAGCCGCGCGGCGGCCGCTACGGGCTGGGGCGGATTCGGGCCGAGGCCGACATCCACCCGGACGACTGGTTCCTGACCTGCCACTTCGTGGACGACCGGGTCATGCCCGGGACGTTGATGTACGAGTGCTGCGCCCACGCCCTGCGAGTCTTCGTGCAGCGCATGGGCTGGGTCGGCGACGCACCGGAGCTCCGGTACGCGCCCCTCACCGGGGTCCGGGCGGTGCTGAAGTGCCGCGGGCCGGTCACCCCCGCGACCCGTCGGGTCGTGTACGAGGTGCACCCGCGCGAGTTCGGGTACGGGCCCGAGCCGTTCGTGATCGCCGACGCGGACATGATCGCCGACGGCCGCCACATCGTCCGCTTCCGCGACATGTCCCTGCAGCTCAAAGGCGCCACGCGCGAATCGCTGAGGGCGTTCTGGTCGCGGCGCCGCGCCTCGGCGCCGCCCGCCGCCGCGCCGCCGGCGCCGGTCTTCACCCGCGACCGGCTGGAGGCCTTCGCGCGCGGCAAGCCCTCGGAGGCCTTCGGCCCGCCGTACGCGCCGTTCGACTCCGACCGGTTCATCGCGCGGCTGCCCTCCCCGCCCTATCTCTGCGTGGACCGGGTGCTGCGCACGGGCAATGCGCCCTGGGTGCTCGCGCCCGGGGGGTGGACGGAGGCCGAGTACGACGTGCCGCCGGAGGCCTGGTACCTGGCCGCCGAACGCACGGGTCTCGTGCCCTACTGCATCCTGCTCGAGGCGGCGCTGCAGCCCTGCGGCTGGCTCGCAGCCTGGATGGGCTCGGCTCTGAAGAGCCGCAAGCCCCTGCATTTCAGGAACCTCGGCGGCAAGGCCGTCCAGCACCGGGAGCTCCCGGCCGGCATCGGGACCCTGCACACCCGCGTGCGCCTGACGCAGCTTTCGGAAGTGCGGGACATGCTCATTCAGCACTTCGACTTCGAGGTCCACGACCGCGAAGGCCTGGTCTACGGCGGCTCGACCTACTTCGGCTTCTTCACCCCGGAAGCCCTCGACCGCCAGGAGGGCCTGCGCCCGGACCCGGCCGACCCGGTGGCATGGACGGGAGACCCGCGGGTCGTCGCCACCGGGATGCCGGACCTCCCGCCCGTCTCGCCCGCGGACGAGGCGCGCCTGCCGGGCGAAGGGCTTGTGCTGCCGGCCCGGGCGCTGCGCATGCTCGACCGCGTGGACGTCGTCCCGGGCGGGGGCCGCGCCGGTCTCGGCCGGCTGCGCGGGGTGAAGCGGGTCGACCCGGACGAGTGGTTTTTCAGGGCGCACTTCTTCCAGGACCCCGTCTGGCCCGGGTCGCTCGGGCTGGAGTGTTTCCTTCAGCTGCTCAAGGCGGCGGCCATGCAGCTGCGGCCGGGCCTCCTCCGGACCCACCGGTTCGCCCCGGCCCTCGGCCGGGAGCACCGCTGGAGCTACCGCGGCCAGGTCCTGCCCACCAACCGCGAAGTGACGGTCGCGGCCGAGATCACGGAGGTCGTGGAGGCGACGGTCACGACCGTTCTCGCGCACGGCCTGCTCGGGGTGGACGGCCTGCCCATCTACCGCATGGAGGGGTTCGGCGTGTCGCTGGTGCCCCTCGACCGTTGACATCGGAGCCTCATCTGGTATTGGGACTACAACGATGGAGGGGCAGTCGATCAGGGTTCAGGGTTCAGGGACGAAGCGGCAAGAAACGCCCTGGCGCAACAACACCCAGACACCTGAATACCCAAACACCTGAACACCCGACCCCCAACACCAAACACCAAACACAAAACACGACTTTTCCCCTTGAACTACACACGCGTCTTCATCGATTCCTTCGGCTACGAGCTGCCCTCGAACGTCGTCACCTCCGACGACCTCGAGCGCCGCCTCGCGCCCCTGTACGACGCGCTGCGCATCCAGCGCGGTCAGCTCGAGGCCATCACCGGCATTCGCGAGCGCCGCTACTGGGACCCCGGCTTCCCGCTGAGCCGGGGGGCCATCCGCGCCGGGCGCAAGGCGCTCGCCGCCGCGGGCGCGACGCGCGCGGACATCGGCATGCTGATCTACGGGGCCGTCTGCCGCGAGAACCTCGAGCCGGCCTCGGCCTGCGCGGTCGCGGACGGGCTGGGTCTGCCGCGCACGTGCATGGTGTACGACGTCTCCAACGCCTGCCTCGGGGTCCTCAACGGCATGGTCAACGTCGCCAACGCGATCGAGCTCGGCCAGATCCGGGCGGGCATGGTGGTGGCCTGCGAATCCGCGCGCGAGATCGTGGACCTCACGATCGACCGCCTCCTGCGCGAGCGCAGCATGGACACGCTGCGCAAGACCGTCGCGACCCTGACCGGCGGCTCCGGCGCCGTGGCCGTGGTGCTGACCGACGGCTCGTTCGCGCCCCAGGCCCGACGCCTGCTGGGCGGGGTGGCGCGCAGCGCGCCCGAACACCACCGCCTCTGCGTGTGGGGGCCGGACACCGGCATCCCCGGCGGCACGAGCCACATGGCCGAAACCGATTCGACCCAGGTGCTGCAGCACGGGGTGGCCCTCGGCATCGAGACCTTCCACGAGTTCCGGCGGGCGCTGGCGCTGTCCGCGGACCAGCCGGACCGGGTCATCTGCCACCAGGTCGGCGCCGCCCACCAGCGCACCATCCTGGAGGCGATCGGGATCCCGGAGGAGCGGGACTTCACGACCTTCCGCTACCTCGGCAACATCGGCACGGTTTCCCTGCCGATCACCGCCGCCATCGCCGCCGAACGCGAGGTGGTGCGCCCGGGCGACCTCGTCGGCCTGCTCGGCATCGGCAGCGGGCTGAACTGCCTGATGCTGGCGGTGCGCTGGTGACCCCCGCCGTCCCACCCGCGGCGTACCGGCCGCTCTACCCGTTCACCTCGCGCTACACGGACGTGAACGGGCTGCCGATGCACTACGTGGACGAGGGCCGCGGCGAGCCGATCGTGATGCTGCACGGCAACCCGACCTGGTCCTTCTATTTCCGCGAGCTCATCGGCGGCCTCGCGCCGGCCTACCGCTGCATCGCGCCGGACCACATCGGCTGCGGGCTCTCGGACCGGCCCACGGACGCGGAATACGGGTTCCGGCTGCAGGACCGGGTCGACGACCTGGAGGCCCTGCTGTCCGGCCTCGGCCTCGACCGGCCGATCACGCTCGTCCTGCACGACTGGGGCGGCATGATCGGGGCCGCCTTCGCCGTGCGCCACCCGGAGCGGGTCGCGCGCCTGGTGGTGCTGAACACCGCGGCCTTCCTCAAGCCGCACTGGAAAACGCTGCCGTGGGCGCTGCGGTTCGTGCGCGGGGTCCCGCTCGTCGCCGAACCGGCCGTTCTGCGATTGAACCTGTTCGCGCGCGGCGCCGCCTGGACCGCCTCGGCGCGCGGCCTCGCACCGGCCGTCCGCCGGGGCCTGCTCGCGCCCTACGGCAGCCCGCGCAACCGCCTGGCCACCCTGCGCTTCGTGCAGGACATCCCGCTCAGCCCGGCGGATCCGAGCTACGCGCTGGCCGCGCTGACCGACCAGGGGCTCGCGCGCCTGCAGGCGAAACCGGTCCTCGTCTGCTGGGGCGAGCGGGACTTCGTCTTCGACCTGGACTATCTGGCCGAGTGGCAGCGGCGCTTCCCGCGGGCGGAGACCCACCGCTTCCCGCAGGCCGGCCACTACGTGCTCGAGGACGAGCCGGGCCCCATCCTCGCCCGCGTCCGCGACTTCCTGTCCCGCACCCCGGCCGCGGATTGAAAAAGGCCTGCGGCTGGTGTAGGGTCCGACCGGTTGACGGCAACCCTCTGCCTCCGATTCCCGGGAAACGACATCGATGCCCGAACGCCCCCCCGACCCCGCCTTCGTGAACGTGGCGACCCACCTCGCGGATGCGGCCCGACGGCACCCGTTCAAGCGCGCCGTGGTCTGCCCGGCCGGCCGCGACCGCTACGGGCGCGCCGTCTACGCGCAGCTCACCTTCCGCCAGCTCGACACGGAGTCCGACCGCGTGGCGCACGGCCTGCAGTGCACGGGCATCGGCCGCGGGACGCGCACGATTCTCATGGTCCGCCCCGGGATCGAGTTCTTCGAGCTGATCTTCGCCATTTTCAAGGTCGGCGCCGTGCCGGTGGTGGTCGACCCGGGCATGGGGATCCGGCGCATGCTCGCCTGCTACCGCTCGACCCGGCCGCACGCCTTCATCGGCATCCCGCCGGCGCACGCCCTGAGGACCCTCTGCCCCAACTTCTTCGCCGGGGTGCGCACGCGCATCACCGTCGGCCGGCGCTGGTTCTGGCGCGGCCCGACGCTGAAGGGGATCCGCGGCGCCCCCTGGAAACCCTTCGAGATCGCCCGCACCGGACCCAACGACCCGGCGGCCATCCTGTTCACGACCGGCAGCACCGGCCCGGCCAAGGGCGCGGTCTACACGCACGGCAACTTCGACGCCCAGCTCGCGCAGATCGGCTCCCACCTGAACTTCGACGAGGACGAGATCGACCTGTCCACCTTCCCGCTCTTCGCACTCTTCTACCCGGCGCTGGGCGTCACGGCCGTGGTCCCGGACATGGACCCGACCCGCCCGGCCAAGGTCAACCCCGAGCGCATCGCGGAGGCGATCGACGACCACGGGGTCACCAACATGTTCGCCTCGCCCGCCCTGCTCGAGCGGGTGGGGGCCTGGGGCCGCGCGCGCGGCATCACCTTCCCGTCGCTCAAGCGCGTGATCTCGGCCGGCGCGCCGGTGCAGGCCCGCACGGTCGAACTCTTTTCGACCCTGCTCGCGGAGGGGGCCGAGATCCACACCCCGTACGGTGCGACCGAGGCGGTCCCGATCGCCTCGATCCTCGGCAGCGAAATCCTCGGCGAGACCCGCGCGCTCACCGACCGCGGGTACGGCATCTGCGTCGGGCGACCCATCAACGACATCCCGATCCGCATCATCGCGGTGAGCGACGACCGCATCCTCGAGTGGCAGGACGATCTGGCCGTGCCGCAGGGAGAGATCGGGGAGATCGCGGTGCGCGGGGCGCTCGTCAGCCGCGGCTATTTCGACAACCCGGAGGCCGACCTGCTCTCCAAGATCCCGGACCGGGACGGGTTCTGGCACCGCATGGGCGACCTGGGGTGGATGGACAAGCGGGGGCGGCTCTGGTTCTGCGGCCGCAAGAGCCACCGCGTGACGACCGCCCGGGGGACCCTGTACACCATCCCGTGCGAGTCCATCTTCAACACGCACCCCCTGGTGCACCGCAGTGCGCTCGTGGGCCTGGGCCCGCGCCGCCAGCAGGTGCCGGTCGTCTGCATCGAGCTGCGCGCCTCCAAGCCCCCGGTCGACCGCAAGGCCCTCACCGCAGAGCTGCTGGCGCTGGCCGGGGCGCACGAGATCACGCGCGGCATCCGCATCGTGCTCGTCCACCCCGGCTTCCCGGTGGACATCCGCCACAACGCCAAGATCTTCCGCGAGCAGCTGGCAACGTGGGCCGCCGGCAAGGTGAAACCCGAGACCCTGCGCCGCTGCCGCCAGGCCGACATCGATGACGACGAGCTCCCACCGGCCTGAAGCCGTGCTCGTGACCGGCGGCGGCGGGTTCCTCGGCGCCGCGGTCGTGCGCCGGCTCGTCGCGCGCGGCGACCGGGTGCGGAGCTTTGCCCGCCGACGTCACCCGTCCCTCGAACCGCTCGGGGTCGAGCAGGTGCAGGGGGACATCGCCGACCCGCAGGCCATCGACCGGGCCTGCGCGGGGGTGGACGTCGTGCACCACACGGCCGCCAAGCCGCCGCCCTGGGGCCGCCCGCGCGACTACCACCGGGTCAACGTGGTCGGCACCGAGAACGTCGATCGCCGCCTGCCGCCGCGGCGGGGTCGGCCGCCTGGTCCACACCAGCACGCCGAGCGTCGTCTTCACCGGCCGGACCTCGAGGGGGTCGACGAGTCCACGCCCTACCCCGAACGTTACCCGACCGCCTACGCCCGCACCAAGGCCGTTGCCGAGCGGGCGGTCGTCCGCGCCGGGGCGACGGGCGCGCTCGCGACCATCTGCCTGCGGCCGCACGAGATCTGGGGCCCCGGGGACCCGCACTTCGCCCCGCGCATCGTCGCCCGGGCGGCCCGCCTGCGGCGGATCGGCGACGGCCGCAACCTCGTGGACACGACCTACATCGACAACGCGGCCGAGGCCCACGTTCTCGCCGCCGACCGCCTGCGCGCGGACCCGCAGCTGTCGGGCCGCGTCTATTTCATCAGCCAGGGCGAGCCGGTCGCGGTCTGGGACATGATCGACGCCATATTGAAGGCGGCCGGCCGCCCCCCGGTCCGCGGCCGCGTCTCCCACCGCGCCGCCCGCCTGCTGGGCTGGGCCTGCGAGGTGGTCTACGCCGGACTGAAACTGCCGGGCGAGCCGCCGATGACGCGCTTCGTCGCCGATGCCCTGGCCCGCCACCACTGGTTCGACATCGGCGCGGCCCGCCGGGATTTAGGCTACACGCCCCGCGTGTCGACCGCCGAAGGACTGGAGCGCCTGGCCGCCTGGTTCACCCTCAACCCCATCCGAACGTGAGCCGTATGGAACTGACCGACCTCGCACCCCTGGAACGCTGGATGGAGCTCGAAAACGAGATCCACCGGCGCTTTGCCATCGACGCCAACGTCTTCGACCCGAAGGGGTTCCGCATCACCCCGCAGAAGCACTGGGTCAACCGGCTCTGCCCGGCCGTCAAGGACACGGACAAGGGGCAGAGCTTCATCTGCGCCCCGGCTCACATGAACATCGCGGCCATGGCCCGCCGGGCCCGCGAACCCGTGGTCGAGGAGTGCGACGCCGGGATGCTCAAGCTCGTGGTCCCGATCTACCGCGGAGACGAGTTCCTCGGAGCGGTCGGCGCCTGCGGGGTGCGGTTCGAAGACAGCGAAATCGACACCTTCCTCGTCCACAAGATGACCGGCATCGACGAGGCGACGGTGGCAGCGCTCGCCGGGGACGTCCCTGCCATCCCGCGCGTCCGGGCCGAGGAGCTGAGCCGCTTCATCCGGGAACGCCTGGCCGCTCTGCGGTCGGACGGCCGCCCGGCCTGAACCCGGCGCGTCCGGCGCGCGCACCTTCGAAAGGCGGTTGCGATCATGCGCATCCTTCTGGCGCTGCTGCTGTCCGTCACTCTCGCCCTCCCTGCGGGCGCGGTCGGGAAAAACGAGCCCATGGTAGCCCCGCCCCCCTTTCTCAAGATCGTCGCATCCTGGAGCGGGGAGGCCTCGGCCGCCGAGCTCGCGGCTCTGCCCCAATGGCGGCCCCGGCTGCGCGGCGGGTGCCTCGGCGACGAGGCGGCCTTCGCGTCCTTCTGGCAGGCGGTCAAGCCCGGCACCATCGCCCCCCGGGTCGACTTCAGCCGGAACCTGGTGGTGTTCGTCGCGCGCGAGGCCGTCTACGAGCAGCTGTCCGTGGTCAAGGTGACGCTCAAGGATGAAACGGCCGAAGTCGTGGCGAACGGGTACCGCTCCGGTTCTCCCCGGGAGGGCCGGCTGTCCGTGGCCGCGGCGGTGATCCCACGCGCGGGCGTCAGGTTCCTGCGGGTGGGCGGCGAACAGGCGCCGGTCGAGCCCTAACCGGATGAAGGCGATTCTTTTCGACAACGACGGCGTCCTGGTCGACACGGAGGAGATGTTCTTCGAGGCCACCCGCGCGGCGTTCGAGGCGGCCGGAACGGAGCTCGCCCGCTCGCTCTGGGCGCGGCATTACCTCGGGGAAGGCCAACACTCCCGCGACATCGCCCGCCGGCTCGGGATCGCTCCGTCTTCAGTCGAGGAGATCATCGCGCGGCGCGACCGGTTGTTCTGGGAGAAGGTGGACCGGGGCGTGCCGATCCTGCCGGGGGTGCCGCAAACGCTCGACCGGCTGGCCGGGCGTTTCCGGCTGGCGATCGTGACCGGAGCCCCCCGCTACCACGCCGACCGCGTGCACACGTCGACCGGGCTATTGACCTTTTTCGAGACGATGATCACGCAGGACGACTACGCGGCCCCCAAGCCGAGCCCCGACGCCTACCACACGGCCCTCGAGCGCCTGCGGCTGCGGCCGGAGGACTGCGTCGCGGTCGAGGACTCGCCGCGCGGCGCCGCAGCGGCGCTGGCGGCCGGAGTCCGCTGCTACGTGGTGCCCACCGCCCTCACCGATCGCTCGCTCTGTCCCGCCGGGTGCGGGTTCCTGCACAGCCTGGCCGACCTCCCGGCGGCGCTGCAAGTGTCGTGAGCACCCCCCGGGGCTCCGCTTGACAGGCACAATGGGTGTGATCGCCGTCATCGAAGGCCAGGATTTAATCCGCAAGGTCCTCACCCATCTTGGGCTGTGACAGAGCAGGGCCCGGCCCCGGCCGATAGCCCATGGCCCCCCGGATCTGGCCGCTGCATCATTCAACGACTGGCCGGCGCCCAGCGCCGACGATTATCCCACCGATCCGTGGTATCCCGACGAAGCGTATTTTTGAATGATCCTCCGGCCCGATGTACCGGGGTCTGGCCGAATACGGGCGAAAACGCGCCTGGCCGGCTGGATCCCCTGTGTTGACACCCACGAAAGGGGGTGTTTACTGTTTGACCATGGCGGGGGGCAAATTGGCATTCCCATTGTTTGGGGCAGGCGGGCAATCGGCCCGCAATCATGCCATCGGCCAACCGTTGCGCTCCAATAGCGGTTCCCTTGTCGGGGGGCGCCGTGGGTTGCGCTCCGCGCGGCGGACCGAGATCCTCGTATCCACAACGGAGGGACGCGCAGCATGGGATTCAAGGACCTTTTAAACAAGGGCAAGTGCCTCGTCGGGTTGCACCAGGGCGAGTGGAGGGCCAGCGTGCAGAACGGCTGCACCTTCACCCGCGTCTGCGAGCGCTGCGGCACCGAAAGCCAGAAGGTCGAGCACCCGTGGGGCGAGTGGGACTTCGTGGCTGACGGCGCGTGCGACCAAGTGCGCAGCTGTGGCCGGTGCCGGATCCAAGAGCAGCGCGTTAGCCATGCTTGGGGGGAGCCGAGGTACGCGACTGAGGGCAGCTGCGAGCGCCACCACGTGTGCGAACGCTGTCGCGCGGAGCAGCCTGCGTTACTGGCCCATGTAATGGACGAGTGGCGATACACGGCCGAAGAGGCGTGCACGCAGCAGGACCACTGCAGCCGCTGCCAGGCGCCGGGGACCCAGCGACGCATCGAGCACACCTGGGGCGACTGGCAGCATAGCAACGTGCACAACGGACCCGTGCGCGTCTGCCGCCGCTGCGGGGAGCTGCAGGCGCGCGCGACGCCGGCTCCCGTCGCACAGTCGGCTGCGCCGGCCGGCATGGGCGGGAAGCCGCAGAAGGAGACCCTCGACGCCATGAAGCCCAGGATGCCGCAGCTGGCCGAATCAACCGCGGCGCTCGGGCGGATCCTCGGCGCCGTTGGCGACGACGCCCAGGCCCGGCCCTCTCCACGCGCGGAGAGCGGACAAGCAAAGCCGCGCCCGGCCCCACCCACGTTTAACGAGGACGAGGTGGCCGATCTGCTGGCACGGGGCGACGCTGCCCAGGGCGACCGCAGGTTGCCCCAGCGTGACGGCCGGCTCGTGGGCCACTGGCGATACACCGACGCCATGTCGAGCGGCGGCTTCAGTCTCGTGACCGACTTACATCTCGTGCTCGACGACGAAGGCCGGTTCGCCAGCTGGTCGCACTCGGCAAGCGGCATGGGCGAAACCCGGTCCGCGCCGGAGAACGGCACGTGGGAGACGCGCGGCGCAACGCTCTTTCTAAACTTCGACGATGGCAACGAGAGCGGGCGGGCCTTCGAGCTGCATGCGGATCAGCTGTTCTTCCCGCAGTCGAGCTCGCACCGGCTCTGGGAACGAGTGCGATAGTGGCGATCCCGACCGTCCAGCCGTGTCTCTCCGGCGAGTCGCACGCGTGGGGCGAGTGGTACTTCAGCGAGGCGCAGGCTGGCGCCGTGCGTCGCTGTGTTCACTGCGGCGTGATCATGGCGAGAGGGGGCGCGGTCGTCGCACGTGCCACTATCGCCGGACACGACCGAGATGTCGTGAGGGCGCAGGAGGACGGCATCGACCTCTCGGGCTCCCCGGATGGCGGCAGTCGGGAGGCCATGTTCGCTTGGGCGCAGCAGGTATTCGAAGATGAGCGGCGCAAGGGCCGTTTCGACAGCGCGCGCGAGCAGGCACTGAGCAGCCTGATGAAGCGCCTGGGCGACGTGATCCGGCGCGATGGGGCGCTCGATCCGGATGCGGACCCACCGGCCGCGGACCCCTCGATGCTCAAGGCGCGCCTGGCCGACAGGACGAAACAGAAGTCCGACCTCTTGCGCCTGATCGACGAAATCCGCCCTATGGTGCGCGAGAAGCGAACCTGCTCGCCACTGCCGGAGGGCACGCGCCCCTCGCGGGTGGCAGGCCTGCTCTCCGAGGCGCAGGAGCGGCTTATGGGGGCGCTGACGGTCGCAGCTTCGGGATCGGAATCCACGCGCGACGCCCTGGCGCAGCTCTGGGGCCGACTCACAGGGTTCGCCAACCGCGTCCGGCAGCCCGAGGGCGACGAGGCGTGGCTCGTCAATCTGGAGCGCGACAGCCTGCGCAGTCTGATGCACGAGTGGCGCGAGTTCGACCGACGCGGCCACGCCATGGTTGCGCGGCCGATCTGGTCAGGCCCGTCCATCCGGGTCGATGTGAACCGGGTTCTCCATGCCGGTCCTCCCACCAGTCGCCGCGTGCTCGAACGTGCGGCCGATGCGATCGGCATGCAGGTATCGGCCCTCCTCCAGCCCGGCGTGGATCCGGCCCAGGCCTGCTGGAAGGACGCCCAGCGGGCGGGCATCGCCGTCTTCGACCTGTCCGAGCGCGACCCGCAGGTGTTCTACCAGCTCGGGCAAGCCTACGCCCTCGGCACCGACGTGCTTCTCCTCTGCCGCGAGGGCGTGACGATACCGTTCGACGTGGCCCAGCGCATCGTGGCCTACAGAGACGAGGCCGATCTCGAGGAAGCCCTGCCAGCCGCACTCGACACCGTGCTCTACGGCAGCCAGACTTCAAGCGCACCCGATTCGGCACCGGCGACGATCGAGACGTGCCGGCGCATCGTTGCCGGCGCCGGCGGCGCACCGGCACGCGGCCGGATCGCTGTTGCGCTGGCGCAGATGCAGGACGCCCAGGACGATCCCGTGGCGTTCCGCGCGGCCCTGGACCAGTTCCTGAGCCAGTATGGCGATTCGTCCTTGCACCTTCTGCAGCCCCGCTGGCCGCCGCGCTACCCGGATCCCGATCGGCCTTGCTGCTTCGTGGTCATGCCCTTCGACCCGCGGCTGGCCACGACGCAGGAGGTCTATCGCGACGTGGAGGCCCGCCTGTCGAAGACCGGACTCGAGGTGGTGCGGGGCGACGTGGCCGAGGGCCAGGACATCATCGAATCGATCTGGGAGGAAACCGCCCACGCCGACCAGGTGATCGTCGACCTAACCGGTTTCAACCTCAACGTGTGCCTGGAGCTGGGGATGGCCGACACGCTGGGCCGGCCCACGGTGCTCATCGGAGAGAGGGGCACCGAGCAGTCGCTGTTCCCGGCGATCGCCAAGCGCCGCTGCCACACCTACGGCGCCGACTACGCCGAGACCCTCGAATTCCTCAGCGCGATCGAACGCTGGAGCCGACGGGCACGCGCGCCGCGGCATTAAATGCGCTGTTCCGTTGGCCCTCGAGACGTCCGAGGGGCCGCCGGTTTCAAGAACATCAGAGCTTCGTCTCGATTTTCGATTATCAAACCAATAAAGAACGCATGGCCCCTAATTCGCCTCAACCAACCGCGAGCGGCTCTTTCCCGGTCGGCCCAATGTCAGCCTCTGCGTCGGAGAGCAACGGCAGGCCAAAACTGAAAGACTATCAGATCCAATACCCGCCTGCGGCCCAGGAGCGATCAATAGGCTGCGCGGGTCAGCGATTCATCTGCTTCAGCTCGTAGCTGCTGATCTCGCGCATGTTCTCGGACGGGTGGGCCGGGTTCTGGCCTTCGAAATGGATGTAGGTGTGCGGAGGGCCGTCGTAGCGGGTGCCGGTGGAGGTGTCCCGGGTGCCCCAGGGGTCGGTCTGGTACACCTTGCCGCCTTCCAGGTCCGACACCCAGTAGCTGTTGCCGCGCCTGTAGTCGTCCCATTTCGCGTCGGAGGCCTCTTTGCGCGCCGAGCGAGCTTCGTAGTCGCGCTGGTTCTGCTCGATGGATTTGTAGAGATCCTGAATGGCCTGGCGGGTCTTCTGCTGCAGCTCGCGCAGGCGCGCGAGGCCGTGTTCGATGTACCGCCGCGCGTAGGCATCGTTGATCGAGAAGGATTTCGCCACGTGCTCCAGCACCGGCAGGTGGCGCGCCAGGTCGTCGGCCGGGCCCCAGATGCCGGCGACGATGCTGAACCAGTGACCGGCCGTGTTGGGCTGCGCGTTCAGTATCTTGAACCCGCCCATGCAGGGCACGCCTTCGGGCGACACCCAGCCGACCTGCATGTCGGCGACCTCGCATTGACGGCCGATCTGCGACGGGCACGCGGCGGTCGCCTGTGAATCGGGCTGCCAGGCCACCACCCGGGTCTGGCGGTTCTTGAACTGCGCGAAGATGTCGTGGACAAACGCCTGCGGCGGCCGGTAGGGCGCGACGATCACCCCGGGCTGCGGGGCAACGCCGTAGCTCTGCGGCACCACGGTGAACACGGTGAACACGAAGCCGGCGCGCCCCTGCGGCGCGGCCGCCACGATGGCGCCCTTCTGCGCGAGGAAGGACCAGTCGGCCGGCAGCTCGATCGACAGCGACCGGTCCGCCGCCTGGCGCGGGACGAACTGGACCTTGAGCGGCCGCGGCTCGCGCACGTGGATGTTGGTCAGGATGTCGAGCAGCAGCGCCCTCTCCTGCGGCAGCCGTGATGCCGGAGCCCGGTAGCTCCGCACCGTGGACACGTTCGGGTCGCCGTGGAAAAAGAACCGGCCCCGCATCCCCGTGCCGCCGGCCGTGTAGGCGAGCGAGGCCTCCGCGCACGAGGGCGGGGTGTCCTTGCACGCCGACGCCGCGGTGACGGTCAGGTCCGGGTGGCGCGCCTTGAGCTCGCGAACGCGCTGGGCCAGCACCTGCTGCGCGTCAAGCCGTTGCCTGCGGTTGTCGGTAAAGGCGACCTCGGCGACGCTCTGCCCGTCCGGGCTCGCCACCGCGATGTTCAGCGTCTCCCCGACGGCCGACTGGCGCAGCGTCCAGGCGGCCGGCTTGTACAGGATGAACGGCGGGTTGTCCGAGACCACCCGCGTCATCGCCGCGGTCTGCGCCGGCGGCGGCGCCCCCCCATAGGCGACACCGCACGCACAGGCCAGCACGAATACCGCAAGCCGCAGGATCATGGCGTGACCTCCAGGTTCAGTTGGACCCGTTGATCCCGAACTCGTCGAGGATGATCAATCCGGCAGCAGGTCGTAGAAGTAGCGCATGACGTCCGAGCGCGAGATGATCCCGATCAGCTGCCCGTCGGCCACCACCGGCAGCCGCCCGATGTCGTGCTGGACCATCTGGCGCGCGGCCTCGGCCGGACTCTGGCCGGGCTCGATCGTCAGCACTGTGGCCGACATAAAGGCCTTGACCGGCGACTGCAGTTGCTTCTCCTTGCGCAGCTTGCGAAAGTCGCGCCGGGACATGACGCCCACCACCCGGCCGGCCTCGACCACCGGGATCCCGGTGATGCCGCGCGTGCGCAGGATCATGGCCGCCTCCTCCATGCTCGTCTGCGGCGTCACGGTGTGCACCGGGAAGGACATCAGGTCGCTGATCTGGGCCGCGGCCTGCTGCTCGAGGTGGATCGCCGCGACGATCCGGCGCTCGACGTCCTTCGGCCGTTCGCCCTTGACCTGCGCCGAGGCGGCGCGGGGGTGCCCGCCGCCGCCGAAGCGCCGCAGGATCGCCCCCACGTCGATCGCGTGCGACTGGCTGCGGCCGATCACCGTGCAGCGGTCGTTCTCCGGTTGCGGGAGGATCGCGAAGGCCGCGTCCACATTCAGAAGGTCCATGCACAGGCGCAGCACCACGGCCAGGCCGTCCGCGTGGCCCTCGACGGCGACCGTGGCGAGCCCGATGCGGTGCCCCTTGATGCGCAGCGTCCGCGCCTGCTGCAGCATCCGGAAGAGCACGGCCTTGTGCTTTTCGCTGTAGGCCGGCCGCAGGAACGTGTTGAGGATGTTCAGGTCGGCCTTGCGCCGCAGCAGCCAGGCCACGGCGGAGGCGTCTTCAGGGGTGGTCGACGGGAACGTGAGGTTGCCGGTGTCCTCGTAGATCCCGGCGAGAAAAAGGGTGGCCTGCATCGGGGTCAGCACCTTGCGCCGCCGGCGCAGCTCTCCCACCATGAGGGTCGTCGTGGCACCCACCGCGCGGATGCTGCCCCCGGCTGCTCGGATCGTGCACTCGCCCGGGTGGTGGTCCCAGACCAGGATCTCGAGCCCCTCGCGCGACCGCAGCGCTTCCAGGCCGTCCAGGCGGCGCCAGCAGGCCGTATCGACCACCACCAGCCGCTTCACCAGCCCCAGGTCGATCTCAGCGGCCGTGCGGGTCTCGAAGAGATCCTTGTGGATGGAGAGGAAGGCTTTGACGTTGGGGTTCAGCGTCCGGGGCAGGATCACGTTCGCCGCCGGGAAGATCAGCCGGGCGGCGATGACCGAGGCGAGGGCGTCGAAGTCGGCGTTCTTGTGCGTCGTGGCGATCAGCATCCGGTTCAGCTCGGTTCCAGTTCAGCGCGGTTCCGGGGTGAGGTCAGGCGGCAGCTCGAACCCGGCGGAATCTGCCTTCCGCCGTCGCTTCCATTCTACCACGACGCCGGCCAAACCCGCAAACCCGGGGCCGGTTGACACCCGCTGACGGTTTGATAAGGTAGGTTCCCTTTTCGCATCAAGGAGCGAGCATGAACAAGGCCATCCTGTCCATCCTCGGCCGCGACCGCCCCGGCATCGTCGCGACCGTGGCGCGCGTGCTGTTCGAACAGAGCTGCAACATCGAGAACGTGAGCCAGGCCATGCTGCAGGCCGAATTCGCCGGCATCTTCCTGGTCGGGCTGCCGAACGGGCTCACGGCCGGCGAGCTCCACCGCGCCATCGAAGGGCGGCTGAGGCCCCTCGGGCTCCAGGTGCACACCAAGCCCTGCGAAAGCGCGGGGGAGGCCTGCGCACCGCCCGCCTGCGAGCCCTTCGTCATCACCACGCGCGGTCCCGACCGACGCGGCCTGGTGGCGGACATCTCGGAGGTGATCGCCCGCCACGGAGTCAACATCACCAACCTGCAGGCGTTCTTCAAAGGCGGCGAGGCGCCCGGCGACAACATCATGATCTACGAGGTTGACGTGCCGGCCTCCGTGGACCACCAGTCGTTCGCCCGGGACCTGCAGGCGCGGGCGCAGAGCCTGCAGCTGGACCTGAGCGTCCAGCACCGCAACATCTTCGAAGCGTTGCACCGCATCTGAAAAGGGGTCCCCATGCTGACCGGAAACGAAATCATCTCGACCCTCGAGATGCTCAAGAACGAGAACCTGGACGTGCGCACGGTGACCCTCGGGATCAACCTGCTCGACTGCGCCGGCGCCGACCTGAACGAGGTTCGCCGCCGCGTCGCCGAACGGGTGATGGGGCTGGCCGGCCGGCTGGTTCCGGTGTGCGATCGCGTCGGCCGCAAGTACGGGATCCCGGTCGTCAACAAGCGCATCGCCGTCAGCCCGATCGCGGTCGTGGGCGCCGCGCTGTCTCCGGCCGAAATGGTCGAGCTTGCGCGCACGCTGGACGCCGCCGCTCGCGAGGTGAACGTGGACTTCATCGGCGGGTTCTCGGCCCTGGTCGAGAAGGGCATGGCCCGCGGGGACCGGGCGCTGATCGAGGCCATCCCCGAGGCACTGGCGACGACCGAGCGGGTGTGCGCCTCGGTGAACGCCGCATCGACGCGGGCCGGCATCAACATGGACGCCCTGCTCCAGCTCGGCCGGACCATCAAGCGCGCCGCCGAGCTCACCGCCGCGCACGACGGCTACGCCTGCACCAAGCTCTGCGTGTTCGCCAACATCCCGGAGGACATGCCCTTCATGGCGGGCGCCTACCTCGGGATCGGCGAGGCGGACGCGGTGATCAATGTCGGCGTGAGCGGCCCGGGGGTGGTCAAGAAGGCCGTGGACCGGGCGCTGGCGGCGCGGCCCGACCTCGACCTCGGCAGCCTCTCGGAGCTGATCAAGAAGACCGCCTACAAGGTCACCCGCGTGGGCGAGCTCATCGGGCGCGAGGTGGCGGAAAGCCTGGGGATCCCGTTCGGGGTGGTGGACCTGTCGCTTGCGCCGACGCCGAACGTGGGAGACAGCGTGGGCGAGATCTTCCAGAGCCTGGGCCTGCTGGCGATCGGGGTGCCGGGCACGACCGCGGCACTGGCGCTGCTGAACGACGCGGTCAAGAAGGGCGGCGCCTTCGCGAGCTCGCGGGTCGGCGGGATGAGCGGCGCCTTCATCCCGGTGAGCGAGGACCTGAACATCTCCGAGGCGGCCCGCGCGGGGCACCTGTGCATCGAGAAACTGGAGGCGATCACGAGCGTGTGCTCGGTCGGGCTGGATATGGTGGCCATCCCGGGGGAAACATCGGCCGAAACCCTTACCGCCATCATGGCCGACGAGCTCGCGATCGGGGTCGTCAACAACAAGACCACGGCCACGCGTCTCATCCCGGTGCCGGGGAAGGCCGCCGGGGATCAGGCCTACTTCGGGGGCCTGATGGGGCACGCCACCATCATCCCCGTCAACAATGCCGCGGGGGACAACCCCTTCATCCGCCGCGGGGGCTTCATTCCGGCGCCGATCCACAGCCTGAAGAACTGACCGGCTCGAGGTCGTGACGCCATGCGGATAGGAGGCAACGGCTGAAACGCCCTTGAGCTTCTCAGCTTCATGGGCTCTCGGCTTATTTCACCGTCACCACCGGGCAAGGCGCTTGCAGGACCACATACTGGGCCGTCGACCCCATCAGGAGTTTGCCCATCTTCGAGCGGCGCTTGACCCCCACCACGATCATGTCGGCCTGATTCTCGCGAGCGAAATCGACCAGGTCCTCCCCGGGCGCCATCCCCCGGATCAGGAGGTGGGTGCGGCAGGCGACCTTTTCCTCATCGAACATGGTCTTGGCCCACTCCTGGCCGCGCTCGGCATCCTCGATGGCCTGCTGCTCCTGCTCTGTGCCCTTCTCCATGGACGTCACGATGTCGACGGCAGCCTTGAAGGCCAACGCGTACCGGCGCGTCACCCTTAGAGCCTCCTTGGACGAATTGCTGCCGTCGTATCCGACCACAATCTTCATGTCCCCTCCTGGATATTTCCGTTCGCCGGAGGCCGAGGTGAGCTCAACCGAATCCCCCGACACCCGAATACCTTATCCCCCGGCATTAACCCAAAACACCAAAATTCCAATACCCAAACACCCGCCGCCTGTCAAACCCCTGCGGGCCGCTGCCCCCAATTCTTGCGCCGGGTTGCGCCGGGCTCCCCCAGCGGAAGTGTTTTCACGTGGAACCGTGTGCGGCGCGGCCCGAATTCTCCCTTGACGGGCTGAACCCGTTCATCTAATCTCGGTTCAACGTCCATCCAGCCGGCCCCGGCCGGCCCTCTCACGCGGCGGTGCGCATGCCGATAACACTGCCCATCAAGACCGACTACCGCCTCGGGGTCATCGCCGACACCCACGGCTATTTGCCCCCAACGGTGCTGGACTCGTTCCGCAATGTGGATGTCATCCTGCACGCCGGCGACGTGGGCTCGAGCGAAATTCTGAACGCCCTCGCGCAGGTGGCGCCGGTCGTGGCCGTGCGGGGCAACATGGACTGCGGGCCCTGGGCCGACCGGTTGGCCGAAAAGGAATCCATCCGCCTGGGCGACCGGGTCGTCTACATGATCCACGACGTTTTGAGGCTGCGTGCGGACACCATCCGGGACGACTGCCTGGCGGTCGTGGCCGGTCACACCCACCATTCCTCCATCGAGCGCAAGAACGGCGTGCTCTTTCTCAACCCGGGCAGCGCCGGGGCTCCGCGCCACGGTGAGTTCCCCTGCGTGGCCGTGGTGCACGTTTCCGGGGCGAACGCCTCGGCCGAGCTGGTGCCCCTGCCGGGGTGAGCGGCCCGCCGGCCCTCATCCGCTTCAGCCCGGTGCCCACCCCACGATCACCCGCATCCGCTCGCTTTTCAAACCGGGGAGCCGGTAGAGGCTCGTTTCCACCCGGGATACGGCTCCGTAGGCGCCGGCCGCCGCATCCGCCCGCAGCGCCCCCAATTCGGAGTCCGTGAGAAGCCCTTTCAGAGCCACCACACGCCCGCCGGGCTTGACGAGCGGCCACGCGGCCCGCAGCAGGTCGGGCATGGACGCGAACGCGCGGCTGACGATCACGTCGTAGCGCCGGGCGTACCCCGGATTCCGGCCGAGGTCCTCCACGCGGGCGTGCAGGGCCTCGACCCGCTCCAGCCTCAGCGAGCGGATGACGTGGCGCAGAAAACTGACTTTCTTCCGTGAAGCGTCGACCAGCGTGGTTCGCAGGCCGGGAACGGTCACGTGCAACGGCAGACCGGGGAACCCGCCGCCGCTGCCGATGTCCAGGAGTTCCGAACCCGCCGGGACGGCGGCGACCCCGGCCAGCGAGTCCAGGAAGTGGTTCAGGGCGACGTCTTCGGCCCGCGTGATGGTCGTGAGGTTGGTGACGGCGTTCCACTCCAGGAGAGTTTGGGCGTGGCGGGCGAAAAGCGCAATCTGCTCGGGCCCCGGCGCCGCCCCGAGCGGGGCGGCGCCCTCGGCGATGAGTCGGGCCCATTCGGGCGATCCAATATCCATCGGCGGTCGCTGCGGTTACGAGTGGTCGACGAGAGCCCCTACCCTCTCACGTCGCCCGCGAAACTGCAACCGGTCAGTTGATGCAGACGCGTCGCACTTCGGTCATGTCCGTGAGCCCCTTGAACACCTTGCTGATGCCGTCCTGTTTCAGGGTGGACATGCCCTGCTCCAGGGCGACCCGTAAAATCTCCTCGGTGTTGGCCTGCTTTTTGATCATCAGTTTAATCTCGGGGGTCCCCTCCATGAGTTCGTGAATGCCCATGCGGCCCCGGTATCCGGTGCTGGAGCAGCTCTCGCAGCCGGCCGGCTTGTAGACCCTGATCCCCTCGGCATATTCGACCCCGCTGCGGTCGAACCACTCCCGGCCGTAGTCCTGGACCATCCCGTCGAAGTCCTCGCGCGTCAGCAGGTGCTCCTTGCGGCAGTTCGTGCACAGGCGCCGCGTCAGGCGTTGGGCGAGCACCCCGAGAAAAGCGTCCGAGAAGTTGAGCGCGTTCAGCCCCATGTCCAGCAGGCGCGTGACCGTTTCGGGGGCGCTGTTGGTGTGCAGGGTCGAAAAGACCAGGTGCCCGGTCAGGGAGGCCTCGATGCCGATCGAGGCCGTTTCCTCGTCGCGCATCTCGCCGATCATGATGATGTCCGGGTCCGCGCGCAGGAAGGCCCGCATGATGCGCGCGAAGTCCAGCCCGATCTTCGGCTTGACCTCCACCTGGCGCAGGCCCTGCTGCGTGATTTCGATCGGGTCCTCCGCCGTCCAGATCTTGACCCCCGGCTTGTTGATGTGGCCGAGCAGTCCGTGCAGGGTGGTCGTCTTGCCGGAGCCCGTGGGGCCCACCGCGAGGATCAGCCCGTAGGGCTTCTGGACGATGGCCTTGATGACACGGATGTTGCGTTCGGTCAGGCCCATTTCATCGACCTTCAGCGCGCCAGACGAGGCCAGGATGCGCAGGACGACGTCCTCGAACCCGCCGGCGGTGGGCAGCGTCGCCACCCGCATTTCGAAGGGCGGAACCCCCTTGCGGCGGAACTTGATCTTGCCGTCCTGGGGCAGCCGGCGCTCGGCGATGTCGAGGTTGGACATGATTTTGATGCGCGAGACGACGCCGCGCACCATGGCGTTCGGGATCTTCATGTACTCCTGGCACACCCCGTCGAGCCGGAACCGGATGGAGGTGGCCTTGGTCACCACCGAGGGTTCGATGTGGATGTCGGAGGCATTCTTGCGGTAGGCCGCGATGATGACCTGGTCGACGAGCTTGACCACCTGACTGGAGCTCTCGTCGGCCTCTTCGACGACCGACTCCTCGCGTTCCTCCTCGAAGGTGATGTCCGGGATCTCGATGTCGTCGGTGGCCTCTTCGGGCGGGGCGGCGGTCTCGGCGCTGCGGTCCTTGTCGAAGAAATGGCTGATGAAGGCCTGAATGTCCTCGCGGATGGCCACCGAGACATTGATCTTGGTGGTCTTCATCAGGGCCTTGATGTTGTCGGTCTTGTTGAGGTTGCGCGGGTCGTCGACCAGCACCTCGATGCCTTCCTTGCTCCACGAGAGCGGGATCCAGAGCTCGTTCAGCAGAAAGGCCTTCTTCAGATTGGCGAGCAGCTCGAGCGGAGTCGGAACGCCCGGGTCGAACGCCCGGAACCTGCAGCCGTAGAAGAGGGAGAAGCTTTTCCCGATCGCCTCCTTCTTGATCTTGAAGGTGTCGGTCAAAACGTGCTCGACGCTGCGGCCGGTCTTCTTGGCCAGCCCGAACGCCTTCTGGAGCTGATCGGTCGTGACCATCCGCTCGCGCAGCAGGTAGTCGTATTTCGACCCGGAGGCGAACGCCGCGGCCACGGAGGCCAGCGACTTGGCGATGTCCGGGTCCGCGGGGTTCAGCTCAGCCGCCCCCTTGTAAAGATCGTGCGCCGCGTCGCGCTGGTCGCGTTTTTCGAGCTCCACTCCCACGAGGTACTTGACCCGCGACGCCTTGCCTTTATCGACCTGAGCGGCTTCAAGGAGCGCATTCACCTCGGAGACGGCATGGGCGGGGGAGTGCAGTTTCAGCAGGCTTTCGGTCAGAGCGGGGATCACCTTCTCCGGCGGATAGTCTTCGCCCAGGAGCTTGGCATATTCGTTGACGGCCTCTCCGTGCAGGCCCATCTCCTGGAAGGCCGAGGCGCTGTCGAGGATGGCCGAAAGATCGCCCGAACTGGAAATCGCCTCCCGGATCCACGAGATCTCCTTGGCCGAAACACCGGGAACGGAGGTGGCATCCTCCTTGGCGATCTCCTGGCGCAGCAGCCCGATCCGGCCGCGGATGGTTTCCATGACGTCCGCGGACTGGTTGGGGACAACCGGGAGGATCTTTTCATAGATGGCCAGGGACTCGGAATACAGCCCCATGGAGCGGCAGACCTCGGCTTCGTTGATCCTGGACTCGATATCGGTTCTCATTTAGCTGATACGACCTTTCGCGCGGATGGGCTCGGACGCGCGTAGCGCCTGGAGGTATTATCGGCAAAAGAGCCGGACAGTTGAGGGGGGCAAGCCTGACGGGTCCGTCAATCCCGGTTTTCGTAGAGCTCGGGCAGTTGCACCAGGCTCCCCAGCCGGCCGGTCCTGCGTTTCAGCCGCGAGAAGAGCCCCTTGGGGGCCTGGAGGGCGCTCACCTCCTGCAACGCGATGTCGCAGTTCAGACGGACGAGCGCGGAGGGGGCCACCAGGCCCGTCACGACGATCAGCGTTCCGGCGGGAGACGTCCGGGCGTAAAGCACGGCGCGGGCGTAAACGAGCTCGGCCTCGGGCAACGGCCGCAGGCACTCGAGCAGTCCGGCCCAGTGGCCCACGGCGGACGTCTCGCCGCCACCCGGTGCCGGGTGCGCGAATACGCGCTCGCCCGCGGCCGAGAAGAACATCACGGCCTTGACCCCCTCCACGGCCGCCAGCGTCAGCAGGGGATCGGGTGTCACGACGGACCTCCGCTCTCGTTGGCCATGAACTGCAGCAGCCGGTCGCGCGGGCTCTTGGGGCTGACCGGCAGCACGCGGGTGGGTTTGGCCGGGGTCAGGACGACGCCCTCCCCCTCCCCTTTTGCGAGATACCCCGCCAGCAGCTTACCGAACCCCAGGCGGTCGCCGGACTGGGACAGGCGTTTCAGGCGGTAATCCCAGCTTTCGTCGGTGTGGAGGGTGCCGATTCCGTCTGCAGCGCTGAAGGCCTGCGCCAGCTTGGAACGCAAGCGTGCCAGGGGGTCGGCGGCGTCCGGGTCCGCCTTACCCGCCGGGCGGGCGGCGGCTTCGGCCTCACCCGTCCCCGCCTCCCGGTCCTCGTCCTGGCGCCGCGCGGCCTCGATCACCAGCGCGTTCAGGTCCTTGAAAATGCGCCGCTCGCGAATGGAGCACCCGTTCTGGATGGACAGGCTCACCTGGTCCCAGGAGAAAATCTCGTAGGCCGCGGACTCGCCCTGCCGGCTCCCCACGCGGGCGTCCACCAGTCGCCCGTCCAGGAAGAAAAGCACTCCCTTGTGCCCGTCGGCGACGTTCGCAACGCGGATGATGCAGGACTTCTGCTCCATCTCGATCAGCTGCAGGAACATGCTCGGTGAGACCTTGTGAAGAACGCCGCCTTCGGAGGCGCGCCGCAGCACGGCCTGCATCCGCCGGGCGAACTCCTCGACGAGAAAGGGCTTGGCGACAAACGCAACGGCGCCGCCCTGCAGCGCCAACCGTTCCATGTCCGGGGTGCTGAACCCGCTGATGATGAGCACCGGGATGTCCGGGTAGCCGCGCATGATAGCCGCCAGCAGTTCGAAGCCGTCCATGCGCGGCATCTTCAGGTCCGTGACCACGAGGGATACGTCCTGCCGGCGAAGATGGTCCAGGGCTTCGAAGCCGTCACCCGCCAGGCGCACCTCCAGGCCGGGGGCATGACGGGCCAGCCCCTTTTGCAGGGAGACGAGCATCTCGCGGTCGTCGTCCACCAGGAGCACGGTTTCGGTCAGGGGTGCCTCCGTCAGCGCGAGGCCGTGTCGATCGGCACGCGCGTCAGTCCATTTCGGCATCAGCGCGGGGATGGCCCGTGCCCCGAGCGCAGCCGGTTTCCAACATCCCGCAGGGCGGCGGCGACCCGGTCGAGGTCGTCGCCGGAATCCGGCACCGGCGCCGCATCAGCGGTTCCTGCGGCGATGCGTTCGGCGGCGGCGGCCAGTTGGCCGACCCGTCCGATCAGCCGCAGTCCGTAGCCCAAGCCGACCGCGAGCACGCCCAATAGTCCGGCT